>CBHTVR010000023.1:0-45518 GCA_966096795.1 uncultured Gammaproteobacteria bacterium
TTCGAAGCCCTATGTACCTAACTGCAGGGTGTCCACTTTTGCGTAGGAACTCTCCCGCCGGGTGTAGACTCGCTTCAAACAAAGGCCGCTAACTTCAGGCGTCAGACGCTATACCAATCATGACGGCAAGTTCTACTCCAACCAGTCTCGGGTTTGCGGTGCTGTATAGGTGGCGCCTGCATCCCGGATCTGAGACATCCTTTATCGAGGGATGGTCGCGCGTGTCGGAACTTCTCCGGGCAAACCGAGGGTCTTTGGGGTCGCGCTTGCACCGCGGACCCGATGGCATTTGGTACAGCTATGCGCAATGGCCTAGCGCACAGGCTCGTCGTGACGCGTTCTCTTTGGGACCGGTCGATGCCTCTGCAGGACAACAAATGGAGCAGGCCATAGCCGAGCACTTCCCGGAGATCATCCTGGTGTCAGTAGCGGACTTCATGCTGCCAATCGACGGCCATGGCCTCTAACGCCTCATTCAAGCGGGCGCGGCGTCCTGTCACCCAGTTTGCGGTGGCGACCTGGGCGCCAGCCCACCGCTCACCTCAACTCGATCGTTAGCCGTTACATGAAAGTTTTTCGCGCGTTTGTATTTGGCGCCATCGCACTTTGTGTCGGCTGCAGCCAGTCGGAGCGAGTCGTTATTGGCGGCAACAAGCTTTGCTACCCGCGTGCTTATCGGCCAGAGTTTGATCTCACAACCTGGCTAATGACGAACGTTGGACAGAACATCCCCGACGGGGATGAAACTTTGATCTATATCCCAGCAAAGGTAGTGAAAACGGCCATACCAAATTACGTACTTAGCCACTCCAACAGGTACAACCCGGCCGTCATGCATGATCTCGACGGCTTGGTTATGGGACCAAGCTCCACAAGAGCAGACTTGGCACAACAAGCATGGGATATTCACGCTTCCGGTGAGGAGAGCTTCATTGAAACGGATAAGCGGACTGGATTTACAAGGATCTACGCACAGACAACAAGGCCATCTTTCATGTGGCACATGGTCAGATTCCCTCCTCCGGTCAATGCAGATGGCTCACCACCCGCTGACTGGTACATCGGACATTGTTTAGAACTTGTCGGGTCTTATTACTGCAAGCAACTCGTTCGCTCTGGCAATCTCAGGCTTGAGTTCGACATCAATGAAAGAAATATATTTCTCCGCAATCAAATCAATGCTTACGCAGAGAAGCAACTTCAAAGCTGGGTTCAAGCCTGTAAAGGCTGACGTTTCATTCAAGTCGCTGCCGCCTGGAGATTCTACGAAGCGTGGGAAATGGACAATCAAATTAACTCATGACCCCCTGGCTATTGACGGAGAAGTCCATCGTTATCGAGTGAGCGATGTGCGTACGCGCCTGACTACTCATTCCAGCGAACCGGATAGTTCTGATTTCTTCTACCATTAGTTCCGGCGTTAGGTGCTCTATGCACGCAACGTCCTAGCTTGCCATTTTCCACCTTGATCTCCCTGAGACTATTGAATGAAACCATCCCTCATCGCCCCCATTCTTGTGCTCCTCGCAGCGAGCGCCTCGACGTTTGCGCAGACAGCCGTACTTCCGCCCATCTCTCCGGCTGAAGCCGTCCAGATGGCGGCAGCCGTTGCTCCGGATCATGGGATCCAGGGGACCTTCCTGGTCACGGTCAAGGCTTCTGGCGAAGACAAACGGCGCAACCAGATCTTCCTCAACTCGGAACTGGATTATCGCGACCAGCGAAACCTCACGGTCGTGCTTGAACCCTCGGCGATTCCAGAACTTGAGGCGAAATTCGGCAAGGATCTGAAGCGCTACTTCATCGGCAAGCAGATCCTGGTCACCGGCACGGCGACAAGAGTGACGATCATCTTTGGAAAGCCTCGGGTGTCTTCTGTCAACGGAAGCCTTCGCAACAAGTACTACTTCCAGACCCACCTTTCGGTGTTGAAGGAAGCACAGATTGTGCCGGCGCCGGAAGCGCCCTAGATCCTGACAGTTGGTCCGGGCATGCGCCCGGAATCCTGTTTCGACCCCGTAGGCTCATCAGACCCAACAGGAATAGTAATGCCATCGAAATTTCCCGCCTCGCTTGCCCTGCTCACCCTGGCGGTTTCCGGATGCCAGCGTCACGAGCCACCCAGCGCCAAGGCCCCCGAGGCGCAGGAATCGCCCGCGAAGATCAAGGCCTCCCCGCTTTCAGGGATGTCGGAGCAGGCGTTCCGCAGCGGAATGGCCTTGGACAGTGTCAAGGACGTACGGTACGTCGGAGAGGCTGGAGAGGATATTTCTTTCGGACAATTCTTGGCCGCAGTTCAGGCGGGTGGTTCTTTCAGCAAGCTAGTTGATACCGGCAAGTCGCTCGCCGTAATCACACTGAATGCAAAGGCCGTCGGGGCGCCCGATCTGGCCGCGCCGACAGCCACCGCCCAAGCACTCAAGTTTCCGATAAGCACGCTGCTTCCGCCCATCACGACGCGAGATCTTGCACATCGCTTACCCGTGCTCGCGAATGGCAAGAACTACACACTGGTTTCTTTCTTCTTCGCGGAGTGCGTTCCGTGCATCCACGAGATTCCTGCGCTCAACGCCATGATGGGCATCCGGAAGGATCTGGACGTAGTGTCCGTCACGTTTGATCCGGAGCCAGTGGCCTCGGAGTTCGTCAGGAAGCGCGGGCTGCGGACGTCGGTGGTTCCTGATTCCCAGGACTACATTGAATCTCTCGGCGTGACGGTCTATCCCACGCTGATGCTGGTGTCTCCCGAAGGCCGCCTGATGGGCGTGCGAAGCTCCTACGCGCCAGCGGCCGGCCAGGACGCCGGTGTGGCCGAGCTGAAGGCCTGGATCACTTCCCTTGGACTTCCGAATTAGAAGGAGAACCCCATGCGAGTTGCCCTCCTCCTGCTCGCCGCCGCCCTGGCCGCCCCCTCCTCGGCCCCCGAGTTCGACTCGCCCTGGAAAGAACCCACCGTCGCCCTGGTCATCGACCCCTACAACGGCAACAGCATTGACTGGGACAAGCTGGCGACGGAGAAGCGCGTGGTCGCGGTGATCCACAAGGCCACCATCGGCACCACGCGGCTGGATCCGGGCTACACGCGGCGCAAGGAAGAGGCGCTGCGGCGCGGCTACCTGTGGGGCTCGTACCACTGGGGCGTGGCGGGCAACCCGCAGCAGCAGGCGGACTTCTACATTGACACCGTCAAGCCGCAGGCCAACGAGCTGATGGCCCTGGACCTGGAGGACGCGCAGTCCACCACGCTGATGAACGTGGACGAGGCCATCGTCTTCATCAACCGCGTCAAGGAACGCACGGGCCGCTACCCGGTGCTGTACACCAACCACTCCAGCGCCAAGCTGATCTCCGCGCGCTACAAGAACAGCGTGTTCGTGAATACGCCGCTGTGGTACGCGCGCTTCAAGGCCAAGGTCAGCGACTTCCCCACCGGCGTCTGGCCCAGCTACACGCTGTGGCAGTTCTCCAGCGAGATCAAGGCGCAGCTGCCGGTGCCGGGCACCAAGCCCGACATGGACATCAATGTATTCAACGGCACGCCGGAGCAGCTGCGGGCTGCGTGGCCATTGACCGCAGCCGCGCGGACGCCAGTGACTGAGTAATGGAGATACTTTTCGAGATCCTGGCTGGGCTTCTCCACGTATTCGGGGAGTTCTTTGTGCAGATTGTGCTCGAGATATTTGCTGAGCTTGGCCTGCATGGATTGCGCGAGCCGTTCCGGCGCCCCAAGCCAATGCACCCCATCTTCGCTGCCATCTGCTATATCGGCTTGGGTGCTTTTCTTGGCTGGCTTAGCCTCTACTTCTTCCCTTCGGCCTTCATTCACTCGGAATTGGGTCGCGTGGCCAATTTGATCTCCACTCCCCTCGCCGCCGGCGCAGTGATGGCAGCCATTGGTGCCTGGCGCATGCGCCGGGGCAAGGACACGATCCGGCTCGACCGCTTTGCTTATGGATACCTGCTTGCCTTGGCGATGGGTCTAGTCCGCTTCGTCTATGCTTCTGCGTGACGCAGCCTCGTCCGGGCATACAAGCAAGGGACCGCAATGCTGGAACACTTCATCATCCTGATGGTCAGCCTGATTTTCGTGGCCATTGGAATCAAGGCGATCTTCACCCAGCGCATCACCCTGTTTACCAGCCTGTGGAACTCGTCCTCCACGAACTTTCCCAATGGCAACCGCGGCAGCTGGGGCCGGTCGGAACTCTCCGGCATCGGCGCAATCCTGGTGGGCCTTGCCCATGTGGGCATTGGAATTGCGCTACTGTTGAAAGGGCCGGCGTTCTTCCAATAGCGCCTCTGTATCGGCCGCTACGAGCACCGGCATGACCGCGTCCTCGACATCTGTTTGAAAGGTCTTCATTGCGAGATTCCATGGCAAATCTTGACTCGGTCTGGGCGCAGCGCGAAGAAGTCATCTATCCGGAGCTATTCGGCGAGGTGGAGCGGGGCATTTTTCCCCTCGGGATCGACCTGTTCGCCAACTGGAAAGCGGATCCGGATCCTCGCTGGCTGCATCACGGCGTCTTCGAGTTTGCGCCGACCTCCGCTCGCGCGACCTGGTTGTATGTGACCTCCGGAACTTCCAACCCTTGGGACATTGAGCCTGCCGACTTCGATCCGGAGGAGTACTCGGGAATTGGAACGGAGCTCGTTCTGGAAGCGCCAGCCCAGGCTGACTGGGCCGTTTCCGCACTGCAACGATTGCTCGCCTACAACCTGTTGCTCGTCCATGGGCGATTGGGAGAGCCGCGCGCCTTGGATTACGGCGCGCGCGTTCCCTTGGGTGGTCCGATCAACGGAGACTCCTCTTCTCAACTGCTGTACGTTGCCATTGGCAAGCCAGGCCACTACCCCTGCAGCTTCTCGCTCGATTCGGGAATCGTGGACTTCCTTCACCTGGTCGGCATCACCGAACAGGAACGCGATCTTGCCAAGTCCACCAGCACCGCTGAACTGCTGAGCCTCCTCCAGGCGGGCGGCGCTTATCCGCACACCGACCCGTCACGGATGTCGATCGTGTGATGGCCCAGCAAAGAGCTTGACCTTCCGAGGTTCGCGGCGAGAAGCTGCCAATCTGAACTCTAGTGCGAGGCTCCTTCATGTCGTCTCCCAGCCTGCAGTCGAAACTCGACGCCATCTTCAATGCGCATATGGAGGCCGAGCTGGCGGGCGACCTGGACCAGACGCTCGCCACCATGGCGCCGAACCCGCATCTGGTGAACGTGCCGACCATGGTCGGTGGCCAGGGCCCGCAAGGCGTGCGAACCTTCTACGCCAATCGCCTGATCGGACAGTTCTTTCCGCCCGACGTGACCTTCGAGACGATCTCGCGGACTTACGGCGAGGAGCGGCTCATCGATGAGCTGATCATCTCCTTCACCCATACCCGCAAGATTGACTGGATGCTGCCGGGCGTCGAGCCCACCGGCAAGCGGGTCGAGGTGGCGTTCGTGGTGATTGTCGGCTTCGAGGGCGACCGGGTTTTGTACGAGCACATCCATTGGGACCAGGCGAACGTCTTGGTCCAAATCGGCTTGCTCGATCCGACCGGGCTACCCGTCGCCGGCGCCGGCGCGGCGGCCAAGCTGCGCAACCCGTCCCTGCCCGACCCTTTCTTCAAGGAAGGTTGAGGATGGGTGTACTGAACGTCCTTGCCACCGGAAGACGCCTGCGCCTCCTTTTCGGCTTGCTGCTTGCGCTGGCAATGTCCGGGCCAGTCGGTGCGAAGACTCCGCCTCGCGCCGTCCTGTTCGTCGGCAACAGTCTGACCTACGTAGGCAATACGCCGGCAGTCTTCGATGCGCTTGCCGGAGCGAACGGCATCGCCGTCTCGAGCGATATGATCGTCAAGGGCGGCGCCACGCTTACGCAGCGGGTCAGCGACGGCTCGGTTGCGCGTGCTTTGGCCGCGCGGCACTACAGCGCCGTGGTGCTGCAGGAGCGCGGCGGCGACTTGATGTGCGCCTTCGGTCCCGATTCCTGCACGCAATCGCGCAGCGCGCTGCGGGCCCTGGCCACGATGGCTCGTGAATCCGGCGCCGAGGTCTATCTGCTCGGCACCTACCAGGAGAATGCCAAGGCATCGGAAGCGTTGGTAGCCGCAGAGTCAGCCGCGGCGCGGGAAGTCGGCATCCCCTACCTCGAAGTCTCGCAGAAACTGCAGGCGCTCCGCGTGGCCTTGCCGACATCGGCGTGGTTCGCACCCGATGGCATGCACCCTGGCCCCGCGCTGGCGCTGCTCAATGCGACCCTGTTGCACGAAGCCGTGTTGAAAGTGCCGCCTCGGCCGGTGGCCTTCACCGTCCATGCACCGATCTATGGCACGACCAGCGGCCTGACCGAGACCCTGCGCAGCGCGAATGCATCGCCTCCGCTTGGCAACACGCCCTTGCAAATTCGTTACTCGGCAAAGGATGTTCGCGAGCTAGGGCATTCGCTGGGCACGATCAAAGTGCCGTGACGTTTCGCTCATGGAGAACTGAACTGGAGGTCACAATGCAAAACACCATGGTCACCACCACGCTCGAACTGCCTGGCTACCGCATCGCCCGAAATCTTGGCGTGGTCCGCGGCATTACCGTTCGCTCGCGCTCGATCGTCGGCAATTTCTTCGGCGGCTTGCAGTCGCTGTTCGGCGGCAATATCACCATCTATACCGAACTGTGCGAGCAGGCCCGGTCCGAGACCTACAAGCTGATGTGCCGCCACGCGGACGGGCTGGCCGCCAATGCCATCGTTGGCATGCGCTACGATGCCACCGAGCTGATGCCGGGCCTGACGGAAGTGCTGTGCTACGGCACGGCGGTAGTGGTTGAGCCCGCATGAGCGCCGCAATGCCACTGCACATTTCCCCTTGTTGCTGATGGCCCTGACGGTGGCCAGCTTGTGACCGACGACTACCTGCATCCCAGTTCCCGGCAGCGGCTGCGCATTGCGGCGACGCTGCTGATCGCATTCGCGGCGTACCTGGCCCTGAAGTTCGGCATCCTCCGCTTTGTGCACTTTGTGGCGGCAAAGCCGGTCTGCGCGCAAATTGTCTGGTGGCGGGGCTTCATCGTGTTCTTTGCGCTTGTGGCAATCGCGTTCTCCGCGCGCCAGGTGTATACCGCGATTGCCGCCCTCAGGTGTGGGCAGTGGCCGCTCCCCGGCACCACGGTTTTCTTCCGCACCCGGATCGAACGGGGCGGAAAGGTGAAGTTTCATGCAATGACGATGTTCGTGGTGGCCGTCGCCGTCCTCGGGCTTCTGGCTTACGTGCTTGCGCTTGAGCCGGTCAGGGCAATGTTTGCTTCGTATCCTACATGCGCTGATGCTGGCTCGAGGTGAGAAGACTGCGCAGATGCGTCCGGACTTCGATTGCTGGCGCAGCAGCGCGGCGTGATTCATGCAAGGATGTGGGCGCGCATTGACGAACCCGGACGCAGGAATTCCAACCTTGCAAAATCAAACCCCGGAACTGCTACGCCGACTGCTTCGCGCCAAGGACCGCATGGATGCCGCCTCGCACGAGGACTGGACCATCGCCCGCCTTGCCGCGATCAGCCACGTTTCCGAGGCCCACTTCGCGCGTGCCTTCAAGCAAGCCTATGGCTTGCCGCCACACCGCTACCTGCTGACGCGGCGCATCGAGCGGGCCAGCACGCTGCTGCGCGAGACCGACCTTTCCATTACCGACATCGCCTTCCAGACCGGCTGGCGCAGCCTGGGCACCTTCGGGCGCATCTTCCGCGACATCACCGGCCTGGCGCCGGGCGAGCAACGCGAGCAGGTGCGTGCAGCGGCAGGCCTCGCGCGCCAGGTGCCGGCCTGCGTGTTGGGCGCCGCGGAACGCCCGAACCTGACAAGCTCAGTTTTGGAGAAGCGCCGCCGGCCGCCGGGCGCTACAAAGAAGGCCCCAGACAAGGAGACGTTATGAACCAGGGCGTGCAAGTGGCAGGAATCTATGTGCAGGACCAGGACGAGGCCCTGGCCTTCTATGTCGGCAAGCTGGGCTTTCGCGTCCACACCGACGCCGGCAATGGCGACTACCGCTGGCTGACGGTGCAGCACCCGGACCAGCCCGGCTTTCAGCTCGGGCTGTTCAAGCCCGGTCCGCCGGTGCACGACGCCGCCACCGCGCAGGCCTTGCGCGCGCTGCTGGCCAAGGGCGCGATGCCGCCGCTCGTGCTCGAGGTCGAAGATTGCCGCGCCACCTGCGAGCGTTACCGCGCCGCGGGCGTGGAGTTCACGCAAGAACCAATCGAACGCTATGGCACCGTGGACGCAGGCTTCCGCGACCCATCGGGCAATGGCTGGAAGATCTTGCAGGCGCGGCGCGGTGGCGCGGGCCAGGCATGACTCGCTGGGCTTGCTGCTGGTGACAGGGCTGTATATGTTGGTTCTGCCCTGATTTTCGGCAGAAGTGGGCATATCGGGAGCGGCGATGCGGATCTGGGATCGCAGGATTGGACGAGTTGGCTTTGTGGTGGGCTATCTGGTCCTGGTTGCCGTAGCGTACTGGATCTGGTCGGAGGTCCCTGACGGGAATTTCCACCTTCAAGAGAATCCTGTGTTGATTGGAAAGACCGCAGTGCTCGCATTTCTGATATTGATGCTGAGTGCCTGGCGCTGCCATGACTACGGCGAGTCGCTATGGTCCAACTTCGTCGACGAGCAAGTGCCCGTAGTTGGCGGTTTCCTCGCGCTTTGGGACCTCGTGACGAAGCCGGGCAATCCGGATCACAATTCCTACGGTCCAGTGCCGAGGTTCTGATATGACACGCATCCGCGTAGAGAGCTTCAGCATTTCCCTGGACGGCTTCGGCGCCGGCCCGGAGCAGAGTTTGCAGAACCCGCTTGGCATCGGCGGCCCGGACCTGCACCACTGGGCGTTTCCGACGCGCACCTTCCAGCGCATGGTGTTCGGCAACGACGCCGGCACCACGGGCGTGGATGAGGACTTCGCCCGGCGCGGCTTCGACAACATCGGCGCCTGGATACTCGGGCGCAATATGTTTGCCCCGAGCCGCGGCCCCTGGACCGATCTTGAATGGAAGGGCTGGTGGGGCGACAACCCGCCCTACCACGTGCCCACTTTCATCCTGACGCACCACGTGCGCGAATCCATCGAGATGCAAGGCGGTACGGTGTTCCACTTCGTCACCGGCGGCATCCACGAAGCGCTGGAGCGTGCCCGTGCGGCGGCCAATGGCAAGGATGTACGCATCGGCGGCGGCGCGGCAACCATCCGCCAATACCTGCGCGAAGGCCTGATTGACGAACTGCACCTGGCGATTTCGCCGGTGCTGCTGGGCCGTGGCGAGCGCCTGTTCGAAGGCGTGGATGCGCGCGCCATGGGCTACGAGTGCATCGAGCACAAGGCTTCCGGGAAGGCTACGCATGTGGTGCTCAGAAAGCGCTCAGGGACGACAAACCCATGAATCCCGCCCAGCTCGCAACGCTGGCCTTCATCTTCGTTGCAATGTTGGTCAGCTGGATCCACGCGCCCTATCCGCAGCAGATGTACTTGCAGCACATTCCCACGGTGCTCGCGTTGGTCTCGTGGCCTATGCTGGCCCGGCGATTTCCGCTGAGCACTCCGGCCTTTGCCTGTATCGCAAGCTTCCTGCTGCTGCATGTGCTCGCCGCGCGCTATATCTACTCCTACGTTCCTTACGATGATTGGTCCAGGCAGCTGTTGGGCTTTTCGATCAGCGAGCGCTTCGGGTTCAGCCGCAACCATTTCGACCGCGTGGTGCATTTCTCTTTCGGGCTTTTGTTCGTCAGGCCCATTTGGGAATTGTGCATTCGCCACTTTGGCGTGCCGCGCCGCTTCGCCTACTACGTGGCCTTCGAGTTCGTGCTGGCTTTCAGCATGGTTTACGAGCTGGTGGAGTGGGGTCTTTCGCTTGCACTCGCCGGAGCGGATGCCGACGCCTACAACGGCCAGCAGGGTGACATGTGGGACGCCCAGAAAGACATGTCCTTCGCCATGCTGGGCGCTAGCCTTTCGTTGGCCATCCTGTTCCTGACCCGTCGTAGCCGGGACAGCATTGCACCCCCACCCACCAATCCACGCTGATCCATACGGCTATGCCTGGCATCACCTTCACCATCGCGGCGTGTACGAGGGCGTGGAGGTGCCGTCCGGATTTCACGGCCGATGGCGTTTCATGGAACGAAAGCTCTAGCCGGCGCTATCAGCGCGAACGGCCTCACCCGGGCTGGTCGATGGCGGCCTTGCGCGTCTGCAGCTCGCGCTGGATGTCTTCGAGCCTTCGCCCGCGGGTATCAATTCCGCTGCGTATCAGCATGAACGCGGAGATGGCCATCGGCGCGGCAATCAGCAGCGCCGACAGGCTCATGTTCTCGAACAGCCCAAGCACGCCCGCAAGCGCGCCCAGGATGCCGCCGAATTTCGAACTCGCCGCCACCGCGCCCGCGCCGGTGCCACGCAACTGCACCGGGTAGATTTCTGCCGAGTACGGAATGAGCATGGCAATGACGCCGCTCGAGCTGACCAACAGCCCGGCCGTGGCAACAAGCATGGCCAGTTGCGAGTGCACCGCCAGTACGCCCATCGCAAAGAAGGACAGCAGGCAGGCGCTGGTCAGGCCAACGAACAGCACCAGGGCCTTGATGCTGCTCCAGCGGTGGTACAGCCAGATCACCACGGCGATGCCGGGCAGTGCCAACACGGCCGAGCGCGCGAGCAACCACGAGGCGGTGCCGGCATCCATGCCCATCGCCCGCAGGTTGGTGGGCAGCCACAGCAGGAATCCAAAATTGGCCAAACCCCAGGCCAGTCCGCACACCAGCAGTCCGCGTGTTACCGCGCCGTGCGAGCCATGCAGCAGATCGCGAATGGACAACTTGAGCTCGGGCTCGTCCTCCGCCACCGGCGCCAGCGCCTCGTCATTCGTGTCGCGCGTGCCGGAGTAGCGAGCCAGCACCGCCTGCGCTTCGTCGCGCAAACCGGCACCCGCCAGAAAGCGCGGCGACTCGGGAATGAAGCGATCCAGCAACACGATCAGCAGTCCGGTCGGCAGGCCCAGCAACCACAGCGCACGCCAGCTGAAGATCGGTTCCAGATAAGCCGCTGCGCCCGCCGCCAACAAGTAACCGGCGGACGTGCCAATACCGCCCAGCGCCACCAGCAGCCAACCGCGATGGCGCGCCGGAATCATCTCAGCCATCAGCGTGAAGGTAATCGGCAACAGGCCGCCGGCCGAAGCGCCCATCAGGAAACACATCGCCAGGTTCCAGCCGAAGGACGGCATGGCGCCGCAGATGGCGGTGCCGATGAACATCAGCGCCGACAACAGGATAGCTGCGCGCCGCCCGAAGGTATCGGCCATGCGCCCCCACACTACCGAACCCACGGTGGTGCCCGTCAAGGCGATCAGCGCGAGCCAGCCCGCGGTTTCCTTGCTGATGTCGTATTCCTTGCTCATACCCGGCATGACAAAACCCAGGCTCGCGGGCTTGAGAACGTCCACCGCCAGCGCCAGCACCAGCACGATGACCAATTTCCAGTGCTCGCGATTGAGCGGCACGCCATCGGCGACATGGAAGCGCAGCGTCGCGCGTTGCTGGCGCAGCGCGCGCATCTGCTCCAGGCGCGGCATCAGGCCCCAAGCCGCCAATACAAGGCCCAGCGGAATCAGCGCCATGCCCACCAGCATGGTGGTGTCCATGGGCATGCCGACCATGCGGTAGCCGTTGAAACGGCCCATGTAGAACATCGGCAGGTGCGCCAGCACGCCGGCAACGATGGCGATGCAGCCAACCCACACCGCCAGCGGATGATGGAACTTCAACGACTGCGCCTTCATGGATCAGCCCTTCACGCCGCCGGCGGTCAGGCCGGACACGATCCAGCGCTGCGCCGCCAGGAACACCAGGGTGATCGGCAGGCCCGACAGTACTGCGGCCGCCGCGAAATCGCCCCACAGGTACTTCTGCTCCAGCAGGTAGTACTTGGAGCCGACGGCAAGCGTGAGGTTGTTCTCTTCGCGCAGCATCACGCTGGCCACCGGATACTCGATGATGGTGCCGATGAAGGCCAGCAGGAACACCACCATCAGGATTGGCACCGCCATCGGCAGCAACACATGGCGGAAGGCCTGCCAATGGCTGGCGCCGTCCACCTTGGCGCACTCCTCGATTTCCACGGGGATGGTCTCGAAGTAACCGCGGATCGTCCAGATATGCATGGCCACGCCGCCGAGATACGCCATGATCAGGCCGGCATGCGTTTCAATGCCCAGCCAGGGCAGGTAGGCGCCGATGCTGTCGAAGATGGAATAGATCGCCACCAGCGCCAGCACCGCCGGGAACATCTGCAGCAGCAGCATCGAATTGAGGATGGTCGCCTTGTAGCGAAAGCGCAGTCGCGCAAACGCGTAGGCCGCCGTGGTGGAAATGGCCACGATCAACACGGCGGCAATGCCGGCCACCTTGATGGAATTGAACAGCCAGCGCAGCACCGGGAACGGCGGCACCACCAGGCTGCCGTCGGCGGCCTGGTAGGAAATGCCCAGCGCCAATTTCCAATGTTCCAGGCTGATGTGGTCGGGAATCAGCGAGCCGGTGGAGAAGTTTCCGGCACGCAACGAGATCGACACCACCGCCAGCAGCGGGAAACAGGTGATGACGATCAGCGCGATCAAGCCAACGTGGGCCGCGAGGATGCGCCAGCGCTGGCGCTTGCCGGTGACTATCGCCATGGCCGCGTGCTCCTCACTTCAAACCCTCGTTGACCTTGGCGATCTTCAGGTGCGCGAGCGAGAGCAGCGCCACCATGAAGAAGATCATCGTGGAAATGGCCGCCGCCAGGCCGAAGTTCTGGCCCGAGTCCTGGAAGGCAATGCGGTAGGTATAGCTGACCAGGATATCGGTGGTGCCGGCAGGAATCTTGGTATTGAGGAAGTCGGGCCGGCCATTGGTCAGCAAGGCGATCAGCACGAAGTTGTTGAAGTTGTAGGCGAAGGCCGAGATCAGCAGTGGCATCAGCGGCTTGACGATCAAGGGCGCGGTGATCTTGAAGAAATTGGTCAGCGGCTTGGCACCGGCGATGGCGGAAGCTTCATACAAGTCTGCCGGGATGGATTTGATCAGGCCCGCGCACAGAATCATGATGAAGGGGTAACCGAGCCAGACATTGACGATCAGGATCATCGTCTTGGCCAGCAGCGGGTCGGCGAACCAGGCCGGGCGGATGCCGAACAGGCCATTGAGGATGTCGTTGATCTCGCCGAAGTTCTGGTTGAACAGGCCCTTGAACACCAGGATCGAGATAAAGCCCGGCACCGCGTAGGGCAGGAACAACAGCGTGCGATACAAGGTGCGGAAGCGCAGCGCCTCCCAGTTCAGCACCACCGCCAGGGTCATGCCGATGATCAGGCAGAGCAGCACGGTGAGCGTGGCGAACAGGAGCGTCCAGCCGAAGATGGCGAAGAAGGGCCCGCGGAAATCCGGGTCCGAAAACATGCGCAGGTAGTTGCCGAAACCGATGTTCACCTTGAAGCCTGGCTGCAGGCGCGCGCCGTCGGCGGTTTCAAAGAAGCCCGTCTGCAGGTTGGGAGCGTAGCGCTCGCCGCTGGCGCTATTGCTCAGCGAACCGTCAGCGTTGGCCTTCCACACCGCGTTGAGCGGGCCAAACTCGCGCACGCCGGCGTAGTTCAGCAAGCGGCCATCGGGCAGCTTCAGGGTCAGGCGCATCAGCACATCACGGTGCTTGAGCACTTCGCGCAATGGCAGCGCTTCATTGATGTGGAAGCTGGCCTGGTCCTGCGGCAGCATTTGCGTCTGCTCGGGCGGCGTGGGCGCGCGCAGGGCCAGGCGCGTCGAGACCAGGCTTTGCTTTTGCAGTTCTGCCAGGCGCGCGGGGTCGGCTTCATCCTCGGGTTCGTGCAAGGGTGTAAGCACGATGCGGAACTCGTCGCCATCGGCGTGCAGCGAATAGCTCAGCGTCTGGTCTTCGGCCGGCAACGTCTGTTCCAGCAGGTAGGCGCGCGCGCGTTCCTGGCTGAGCAGGTTGTTCGAGGAATAATTGGTGAAGCCGATCTGCACCGTGTACAGCAGCGGAAAGGCCACGAACAGCAACATGCCCGCCAGTCCCGGGAACAGGTAGCGGTAGGCGAAGGCAATGTTCGACAGGTAGACAAAGAAGCCGATCGAAGCCAGGGCCAAGACCAGCATCGCCCAGATGGCATGCCCGGCGACGTAGATATTGAAGACCAGGAACAGGAAGCCGAGCGCCAGTCCGGCCGTGGCCGCCCACTTCAACACCGGCGCGAGCACGGACGGCGCCTGCTTCATTTCGTCTTGATCCGCGCCGCCGCGCCATCCAGCGCCGCCTTCGGTGCCTGCCGGCCATTGGTGATGGCCTCGAGCGCCGCGTCCATGGCGGTGAAGAACTTGCCGGTCTCGGGGATGTTCGGAATCGGCTCGCCGCGGCGGGCGTTATCCATGGTGGCGGCGATGTTCGGGTCGCTGGCCAGTTCGCGGAAGAAATTCTTGTTCGCCGGCGTGCCCAGGGGCACGTCGGCGTTGATGGTCTTCAGGCTGTCTTCGCGCAGCAGGTAGCGTTCGATGAATTCACGCGCAATGTCCTTCACCTTGCTCGGCGCGGCGATCATGCAGCCGAGCACGCCGACGAAGGGCTTGGCCGGATGGCCGTTGACGCTGGGAATGGGCGCCACGCCGAAATTGATATTGCTGCGCCGGGCGTTGTCCCAGGCCCAAGGGCCGGAAATCATCATGGCCACGTCGCCGCGGGCGAACGAGCTTTCCATCTCGGCATAGCCGGCACCGCGCGGCATCTGGCCGTTCTCGATCAGGCCCTTGAGCACGGTTGCGGCCTGCACCGCTCCGGGCACATTCACGCCGATGTTGTGCACGTCCAGGCCACCCTTGCCGTCGGGCCCGAAGATGTAGCCGCCACCGCCGGCCAGCATCGGCCAGGTGAAGAAGCTCTTGTTGTAGTCCCAGAGAATGGCTTTCTTGCCGCGCTTGGCGAGCTGAGCGTCGAGTGCGATGACCTCTTCAAAGCTCGAAGGCGGGGTGGGTACAAGGTCCTTGTTGTAGATCAGGCCGATGGCCTCGATCGCCAGCGGATAGCCCCAGGTCTTGCCTTGGTATTCGAAGGCCTTCCAGGCCGAGTCATCAATCTGCGAGCGGATGCGCTGCGAGGGCCGGATGGGAACGATCAAGCCCGAGCGCGCCCACTCGCCGGTGCGGTCATGCGGCCAGCAGAAAATATCCGGGCCCTTGCCGGCGCCGCTGGAACTCTGGAATTTGTCGGGCGCGCCTTCGGGATGCTGCACGGTGACCTGGACGCCGGACTCGCGTGCGAAGGCATCACCGACTTTCTGCAGGCCGTTGTAGCCCTTGTCGCCATTGATCCACACCAGCAACTTCAAGTCGCCCGCCTGCGCCGAGGGCACGCAGCACAGCAGCGCCGCCAGGGCAGCGACAAGCTGCCCGCAGCGCGGACGCTTCGGCGGGATCAAACTCACGCGGCGTCGGCGGCGGGGGCGCGACGGCGACGCGGAAAGGCCTGTCCCTGCGCGTCAAACAGATAGCAATCACCGGCCGACACGCCCAGCGGCAGCACCTCGCCACCACGCACGCGCGACTGCCCGCTGAGCGTACAGGTGAGCGCCTCGTCCACGCCGGGCAGGCTGCAATAGGCCTGGGTGGAGCTTCCGAGCGATTCGACGAATGTCACCGTGGCCGTCATCAAGTTCGGGCCAGCATTGATCCGGAAGTGTTCAGGCCGCACGCCGAGCGTGACTTCGTCGCCGCGCTGCGCGGTGCCGGCATCCACGTCGCAGTGGATCACTTCGCCGGAAGCCAATTGCACGTTCGCGCCCTGGGCATTGCTGTCCACCAGGCGCGCGGGAATGAAGTTCATGCGCGGCGAACCGATGAAACCGGCGACGAAAAGATTGTTCGGGTTTTCGTACAGCTCCAGCGGCGAGCCAACCTGTTCAATGCGCCCGGCGTTGAGCACCACAATACGATCGGCCAGGGTCATGGCCTCGACCTGGTCGTGGGTGACATAGACCATGGTGGTCTTGAGGTCTTCGTGCAGCTTGGCGAACTCGTAGCGCATGCGCACGCGCAGCGCCGTGTCCAGGTTCGACAGCGGCTCGTCGAACAGGAAGACCTCGGGCTTGCGCACGATGGCGCGCCCGATCGCCACACGTTGGCGCTGGCCGCCAGATAGGTCTTTCGGCTTGCGCTGCAGCAGGTGATCGATGTGCAGCAGCTTGGCCGCGTTGTTCACTTCGCGGTCGATCTCGTCCTTCGGAACCTTCGCCAACTTCAGGCCGAAGGCCATGTTGTCGTAGAGGTTCATGTGCGGATACAGCGCATAACTCTGGAAGACCATGGCGATGCCACGTTCGGCCGGAGGTACGTCGTTGACCACGCGACCACCGATGGCGAGGTTGCCGGCGGTGATGTCTTCCAGGCCGGCAATGACCCTCAGCAGGGTGGACTTCCCGCAACCTGATGGGCCGACGAAGACCATGAACTCGCCGTCCCGGATCTGCAGATCCACCCCGTGCAGGATGCGCACGTCCCCGAAATCCTTGACGATTCCGGTCAAGCTTACGTCTGCCATGTCACCCCTCCGTGCATCGGCGCTTTGTAGTTTAACGACATCCGGCCGGCCCAGGCTGCTGCACACGCACATTTGCCGCGGGGCATGGCGCTTGGCTAAGATCGGCTCTGTGACCCCGGCCACGTAATTAAACTACATGGCGCCGCCCGTTCCGGGATAATCCGCCCTACCCGACCCGGGTAGGGTCCCAGCCAGAGTAATAGCCCCGCCCGTGAACGCCAAGACCAGCCAATCCACCCCGCCCGCCGCGGCCGACGCCTTCGCCTCCGAGTACGCCCGCCAGCTGGCTTTCGGCGGTTCCGGCGCCCGGGCCGAGGACAGTTTGCGTGCCGCCGCCGCTGCCTGCCGGCCCCTCTTGGCCGAGCGCTGGTCGCGCACCCAGGCCGCTGACCGGGCCCGACTCGATGCCGGCCAGGCCCGGCGCGTGCATTACCTGTCCATGGAATTCCTGATGGGCCGCGCCCTGGGCAATGCCCTCGCCGCGCTGGGCCTGCGCGAAACCCTGGAACAGACGATGCCGCCGAGCGGCCCTTCATTGTCGGCAGTGATCGAACGCGAGCCCGATGCCGCCCTTGGCAATGGCGGCCTGGGTCGCTTGGCCGCCTGCTTCCTCGATTCCTTCGCTGAACTCGGCGTGCCCTCCTTTGGTTATGGCCTGCGCTACCGCTACGGCATGTTCGCCCAGCGCATCCAGGACGGGCGCCAGGTGGAAGTGCCCGATGCCTGGCTGCAAGGCGGCGCCGCTTGGGATATTGCGCGACCCGAGTGCAGTTATGCGGTGGGTCTCGGTGGCCGCGTGGTGAACGAGGGCGGCCTGCGCCGCTGGATTCCCGCCGAACGCCTGGTGGCCGAGGCTTTCGACTTCATCGTGCCCGCGCATGAAGGCGAGCAGGTGTCCACGCTGCGGCAGTGGCAGGCACGCGCGGAAGACCCCATCGACCTTGCAGCGTTTTCGCGCGGCGATCATCTCGCCGCCGGGCGCGCGCAATTGCAGGCCGATGCGCTGAACTGGGTGCTGTATCCCGACGACAGCAGCCAGGCCGGGCGCGAACTGCGCCTGAAGCAGGAAGCCTTCCTGGTCAGCGCTTCGCTGCAGGACATGCTGGCGCGCCATGTGCGCGAACACGGTGAGCTGCGCGACTTCGGACGCCGCAATGCCGTGCATTTGAATGACACCCACCCTGCCCTTGCCCCCGCCGAATTGATGCGCCTGCTGCTGGACGTGCACGGCCTGGCCTGGAATGAGGCCTGGGCCATCACCCGCCAGGCGGTGAGCTACACCAACCACACCCTGATGCCCGAGGCCCTGGAAACCTGGCCCCTGCGCATGTTCGAGGAGCTGTTGCCGCGGCACCTGGAAATCATCTACGACATCAACCACCGTTTCCTGGCCGAAGTGCGCGCGCAGGTGCCGGGCGACGACGCCTTCGCCGCGCGCGTGTCGCTGATTGACGAAACCGGCGAGCGCCGCGTGCGCATGGCGGCGCTGGCGATCGTGGCAGCGCACAAGGTCAATGGCGTGTCGGCCCTGCATTCGCAGTTGATGGTGGACACGATCTTTGCCGACTACGCGCGCCTGTACCCGGATCGTTTTTGCAATGTCACCAATGGCGTGACCCCGCGGCGCTGGCTGATGCAGGCCAACCCGGGCCTGTCGGCGCTGATTGATTCGCGCATCGGCCGCGGCTGGCGGCGCGACCTGGGCGAATTGTCCAAGCTGAAAGCCTTTGCCAGCGATGTCGAAACCGGCGCGCGCTTCCTGGCCGTGAAGCAGGCCAACAAGCAGGCCTTGGCCGCGCGCATCCGTCGCGAGATCGGCATCGTGGTGGACCCGGAAAGCCTGTTCGACGTGCAGGTCAAGCGCATCCACGAATACAAGCGCCAGTTGCTCAACTTGCTGCAGGTCTGCGCGCGTTACCAGGCCATCATCGAGCGCCCCGGCGCGCCGGTGCAGGCGCGCACGGTCATTCTGGCGGGCAAGGCAGCGTCGGCGTATCGCAATGCCAAGCTGATCATCCAACTCGCGCATGACCTGGCGCGGGTGATCAATTCCGACCAGCGCGTGGCCGGGCGCCTGAAGCTGGTGTTCCTGCCCAACTACGGCGTCAGCCTGGCCGAAGCCATCATTCCCGCGGCCGATTTGAGCGAGCAGATTTCCACCGCCGGCACCGAAGCCTCGGGCACCGGCAATATGAAATTCGGCCTCAATGGCGCGCTGACGATTGGCACCTGGGACGGTGCCAATATCGAGATGGGCCAGGCCATGGGCGCGCAGAACATGTTCGTGTTCGGGCTGCGCGCGGAGCAGGTGGGCGCGATCAAGGCCGCCGGCTACGACCCGCGCCTGCATGTCGAGGAAAACCGCGTACTCAAGCGCGTGCTCGAGGCCATCGGCGGCGGCCAGTTCTCGCCCGGCGATGAAAACCGCTATCGCGACCTGGTGGACGGCTTGCTGGCCCACGACAACTACCTGCTGCTGGCCGACTTCGGCGCCTATCTGGACGCGCAGGCGCAGGTGGACGCGCTGTATGCCCAGCCGCAGGCCTGGGCTGAACGGGCCTTGCTGAATGTCGCCGCCATGGGCGAGTTCTCGGCGGACCAGACCATCACGCGCTATCTTGACCAGGTGTGGCCGGTCCCCACGGGCCGGTGAATTGCGGCTGCCTTCGCGGCAGCGCCTGGAGGGGCGGTGATCAATCGGGCGGTGATCGGGCAATTGGTGGGCGGTCGGCATGCCGACCCCTTCGCCGTGCTCGGTTTGCATGCCGACGACGACGGGCGTTTGTGGATTCGCGCGTTGCTCCCACAGGCCACGCACGTGGAACTGCTCGATGCCGCGAACAATACGCGCCTGGTCGCCTTGGAGCGTCGCCACCCGGAGGGTTTTTTCGAAGCGGCGGTGCCGCGCCGGCGCAAGGCCTTCGACTATCGCCTGCGTGTGACCTGGTCGCAGGGCACGCAGCAAGTGCTGGCCGACGCCTACGCCTTCGGCCCGCAACTGGACGAAGCCGATCTTCAGGCCTTCCACGAAGGCCGCCTCACGCGGCCCTGGCAGATGTTGGGCGCGCACCTGTGCTCGCCGCAGGGCGTAAAGGGTGTGCGTTTCGCCGTGTGGGCGCCGAATGCGCGAAGGGTCAGCGTGCTGGGCGATTTCAATGCCTGGGACGGACGCCGCCATCCGATGCGCCTGCGCCATCGCGCCGGTGTCTGGGAAATCTTCTTGCCGCACGCAGGCCCGGGCGATCGCTACAAGTTCGAGGCGCTCGACCACCACGGCGAGCTGTTGCCGCTGAAGGCCGATCCCTATGCCTTCTTTGCCGAGCTGCGCCCCGATACCGCCAGCGTGGTGGCCGCGCTTCCTGCTGCGAAGCGCCTGCCGCCCGATCGCGCGGCGGCCAATCGCCGCGACGCGCCGATCTCGATCTATGAAGTGCATGCGGCCTCCTGGCGTCGGCCTGACGGCGGCTTTCCGTCCTGGGACATGCTGGCCGCCACCCTGCCCGAGTATGCCGCCAGCCTGGGCTTCACCCATATCGAGCTGATGCCGGTCAGCGAGTATCCCTTCGATGGTTCCTGGGGTTACCAGACGCTGGGGCTGTATGCCGTCAGCTCGCGCTTCGGGCCGCCGGAAGGCTTCGCGCGTTTTGTTGACGCCTGCCACGCGCGCGGCCTGGGGCTGCTGGTGGATTGGGTGCCGGCGCATTTTCCGGCCGACCCGCATGGCCTGGCGCGTTTCGACGGCAGCGCGCTGTACGAGTACGCCGATCCGCGCGAAGGTTTCCACCGCGACTGGAATACGCTGATCCCCAATTTCGGCCGCAATGAAGTGCGCGATTTCCTTGCGGGCAGCGCGCTCTATTGGCTGGAACAGCAGGGCGTGGACGGTCTGCGCGTGGATGCCGTCGCCTCGATGTTGTATCGCGACTATTCACGACCCGCAGGCGAGTGGATCGCCAACGCCCAGGGCGGGCGCGAAAACTTCGAAGCCATGTCCTTCCTGCGCCGGGTGAACGAAACCGCGGGTGCGCTCTGCGCCGGCGCCATCACCGTGGCCGAGGAATCCACCGCCTTCCCCGGCGTATCCGCACCGACCAGCGCCGGCGGCCTGGGCTTCCACTACAAGTGGAACATGGGCTGGATGAACGACACGCTGCGCTACATGCACGAAGACCCGATCCACCGGCGCTGGCACCACGACAAGATGAGCTTCGGCCTGGTGTATGCCTTCAGCGAGAATTTCGTGCTGCCGATTTCGCACGATGAAGTGGTGCACGGCAAGGGTTCCATGCTGGGAAAGATGCCCGGCGATGACTGGCAGCGCTTCGCCAACCTGCGCGCCTACTACGGCTTCATGTGGGGGCATCCGGGCAAGAAGCTCTTGTTCATGGGCCAGGAATTCGCCCAGCCCGGCGAGTGGAACCACGACGCCGAATTGCCCTGGGGCCTGCTCGACAGCGCGCCGCATGCCGGCATGCGCAAACTCGTGCGCGACTTGAACCTGCTCTATCGCGACACGCCTGCGCTGCACCTGCTCGATTGCGAAGCCGCAGGCTTCCAGTGGCTGGTGACCGACGACACCGAACAATCCGTATTTGCCTGGGCGCGCTATGACGGTCGCGGTGGCGTGGCGGTGGTGATCAGCAACTTCACCCCGGTACCACGCGAAGGCTATCGCGTGGGTCTGCCGGGTGGGCACAAGACCTGGCGGGTGGCGCTGGACAGCGACTGCCCCGACTACGGCGGAAGTGGCTTTGGCTGCGGCCCCTTGCGCGTCGAGTCCCATCCCTGCCATGGCCAGTTGCGTTCTCTGCGCCTGAATCTTCCACCGCTGGCCACTGTCGTACTGGTGCCGGCATGAATCCTGTCTCCCTGTTACCCGACGAAGGTCGCTCTGAGCCGATGGGCGCACATGCGCGCAATGGTGGCGTCAACTTCGCGGTGTTCTCGCAGCATGCCGAGGCGATTGATGTATGCGTCTTCGACAGCGAAGGCAAGCGCGAAGTCGCCCGGCACCGGCTGCATGGCCCGCACGATTCGGTCTTCCATGGCTTCCTGCCCGGCGCAAGCCCAGGGCTGGTGTATGGCCTGCGCGCGCACGGCCCGTATCGGCCGGAAGCCGGGCATCTGTTCAATGCCAACAAGCTGCTGCTCGACCCTTGCGCGCGGGAAATCATCGGCCACTTCCAATGGCATCCGGCCAACCACGGCTACACCCTGGGCGATCCGATGGGCATCCGCGCGCCAGACCCGCGCGACAACGCCGACATCGCCTTGAAGGCGCGCGTCGCCGCGCCCGATGCGCCGGCGCCGGGCTGGTTCAACCAGCCACGCCATCGCGATGTGGATGTGGTGCTGTACGAAGTGCACGTGAAAGGCTTCTCGCAGCAGCATCCGGATATTCCGCCCTTGTTGCGCGGGCGCTACGCGGCGCTGGCGCACCCGGTGGCGATCCGGCATTTCCGTTCGCTCGGCGTGACCACGCTGTCTTTGCTGCCCGTGCAGTACTGCGCGGACGAAGGCCATCTGGCCGAACGCGGGCTCACGAACTACTGGGGTTACAACACCCTGGGTTTCTTCGCACCCGATCCGCGCCTGGCATGCACGCCGGATGATCCGGCGGCGGTCAGCGCCGAGTTCCGCGAGATGGTCGACACCCTGCACCAGCATGGCATCGAAGTCGTGCTGGACGTGGTGTACAACCACACGCCCGAAGGCAGCGAGCTCGGCCCGACCCTGAGTTTCCGGGGCCTGGACCACGCCAGCTGGTACCGCCTGCGCCATGAGGACCGAAGCCGCTGCGAGAACCTCACCGGCTGCGGCAACACGCTCAATGCCGCGCACCCGAAGGTCACGCAGTTCGTGCTCGACTCGCTGCGCTATTGGGTCCGCGAGATGGGCGTGGACGGTTTCCGCTTCGACCTGGCGCCGGTGCTGGGTCGCACCCACCACGGCTTCGACCCCGCCGCGCCCTTCTTCACCGCGCTGCGCCAGGACCCGGTGCTGGCACGCGCGCGCCTGATCGCCGAGCCTTGGGATGCGGGTCCGCAGGGCTATCAGGTCGGTCATTTCCCGGGCCGCTTCCAGGACTGGAACGACAAGTTCCGCGATGCCGTGCGCAGCTACTGGTTGGGCCTGGGCGTGGATCGCGGCGAGTTCGCTCGCCGTATCACTGCCTCCGACGACCTGTTCCACCATGACCAGCGCCGGCCCACCGCCTCGGTGAATTTCCTCAGCGTGCACGATGGCTTCAGCCTGAACGACGTGGTGAGCTACTCGCACAAGCACAACCAGGCCAATGGCGAGGACAACCGCGACGGCCGCGACGATGAGTTGTGCGCGAACTTCGGTGTCGAGGGCCCCAGCGACGACCCGAATGTGCAAGCCACCCGCGAACGCGTGCGCCGCGCCATGCTCGCCACCCTGATGCTGGCGCAAGGCACGCCGATGCTTTGCGCCGGCGACGAGATCGGCAACACCCAGGGCGGCAACAACAATGCTTATTGCCAGGACAATGAAACTGCCTGGCTGGACTGGCAGAGCGCCGATCGCGAGCTGATGGATTTCGTTGCGCGCCTGGGCGCCTTGCGCCGCGCCGAGCCCTTGCTGCGACACGAGCACTGGTTCCGTCGCGATGGCAGCGACCCCGCCGCGGCCTGGGCGCATTGGCAATTGCCCGATGGCGGCGCGATCCGCATCCAGGACTGGCACGATGTCGGCGCGCACGCCCTGGCCTGCCTGCTGCGTCCGGCGAAGGAAGCCGAGGCCCAGGCCACGCTGATGCTGTTGTTCAATCCCGGCGCCGACGCACTGGAATTCGCCTTGCCCGAGGGCAAGTGGCGATTGTTGTTCGACAGCAGCGGCGAATCGGCCATCGGTGCCGATGGAGTTGCCGCCACGCAAGTCTCTCCTGCACGCAGCCTGCTGCTGCTGCGCCGCTCCGCACCCCTTTCCGAACCTGTTATCGCCAATGAGTCCCGCCATGAATCTTGAACAACGCCGCTGCGGCGTGCTGCTGCACATTACGTCCCTGCCCGGCCCGCACGGCATCGGCGACTTCGGCCCGGGCGCTTACCAATTCGTGGACTGGCTGGCCTCGGCGGGGCAGACGATCTGGCAGGTGCTGCCGACCACGCCGGTGGGCCCCTGCGATTCGCCTTACCAGAGCGTGTCGGCCTTCGCCGGCAGCCCCTTGATGATCGCGCTCGAGCCGCTGATCGCGCGCGGTTGGCTGGCGCAGCCCGAGGCTGCGGACTTGAGCTTCAATCGCGACCGCGTGGATTACGGCCGCGTGATTCCCTGGCGCAATGTGCAACTGCGCAAGGCCGCCCAGGGCTATTTCGCCCTGGCCACCGCCGAAGAGCGCGCGGAGTTCGCGGCCTGGCGCAGCAAGCAGGCGCATTGGCTTGACGACTACGGCCTGTTCATGGCGCTGGAGACCGCGCACGAGGGCAAGCCCTTCTGGGAATGGGCGCCCGCCCTGCGCGCGCGTGAACCCGCGGCCCTGACCGCAGCGCGTGCACAGCATGCCGATGAGATCGCCTTCTGGGAATTCGTGCAGTGGTGCTTCGATCGCCAGTGCTCGGACTTGCGCGCCTATGCCAATGCCCGCGGCGTATCCATCATGGGCGACTTGCCGATCTTCATCGCCCACCACAGCGCCGATTGCTGGGCGCGCCCGGACCTGTATTACCTGGACGAGAACTTCCAGACCACGGTAGTGGCCGGCGTGCCACCCGACTCCATGGGTCCGCTCGGCCAGCGCTGGGGCAATCCGCTGTATCGCTGGGAGCGCATGGCGGCCGAAGATTTTTCCTGGTGGGCAGCGCGCGTGCAGCGCGCCTTGGAGCAGGCCGATGTGTTGCGCATTGACCACTTCCGCGGCTTCGCCGGCTATTGGGAGATTCCCGCCAGCTCCCCAACCGCCGTGGAAGGCCGTTGGGTGCCGGCACCGGGCAAGGCCTTGTTTGCCGCTATCGAAAAGGCGCTGGGCAAACTGCCGATCGTGGCCGAGGATCTGGGCCTGATCACGCCTGACGTGATTGAGCTGCGCGATGGCTGCGGCTTTCCCGGCATGAAGATCCTGCAGTTCGCCTTCGGCGGTGATGGCGGCCACGAATTCCTGCCGCACAACTATGCGCCGGCTACCGTCGTTTACACCGGCACGCACGACAACGAGACCGCGCGCGGCTGGTGGGCCAATGCGCCCGCGCATGAACGGCGCTTTGCGGAAATCTACCTGCACGCGACCGAGGCCGACTGCCACTGGCGCATGATCCAGGCCGCCTGCAATTCGGTGGCGGCGATGGCGGTGTTCCCGCTGCAGGACGTGCTGGGCCTGGACGGCAGCCACCGCATGAACCTGCCCGGTACTACCGAAGGCAATTGGGCTTGGCGCTTCGACTGGAGCATGGTCGGCCCCGAGCCGGGGCGCATGCTCGCGCGCATGGCCGCGTCCAGCGGCCGCGCACCCATGCACTTCCTCGGTTGAGGTCCGCGCGCGCATGACCGCACTGGGATGGGGCATCGTCGGCCCCGGCAGCATCGCCGGGCGCTTCGCCGACGCGGTAACGAAGTTGCCGGAAACTCGGCTGGCCGCCGTGCTCGGCCGCGATGAAAAACGCGCCAGTGATTTCCTCTGGCGCTTTCCGGCCGCGCATGAGGCGCGCATCCACACCTCGCTGGACGCGCTGCTGGCCGATCCTTCGGTGGACGCGGTCTACATCGCCACGCCGCACGCCTTCCATGCCGACACCGCGCGCGCCTGTTTGCGCGCGGGCAAACCGGTGCTCTGCGAGAAGCCGCTGACGCTCGATGCCGCCACCGCCGCGGAACTGTTCGCGCTCTCGCGCCAGCACAACACCTTCTTGATGGAAGCACTGTGGACGCGCTTCCTGCCGATCTACGCGCAGGTGGCCGAGTGGATCGCGCAGGACCAGATCGGTCCGCTGCGTGGCCTGCACAGCAGCTTCGCCTTCAATGTGCCCTTCAATCTGAACGGACGGCACTTCGATCCGAAACAAGGCGGCGGTGCGCTGCTCGATGTTGGCGTGTATTGCCTGTCCATGAGCCAGTGGGCGCTGCGCCAGGTGTTCGGCGCCTGCCCTGCGCTGGAAGACATCCACGCTGTTGGCGTGGCCGCGCCCACCGGCGTGGACCAGCGCATCAGCGGCAGCCTGTGTTTCGAAGGCGGCGTGGTGGCGCAGTTCCACTGCGGATTCGATGGCCATGCTGACCGCGGGCTTCGCCTGTTCGGCGAGCGTGGGGTGATCAGCCTACCCGATCGTTTCTGGGAAGCGACCCAGGCGCAGCTGCAGCACGGCCGCGGCGATACGGAAGTGGTACGGCGCGAGTTCGAGATCAACGGCTTCGAAGGCCAGATTCGCGAGGCCACGCGCTGCATCCGCGCCGGCCTGCGCGAGAGCCCGCAGATGCCGCAGAACGAAACCCTGCAGGTCATGCAGTGGATGGATCGCATCCGCGCGCAATGCGGCTTCCAGGTCGCGCATGAGCCTTGAGCACGCGGCGCCGCCGCCACGCCCCCGCCTGGTGGTGCTGGCCTGGCCGTTGATGGCAGAGTTGGTGCTGGGTTATGGCGTCGGCCTGCTGGGCTTGTGGCTGGCCTCGCGCGAGTCCGATACCGCGTCTGCGGCCTTTGCGCTGTCGAACCAGGTGCTCGGCACCTTCTTCCTGCTGTTTCGCATCATCAGCATGGGCGTGAGCGTGGTGATCACGCAGAACCTGGGCGCGGGCCATGTCGGCGGCGCGCACCAGGTCGCGCGCGCTTCGCTGGGCGCGAGCACCTGGCTCGGACTGGGCGCGGCGATCGTGGTGTTCACCGGCGCCGGGCCCTTGCTGGGATTCCTCGATGCGCCCGGTCCCGTGCAGGCGCTGGGCGCGCCCTACTTGCAGATGCTGGCCTGGGCGCTGATGCTCGATGCCTACAACGCCAGCATGTCGGCGGTGATGCGCGCGCACCTGCGCACCCGCGACGCCATGTACAACATCCTGGCCATGCATTCGCTGCACCTGTTGTTGTGCCTGCCGCTGATGCGTGGCTTCGGGCCGATTCCGGCGCTGGGCTTGCCGGGCTTTGCATTGGCCATGGCGATCAGCCGCGCCTTCGGCATGGGCGTACATCTGTGGTTGTGGAAGCATCGCTTGCACTTGCTCACCCACATCAGCGATTGGTGGCGTTTGCATCTCGAGCGCCTGGGTCCGGTGCTGCATATCGGCCTGCCGGGCGCGGCCGAGGCGATCGCCTACCGGCTGGCGATGCTGGCCTCGCTTGTCGTCGTTTCAGGCATCGGCACCACCGCGCTGGCCACGCACAGCTATGCCTCGCAGGTGATGAACCTGATCGTGCTGTTCACCGTGGCGATCGGTTTTGCCGGCGAGATCCTGGTCGGGCACATGATCGGCGCCGGCGACCTGCACAAGGCCAACCGCATGGTGCGGCGCAGCCTGGTGCTGGGCCTGGGCGTGTCCTTCATCATCGCTGTCACGGTGGCGGCGACCTCGAGCTGGAGCCTGCGCCTGTTCACGCAAGACCCGGCCATCATCGCCAAGGCTGGCACCTTGCTGTGGATCACCGTGCTGCTCGAGCCGGGGCGCACCTGCAATGTGGTGGTGATCAATGCCTTGCGCGCCACCGGCGACGCGCGTTTCCCGGTAATGGTGGGTGCGGTATCCATGCTGCTGGTGATGGCCGGCGGTTCCTGGTTGCTGGGCGTGCACTACGGCCTGGGCCTGGTCGGCGTGTGGATTGCTTACGCCGCCGATGAATGGGTGCGCGGCCTGATGATGGTGGCGCGCTGGGTCGGCCATGGCTGGGTGGGCGCGGCAAGGCGCACGCGCCGGCGCGTGCTGGCCCAACGCCGCACCCTTCAGGCATGACAGAATCTGCCGAGGAGGTGTCCCGATGAAACGAATCCTGTTGGCCTGCCTGCTCTTGTTGCTGCCGTTGTTTGCCGGCGCACAGGCGCAGGCGCCCGAGCGCAAATCCACGGCCGGCCCCAGCGTGCAGATCCTGCCGCCCGTGCACATCCCCGGACTCGAGCGCGAGCGAACCGTCCGCGTCTACCTTCCGCCCGGCTACGCGACCGGCCGCAAGCGCTATCGCGTGCTGTACATGTTCGACGGCCAGAACCTGTTTGACGACGCCACCTCCTACATCGGCGAGTGGGGCGTGGACGAAACACTCGACGCGCTGGCCAGGAACGAAGGCCTGGAACTGATCGTGGTCGGCATTGACCACGGCAACGAGCTGCGCATCCGCGAACTATCGCCCTGGGCCAATCCCGAGCTCGGTGGCGCGCCCGAAGGCGAGGCCTTCATGGCCTTCGTGGTGAAGAACCTCAAGCCGTTCATCGACAACAACTACCGCACCAAGCCTGGGCGCCAGGACACCGCCATCATGGGCAGCTCGCTGGGCGGTCTGATGGCCGACTATGCGGTGCACCAGTATCCCGACGTGTTCGGCATGGCCGGGATCTTTTCGCCTTCGTACTGGATTTCCGAGGACGCGTACAAACACGCTGCCTCGCATCCCTTGCCGCGCGGCACCCGCATCTACCTGGTGGCAGGCGGCAAAGAAGGTGACAAGACCGTCGCGAACCTGCGCCGCATGGAAACCCAGTTGCGCGCTGACGGCAAGGTCTCGCTGTACAGCACGGTGCGCGAAGGCGCCGAGCACAACGAGACATTCTGGCGCGGTGAATTGCCTGGCGCCGTGCGCTACCTGTTCGGGCGCTGAGCGCTGGGCGCCGACCAGCGCCAGACCTGGACCGATTGCGGCGGCAGGATGCGTTCGGCGCGACCCCGGGCGTCCACCTGGAACAGCGATGCACCAGCGCCGAGCACCGGCTGCCATTCGCCCTCGGCAAGCTGCCTGGCCTTGAAGCGCTGCGCCTGGCGGCCATAGTTGATCGTCACCAGGATCGACTCGCCCTGCCAGCGGCGCTGATAACCCAGCGCCTTGCCTTGGACCGAAGCTGCGTCGTAGCTGCCGCGCGCGATCGCCGGATACTGGTTGCGCAGCGCCAGTAGTTGTCGATACCAGCTCAGCAAGCCATCGGCGCGCGCGTTTTCGGCCTCGACATTCTGTGTTTGCCAGTTGGCCGAACTGGGTCGGAACGGGCTTGCCGTGCTGAATCCCGCGGCAGGAGCTTGCGCGCTCCAGCTCATCGGAATGCGCAGCTGGCCATCGCCTTCGATACCCGCCGCGCCGGCCATGCCGACTTCTTCGCCGTAGAAAATGAAAGGCGTGCCCGGCATCAGCAGATAGCTGGCAGCAGCGAGGCGATAACGTGCGGCGTCGCCTTCAACCTGATTCCACAAGCGCAGGCCGGCAAACTTGTCGTGGTTGGACACCATCATCGCCATGTCCGGCTGCGCGCCCAGGTAGTAGTCGGCGATGGAGCGGATCGACGCCAAGTCACCGAGCGTGGCCTTGGCCGGCTTCGGCGCCTGCCAGATCGCGAAGGCGCCACCGCAAACCTGCTTGCTTCCGTACAACTTCTCGTTGCCGGTGGCCTCGCAGACGATGTAGCGCTGCGAATAGGTTTCCACCACGCCACGAAAACGCGCCATCAGCGCGTGGTCCTCGACCTGGTCATACCAGGCCTGCGGTCCATGCTCGACCAGGTGCGGCACGGCGTCGAAGCGAAAGCCATCCACGCCGCGGTTCAACCAGAAGCGCAGGTTGTCCTCGTGGAATTGCACGACCCGCGGCTCGAGCATGTTGAAGTCGGGCATGTTGCGGCTGAACTGCGCGAAGTAGTGGCCGTGCTCACTGCGCTCCCAGGGATCGCGATCAAAGATCTTCCAGCCTGAGGGCGCCGGATCGCTCCAGACAAACCACTTGCGCAGCGGGCTGTCGGGCGAGCGCGCCGATTCGACGAACACCGCATTGCTGGCGGCGCTGTGGTTGATCACGTAGTCCATGATCACGCCGATGCCGCGCGCGTGCGCCTCGCGCAGAAGCTCGTCGAAATCGGCGAGCGTGCCGTAGGCCGGCTCGATATTGCGGAAGTCGCTGACCGAATAGCCGTGGTCGTGGTCCTGGCTGGCCGTGACCGGCATCAGCCACAGGCCGCGAACGCCCAGGCGCTTGAGGTAGTCCAGGCTCCGGATCAGGCCGCGCAGATCGCCAATGCCGTCGCCGTCGCTGTCGCGGTAGCCGCGCACATAGATTTCCATGAAGGCGCCGTGTTGCCAGCCTTCGGGCAGGGCGCTGCCGGTGCTGGTCACGGGCACCGGGGCGATGGCTTCGCGCAGGGCCGGAGCCAGTGCCGCCGTGGTCTGCGCGGGCAGCCCGCCGCTGGCCGCCAGGACCAGGCCCGCCAACAGGCCGCGCAGCGGGGCGCAAATGCGGTTTGCCATGACCTGCTCCGCCGTCTCCGGCCTGAAATGTAGAGAAACTACGGTAGCCCAAGCCCCGTGCTCGGGGAAGTTGGGGCTCCAGAAGCAGCCACCATACGCTGAGAATGTAGTAAAGTTACGTAGCGCCCACCGAGGGCCGGAGACAGCAGCAAAACAGGTGGCAGGAGCATCCCTCCAGTTCGGCCAGCCCAAGCGGCGGGGCAGCACCCGCCGATGGGTCGCGCTTGCCCTGACCCTGCTGTCGAATGCGCCGCTGCTGGCCAAGGGGCCAGCTCCCGCCAGCGTCGCCGACTGCGGTGGCCCCGACTTCGCCCGCGTGCTGCAGGCCGCGCCCGCGTCTGGCCTCGACGCCTCGGCCTACTGGCTCGACCGTTCGCACCTGCAATGGCCGGGCCTATTGCCCGACAAGGCCCGATTCAGCCTGCGCTTCTCCGGTACCGGCCAACTCGCACGAAGCGGCGATCGCTCGTCCGGCGCGGACACCCAACTGGATCTGGCGGTGGAAGTGGGCGGACGTTCCGCCGCCCTGCCAGGCAACTTCAAATTCCTCGCGCCGGGCCTTCGCCTGCGCGTGGCCGACGCCGATCTCGCGCGCCTGCCGCACTTGCTGCGCGGCCAGGTGTGGGTCGTCGCGACCGATGCCCGCGGCCGCGTGCTCGAAGCTACCGGCGTGCAGAATCCAGGCGCGCTCGATGATTGGTACGCGAGCGCCGCGTCGGCGCCCGACCTGGGCGTGAGCGTGCGCGGCGATGGCACCGGCTTCGCCTTGTGGGCGCCAACGGCTTCGAACGTCTCGCTATGCCTGTATCCGGGTGGCGGCGCACCAACGCGCCTGATGGCCATGCAGCGCGACGACGCCACCGGTATCTGGCGTGGCTTTGAAGCAGCCGATCTCAGTGGCCAGTACTACCGCTATCTGGTGGACGTGGTGGTGCCGGGCACGGGCCTGGTGCGCAACCGGGTCACCGATCCGTATTCGATCAGCCTGGATGCCGACAGCCAGCGCAGCTATATCGCCAGTCTCGACGCGCCTGCGCTCAAGCCCGAAGGCTGGGACGCCACGCCCGCGCCGCATCCGGGCCTGGCCCAGACCGACATGGTGATCTACGAGCTGCATGTCCGCGATTTTTCGATCAACGACGCCAGCGTGCCGGCGACGCTGCGCGGCAAGTACGGCGCTTTTGCGCTGGACGATTCGCTGGGCATGCGCCAGCTGAAAGCCTTGGCCGGCGCCGGCATGACCGACGTGCACCTGCTGCCGGTGTTCGACCTGGCCAGCGTTCCGGAAACGGGCTGCAGCACGCCAACCATCACGCTGAAGTCGCCGGCCGATGAAGGCCCGCAAGCCGCGGTTTCGGCTGGCGCCGCGCACGATTGCTTCAACTGGGGCTACGACCCCTTCCACTACAGCGCGCCCGAAGGCAGCTACGCCAGCGACGCCAATGATGGCGCCAGGCGCATCGTCGAATTCCGGCAAATGGTGCAGGGCCTGCACCGCGCCGGCCTGCGCGTAGGCATGGACGTGGTCTACAACCACACCAGCGCATCCGGCCAGAATGCCGCCTCGGTGCTCGATCGCATCGTGCCCGGCTACTACCAGCGCTTGAACCGCAAGGGCGAAGTCGAGCACTCGACTTGCTGCGAGAACACGGCCACCGAGCACCTGATGATGGCCAAGCTGATGATCGAATCGGTGCGGCAATGGGCCACGCAGTACAAGATCGATTCCTTCCGCTTCGACCTGATGGCGCACCAGCCGCGTTCGGTGATGCAGGCCTTGCAGAAAGACGTGGACAGCGCGACCGGCCGCCACGTCAACCTGATCGGCGAAGGCTGGAACTTCGGCGAGATCGCCAATGGCGCGCGCTTCGTGCAGGCCTCGCAGCTCTCGCTCAATGGCTCGGGCATCGGCACCTTCAGCGACCGCGGTCGCGATGCCGTGCGCGGCGGCAGCGCCGGTGACAGCGGCACCAACATGCTTGCGCGCCAGGGCTGGGTGAATGGCCTGGTGTATGCGCGCAATGCCGCCGCGCCCGACACGCCGGCCAGCGAGCTGATGCGCACGGCCGACATGATCCGCGTCGGTTTGGCCGGTTCGATCCGCGATTTCCACCTGCAGACTTACGAAGGCGCGGACAAGACGCTGGCCGAGATCGCCTACGGCGACCAGCCTGCCGGCTATGTGCGCGAACCGGCCGAGGTGGTGAACTACGTCGAGAACCACGACAACCACACCCTGTTCGACATCAACGTGCATCGCTTGCCGCGTGGTACCTCCAGCGCCGATCGCGCGCGCGTGCAACTGCTGGCAGCGGCGATTCCGGCCTTCAGCCAGGGCGTGGCCTACTACCACGCGGGCATTGACCTGCTGCGCTCCAAGTCGCTCGACCGCAACAGCTTCGACTCCGGTGACTGGTTCAACCGCATTGACTGGAGCGGGCAGGACAATTATTTCGGCACCGGCCTGCCTCCGAAGCAGGACAATGGTCGCGACTGGGAGCTGATGCGCCCGCTGCTGATGGACGCATCCATCAGGCCCAGCCCGGCGGATATTGCCTTCACTCGCGCGGGCTTCCTGGACTTGCTGCGCATCCGCGCCAGCTCGCGCCTGTTCCGGTTGCCCAGCGCCGATGAAATCCGCAAGCGCCTGAGTTTCCCCAACAGCGGCCCGGAGCAGAATCCCTTGGTGCTGGCGGGCCATCTGGATGGGCGCGGCCTGGACGGCGCGAACTTCAGCGAAGTGCTGTACTTCGTCAATGCCAGCGAACAGGCGCAGACCCTGAACTTGCCTGAAGAGCGCGGCAAGGCCTGGGTGCTGCACCCGGTACAAGCCAATGCCAAGGCCGCTGATGACCGCCCGCGTCGCCAGGCACGTTACGATGCCGCCACGGGCCGCTTCCTGGTGCCGGCGCGCACCGCCCTCGTCTATGTGGTGAATTGAATGCAAGATCGAAATGAGCCAGCCGTGCACGACACGCTGCTGTTGTTCGGTGCCACCGGCGACCTGTCGCAGCGCTATCTGTTTCCCTCGCTGGTGCATTTGCTCCGCGACCGCCTGTTGCCGACAAGTTTTCGCCTGGTCGCCATCGGCCGCCAGGAGATGGATGCCGGCGAGTTCGCGAGCTGGTTGCGCGAACGCCTGGCCGCCGAAGCGCAGCGCGACCGCGGCGCTGTCGAGGACCTGATCGCGCGCAGCCATTACGTGTCGGTGGACCTGGCCGATCCACAAGCCATGGCCGCGCAACTGCGCGCCTTCGCCGACCGCCCCTGCGTGAGCTACCTGGCGATTCCGCCGCACCTGTTCACGCCGACCTGCGAAGGCCTGAAGATCGCCGGCCTGCTCGACGAGCCTTCGCGCCTGGTGCTGGAAAAGCCGATTGGCCATGACCTCGCCTCGGCGCGCGTGATCAACGCCAACCTGCGCAGCTTCCTGGACGAGTCGCGCACCTTCCGAATTGACCATTACCTGGGCAAGGCGCCGGTGCAGAACCTGATCGCGCTGCGTTTCGGCAACACGCTGATGGAAGCGGTCTGGCACAACCGATGGATCGCTTCGGTGGACATCCTGGTCGCCGAGACCGAAGGCGTGGACGGTCGCGAAGGTTATTACGCGCAATACGGTGCGCTGCGCGACATGGTCCAGAACCATATGCTGCAGCTGCTGGCCCTGATCGCGATGGAGCCGCCGAGTTCGCTCGATGCCGACAGCCTGCGTGATGAAAAGCGCAAGGTCCTGCGCGCGTTGCGGCCGATGACGCCGGAAGATGTTGCCACCAACAGCGTGCGCGGTCGCTACGGCGCCGGCGTGGTGGACGGTCGCGCGGTACCGGGGTTCGAGCATCCTTGCGATGCCGAAACCTTTGTCGCCCTGCGCGCCTATATCGACAACTGGCGCTGGGCCGGCGTGCCCTTCCGTCTGGTCACCGGCAAGCGCATGGCCCAGCGCACCACCGAAGTACTGGTGTCGTTCAAGCCGGTCTCTCACTGGTTGTTCGACAAGCCGCCGCATTCGGGCGCCATGCCCAACCGACTGCTGATGCGCCTGCAGCCGGAAGAGAACATCGAGCTCTGCCTGATGGGCAGCCTGGCCGCGCCGGAGTGGAGCGGCACCGAACTGCAGCCGCTGTCCATGGATCTTTCGATGTCCACGCCGCAGCGGCGCATCGCTTACGAACGCTTGTTGCTCGATGCCCTGCATGGCAACCAGGCGCTGTTCGTGACGGGCGAGGAAGTCGAATCGGCCTGGGCCTGGATCGACAGCATCAGCGCCGCCTGGACTGCTGCCGGTGTGGCTGCGCAGTCGTACCCAGCAGGCAGCTGGGGCCCCGAGCAGGCGGAGGAGTTTCGTGCGCCCGCCGCGCCCTCGAGCACGCGGCCGCGGAGAAGCTCTTGAGCCAGGCGCTGGCCCTGCTGGCGGACATCGGCGGCACGCACGCGCGTTTCGCCCTGGCCGATGCTCGGCACGCGGCGCCGCTGGTGGACGACAGCATCCGCCAGTTCGAAGTGGCGGCGTTCGCATCGCTCAATGATGCCGCTGCGTTCTATCTGCGCGAACTCTCGCTGCCCGTGGGCCGCGTCCAGCAGGGCGTGTTCGCCGTCGCCGGTCGCGTGGATGGCGATGTCGCCCGCATCACCAATCATCCCTGGTTGATCTCGCGACCCGAATCGCAGAATGCGCTGGGCCTGCATCGCCTGCAGCTGGTGAACGATTTCGCCGCGCAGGCGATGGCCGTGAACCTGCTCACCGCCGCAAGCCTTGCTGCCATCGGACCGCCGATGCCCGCGCTGTTGCCGGCCGGCAACCGCACCTACGCGGTGCTCGGCCCCGGCACGGGCCTGGGAGTGAGCGCGATGCTCCGCCGCGAAGGCCGCAGCCATGTGCTTCAGACTGAAGGTGGCCACGTCAGCTTCGCCGCTACCGACGCGCTGGAAGCGGCGGTGCTCGAGCGCATGGCCCTGCGCTTCGGTCGCGTGTCCAACGAGCGCCTGATCAGCGGCGGCGGCCTGGTGAATTTGCACCGCGCCCTGGCCGAGATCGAAGGCGTCACCGTGCCCGCCCTGCAGCCGCATGAAGTCAGTGCCGGCGCTTCGCGCGGCGAGCCCCTGTGCCGACGCGCGATGGACTTGTTCTGCGCCGTGTTCGGCGCCATCGCCGGCGACCTGGTGCTGACACTGGGTGCCTGGGACGGCGTATATCTCACCGGCGGCCTGGTGCCGAAGCTCCTCACTGAACTGAAAGGCTCGGCCTTCCGTGCGCGCTTCGAAGCCAAGGGTCGCTTCTCGCCCGCGATGGCCGGCGTGCCGACCCTGGCAGTGCTGCATCCGCAGGCCGGGCTGCTCGGCGCGGCTGCTTTTGCCCTGCGCGAGGGCGCGGACACGCAGTCATGAGCGCCACGTTCGCGGGTGAAGGCGTGCAGGCGCCGCAGTGGCATGAACACCGCAACGAGCAGGACTGGGCCAGCGCAATCGCCGACCGCAGCGCCGACGCCCTGCGCCGCGACCTGGCCACCGGCAGCGCACGCATACTGCTCTCCGGAGGCAGCACGCCGGCTCCGGCTTATCGCGCGCTGTCGCACTACGGGCTGGACTGGGCCCGGGTGCGCGTCGCGCTGGTGGACGAACGCTGGCTGCCGCCCGGCGACGCCGACAGCAATGCGCACCTGGTGCAGGACACGCTGCTGCAAGCGCGCGCGAGCGGCGCGCAACTCGAGCCGATCCTGATCCGCGACCGCAGCCTGGACGATTCGGTGCGTGAAGCCAATCGCCATGCAGCCGCCGCCAGCATCGCCCTGCTGGGCATGGGCCCCGACGGCCACACGGCTTCGCTGTTTCCCGGCGCCCGCGGCTTGGCGCAGGCGCTCGCCAGCCAACAAGACTACGTGTCGGTGGATGCCGCCGGTTGCGCCGTCGCCGGCAACTTCCCGCTGCGCATCAGCCTGACGCCGGCCGGCCTGGCGCGCGCCCAACTGCGCCTGCTGTTGGTACGCGGCGCCGACAAGCGCAAACTGCTCGAACGCGCGCTGGCCGGAACCGACGCGCTGGAACTGCCGGTGCGTTCCCTGTTCACCCTGCCCGGCGCCCCGCTGCAAATCCATTGGTGCCACTGATGCCCGCGAAGTTGCAAGACCGAGTCGTACAAGTCACCGAGCGCCTGCGCGAGCGCAGCCGCCTCACCCGCGCCGCCTACCTGGCCAGCATTGATGCCGCGCAACAACAAGGCCCGCTTCGCCATCGCCTGAGCTGCGGGAATCTCGCGCACGGCTTCGCCGCTGCCGGCGCCGACAAGTCGCGCCTGCGCGGCGGCGTCAGCCCGAATCTGGGCATCATCAGCGCCTACAACGACATGCTCTCGGCGCACCAGCCCTTCGAAACCTATCCGGAACAGATCCGCCGCATCGCCCGCGAACACGGCGCCAGCGCGCAGGTCGCCGGCGGCGTGCCGGCGATGTGCGATGGCGTTACCCAGGGCCGCGCCGGCATGGAGCTGTCGCTGTTCTCGCGCGATGTCATCGCCCAGGCCACCGCCATCAGCCTGAGCCACGACATGTTCGACGCGGCGATGTGCCTGGGTGTCTGCGACAAGATCGTGCCCGGCTTGCTGATCGGCAGCCTGGCCTTCGGCCATTTGCCGGTGATCTTCGCCGCTGCGGGGCCGATGACGCCGGGCCTGTCGAACAAGGAAAAAGCCGCGGTGCGCGAGCGCTTCGCCGCCGGCCAGGCCACGCGCGAGGAATTGCTGGAAGCCGAGGCCGCGTCTTATCACTCGGCCGGCACCTGCACCTTCTACGGCACCGCCAATTCCAACCAGGTCTTGCTTGAAGCGATGGGCCTGCAATGGCCTGGCAGCTCCTTCGTCAATCCCGGTTCGCCGCTGCGCGACGCGCTGACTGAAGCTGCCACCGTGCGCGTGCTCGAGTCCACCGCGCTGGGCCCGGACTATCGCCCGATCGGCCGACTGGTGGACGAACGCGCCATCGTCAACGCCCTGGTGGCCTTGATCGCCACCGGTGGTTCGACGAATCACACCATCCATTGGCTGGCGGTGGCGCGTGCTGCCGGCATCCAATTGACCTGGGACGATATTGATGAACTCGCGCAGGGTGTGCCCCTGCTTGCGCGCATCTATCCCAATGGCGCTGCCGATGTGAACCGCTTCGCCGCCGCGGGCGGCACGCCTTTCGTCTTCCGCGAATTGATGCAGGCCGGCTGGATGCATGCCGACCTGGCTACGGTGGTGGAAGGCGGCATGACCGCGTACACCACCGAGCCGCGCTTGCAGGACGGCAAGCTCGTGCAAGTGCCGGGCGTCGCCGAAAGCGCCGACCGCGATGTCGTGCGCCCCGCCGCGGATCCTTTCGAAGCCAATGGCGGCCTGCGCCAGCTCAGCGGCAACCTCGGCCGTTCCATCGCCAAGCTTTCGGCGGTGGCGCCGGAGCATCGTCGCGTCGAAGCACCGGCCGTGGTGGTCGACAACCCGCAGGCGCTGAACAAATTGCACGCCGCCAACGCGCTGCCGCGCGACTTCGTGGCGGTGGTGCGCTTCCAGGGCCCGCGCGCAAATGGAATGCCCGAATTGCACAGCCTCACGCCCTTGCTGGGCATGTTGCAGAATCAGGGCCGGCGCGTGGCGCTGGTCACCGACGGCCGCCTGTCCGGCGCCTCGGGCAAGGTGCCTTCGGCCATCCATGTCACGCCCGAAGCGGCGCGTGGCGGGCCGCTGGCGCGGGTGCGCGATGGCGACATCATCGTGATGGATGGCGAGCATGGCCGCCTCGATGTGCTCGTGCCGGAAGCCGAGTTCAAGGCACGCAGTGCCGACCGCGACAGCACGCATTCCTCCCAGGACATGGGCCGCAACCTGTTCGCCTTCAACCGCGCGCTGGCCGCGCCCGCCGACCAGGGCGGCCTTAGCATTTCCTGCGGGCCGTGGATGGACAGCCGCGCGAGCGACAGCAACGACTACGACGCCGAGTACGATCTCGGCCGCGACGGCGCGCTCTCGCCGCATTCGGAAAAGGACGCCTGATGACCGACACCGCAATGGACCTGCGCCAGCGCGAAGCGCTCGCGCTGCTGCGTCGCTCCGGCATCCTGCCCATCATCACCGCCGACAGCGTGGAGCAAGGGCTGGCCGTCACCGAAGCACTGCAGGCCGGCGGCCTGACCGGTATCGAACTGACCCTGCGCACGCCCGCTGCGCTGCCGGCGTTGGAAGCGATCAAGCGCCGCTTTCCCGAACTCGATATCGGCGCCGGCACCGTGCTCACGCCCGCGCAATTGTCGGCCGCAGAGGCGGCGGGCGCGGATTTCATCGTGACCCCTGGTGCAAGCCCGACAATGGTCGATGCACTCGCCAGTGCCGCGCTGCCGGTGGTGGCGGGTGTGGCCACGCCCAGCGAAGCCCTGGTGCTGATCGAACGCGGCTTTCGAGTCGCGAAGCTTTTCCCCGCTTCAGCCGTGGGTGGCATCAGCATGCTCAAGGCCCTGCACGGTCCGCTGCCGGAGATGATGTTCTGCCCGACTGGCGGCATTACCGAAGCCGACGCTGCCGATTATTTGCGCCAGCCCAATGTCGCCTGCATCGGCGGCTCGTGGATGGTGCCCAAGGCCTGGCTGCAGGCCGGAGAATTCGGCAAGGTGCGCGAGAGCGCGGCCCGTGCCCGCGCGATCATCGATTCACTGTCTGCCTGAGTTGCGCAGCTCAGGACATGAACTTGCGGTGCGCGCGCACCGACATGATCACGCCGAATCCTGCCAACAACGACACCGCGCTGGTGCCGCCATAGCTCAGCAGCGGCATGGGCACGCCCACGACCGGCAACAGGCCTACCACCATGCTGCCGTTCACCAGTACATACACCGAGAAGGTCATCGCCAGGGCGCCGGCAAGCAGGCGCGAATAGCCATCGCGCGCGTTCGCGGCAATCCACAGGCTGCGCCCGACGATGAACAGGTAGAGCGCGAACACCACGCTCACGCCAATCCAGCCCCACTCTTCCGACAGTACCGAGAAGGCGAAGTCCGTGGTGTGCTCGGGCAGGAAGTCCAGATGCGCCTGGCTGCCCTGGCCCCAACCCTTGCCCAGCCAGCCGCCAGAACCGATCGCAATTTTTGACTGGATGATGTTCCAGCCCGCGCCCAAGGGATCGGACTCTGGGTGGATGAAGGTCATGATGCGGTCTTTCTGGTACGGCATCAGGAACATCCACGCAACCGGCATGGCACCGATGCCCAGGCCCGCGAACAATCCGATGCGCCACCAGGCGATTCCCGCCAGGAACAGGGTGAAGGCACCGGATGCCGCCACCAGCATGCCGGTACCCAGATCCGGTTGCAGGATGATCAGGCCCACCGGCGTACCGATGATCAGCGCGCATACCAGCAGGCTGCCCCAACCCGGGGGCAACACCACGCGGTGCAGGTACCAGGCCACCATCATCGGCACGGTGAGTTTCAGCAATTCGCCCGGCTGCAAATAGAACACACCGAGGTTGATCCACAGGCGCGCGCTGCGGCCCGAACCGAAGGCAAACACCAAAGGCAGCAAGGCCAGCGTGATGGCGAACACAACCGGTGTCCAGATGCGCATGCGTGCAGGCGAAACCCGCGACAGCAGCACCATCACGCCGATGCCCGCCGCGAAACGTGCAGCTTGCGCGATGACAACATGGCTGTCGCCGCCGCCCGCACTCGATTGCACGATCAGGCTGATGGCCATCACCGCGCACAAGCCCAGGAGCAAGGGCCAATCCACCTTGTCCAGGAAGTCGAGGATGAACTCGCGCAAGGCGCTGATCACGGCACCGGCTCCCCGTTTTCATCTTCTCCACCGGGCAGGCCGGAAGTGCTGCTGGCCGCCGGCGCAGCAAGTTCCGGTTTGCCCGCCGTTGGCATCGGCGCATTGCCGCGCTTGGGCAGGAGGTAAGCGTCCATGATTGCGCGCGCCACCGGTGCCGCCGAGCTGGCGCCGAAGCCACCGTGCTCGACCACCACCGCCACGGCAATGCGCGGATTGTCGGCCGGCGCATAGGCAATGAACAGCGCCTGGTGGCGCAGATTCAAGGGCAGGCTATGTGGATCGCGGCGCATATTGTTCTTGTTGCTCACCACCTGCGCCGTACCGGTCTTGCCGGCAATCAGGTAGGGTGAATTGATGCCGATGACCCGCGCCGTGCCGGTCGGTCCATGCACGACCGCGATCATGCCTTCCTTCACCGCGGCCAGGTGCGCCTTGGTCGCACCGATGCTTTCACCGGGGGGCTGCGGCTCGCGCAACCAGGCGGCATCAAAGCCGCGCCGGGTGGAACGCAGCAGGTGCAGGCGATGCTGCACGCCATCATCGGCAAGCGTGGCGGTGCCCTGCGCCAATTGCAGCAGGGTAGTCTTCCACAAGCCCTGGCCGATGCCGGCGTTAACGGTGTCGCCCTGGTACCAGTCCTGGCGGAAACGCTTGCGCTTGTACGCTGGCGAGGGAAGGATGCCGCCGCTTTCTCCGATCAGGTCGATGCCGGTGGGCTTTCCGAAGCCGTATCGGTCCATGTAGCGATCGAAACTGTCGATGCCCATGTCCAGCGCCAGCTGGTAGTAGTAGGTGTTCACCGACTGCGCGATCGACTCCTTCAGATCGACCCAGCCGTGGCCGCCGGCGTGGGCATCGCCGAAGCCGCGGCCGATGCCGCGGATGCGAAAGATGCCGGTCGAAAGGATGCGATCACTCGGCGTGCGCTTGCCGCTTTCCAAACCCGCCAGGCCAACGAAGGGCTTGATGGTGGAACCCGGCGGCGTGCCGCCATGCAGGTTGCGGTCGAACAAGGGCACCGAGGGATTGCTGGTCAGCAGTTTGTAGTCCGCGTGCGAGATGCCGTTGACGAACAGGTTGGGATTGAACTGCGGCAGGCTGACCATGGCCAGTACTTCGCCGGTGCGCACATCCACCGCCACGGCCGCGCCATCACGATCGCCGAAGGCGGTGATGGCTGCCTGCTGCAGGTCGGCATCAATGCTCAACTGCAGATCGGCGCCCGGCAGGGATGGCACGTTATTGACTACGCGCAGGACCCGGCCTTCGACATTCTGCTCGACGTTCTCGTAGCCGATCTCTCCGCGCAGGCGGTCCTCGTACTTGCGCTCCAGACCGGATTTTCCGACATGGGTCAGGGCCGCATATTTGCTGTCGCCCAGGGCTTCGAGGTCGTCGGCATCGAGACGACCCACGTATCCGACCACATGCGCGAACAGGTCGCCGTAGGGATAGCGCCGGGTCAGGTAGGGCACCACGTCCACGCCGGGGAAGCGATGGCGATTTACTGCCAGGCGGGCGCGCTGCTCCTCGCTCAGGCGAAGCTTCAACACCACCGGGCGAAAACTGCGCGTGGCCTTGCGATTGGCGCGGAACTGCTGCAACTCTTCGGGAGTCAGGCCGATCAGTTCGTTCAAGGCCAGCAAGGTGCCGTCGAGATCGCCGGTTTGTTCGGGCACCACTTCCAATCGGTAAGCCGGCACGTTGTCGGCCAGGAGTTTTCCGTTGCGGTCGTAGATCAGGCCTCGGGCCGGCACCACCGGCTGCGGCTTGATGCGATTGGCTTCGGAGCGGGTACGGTATTCCTCGTGCTGCAACACCTGCAGGCGGAAATAGCCCAGGCACAGCCCCGAGATGGCCACGGCAATGCCGATGAAGCCGATAAAGGCGCGACGCTGGAACTGGTCGGCCTCCGCGGCCGGATTCTTCATCAACTGGCGACGCTTGTTCGCCATGGAATCAGTTGCGCTCGCGTGCGCGCAGGCGCGCCAGGTCGATCAGCACATAGAGCCAGGGCCAGAGCAGCACGCCAAGTGCCGGAGCCAGCCACCAGATCCAGGGCATGGTCGGGCTACCGGCAGATGCATGGATCAGCCAGGCCACGACGCGGTCGTTGAACAGCAGCAAACCGATCGCGACGGCCTGCTGCCACAGCGGAAAGAAGCGCAGCCGGGCGCGGAAGCGTTGCACCAGCCAGGCCAGCACGACCAGGCGGAACGCTTGCTCGCCCAGCAAGGACGCCGACACCACGTCGGCGAGAAGGCCCACCATGAAGGCGCTTGCGAATCCCACGCGGGTTGGCGCTTCCATCAGCCAATAGGCCAGCAGCATCGCCAGCAGGAAGGGTCGCACCGGATCCACCACTGCGGGCAGTGGCAGGATTTCGAACAACAGGCCGATCAGGAAACTACCCCAGATCAACCACGGCGTAGGCGCACGGATCATGGCTTGTTACCGGGCGCTGGGGGGCCGATGTCGAGTGGCGCGGGCAGGTTGCTGATCAGCAATACTTCATTGCCACGTTCCAGATGCGCAGCAGGCACGGCATCGCCGATCACGAACAAGCGCAGTTTGTCAGCGCGCAGGCCGGTGATGGTGCCGACCGGAAAGCCCGCGGGGAAACGTCCGCCGATGCCTGAAGTAATCAGCAGGTCACCGCGTCGGACATCGGCGCTCTGCGGGATGTTGGGAAGGATCAGTTCGTCACTGTGGCCGGTGCCATAGGCAATCGTGCGCAGGCCCGAACGCGCCACCTGTACCGGCACCGCGTGGTCCGGGTCGGTGATCAGCAGCGCGATCGAACGCTTACGGCCGACTTCCACCACCTGCCCGAGCACGCCACCCGAATCAATCAGGGCCTGGCCATTGCGCACGCCCTCATCGCTGCCGGCATCGAGCACCAGGCGCTGGCGAAAAGGATCGAGGTCAATGTCGAGGATGCCCACCAGTTGCACGCTGAGGTTGTAGCCGCGGGTGCCACCGAGCAATTGGCGCAGGCGCTGGTTTTCGTCCGCCACCGCATTCAGGCGATGGATGCGGGCGATGGCAACGTCGAGCTCGTGCTTGCGGCGCTGGTTTTCTTCCTGCAGCTGCGATCGCAGCGCGAACTCCTCGCGGCCGGCCGCGAACAGGCGCGTTGGCGCGGAAGCCACCCACCAGAATGGCTCGCTGAGTACCGACAGATGTTCGCGTGCCTGGCGACCATAGCCATTGCGGTGGTCGGCGATCATCGCGGCGAGCGCCAGGCCCAGCCAAAACAGCAGGGGCAGCGTCTCGAGGGCGCTTTCGCTCAGGCGGTTGGACTTCTTGCCAACGTAGGCCACGCAGGTATCCGGTCAGGCTTGGGCCGGGGATCAGGCTCCGGCAACCAGGATGCTACCCGCTGATCCGCCGGCCGGGACAGGAGTCCCGGTCGACGCCATTTCACTTATTCCGCCGAGAACATTCCGTTGCCGTGCATGTCGATCAACTCCAGCGCACGGCCGCCGCCACGGGCGACGCAGGTGAGCGGGTCGTCGGCAACGTGCACGTGCAGGCCGGTTTCCTCGGAAATCAACTTGTCCAGGTCGCGCAGCAAAGCGCCGCCACCCGTGAGCACGATGCCGCGTTCGGCAACGTCGGCGCACAGCTCGGGCGGGGTCTGCTCGAGCGCATGCTTGACCGCGCTGATGATGCCGGCCAGCGGTTCGTGCAGGGCTTCGAGCACTTCGGTGGTGTTGATGGCGATCATGCGCGGCACGCCCTCGGCGAGATTGCGGCCAGATACTTCCATCTCGCGCACTTCAGCCTGCGGATAGGCGTTGCCAATTTCCAGCTTGATGCGCTCGGCGGTGGTTTCGCCGATCAGCGTGCCGTGGCTGCGACGCACGAAGTTGATGATGGCTTCGTCGAAGCGGTCGCCACCGATGCGTACCGATTGCGAGTAGACGATGCCATTGAGCGAGATCACCGCGACTTCGGAAGTACCGCCACCGATGTCGATGACCATCGAGCCACGCGCTTCATCAACAGGAATGCCGGCACCGATCGCGGCGGCCATCGGTTCTTCGATCAGGTACACCTCGCGGGCGCCGGCTTCCTCAGCCGATTCCTTGATGGCGCGACGCTCGACCTGGGTCGAACCGCAAGGCACGCAGATCAGAACGCGCGGGCTCGGGCGCAGGAAGCGCGAGGTATGCACCTTGCGGATGAACTGCTTGAGCATTTCTTCGGTGTGGGTGAAGTCGGCGATCACGCCATCCTTCATCGGGCGATGCGTGGTGATATTGCCGGGCGTACGACCGAGCATGCGCTTGGCTTCGGCACCGACCGCCGCCACTTCGCGCACGCCATTGCCATGGCGTACCGCGACCACGGAAGGCTCGTTGAGCACGATGCCCTGGCCGCGCACGTAGATAAGGGTATTCGCCGTGCCCAGGTCGATCGACAGGTCGTTCGAGAACAGGCCGCGCAGGTACTTGAACATCAGGAGGAGCCCTGCTTTTGGGGGGTTTTGGAGCCTTGTAGGTTAGCAACCGGGGTCGGCGCGAGCAAGGAAAATACAGGGAAATTTCACGGGTCGCGGGGCGGGTTGGCGGCCCGATTGCGCTACCATGTGCGGCGCTCGCGCCCGGGCTTCGGGCGACCCCAGTACAGGATGAACCCATGCCAGCCGCCTTGATCTGCGGGTCCCTCGCCTACGACACCATCATGGTGTTCCCGGACCAGTTCAAGAACCACATCCTGCCGGACAAGGTGCACATCCTGAACGTGTCCTTCCTGGTGCCGCGCATGCGCCGCGAATTCGGCGGCTGCGCCGGCAACATCGCCTACAACCTGAAGCTGTTGGGCGGCAATCCGCTGCCCATGGCCACGGTCGGGCAGGATTTCGCACCCTACCGCGAGCATTTCGAGGCCTGCGGCATCAGCCTGGCGCACGTAAAGGCGATCGACGGGCTGTTCACCGCCCAGGCGTTCATCACCACCGATCTCGACGACAACCAGATCACCGCCTTCCACCCGGGCGCGATGATGCGTTCCTTCGAAAACCACGTGGGCGACGTGCCGGACGTGGGCTTCGGCATCGTCGGGCCGGACGGCTACGAGGCGATGCTGCAGAACTCGAAGGATTTCGCCGCTCTGGGCATCCCGCACATCTTCGATCCGGGCCAGGCCATGCCGCTGTTCAACGGCAAGGAACTGACTCAGATGATCGAACAAGCGAACTACGTCACAGTTAACGACTACGAGTCGAACCTGATCCAGGAACGCACCGGCCTGTCGGAGAAGCAGATTGCCGAGCGCGTGCAGGCCTACATCATCACCCGCGGCCCGGCCGGCTCGGAGATCCACACCCAGGCCGGCATGGTCCAGGTTCCGGCCGCCACCGCCATGCGCGTGGTCGACCCCACCGGCTGCGGCGATGCCTACCGCGCCGGCCTGATCTTCGGCCTGATGAAGGGCATGGACCTGGCCACGACCGGCCGCATCGCCTCCCTGATGGGAGCCCTGAAGATTGAGAACCTCGGCCCGCAAAACCAACGCTTCGATTTCAACGAGTTCGCCGAGCAATTCCGCCAGCAGTTTGGCTACGCCCTCGACTGACGACGGTCAGACGGTTGCATAGAAAAAGGCCGCCCATCGGGCGGCCTTTTTGTTGCGAGCTTCAACGGCGCGCCAAGAAACAAAAGCATGCCTACCAAGAAGCGGTGGTAGCCCTTGGTCACTTGCTTGATCGCGCTTAGG
>CBHTVR010000024.1:0-42922 GCA_966096795.1 uncultured Gammaproteobacteria bacterium
ACTACTCCGGCCACACCCTGGTCTTCCACGGCGGCGCGGTGCAGGGCTACCGCGGGCTGATCGCCTTCCTGCCGAACGAGGACGTCGGCATGGTGGTGCTCTGGAACAGCGAGAGCTCCGCACCCTCGGGCCTGCTGCCCACCCTGATGGATCGCGTGCTGGGCATGCCGGAAAGGAACTGGCTGGGCATCGAGGACGAAGCCGCCCGCGACTGAGGTCCCGGGCCGGCAAATCGCAGGCAAGAAAAAAGCGCCTTGCGGCGCTTTGTTCTTTCGGCCTTTCCGTACCTCTGGGAAAGTCTCTCTCCCCGCCTGGGCAGTACGGGGAGAGAGTCGAGATTACAGCTATCGGGTACCGCTTTATTACATCGCCGGGGCGACGGGCGCAGCAGGAGCAGCAGCCTTCTTCTTGGCAGCAGGCTTCTTGGCAGCCTTCTTCTTGGCCGGCTTCTTGGCAGCCTTCTTCTTGGCAGCAGGCTTCTTGGCAGCCTTCTTGGCCGTCTTCTTGGCGGCCTTCTTGGCAGCAGGCTTCTTCTTGGCAGCCTTCTTGGCAGCCTTCTTAGCCGGCTTCTTCTTCGCGACCTTCTTGGCAGCCTTCTTGGCCGGCTTCTTCTTCGCGACCTTCTTGGCAGCCTTCTTGGCCGGCGACTTCTTCACAGACTTCTTGGCGGCCTTCTTGGCCGGTTTCTTAGCGGTTTTCTTAGCAGCTTTCTTGGTAGCCATGGTCAACTCCTCGTCAGTTGGCTTTTGGACGCCCAGTCACAAAGGCACCGCCACGGAAGGATTTCCGTGACGCACCGCGGTAGCGCAAAGCGCCGCCGCGGATAGGGTGGCGGCGTGGTCGCCGCTCATGAAAACGCCCGGACCATGACTGGCCCAGGCGCGGGATTCGGGATAGCTCGACAATGTCACGGCCCGTTTTTTGGGGGAAGCGGCTCCTGAGTCCACCGTGACCATGTCGCGGGCAGAGGTCTTCAGGGAGTCGCGAGTTGTTGGCTGTTTCGTGATGACTCTTTTCCGCAACAGGTCCGTGTTGGGCGAAAGCTAATCACGTGATTTTGCGATGTCAACCATTTTGCAAAAAAAAGTTGGGGTGGCGATCCCGCCAGGAGCGCGCCAGCGACCCGCTGGCGGCGCGCGACTGCCAGCGCAAATTCCTGGCACCAACTGCGCTGCAGAAAAAAAAGTGCCGTTTTGCCGGGATAAATTGCAATCGTTGTTTTGTGCGGGCGCTTCGGCGTGTACGCCGCGAGCGCGCGCAGCGCTGGTGCCGGGCACCGGAATCGACCCAAAAACAAAGTTGGCGAAAGCGCCGGAAAGGGAGCGTCGCGGATGCCGAAAAGGCAAAACTGCGCAGAATTTTTCCGGCTGGCGGCGGCGACGAACGGCGCGCTTCGGGTCGTTCGGCGCAATCGCGGAGCCCGAAAAACAAACCGGCCGCACATGGCGGCCGGTCGGTTTGAGTGGCTGGCGCAGGACTCAGTGGTCCTCGCCTTCGATCAGTTCGGCGTAGTCGTCGGGCGCCAGCAGATCGTTCAACTGGTCCATGTCGTCGGGTTGGATCACCAGGATCCAGCCTTCGCCGTAGGCGTCTTCGTTGATCGTCTCGGGCTTGTCCGAGAGCGCGGAGTTCACCGCCAGCACCTTGCCCGACATCGGGCTGTACACGTCGGACGCCGCCTTTACCGACTCCACCACCGCTACCGCCGTGCCGACGGTGACCTTGTCGCCGACGCCAGGAAGCTCGACGTAAACGAGGTCGCCGAGCAAGCCCTGGGCGTGGTCGGAAATTCCGATGGTGACCTGGCCGTTGTCTTCAACACGGGCCCACTCATGGGATTTGAGGAACTTCAGGTCGCCGGGGATTTCGCTCATGACGGGGCTCGCAGTGGAATGGGATGGGGGGCGTGGCGGAAGTAGTTTATCGCGACTGTCGCCGGCTTACAGCGTCGATGATGTTGCAGCGCACTGTCACACGCCGGCCTGGGCGGCACCGTCGCGCACGAAGGGATAACGCACCTCCCGCAGCGGCAGGCGCTTGCCGCGGATGTCCACCTCCACCGCGCCCACCTCACCGGCCGGCACGCGCGCCAATGCGATGGACTTGCCCAGGGTCGGCGAGAACGTGCCGGACAGGATCTCGCCCTGGCCCGCGGCGGTGAACACATCCTGGCCGTGGCGCAGCACGCCCTTCTCGTCCATCACCAGTCCCACGGTCTGGCGCGGCACGCCGGCGGCGACTTGCTTCTCGAGCGCGGCGCGACCGATGAAGTCGCGGCCTTCGTCGAAGGCCACCGTCCAGGACAGGCCGGCTTCCAGCGGCGTCACCGACTCGTCCATGTCCTGGCCGTACAGCGCCATGCCCGCTTCCAGGCGCAGCGTGTCGCGCGCGCCAAGGCCGGCGGGCTTTACACCGACAGCGAGCAGGCGGTTCCAGAAATCCACCGCCTGCGCTTCCGGCAGCATGATCTCGAAACCATCCTCGCCGGTGTAACCGGTGCGGGCGACGAACATGCCGTCGAGCTCGGCGGCAACGAACTTGCCCAGCTTGGCGGCCTTGGCCGCGGCATCGGGCGAGAACAACTCGATCGCCTTGGCGCGCGCATTCGGGCCCTGCACCGCCACCATCGCCAGGTCGCGGCGCTCGCTCACGGTGACGCCGAAGGCGGCGGCCTGCTGCTGGATCCAGGGCAGGTCCTTGTCGCGGGTGGCGGCGTTGACCACGGTGCGGAAGAAGTCCTCGGCCATGTAATAGACGATCAGGTCGTCGATGACGCCGCCCTGCTCGGTGAGCATGCAGCTGTAAAGCGCCTTGCCCGGCTTGGTCAGCTTGTCCACGGAGTTGGCGAAGAGCTTGCGCAGGAAGGGCCGCGCCTGCTCGCCCTTCATGTCGAGCACGGTCATGTGCGAGACGTCGAACATGCCGGCGTCGCGGCGCACCTGGTGGTGCTCCTCGATCTGCGAGCCGTAGTTGATCGGCATGTCCCAGCCGCCGAAGTCGACCATCTTGGCGCCGAGCGCGCGATGGGTGCTGTTCAAAACGGTCTGCTTGCTCATCAAGGCTTCTCCAGGCGATGGGCCATTATCGCATTCGGCTCCGCCCTGGCGGTGCTCCCTATGGTTCTGGGGCCGAGGCGTGAACCCGCCGGCGCGGGGCCTTATCGCTGGTCGGTCATCAGTGAGCTGCGTCCTGCGAACTGATGCCCGAACGGCAGGCCATCCATGGCCTGCCTCCTGCGATAAGGCCCCGCGCCGACGACTTCACGCCTCGGCGCGAGAGTTTGGCGGCGCACCGTCAAGGCGCGCCGAGTGCGAAATGACCGATCAACTGGCGACGCCGCGCACACCGCTCTTTCTCGGATGGAGAAGCGGATTGCGGGGCGCGTGCTCTTGCTACCTCTTGGCAACTCCGTTCGCCGGATTGGACTCGGCGATGCCGTAGGCGGGCGAGGGAGGGGGTATGGCCAGAGGGCGGGCAGGATGCCCGCCCGGACCCGAGTGAGTTGGCAGGAGCGGCTTACGCCCGAGGGGCAGGACATACCCCCTCCCTCGAACGCCGAAGCGCCTCAGCAGTTCAGTCCGGCTGAACCTTGAGGACCATGCTGTCGGCGCCGACGACGCGCACCTTCGATCCCGCCGGAAGGTCCGGCCCGGTGACCGTCCAGTAGGCATCGCCGACGCGGATGCGGCCGGCGCCGTCGGCGAGCGCCGAGTCGAGCACGAAGACCTTGCCGATGAATTGCTCGGAGCGTCGGTTCAGCAGCGGCTGGTCGTTGCGCTCGTCGTCCTGGCGGAAGTAACGGCGGTACACCCAGATCGACACGAAGCTCAGCACGATGAATCCGGCCGCCTGCCACAGCAGCGGGATGCCCGGGAACAGCAGCACCACGAAGCAGACCACGCCGGCGGCGATGCCCAGCCAGAGCATGAACACGCCGGGCGCCATCACTTCGGCGGCGATCAGCAGCAGGGACAGCGCGGCCCAGGCGATGACTTCGGCGCGCATGGCTCAGGCTCCGGTGTTCGGACGCGGCGGCGGGGCGACGGCCTTGGCGGCCAGCGTGTCCTTGGCGATTTCTGCGATACCGGCCAGCGAACCGATCACGCCGGTCACTTCCATCGGCATCAGCAACAGCTTCTGGTTCGGCGAAGTGGCGAATTCCTTCAGCGCCTCGACGTACTTCTGGGCCACGAAGTAGTTGATGGCCTGCACGTTGCCGGCCGAGATCGCGTCCGACACCATCTGCGTCGCTTTCGCTTCCGCCTGGGCCAAACGTTCGCGCGCTTCAGCTTCGCGGAAGGCGGCTTCCTTGCGGCCTTCGGCCTGCAGCACCGCGGCCTGCTTCTCGCCTTCGGCGCGCAGGATCTCGGACTGGCGTGCGCCTTCCGATTCCAGGATCGAGGCGCGCTTGTCGCGCTCGGCCTTCATCTGCCGGGCCATGGCGTCCACCAGGTCGCGCGGCGGCTGGATGTCCTTGAGCTCGATGCGATTGACCTTGATGCCCCAGGGATGGGTCGCGTGGTCCACCACCGTCAGCAGCTTGGCGTTGATCTCGTCACGCTTGCTCAGCGACTCGTCCAGGTCCATCGAACCGATGGCGGTACGGATATTGGTCATGACCAAGGCAATGGTGGCCTGCTCGAGGTTGCTCACCTCGTACGCCGCCTTGGCGGCATCGAGCACCTGGAAGAAGATCACGCCGTCCACCTTCACCACCGCGTTGTCCTTGGTGATGACGTCCTGGCTGGGCACTTCCAGCACCTGCTCCATCATGTTCACTTTGCGCCCGACCGTCTGTGCGACGGGCATCAGGAAATGTAGGCCCGGGCTCATGGTGTGGGTGTACTTGCCGAAGCGCTCCACCGTCCATTCGAAGCCCTGGGGCACCATGCGCACCGTCTTTATAAGGACGATCACGCCGGCGATCACCACGATCAGGGTCAGCAAGGTTGTAGGTGTCATGCCATGTTCTCCGGGTTTGCCGGGAGTATAAGGAATCCCCTGCCCCCGCGCCGGTCAAAGCCGGCTGCGACCCTTTCCGCCGCCGGTGCATCCCAATGACTGTGAGCCCCGCTTCGTCCTTCGCGATCGACGTGCCCAAGGCCCTGCTTGCCCGCGCCCAAGCGGGCGAGGCGGCGGCGTTCGAGCAGTTGTACCGCTGGTTCGAGCGACCCGTATTCAGCCTGGCGCTGCGCCTGACTGGCCGGCGCGAGGAAGCCCAGGACATCCTGCAGGACACCATGCTCAAGCTGATTGACCGGCTCGGCGAATTCCGCGGCGAAGCCCCGTTCTGGGGCTGGCTGCGCCAGATCGCGGTGAACGAGTCACTGATGCAGCTGCGCCGGCGCGGCCGCTTCCTGGCCGAAGACGGCGGCGACGAGTCGGAACTGCCGGCCGAGGATCTGCTGCTGCCACCGCGCGCCGCCGACGCCGCCATTCTCGGCGATGCCATGGCGCGCCTGCCCGATGCCACCCGCAGCGTGCTCTGGCTGTATCACGCCGAGGGCTACACCCACGAGGAAATCGCCACCGCCACGGGCAAGAGCATTTCCTTTTCCAAGTCACAACTGGCGCGCGGCACCCGCAAGCTGCGCGCCCTGCTTCACCTGGACAGCGAGGTAACCAGCCATGGATGACTCTGAATTCAATACGCCGCGCATTGCCCTGGGCGCCGCCCTGGCGGCCTTGCCGCTGGACGCGCCGCAGCAATCGGCCTGGCCGTTGCTGTCGGCGCGACTGACGAAGAAGCCGGCGCCGCGCCAGCCTTGGCCGATCGCGCTGGCCGCCGGCTTGCTGGCGCTGGCCTTGCTGCCGCGCGGCGGCGATCCCGGCATTCGCGGCGACGAGGCGTCGGCAAGTGCGAGCAGCGCGATCGCCGGGCAGAAGCTGCAAGTCGCCGCGCTGATGGCCGAATCCGCGCGCCTGGAACGCCTGGTGGACGCCGCCAGCGACCAGGGCGCCAGCAGCGGCACCGCCACCGCCGTCAGCCTGGCGCTGGAAGACAAGTTGCTCGCCGTGGATGCCCGCCTGGAAAGCAATCTCGATCCCGCCCAAACCCTGCCGCTGTGGCAGCAACGCGTCGAACTGATGCGCAACATCGCCGCGGTCGAAGCCTCACGCCACTACCTCGCCTCCGAGGGCGGCAACCTCGACGTTGCCCTCGTGTCCGCCTACTAAGTAAGGAGAATCGCCATGAAGACCCGTTTGATGTGCCTGCTCATCGCCGCTGCGCTCGGCAGCAGCGCCGCTCTCGCCGCCGAACCGGCGAAGGCGCCGGCTGCGCCCAGCGCCGAACAACAGGCCGCGCGCGCCGAAATCGACAAACTCGTTGAACGCATCAAGGTCCTGTCCGGCCAACTCGGCGACGGCTCGGACGTGCGCGTCATCATCCGCCGCAGCGGCATGGGCATGGGCCCGGGCATGCCCGGCCACGAAGGCATGATGCCTGGCGCCATGGACCACGGCATGATGATGGACCACGACATGATGATGGAGCACGGCTGCCCCGCTGACGCCAAGGGCGATGGCAGCAAGTGCAAAATCCGCATCGAACGCATCGGCGGTCCCGGCGACATGCCAGGCATGCCCGGCATGCGCGAAGGCATGCCGATGGACGATGGCGGCATGCGCGACATCCGCATCGAACGCCGCGCCGGCCCGGACATGATGCGCTCCGGCCCCGGCCTTGGCATCGTGATGGCGCCCAATCCCGCCGCCGCCGGCGTGCGCATCGCCGCGGTCACGCCCGACAGTCCGGCGCAGAAGGCCGGCTTGCGCGCCAACGACGTCATCCTGGCGATCAATGGAAAGACCGTCAGCGGCAGCGGCGCCGCCGCCGTGGACAACGCCCGCAGCCTGCTGGGCGTGCTCAAGACCGACCAGGTGGTCAAGCTGCGCTACGCTCGCGAAGGCAAGGCCTTCGACGCCAGCGTCAAGGCCGGCGACATCCGCCGGATCATGCTGATGAACCGCGATGGCGGCGACATGCCGCGCATGCACGATGGCGACATGCACCGGCGCATGATGATGTTGCCGCCCGGCGTGGAGATGGAGATCGAGCGCGTTGGCCCGATGGCCGACTGCGGCAAGAATGGCAAGGACGGCAAGGATTGCGGGCTTCCGAACCTGTACCAGGCGTTCCGCTGGCAGGGCTTGAACCTGAGCTCGATTGATGCCGGCCTGGGCCGCTACTTCGGTACTGACAAGGGCGTGCTGGTGCTCAGCAGCGGCCCGGAGATGAAAGGCCTGCAATCGGGCGATGTCATCCAGCGCGTGGCCGGCACTGCGGTGGACTCGCCGCGCGATGTCATGCGCGCGCTGCGCGACAAGGACGCCGGCTCGCAGTTGCAGATGGATGTGCTGCGCGACCGCAAGAGCGCTTCGGTGTCGGTGACGGTGCCCGAGTCGCGGCCCCTGCCCTTCATGGAAGCGCCGCCACCGCCGCCGGCACCGCCTGCGCCTCCGGCGGCTCCGCGCACGCCGCGCCCGGCACCGCCGGCCCCGCCGCCGCCACCGGGTAACTGAAACTGCTGAACGTGATGGCGGCGGCGAGAATTCGCCGCCGTCGGAAGTGGTCACCGGCGGCACCGGGGGGCTATGCTGGCCTCCGGCAATCAGTCCTCCCCCCGGCCCGGCGTGAACAGCTTGCGCGACACCTTCAAGGACCTTTGGCAGTCGCTGCGCGAACCGCCCGATGAAGTGCTGCTCGAACTCGGCGCCGAGGGCGAGCTGGTGCTCGCGCGCTTTCGCCTGTTGCTGTCGGCGCTGCTGATCCTGCTGCCCACCATCAACCTGATGTCGGGCGGCAACGCCTACGAATCCATGATCGGTTTCACCGGCGTCGGCCTGGCGGTCTTGCTGAGCCAGGCCTGGCTGACGCTCGCGCGCCGACGCCGCCGCTATCGCTGGCTGTCGTATGTGTCGGCCTGCTTCGATGTCAGCGTGGTCAGCATGGTGCTGGTGCTGCTGGCCTTGCGCGAACCCTCCGCCGGTTTGAACAGCGTGGTGGTGTGGTGCTTCTACCCGCTGGTGGTGCTGGCCACGGCGCTGCGCAACGATGTGCGCGTCACCCTCTGCGCAGGCGCGCTGGCCACGCTGCAGTTCAGCCTGCTGGCGGCCTGGTTCGTCACCGAAAGCACGCTGCCGCCGTCGTCGCTGGCCTACGGCACGGTGTCGGTTTCGGCGATGGTGCAGCGCGTGGTGTTGCTGCTCACCTCCACCCTGATTACCACCCTGGTGGTGGCGCGCATGCAGCGCCTGGTGCAGTTGTCGGGCACCGATGGCCTGACCGGCTTGCCCAACCGCACCTTCCTGAATCTGCGCCTGCCGCAGATCATCGCCGAGGCCCGCAGCGACGGCGACACCCTCTGCCTGGCCCTGCTGGACCTGGACCACTTCAAGCACATCAACGACGAACTCGGCCACCAATGCGGTGACCGCGCCCTGCGCCATGTGGTGGAAACCCTGCGCCTGGAACTCAAGCGCGAAGAACCCATGTTGCGCGTGGGCGGCGAGGAATTCGTGATCGTGCTGCGGCAGCCGCTCGGCGCGGCCTGGGAGCGCCTGGACCTGCTGCGGCGCAAGCTCGAGAGCCTGCCCTTCGAACCGGGCTTCGGCGCCGAAACGCGCCGGCTGACCTTCAGCGCCGGCATCGCCTGCTGCCCCAGTGACGCCGTGGACGTATCGGGCCTGATGCGCAGCGCCGACCTGCGCCTGCGCAGCGCCAAGCGCAGTGGCCGCAACCGCGCCGTGGCCCGCGATTCCGACTGAACGGCCGCGGCGCCTTGCCCCGCCCCGGCGCCTGCTCTACCCTTCGGCAACCTCCGGGGAATCCTTATAAATGAGCCAAATCCTTTTCGGCCTGTTCGGCCTGTCCGTCCTGCTGGGCATCGGCTTCCTGTTCTCGAACAACAAGAAGTCGGTGGACTGGCGCCTGGTCGCCACCGGCGTGGTGTTGCAGATCGGCTTCGCCGCACTGGTGTTGCTGGTGCCGGGCGGCAAGGACGTGTTCGACGCGCTGGGCAGCGGCTTCGTCAAGCTGCTGGGCTTCGTGGCCGCCGGCTCGAACTTCATCTTCGGTAGCATGATGGACATCCCGAAGAACGGCTTCATCTTCGCCTTCCAGGTGCTGCCGACGATCATCTTCTTCGCCTCGCTGATGGGCGTGCTCTACCACCTGGGCGTGATGCAGGCGGTGGTGCGCGGCATGGCCTGGGCCATCACCAAGGTGATGAATGTGTCCGGCGCCGAGACCACCAGCGTCTGCGCCAGCGTGTTCATCGGCCAGACCGAGGCGCCGCTGACCGTGCGCCCCTACATTTCCAAGATGACCGAGTCGGAGCTGCTGACCATGATGATCGGCGGCATGGCCCATATCGCCGGCGGCGTGCTGGCCGCCTACGTGGGCATGCTCAGCGCCGGCGACCCGGTGCAGGGCGCGATTTACGCCAAGCACTTGCTGGCCGCATCCATCATGGCCGCGCCCGCGACCATGGTCATCGCCAAGATGCTGGTGCCGGAAACCGCCGTGCCGCTGACCCGTGGCACGGTGAAGATGGAAGTGGAAAAGACCACGCGCAATGTCATTGACGCTGCCGCCGCGGGTGCCGGCGACGGCCTGCGCCTGGCCCTGAACATCGGTGCCATGCTGCTGGCCTTCATCGCCCTGATCGCGCTGCTGAACTGGCCGCTGACCTGGATCGGCCACGCCACCGGCCTGGACGTGATGCTGGGCAAGCCCACCGACCTGTCCGCGCTGCTGGGCTTCGTGCTGGCGCCCATTGCCTGGGTGATCGGCGTGCCGTGGTCGGATGCTTCCACCGTCGGCAGCCTGATCGGCACCAAGGTGGTGCTGAACGAGTTCGTCGCCTACTCGCAGCTGGCCGACATCATCAATGGCAAGACCGTGGGCGTGACCCTGTCGCAGCACGGCACCCTGATCGCCACGTATGCGCTGTGCGGCTTCGCCAACTTCAGCTCGATCGCCATCCAGATCGGCGGCATCGGCGGCCTGGCCCCGGAACGTCGCTCGGACCTGGCGCGCTTCGGCCTGCGCGCGGTGTTGGGCGGCTCGCTGGCCACCCTGATGACGGCAACGATTGCCGGCGTGCTGATCTCGCTGGGCGGCGGCTAAGCCCAGCGCATCACTTCAGGTTGGACGTGATGGTGGACGCGGTGTCGGAACTCTTCTTCATGATGTTGGATAGGGTTTCGAGCAGCTTGGAGCGCCGGTCCATCGCCATCTGAAGGCGCAGGCTTTCCATCTCGCCCATTTCGGACATCGAGTCCATGGGCGGCGTGGACAGGCAGGGCGGATCCACACAGGCCACCCTTGGCCGCTGCGAAGCAGCAGCGGCTTCGGCGCGAGCCTGGTCTGACAGCGCCCGCTGCGCGTCCTTCTGCGCCGCCATCGCCTCGCGCTGCTGCGCCTTGCGAGCGTTCGCGGCTTTGGTCTGTTCCATGATGTCGTGCAGGTCGTCCTGGGCCTGGCGCGAAGCTTCCATCATCACGATGAAGGAAATGGCCTCGATATCGCCATTGCTGAACTCCTGGCCGTCCAGGCGGGTGCGGACATCGCCGGCGATTGCATTCGGGTCGGGCTCGGCGCCGCTGTCCACCACGGCGCGGGCGCGCCGCTTCACCCAGGCGCGCAAGCTGGGCGACAGGGCCGCCGTGGCGTCGCCAGATGCGCTGGGCGGAGCGCCGGGATCAACCAGTTGCCCGGGCGTAACGAGCCTGGCCGTGCCGGCACTCGAGTCCATCGCGACGGCAGGCATGCGCAGACGCTGCATCTTGATGTAGGCATCGGCGGCTGCAACGGGCTTCGCCTTCGCTTCCGGCGCTGCTTCGCTGCCTTGCATCTGCGCTTGTTTTTGCGCGGTCTTTTCTGCCAACGCGCGCTTCTGCGCTTCCAGTTCCGCCAACTGGGCTTGCATCAGGTCTTGCTGTTTCTGGTGGTCGCCGGCATTCAGGCGGCCGGCCAGCTGGATGAGGTATTCATAGGAAGACTCCGGCAAACCGGTGAAGCGCTGGCGCGCAGCGGCGCCGAGTTGCGCCGGGGTGATGCCGGGATTGCGCCGCACCTGCTCTTCCACCCATTGCTGCTGCTCGGCCGAGACCGGAGCCTGCTGCTTCGTCAGCAGCAGGGGCCGGGCCATCGTCACCTGCGCGTTGGCGGGCAGGCCGGTCGCCAGTGCCAGCGCTGCGGCCAGCGCGGTCATTGCCTTGCCTGGAATTGCGTTCATGGTGGCGGCCTCCGGGGGTGCTGCGGTCACGATACTCGCCTGCCGCAGCCCGCGCACCGGGGCCGGGCCGGCGAAAGATGCGGCCGGCCGCGCCTGCGGCGACAATGGGCGCATGCGCATCGGCCCCTATGACATTGCCGTTCCGGTCGTGCTGGCGCCAATGGCCGGCGTCACCGACAAACCTTTCCGCATGCTGTGCAAGCGGCTGGGCGCGGGGCTGTGCGTGTCGGAGATGACCACCAGCGAGCCGCGGCTTTGGAACAGCAACAAGTCCCTGCACCGCATGGACCACGACGGCGAACCGGCGCCGATCAGCGTGCAGATCGCCGGCACCGATCCGGAAATCCTGGCCGCCGCCGCGCGCCACAACATCGAACACGGCGCGCAAATCATCGACATCAATATGGGTTGCCCGGCCAAGAAGGTCTGCAATGTCTGGGCCGGTTCTGCGCTGCTGCGCGATGAAGTGCTGGTCGGCAAGATTCTTGCGGCCGTGGTATCGGCGGTGGACGCGCCGGTCACGCTGAAGATCCGCACCGGCTGGGACCGCCAGAACAAGAATGGCCTGGCCATCGCCCGCATCGCCGAAGACAGCGGCATCGCCGCGCTCGCCGTCCACGGCCGGACCCGCGCCGATTTGTATCTGGGCGAGGCCGAGTACGACACCGTGGCCGCCATCAAGGCTGCGGTGCGCATTCCGGTGCTGGCCAATGGCGATGTGAGCTCGCCGCAACGCGCGCGCGAAGTGCTGGAAAAAACGGGTTGCGATGCCGTGATGATTGGCCGCGCCGCGCAAGGGCGGCCGTGGATCTTCCGCGAGATCGCGCACTACCTCGCCACCGGCGAAATCCTGCCCGAGCCCACACCCGCGGAAGTGTCCGAGATCCTGCTCGGCCACCTGCACCACCTGCACGAGTTCTACGGCGAGCTGGCCGGCGTGCGCATCGCCCGCAAGCATTTGGGTTGGTACGCCAAGGATCGCCCGGAAAACGCGGCCTTCCGCGCCGTGGTCAATCGCGCCGAGAGCGCCGATGAGCAGCTGCGCCTGACCCAGGAATATTTCAGTCACCTCGCCGGGCAGGAGCGCTCGCGCGCGGCTTGAGCGTGGCGGCCTGGATCGGCGGCTTGTAATCGCCGGCGGAAAATCCCGAATCACACAGTGGACCAGCCCTCGCTGGCCCGCGCGGGCGCGCCTCCCCAGGGCCGCCCGTTGCGATCGGATGTTTCCCCCGGAGACGACCATGAACCTGAATTCAGCACGGCCCGCGGCAATAGCCCGCAACCTGATTCCCCGAACTGGCCTGGCACTGGCTGCCTGCATCGGTCTGGCATTCGCCAGCGGCGCGCAGGCCGACGCGATCACCGACTGGAATGCCACCATCGACAGCGCGCTCGCCACGCCACCGCCGCTCAAGACGCGGGTGATGGCGATGGCGCATATAGCGGCCCATGACGCGCTCAACTCGATCTCGCCGCGCTTCGAATCCTACGGCGTGGTGCCCACGGCCAATCCGTCGGCCTCACCCGGTGCCGCGGTGGCCGCCGCGATGTACCGCGTGGTGGCGAACCAGGCTCCCGCCCAGGCACCGGCTTTGCTGGTGGTCTACAACGCGCGCATCGCAGCGTTGCCGCCTTGCCCGATCGCGTCTCCCACCTGCATCGTCGATGGCATCGCGGCGGGCAACGCCGCAGCCGATGCGATTCTCGCGCAACGCACCCTGGACGGATCGGCTACCCCGAACCTGCCCTACAACCTGGCCCCGGGTCCCGGCGTCTATCAGCCAACGCCGACTCCAACGCCGCCTTTCCTCACCATGCCCTCCTTCGCCGGCTGGGCCTACGTGACGCCCTTCGCCATGAACAGCGGCTCGCAGTTCCGGATGGGGCCGGCGGATGTTCTGGATCTCAGCAGCAGCACCTACACCCGCGACTTCAACGAAGTGAAGCTGATGGGCTCGGCCAACGCCGAAAGCCTCGGCAATCGCAGCGCGGCGCAGAGCGCCAACGCGCGTTTCTGGCCGCCCGCCAGTTGGAACGAGATCGCGCGCATCCTGGTCAACGGCAGTGGCCAGGACTTGTGGCAGAACGCGCGCCTGTTCGCCTTGGTCAACATCGCCCAGGCCGATGGTGCGATCGCCGTGTTCGACACCAAGTACACCTACAACTTCTGGCGCCCGGTCACCGCCATCCGCGCCGCGTCCACCGATGGCAATCCCGATACCGCAGAGGATGCCGCCTGGTCGCCGTACCTGGTTACGCCGCCGTATCCGGATTATGTGTGTGGCCTGCCCACGCTCACCGGCGCCGCCAGCGAAGTGCTCGAACGCTACTTCAATACCGAGGACCTTCCGTTCACACTGACCGCCGGCGGCGTTACGCAAACCTTCGCGAATCTGGATCAGGCACGCAACGCCGCTGTTGACGCGCGCGTGCACGCCGGCATCCATTTCCGCACTGGTTGCCGGCTGGGCATCGTGCTGGGGACGCATGTCGGCGCGTTTGCTTTCCAGCACTACCTGCGTCCGCTGAAGCCGCAGAAAGGCAACGTCACCTTCAAGGCGACCGGATTGGGAACACAAAACACAGGCAAACTGCGGCCCAGGGTCGCGGGAAGCGCCGCGCTTCGCTTTGGCCACTAAGGCTTGGCCGCTCCCATGCCGGGTAGTACGTTATCTGGAGGACGCGCGCTGGCATCTCCGGCCGGCCCCAACCGGGGCCGGCGCGGATGGCGCGGACCGGGGGGGAGCACCGCCGTGGCCGGGTTCGAAACTACACGCTGGAGCCTGATCCTCAATGCCGGCCTCGGGCCGGAAGCGGCGCATGACGCGCTGGAGCAAATCTGCCGCGCCTATCGCGGCCCGGTGTTGTCCTTCGTGCGTCGCGCCGGGTATTCCCCGGCCGACGCCGAAGACCTGACCCAGGAATTCTTCGCGCGCCTGCTCGAGCAAGGCTGGCATGCGCGCGCCGACCCTGCGCGAGGCCGCTTTCGCAGCTACCTGCTCACTGCCCTGCGCCGCTTCCTTCTTGACGCCCAGGACAGCGCCCGCGCGCGCAAGCGCGGCGGCGACCGTCGGCACGTGGATCCCGACGAGACCGGCGAACTGGCCGCGCCTGAGCGCGAGTCGCCAGAACAGGCATTCACCCGCCACTGGATGAAAACCGTGCTCGACCGGGCCATGCGCAGCCTTGAGGAGGAAACGCGCGCCGCCGGCAAGGCCGACCTGTTCGCGCGCCTGCATGGCTTCCTCGGCGAATCGCCCGAGTCCAGCGTGTACGTGCAAATGGGCGAGCAGCTTGGCCTGCGCCCGAACACCATCGCCGTCGCCGTGCATCGCCTGCGCCAGCGCCTGCGCGCCCTGGTCCGCGAGGAACTGCTGCAGACCGTGGCCGACCCCGCGGCCCTGGACGAGGAACTGCGCGAGTTGCGCGGATCCTTCCATTCGGCGTTGCTGGGAGACTGAGCATGGCCAACACTTCCACCGGCTCAGGGTCGGGATTCGAGAACACGCGCTGGTCGCTGGTGGCTGCCCTGGGCTCGGGTGGCGCATCCGCACAGGCTTCGCTGCTCGAGCTGTGCTTGCGCAACTGGTATCCGGTCTACTCCTACTTGCGCTGCTGCGGGCATGCGCCAGAGACCGCGCAAGAGTTGACCCGGCAATTCTTCGACTACCTGCTCCATCGCGAGGGCGGCCATCCCGACAGCGCGCGCTTTGGCCGCTTCCGCGAATTCCTGCGCGCCGAGCTGCACGCCTTCCTGCTGGCCGAGCGCGAACCGACGTCATCGCGCGCGCCGCTGCCGCCACTGGGCCTGGAGGAGCTTGAGCAGCGGCAGCGCAAGAATGGTGGCCATGCCGACTCGCCGGAGCAGGCGCTGCGTCGCGGCTTTGCGCTGGAGATCATCGGCGCCGTGCTCAGGCGCCTTCGCGGCGAGGCGCGTGACGCCGGCCGGCTGGCCATGTTCGAAAGTCTGGAACGCTACCTGACCAGTGAACCACGACCTGGCGAGCTGGAGTCCATCGCCGATGCGCTGCACGCGCGCCCGCCCTTCGTCGTGATGGCAGTCCGGCGACTGCGCGGGCGCTTTCGAGAGCTGATCGACGAGGAGCTCGGCGACACCGTGCTCAATCCCGAGCAGTTGGTGGTCGAGCGCATGGCCTTGTACCAGGCCCTTGCCCGGAACGAAGCATGAGCAAGTTACCGGGTGCCAGTGGTTCGCACAGCACCATCCTGGGTGCCGACTGCAGCTGGTGGCTCGAGCCGGGGCTGGCCGAACTCGCCTTCGGCAGCCGACCCGATCGACGCGCGAGCGCGGCAACCGGTGTCGCCGCCCACTTGGCCCTCCTGCCGCCCGAAGCCATCGAGATCGACCTGTCGGATCCACAGCAGCGACAGTTCGGCGACTACGAATTGCTCGAGCAGATCGGCCAGGGCGGCATGGGCGTGGTTTATCGCGCCTGGCAGGAAAGCCTCAAGCGCGAAGTCGCACTCAAGGTGCTCGCCGCCGGCCCCTGGGCTTCGCCGGATTTCATCTCTCGCTTCAAGAAGGAAGCGCAGTCGGTGGCTCGCCTGCAGCATCCGAATATCGTGGCCATCCACGAGATCGGTGCGCACGAGGAAATGAACTTCTTCTCGATGGTCCTGATCAAGGGCGGCTCGCTGGCGCAAAAGCTGGCCCGCTCCGGACCGTTGCCGCCGCGCGATGCGGCACGCATGTTGCGCACAATTGCCGAAGCCGTTGATTACGCGCACCGCTACCAGGTGCTCCACCTCGACCTCAAGCCCGCCAATGTGCTGATTGATGAACACGGCGAGCCGCAAGTGGTCGATTTCGGTTTGGCCAAGCGCATGGACGAATCGCTTTCGGCCGAAAGCGGCGAGGTTTCGGGAACACCCAGCTACATGGCACCGGAGCAAACCCAGTCCGAGTCGCAGCGCCTCTCGCCGGCCACCGACATCTACGGCCTGGGGGCTGTGCTCTACGAATGCCTCACCGCTCGCCCACCCTTCGCGGGCGGAAGTGCCCAGGAAACGCTTCGGCTGGTGGTGGCGGCGCAGCCAACGCCGTTGAGGACGGGCAACGCCACGATTCCGCCCGACCTGGAGGCGATCTGCCTCAAATGCCTGGCCAAGGATCCCGCCCAGCGCTATCCGACGGCGCGTTCGCTGGCCGATGACCTGAACCGTTTCCTGGAAGGGCGCGCCACACTTGCGCGTCCACTCAACGTCGTCCAGCGAACACTGCAGTTCGCGCATCGCGAGCCGAAACTCGTGGCCCTGCTGGCACTGGTGTTGTTCAGCCTTGCCATGGGCTTCGCTGCCTCCGCGCTGCAATGGCAACGCGCCGAACGCAACGCCACCGATGCCCGCCATCGCCTGTGGGAAGGCCGCCGCGAATCGGCCCTGCAATTGCAACGCAATGGCGATGGCATGGCCGCCTTGCCACGCCTGCTGGCCAACCTTCAGGAACAGGTACACAACGATGAACCCGACACCGCAGCATTGGAACGGCGGCGCATGGGCCTGCTCGAGGCCGATGGCGCGGCCTTCATCGACGCCATCGCCGTTGCCGATGCCAATCCACTCGCGGTGGCCTTGAGTCCGGACGGCAGCAGGCTGGCGGTTTCGTTCAACGACCAGAGCGTGCGTTGGTATGACACCTCCAGGCTGCAGGAGCGTGGCCGCGTCAGCATGCGCGATCTCACCAGTTCCGACGGCCAGCCGCGCGCAATCCTCTTGCTGCGCTTCATTGACAACACGCGGCTGATCGCGAGCGGCGAGTGGTATGAAAACCAGGCCAACCCCGCCGGCGGCGACAGCTGGCTGCTGGATTTGGCGACACGTTCGGTCGTCAAGCCTCCTGCCGGCTTCGAAAACCTCGCCGATGCCGCGCTCAGCCCGAACGGGCGCTTCGCCGTCCTGCGCGACCGCAACAACCGCACCCAGCTGTGGCAGACCTCGCCCTGGCGCGCGCTGTCGGGCCTGAGCACGCAGCATTCGCCTGGACTTCCATGGTTGGTCGATCCGCAGGGACGCTATGCCGCCAGCCTGAGCCTGACCATGGTTGAACTGGAGATTCATTCCACCCGTGATTTCGCGCATCCACAGCCTGTCAATTTTCCGAACGGCACGGGCATCTCGGCCTGGGCGACCAGCCACAGCGGCGGACTGATCGGCTTGGGCGACTTCGAAGGCGGCATTCATTTGGTCGACACGAATTCGCGCGCCAACAGCCGCCTGTCCTCGGGCCGGGGGCGACAGATTGCATGGCTGGAGTTCAGCGAAGACGACGCCTGGGTGGTGGCCGGCAATCGCGACGGCACGGTCGTGGCCTTGGACGTGGCGACCGGCGACTCGGTCACCGGCGGTGCGCTGAAAGTGGATTTCCCACTGCACCGCGTCTCCATCAGCCACGCACGCCGCTTGCTTGTTGCCAGCGGCACGGACGGGCAGGTGGCCCTGTGGCGAGTCGGCCTGCCGGGGCCCCTTGCCTTGCCGGCGCGCCGGATTGGCTTGGCTCCCGCAAGGCACGGAATCGCGGCGCGCTTCGCCACGGACTGGTCGGCAGCAACAGGCCTTTTCGCCAGCGCGGGCGTGGACGGGCAGATTCGCCTGTGGCGGCTGCCGGCACCGGTCATGCAAACGGCACGGGCCGCGTCGCAGGTGCCGGAGCGCTTCTCCCTGCTCGGCAACGCGATCGTGGATGTCGCCTGGGACCGCTTGCGGGTGCAGCCGATGGATGGCCGCCCGGCCGGGCCCTGGCTGCAGTTGCCGCAGGCGCCCGGCTTCGCCGAGATGGTCGACTCGGGCAAGCGCATCGCGGTGACGCTGGGCCCGACACTCGCGTTCTACGACGCGGCAAGCCTGCGCAGGATCGGCACGCCACTTGAACTGCCCGCCACTCCCGAACGCCTGGCCGTCGATGGCAACGGAGCCCGAATCGCCTTGCTGTTCGGCGACCATGGCGTGGACGGTTTTGAAGAGCAACTCCAGGTCTTCGACGCTCGCAGCGGCCAACGCCTGCCGGGTGAAGCCACACTCGCCGGTCCGCAGCGGCGGCTGGGGTTTTCTCCGGATGGACGCCACTTGCTGGCAGTGGGGCCGCCGCAAGGCGTGACCGCCGTGCTCGACGCCAACTCCTTGCTGCCTGAACGCACGTACCCGCATGACCCCTATCAACCCGTCGTCTGGGCGGACTTCAGCCCGGACTCCAAACAAGTTCGTTTGCTAGCGCGCGCCCTCGACAAGCGCCTGGGCGGCAACTCACTCGTGTCCTGGACTCCGTCCGACGATCGCAGCTCCAGCCTCGCCCTGCCGGCGGATTCAAGCCCGATCGGCGTGCTCGCACTCGAAGATGGACGCAGCTTCATCGCCGCTTCGGCGGGAGACTGGTTCGCCGGTAAACGGCTCGGGGCGGCGCTGCCGCGGCCGGAGGAAGTCGAGGCCACCGCGGTACTCGCGCGCAGCGCTGACGGCCGCCTGCTGGCCCATGCCGCCCGCCACGAAGTGCAGCTTTTCGACACCCGCACTGAAACGGCGATCGGCCTGCCCCTGCAAGGCGATGGCGATGCCATGGACCAAATTGCCGGCCTCGCCTTCACCGCAGACGGCAGCCAACTGGTGGCACGAACCTTGTTCGGGCGCTGGCTGCGATGGTCAATCTCGCCGGAATCGCGGCCTGTTGCCGCCATTGCATCGGACTTCTCGGTGCTGGCCAGCGACCGCGAGCACCAGCGCATCGTGCAGATGCCATCGCCTGCGCAGCGCAAGGCCTGGCGTGCGCGCGACCCGGGGACTTGGCCCGCGCCGGAGTCACGCGCCGACTTCGGCCCGGCCACCCTGGGCCTCAAGTCGCAGCCGATTCCTGCGCGCAACAAGGATCTTTCGCCCTTGCTGGTCGACTTGTCCTCAAGTTATGACGTCGCGCCGGAAGAAGTGCGCAACGTCTTCTACAACCTGCGCCCGGCCCTGCGGCCCTTGCCGGTCGGATTGCAGCGAATGGCGGGGCAGTGGTTCGACATCCGCGGAATGGCGCAGATCGGCGACCAGCCCATCGCCACCCTCAATCAGAAGCCTTCGCTGCAATGCGTTGCATTGCCCGACCAGCCGGTAGCGGCGCTATATCCCCTGCTGCTGGTCAGCATGCCCCACCCGGTGCCCGACGACACCGTGCTGGGCGAACTCACCCTGCACTATCGCGACGGCGGCACAGCGACGCTGCCTATCGTCGCGGGCCGCGACGTGCGCAGCTACAGCGGCGACGACAAGCGGGTTCCGCTCGCCTTTGCCGGCGACCAGCGCCTGACCCTGCTCGGTCTTCAGGACGATGTTTTCAGCGCCCCGCGCCTGGTGCCGCCCGACGGGGCGCGCCGGGCCCGCTGCTTCGACCTGCGCGGCCTGCTGCCCACGTTTCCAATAGGGATGCTGGCGCTGACCGTGGACGCCGGTAATCGCCCGCCCCAATTGCCGTTATATCCTTCGAGCACGGCCAAGGCCGCGCGCATCCCCGGGATCAACAAGGGAGTTTCGCGATGAAAATCCAGAAGACGGCAAGCGTACTCATCCTCGGCGCCCTGCTGGCGCCGGTGGCCGCCCTGGCCTGCGGCGAAGGCCAGTTCAACATGGGCCAGGGTCTGCGCTACCAGGCCTACCTGGCGCCGCGACCGGCGAGCGTGCTGGTGTATTCGGGCCAGGGCCAGTCGCTGGCCAGCCAGCAAGCGCTGGTGAAGGGGTTGCGTGCATCCGGGCATACCGTCACCACCGTGTCTGACGCCAATGCCATGGCGAGCGCCCTGCGCAGCCAGCGCTTCGACGTGCTTATCGCCGACTACGCTGACATCGATGTCGCCGCCAGCAGCGCGCAGGCCGCCAGTACCCCGCCCGCCCTGCTGCCGGTCGTCGATCGCAAGGTCCGCAATGCGCCGGACTTCAAGCAGCGCTTTGCCAATTACGTGCTCGACGGCGCCAGCCTGGGCCAGTACCTGAAATCCATCAACAGCGTCCTGCCGGCCGTCGCCAAATGAGTTCGCGACTGCGCCGCGGCGTCCTGGCTTGCCTGTCGCTTGCCGGCGCATTCGCCGGCACGGCGGCGGCAGACAATCAGGTCAGCGTGCCCGGCAAGGGCCGTGGCGAGATGACGATTGCGCTGCAGAATCTGTTCATCGACGACCACACCAACTGGTTGGGACAGCACGGCCACCCCGGCACCATCACCACCAACACGGCCTACCTGCACCTGGACTACGGGCTCAGCGACAAGTGGGCGGTGTCGGTCGGGCTGCCCTGGCGCAGCAGCAAGTTCGTGGGCGCGGCGCCCCATGACCCGGGCACGCTGGACGACGACCACGACCAGCAATTCATGGACGACGGCCATTTCCACGGCGGCTGGCAGGACTGGAGTTTGGGCGTGCGCTACGCCTGGCGCACGGAACCTCTACTGATAACGCCCTTCCTGGAATTCGGCACGCCGTCCCGCGACTACACCACGTTTGCGCATGCCGCGGTCGGCACCGGGCAGTGGCGGGTCGAAGCCGGCGTCAACGTCGGCAAACAGTTCACCGGCCGGCTGCGCAACTTGTATTTCGTAGGCGGAGTGGCTTACGCCTGGATGCAGCCGGTGGATCGGCGCGTGAACCACGCCACTTTCACCGCCGAACTGGGCTGGTTCATCACGCCCAGGCTGAGCGCGCGCCTGAATCTTGCCAAGCAAAAGACCTACAACGGCTTCGATTTCCCGGTCGACTTCCCGAACCAGCACGACGACCATTTCTTCCACCACGACCAGAACCTGCGCAATGACTATGTCAACGCCGGCATCGGTTTTGACTGGCAAGCCACGGAGAAGGATCGCTTCTTCTTCAACCAGGGGCGCACCCTGCATGGCGAAAATACCCACCTGGTGAAGTATTCGCTGACGCTGGGTTATAGCCGCGCGTTCTGATCCAGGCCGGTTTCAGCCGCCGAACAACCAGTTCACCAGCAGCGCGAACGCCGCCACCAGGCCAATCAGCGGCAGCAGCGGAATGCCCGGGCGGTCGCCCTGCTGCACGGTGGTGTTGAAGTAGTCGTCGCGCGCGACCTTTGCGACCGGCGCGCGCGCCGGCGGTTGGTTCTGGCTGGGGCTGCCGTTGCGCGGTGCTTCCACGCGGCCGATCACGCGCTCGAGCATGGGCGAGCTTTCCTGCAGGATCTTCGCGACCTTGTCGGCCGGCACGCGCGCGAGGTTCTTCGCCAGGGTTTCGCGGATGCCAGGCGGCAGCTGCGCCAGGCGCGCTTCCCACTTGGCGCGCTGTTCCGGCGGCAGCGCCGACAGGTCAATTTGCTGCGAAATCACGGGCCAGCTCCTGGCGCATTCCAGATGCGGTGCCACATGTCCGGCAGGCGCCGGCTCGCTTCCCAGGGCCACTTGAGTTGCTTCACCGGCTGCGGCTCCCAACCCGTGGCGACGGAGCGCGCCACTTCGAAGCGAAAACTGTAGTCGGGCTCCGCGCCCATGCGCAGGTCCGACAAGACCAGGCGACCATCGCGGCGCTCGGCTTTCAGGAAGCCATGGGTGAACCATTGCAGGCGCTGCACGGGCGCGTACCCGCTCACGGCAGCCAGGTCTTCGTTGTCGGACTTGTATTGCATGAACATCATCGGGCCGGAGTCGGCGATCAGCGAACGCTGGGCTTCGAAGAAGCCATCCGGCCGCATCACCACCACGCGCCAGAGCAGGGTGTTGAAAGGCATCGGCACCGAAAAGCGCGGCGAGTCCTGCCAGCCGAATACGGCCAGCCGGCGCTCGGCGAGGCGGTCGACCTGCCATTTCGCCACTTGCGACCAGCCAACATAGACCACCGCCAAGGCGACGGAAATGGCTGCCGCACGCCGCGCGCGCTCGCCATCACGCAAGACAAACACCAGCACGCAGCCTACCAACAGCGGCAGCGTAAACAGCGGGTCAATGATGAACAGGCTCGACCACATCGCCGGCGCCACCGGCAGCGGCCAAAGCAATTGCGTGCCGTACACGGTGAAGGCGTCAATCAGCGGATGCGCCAGCAGGCAAGCCAGGATCAGCCACAGGCCGCGCGCGGGCGAGTCACGAAACACTGCGACGCGATCGCGCAGCAAGAACCACAGCGCCAGCCCGACGAAGGGCAGCACCAGCAGGCTGTGGGTGGCGGCGCGGTGCCAGGTCATCACCGCCACGGGGTCTTCCACCAGGGCCAGGGGCAGCACGTCCAGGTCGGGCAGCGTGTTCAGCACGGCGCCGGCCAGCACGGCCATACGGCGGTGTCTGGCGGGCGCCATGGCGGCGGCAATGGCGCCGCCCAGGAACAGATGGGTGATCGAGTCCATGCCCGAAGACTACCCGAGAACCGCGCCAGGGCTTAACGTGGCTGCAACGGGGACGGGTTCAGGATGCACCCCCGGGGCTTGCCGTGTATGATGCGCGGCTCCCTTTAATCCTTTCATCCGAATCAAAGGATATTGCTAACGATGAGCAGCTACCTCTTCACCTCCGAGTCCGTCTCCGAAGGCCACCCGGACAAGATCGCCGACCAGATCTCCGACGCCGTGCTCGACGCCATCCTGGCGCAGGACAAGCGCGCCCGCGTGGCCTGCGAAACGATGGTGAAGACCGGCGCGGCCATCGTCGCCGGCGAAGTCACCACCAGCGCCTGGGTGGACATCGAGTCGCTGGCGCGCAAGGTCATCAACGACATCGGCTACGACAACAGCGACGTCGGCTTCGACGGCCACACCTGCGCCATCATCAACATGCTGGGCAAGCAGTCGCCCGACATCAACCAGGGCGTGGACCGCAAGAAGCCCGAAGAACAGGGCGCGGGCGACCAAGGCCTGATGTTCGGCTATGCCTGCGACGAAGCGCCCGAGTTCATGCCGGCGCCGTTGTACTACTCGCACCGTCTGGTCGAGCAGCAGGCCAAGGTGCGCAAGGCCGGCAAGCTCAAGTGGCTGCGCCCGGACGCGAAGTCGCAGGTCACCCTGCGCTACGCCGCCGACGGCAATTCCATCCTGGGCCTGGACGCGGTGGTGCTCTCGACCCAGCACGACCCGGACGTCAAGCAGAAGCACCTCATCGAAGCCGTGCGCGAGAGCATCCTCAAGCCCGTGCTGCCGAAGAAGTGGTTCGACTCGCTGCCCAAGAACAAGGTGCACATCAACCCGACCGGCAAGTTCGTCATCGGCGGCCCGGTGGGCGACTGCGGCCTGACCGGTCGCAAGATCATCGTGGACAGCTACGGCGGCATGGCCCGCCACGGCGGCGGCGCGTTCAGCGGCAAGGACCCGTCCAAGGTTGACCGTTCGGCGGCCTATGCGGCGCGCTACGTGGCCAAGAACCTGGTCGCGGCCGGCATCGCCACGCGTTGCGAAGTGCAGGTCAGCTACGCCATCGGCGTGGCCGAACCGACTTCGATTTCGGTCACCACCTTCGGCACCGGCAAGATCTCCGACGACAAGATCGAAAAGCTCATCCGCAAGCACTTCGACCTGCGCCCCTACGGCATCACCAAGATGCTCGACCTGCTGCACCCGATGTACCAGGCCACCGCGTCCTACGGCCACTTCGGCCGCAAGCCGAAGGAGATCGTGCTGCCGAACGGCGAGAAGTTCACCAGCTTCAGCTGGGAAAAGACCGATCGCGCCGAAGCGCTGCGCAAGGACGCCGGCATCAAGGGCTGAGCCTTCGCGTCGCAGCGTTGAGAACAGGACGGGCCGCGCAAGCGGCCCGTTCTTTTCGGGCGCTATACTCCGGGCAGCCTTTCGCGCCGGAGCCTTTCATGTCCTCTCGCCTGCTTGCATCCGCGGTTGCCGCGGCACTGTTCACTGCGCCAGCCGCATTCGCCTCCGCACCAGCCATCCAGCAACACGTCCTGCCCAATGGCCTGACGGTGCTGGTGGTCGAAGACCACGCTCTGCCGCTGATGACGGTGGAGATTGCCGCCAAGAATGGTTCCTACACCGAGCCGCCGGAATACAACGGCCTCTCGCACCTGTACGAGCACATGTTCTTCAAGGCCAACAAGAGCTACCCCAGCCAGGAAGCCTGGATGGACCGCAGCCAGGCCCTGGGCGTGCTGTGGAACGGCACCACCAATACCGAACGGGTGAACTACTTCTTCACCAGCACCAGCGATCACACCGGCGAGGTGATGCAGTTCATGCACGACGCCATCGTCGGCCCGCTGTTCGACCCCGCGGAGCTCGAACGCGAGCGCGTGGTGGTGACCGGTGAAATGGACCGCAACGAGGCCGACCCCTTCTACCATTTCAGCCACGCCGTGGATCAGCGCGTGTGGTGGAAATACCCCTCGCGCAAGGACCCGCTGGGCAACCGCCAGACGGTGCTTACCGCCACGCCGGAAAAAATGCGCACCATCAAGGAGCGCTACTACGTGCCGAACAATTCGGTGCTAGTGGTAACCGGCGATGTAAAGGCCGCCGACGTATTCGCCCAGACCGACAAGCTCTACGCCGACTGGCCGCGCGCGGCCGACCCCTTCGTCGCCTTCCCGCTGGTGCAGCACCCGGCCATTCCCTATACCAATGTGGTGGTGGTGCAGCAGCCGGTGCAAGCGCCATTCGTGACGTTCAACTGGCACGGGCCGTCCACCGTTGGCGCGAACGTTGACCTGACCTATGCCGCCGACCTGCTGACCTTCGTGCTGCAGGAACCGTCCAGCAAGTACCAGCAGAACCTGGTGGACTCCGGCGCCTGCGTCTATGCCGCGGCGCCCAGCTGGTACACGCAGGCCAACACCGGGCCGATCAATATTTCCGCGCAGGCCGCGCCCGACAAACTCGATGGCTGCATCAAGGCCATCCTGGCCGAACTGCCCAAGCTCAGCCAGCCCGGCTATATCAGCGATGCCGAAATGCGCGACGCCGCCTTCAAGGCCGAAGTCAGCCAGGCGCTGGATCGCGAGCGGCCGAGCCAGCTGACCCACACCATCACTTTCTGGTGGACATCGGCGGGCCTGGATTACTACAACAACTACCTCGCCAACCTGCGCAAGGTTACCCACGCAGACATCGCGCGCTATATGGACACGTACGTGCTCGGCAAGCCCTTTGTGTTCGGCGCCATGGTGTCACCGCAGATGGCGAGCGAACAGAAGCTGGACCAAGCGCATTTCGAAGCCCTGGTGGGCGCCAAACCCTGGGTCGCGCCGGACGCGAAGGAGGCCAAATGAACACCGTCCGCACGATGCTGGCAACACTTGCCCTGGGCCTTTCGCTGGCCGCGCTACCCATGTCTGCAACGCAAGCCGCAGGCAAGCCCGATGCCGCGCCGGTAACGCAAGGCGATGTCACCGAAGCCACCGTCAATGGCGTGCATATCCTGGTCAAGCGCATCGCTGGCGCCGAGCTGGTGGCGACCAACCTGTATATCCGCGGCGGCTCGCGCAACTGGGGCAAGGCCGATGCCGGCGTTGAATCCCTCGCGCTCGACGTGGCCGCCAGCGGCGGCGCTGGCGGCATGGACAAAGTCGCCTTCGGTCGGCGCTTGTCGGAACTCGGCAGCAGCATCGGCACCGACACCGGCGCCGACTGGTCCGAGATCGACAGCAAGGGCCTGCTGAAGAATTTCGATGCGACCTTCGGATTGCTTGCCGATGTTTTCCTGCGCCCGGCCATGACGCCCGCCGCCGTGGAGCTTTCGCGCTCGCAAGCCCTGGTGGACCTGCAGCGCGAACAGGAACAACCCGACAGCCGCCTGGCCATCCTGGTGAACGACACCCTGTACGCCGGCCAGCCCTACGCCAACCGCCCGCAAGGCACCATGGAATCGGTGAAGGCCCTTACCGGCGCGCAACTCACCGCGCACCTGGCCAAGCTGCGCGAAGGCTCGCGCCTGCTGCTGGTGGTGGTGGGCGATATTGATGCGGCGCATGTCATCGCCCAGGCCAAGCAGGCCTTCGGCGCCCTGCCGCGCGGCAGCTACGTGGACACGCCCTACCCCAAGCTGCAATTCACGGCGCCACGCCTGGTGACCGAGCAACGCGAGCTGCCGACCAATTACCTGCAAGGCTGGTTCGTGGTGCCCGCGCCCGGCGCCAGCGACTACGCCGCCGCGCGCGTGGCCATGGGCTATATGTGGGACCAGCTGTTCAAGGAAGTGCGCACCAAGCGCAACCTCAGCTACGCGCCCGGCGCCGGCGTGCGCGTGCGCCAGGGCGGCGCGTTGGGTTTGATCAGCGTCAGCGCGGTGGACCCGACCACCACCTACAAGGTGATGCTGGACGAACTGCGCCGCCTGCAGGACACGCCGCTAACGCCCGAACGCCTGGCCGCGGCGAAAAGCACCTACCTCACCAGTCTGGTGAATGACGCCGAAGCCACCGACGGCCAGGCCAACCTGCTGGCCATCGGCGACCTGCTCGTCGGCGACTGGCGCCTGTCCGACCGCTTCATGGGCCAGCTGCGCGCCGTGACCCCGGCCGAAGTGCAAGCCTTCGCGAAGACGTACTTCGTGAATTTGCAGACGGTGATGCTGGGTGATCCGGCGAAGCTCGACCCGGCCCTGGGCAAAGGCCTCTAGTCTCCCCTGCCACGCCGAACATCCTCGATCCTTCCTTCCACAAGGCACGTGCATTCCATGTCTATCCGCCTCGCTCGCTGTGTGCTGCTCAGTGCCGCCCTCGCCTTCACCGCCCAGGCCAACCCCCTCATCGGTGGCCCGAAGACCATTCCTGTCGGCGCAGACGGCACGGTGCCAGGCCTGGTGGCAGCGCCGCAGATGGGCCAGGGCGGAAATATTTCGGGCGCTACGAAAGTCGCGGTGCCGCTGATCGCCGTGGCCTTCGAAACCTCGGCCGAGGCGAATGTGTCGAACAGCTTCGTGTCCAAGAGCATGTCGCTGCGCCTGTCGGTGGACGACGAAGTGATGAAGGCCATTACCGCCGAACTGCAGGCGATGGTGGAAGCGGACCTGGCGGCGCAGGGTTTCGAGATTCTGCCGAAGGATTCCATTGACGCCGAGCCGCGCTGGCTGGGCATCAACAAGAACAGCCCGACCGGCGTGGACGTGAAAGACAACTTCATGTCGGGCTTCATGGGCAATGGCAGCATGAACCGCTGGTACACCGCCGGCGACCGGCCCCTGTTCGGCACCGGCGCCACGGCGGCGCTAAGCGAACTGTCGCCGCTGATTCGTACCGCGCGCGACAAGAAGTTCTCGCTGCTGTTCTACCGCTTCAAGGTGCAGTTCACCGACCTGGAAGGCAAGAACGGCCTGGTGTTCAATTACGTGAAAGGCAAGAACGTACTGCGCATCGTCAGCGCTGACATGGCCGTGTTCACGCCCGAGCACACGCTGGGCTCGCTGATCAAGCTCAACGCCAACATCACCGCGGGCTCGGATTTCGTGCAGGAACTGAAAGGCAGCACCGGCAACTACGTGGTCGTCGCCGACCCGGTGGCGTACAAGGCCGATTCGCTGACGCTGATCCATGCGGTGTCGCAGCAGTTGGCGGCGGCGTTGAAGAAGGGGCAGTAAGCGCCAGCGGCGAGGGCCGAGCCGCTCAGCCCAGGGGCAAAGCCAGCGTCAATGCGCGGCCGGTCAGGCAGCGAAGGCGCGTATGCGTTTAGGAACGTCCATTGGAATCTGTCATGCGCCCACTCAGCCTCGCCCTCCTCCTGCTGCTAAGCGCCCCGGCCTGGGCCAAGGACCCGCCCAAGGCCCAGCAGTTCGTGGATCGAACCTACGTCGAGGTGCCCAAGACCGCCGGACCCTTTGTCCTGCTCGGCACCAGTTACGACGCCAAGGAGTTCTCCACCGGCGTGGCCACGGAATGGAAAACCGCGGCCGGCTCGCCTTCCTTGCGGATTGATGTGTTCGTCTATCCGCAGGGGCGCGCGGACGAAGCCGAAGCCGTGGCCGGTTCGATGGGCGAAGTGGAAGCCGCCATCGCGGAAGCCGAGAAGCGCGGGATCTATTCGAAGTCCAAGCTGGAAGGTCGTGCGCCCTTCGTCGTGGTTCGCCCCGACCCTACCGTGCTGAACGATGGCAAGAAGCCCAAGGCCGCGTTTGACTCCACGCCCCTGCCGGAATCCAAACTCGAAGTGGCCGGCGATTCCAAGGACCCGATGTTGAAGGCCCTGGCCGAGTCGCAGCCTTCGCCCAACAACCACGGCCTGCGCCAGAACATCAGCCTCGACCGCGATGGCGGCACCTGGCGCTCGGCCGCGTTCGTGTTCTACCGCCACCTGTTCCTGTTCAAGGTGCGCATCAGCGTGCCGGTGGAAGAGATGTCGCAGCAAGACTTCGACCGCCTGGCCGATTCCGCGGCCCGCGAAGTGGTGCCGCGCATCAACGTGGTGAACTACGGCGCCTGCGGGACCATTGAAGTCGCCGTGCCGCCCAAGGGCAGCGCCAAGGACAAGACCGACGCCGAAGGCGCGGCCGAGCTCATCCGCGGCATCGCCCGCATCGGCTACGAAAACTGCGCCAACGCCCCCGGCGACAAAGACGAAGTGCCGCCGGGGTTTGAGCGGGTGGTGATCGAGTATCCGGCCGGGACGTGGAAGCAGGGGCAGTAAGCGGCGCCGTCGGCCTGGTCAGGCTGCCAGCTCGATCCTGGCCGGCTTGCCCAGCTTCGCCGCGAACTCCACCAGTGTGTCCAGGCTGAATTTCTCGACCTTGCCGCGGGTAAGGTCCGACACGCGGCTCTGGCTGACGCCCAACAATGCCGCTGCGGCCACCTGGGTCATCTTGCGCGCCTTGATCTGCTTCTCCAGTTGCGCCATCAAGTCCGCACGCAAGGCCAGCACCTGCGCTTGGGCGCTGTTGAAACCCAGGTCGGTGAACACGTTGCCGCTGGAGGGTGTGATCTTCGCTACTCGGGTTGGACTGCGCATGGATACCTCAGTTCACGGAATCAACTTGTAGCGCGCCCGACCCTTGTCCATATCCTGCTTCGCGGTGCGCTGCGCCTTCTTCTGGAACGCATGTAGTACGTACACATCCGTTCGGCTCTCGACAACGTAAAACACGCGAAAGGCCCCATCCCTGGTGCGGTATCGGATTTCGCGAACGCCACGTCCGACCTCGGGCATTGGTTTCCAATCGCGCGGATCAACGCCCTGTTGGACCAGGCGCAGGTCCGTACCTGCTTCGACCCGGGCGTCGACAGGAAAGGCGCGCAAATCATCCAGAGAAGAACCGATCCAGTGGAGGTTCTTCATGGCTCAATATACATATATTTCGATAGTATGCAAGTATTTGGATAGAGCTGGGTTGAGGGCCCCGGTGGATGCCCCGTCGCAGACCATCGCCCACTGAGCCGACCGCTTGAAATAGGAAACTTCGGAATTGGCCATCGGGACGGTTCAGCACCGAGGCTCTCACCATGGTTCCTGGCATCCTGCCGGCGCTGGCAGCGGATGAAGGCCAGTTGGGGCCGCCGGCCTGGCGCTCGCGACCCCGCTCGTTGCCGCCAGACAGAGGCGACTCGTATGCTCGGCCCACCCCCCGACAGGCCGAGCCGATGAAGACGTGGATCCCCGTCCGGACGAGATTCAAGGTCGCTTCCGCCTTGATCGTCGCCTTGTGCACGAGCATCGGCGCCACCGCCGCCGCCAAGCCCGAAGGCGTTGACGCCCTCGCCCAGGACTACCTGCGCCTCACCCTGGCCATGGGCACCCACGACCCGGCCTACGTCGATGCCTACTACGGCCCCAAGTACATCCGCGATCGGGCCGAGAAGGCGGGCCTGTCGGTGGAGGCCATCAAGCAGCAGGCCCTGGCCCTGCAGGCCGCCCTGCGCAAGCAGCCGGTGCCGCGCGATGAAATGGCCGCGCTGCGCCTGCGCTTCCTGCAGACGCAGACCGTCGCCATGCTCGGACGCATTGATGTCGTGCAGGGCAAGAAGCTGCCCTTCGACGAAGAATCCAGGCGCATCTACGGCGTAGTCGCGCCGCATTACGACCGCGCCCACTTCGACACCATCCACCGCAAGATTGATGCCCTGCTGCCCGGGCCGGGCAGCACGGCCGAGCGCATGCAGGCCTTCCGCGAGCAGCTGGTCATCCCGCGCGACAAGCTCGAGCCCGTATTCAAGGCGGCCATCGCTGCCTGCCGCGAGCAAACCGCCAAGCACGTGAAGCTGCCGCCGGGCGAGAGCTTCGACCTGGAGTTCGTCACCAACAAGCCCTGGGGCGGCTACAACTGGTACAAGGGCCAGTACCACAGCCTGATTCAGATCAACGTCGAGCTGCCGATCTACATTGACCGCGCGCTGGACATCGGCTGCCACGAAGGCTACCCGGGCCACCACGTGTACAACATGCTGCTCGAGCAGCACCTGGTGAACGGGCGCGGCTGGCAGGAATACAGCGTGTACCCCCTGTTCTCGCCGCAGTCGCTGGTGGCCGAGGGCAGCGCCAACTACGGCATCGAGCTCGCCTTCCCGCCGGCCGAGCGCCGCCGCTTCGAGCGCGAGGTGCTGTATCCGCTGGCGGGCCTGGACCCGGCGCTGGTGGACAAGTACGAAACCCTGACGGCGCTAGTGGGTGAACTGGCCTACTCCGACAACGAAGCCGCCCGCGGCTACCTGGACGGCAAGCTGACGCGCGAGCGGGCCATCGCCTGGCTGGTCGAGGTCGGCCTGGTGCCGCCGCCCAAGGCGGTGCAGCGGTTGCAGTTCTTCGACAACCTGCGCAGCTACGGGGTCAATTACAACGTGGGGAAGGATTTGGTGAAGGGGTATGTCGAGCGCGCGGGCCAGGATGAAACCAGGCGGTGGGGGGCGTTTGAGAAGTTGTTGGCTTCGCCGCGGTTGCCGGGGGATATACAGCCAAGAAGGGCGAGCTCATGTTGCACTGAGGACTTGCAAATCGTGTTGCCCAGTCCGGAATGACGGCACAACAACGAGACCTCCGTCATCGGCGGGTCCGTGGAACGCGGCGGTGACTTCACCGCACTGCGCAGTTCGAGTTAAGTTGGCTTGACCAAGCGTGAACCAGAATCAAGGAGACCGCTGGTCCAGAGTGACATGCGCACCTTAACTTGGGCCGCCAACTTAGGTGAAACTCCTGCTCAACTGATCCCCCAGAATCAGCGGTTGCCTTTCGAGCGATTGTGCGAGGTGCAGAGCATCTCGCAATTGGAAATGTCCGTTGCGCCGCCCTTCGACCACGCGGTCACGTGATCAGCATCCATCTCGGTGAAATCGTATATGCGCTCGGCATTATTGTTACTTCCAGCCGCACACATCGGGCAGTTAGACTTGGTGGCGGCCTTGGCCGCCGCTGTCTGTCTGCCATAGGCCGCGAGCTTAGTCTTTTCATCGAAGACCCGTACTTCGATTAGCTTCGTGTCACTTTCACCGCCGAGCACAAACTCGTAGATACCGACCTTGCGCTTGACGTCGGTATCCGACATGAGAGCGCTGACTCTCTGTTCGAAATGGATTGGATCAAGAGTCGCGCTCTCGTAGAGTCTGTAGAGCGGGCCCCAATCTACTAACTTCATCTGGGAACGCTTCTTGGGAAAAGTCGTCTCGACCCAACCAATAACGCGTTCGAAGTAGAGCCAAAGCTCATTGGCATTCGCGTCATGCTGATGATCGCGCATGTATGCTTCCACTTCGCCGTCACTGATCCACTCAATCGCTGTCTCAAGGAACTCTTGGCGGATTGGCGAGCCCGACAGATAATCGCTAGCGATTCCATACGCCGGGCTGCCGTTCTTGGAGAAGTACTTCTTTGCCGCGGAGACCCACGGCCCGTGAAACACCGCATTCCGCAGCTCTTGATCAGTCAGCTTCTCGCCTGCGATATTGATGGTTTTAAACCAGCCTAGCTTCTCCGAGTCTGTTCCCGTGCAGAAGTAGACCATGAGCTCGTAGTCCAGGATCTCCTCTTGCTGGTCAGGTTGGAGGTTATGGAAAGCGAGCTGGTGGCCATCGACCTCGATTGAGAAGTCTCCTTCAACATACTGGCAAATCGAGATAGTGCGCTGCTGGCCGTCGATTACCTCGAAGGTTCCGTCGTCACGCACCGCCCAGTAAAGGACATTGAGTGGGAAGCTTCTTCGAAGCGTTTCTAGAACTGCATCGCGCTGTTTATCCTTATAGACAAACTCGCGCTGATAGGGGGGGCGGACGTCGAGCCTCCCTCCATAGGCCCGCACTCCAAGATCGTCGTTGTCTGCGTAGCCCTTGACCAGATCGCGAACCTTGATGCGTTCAAGTTCAATCTTCATAGCCGCTTGTTCCTAATCGCCAGTCGCTCGTAGGCGCGACGGAAGTTTCCGTCACCATTGCTCAGGTAAAACCGCCGGCCGCCCTGTGGGTACGTCCCATCCTCAGCAACCTCGGACATGGCGCGAGCGAGGATCAAACTCGTACCAAGAATCTCGAACTGGTCCGGGTTGTACTTGCCCAAGAACGTAATGGGTACGCCCATCACTCCGGGATAGTCCAGAGGGATGTTGGCAACCTTGGAAACTTCAATCCCGTCGAAGTTTGCATATGGTGGATACTCCGCGGGGTCATAAACTCTGAAAAGGGTGAGCTCTTCGTGGCGCTTGGAGTGGTCAAGGTTGGTGAACCACGCGGAATTGCCAATCGTCTGATAACGATGGCCGTCCTTATCCGTTTTCTGGCCGGTCTTGGAGGGTGCGTCGTCAGCGATGCGGAACCACATCTGCCCGGTTCCCGTGCGAGTAACGCCTAACCACAGGCGGTTCTCCTGAATGTGAGGCCAGACCTCCTTAAAACTCAGCGCGTTCAGATTCCCGATGATGATGAATTTCTTTTCGTACTCCATTAGCTGAGCGACATACTCGCGAAAGAGTGAAAACGGCGGGTTGGTGACCACTATGTCCGCCTGCTTCAACAACGCGATACTCTCGGCGGAACGGAAGTCGCCGTCTCCGTTGAAGGGTTTAACATCGATCTCATCGCGGCTGGGAATGAGGTTGCCATCCTTGTCACCTTCGTACTCAAGGTAGACGGCGCCCTCAGAATCGCCGGTCGAGAAAAGGTCCACATTCTGACTTTTGTAGCAAGCGGCGATGAGCTTCCTCAGGCCAAGCTTCTCGAAGTTGTAGCTGAAGTAATGAAAAAACTCCGATTCCCGGGGGTCGTCGCAGTTCAGATAGACAACTTTTCCACGGAAATGTTTGCGATAGTGCCTCAGCTCTTTTTCTATATCAGAGAGCTGTGTGTAGAACTCGTCCTGCTTGGCCGCCTTCGCGTTCCCGAGACTTCGCTGTTTCGTTGCCACCCAATGCTCCCTTATCTGGCGTGGGACATGTTACATGGCTCACCGGTATTGCCCCTGGTCGGTCATTTCGCAAGGCGCTAGAACCTACAAATGCGCAAGCTACGGAGCAAGTACGGCAGGCTTCAGTTCGCACCTGCCAGTCGGTCGATCCAATGCAAGCAAGTAGGCACTCAATCCGCCGACCAGCGGTACTCGAAGTCTTCCGGACTCAACGCTACGGCGGCCCCGAGTTGACGTTTAATCTCGCCTCCCCCGGGCATCATCGGGAGCATGCCGAAGTAATTTCGGATCGCGCCGTTGATGCCTGAAAGACAGCTCTTAGATTTGATCCAGTTTTGCGGGCTGAAGACGCGGCTTCCTGGCTGCGCCTCGTTTGCGGCCGCTTCGAGCGCCATATTTAGACTAATTCCGGCCACTTTGACGACCTCCTCAATCATTCCGGAAGCGGCCGCAGCATTGTAGGCTTTTGATGGAGAGGGGACTCGCTCTGACTGATTGTTGGAAATCGAAAAGCACATGGCGATGGCATACATGTGGTGGTATGGCGCATATGCGCGCATTGCCAACAGTGTCTCGTTCAAGCTAAGCGGGTTCGATGGCACCCAAACTTGCATGACCCGCCTCATCCACTGATTCAGGCTCCACACGTTTTCTGGAAGGTAGTCTTTGTTCCGAAATAGCGTCTCGAAATACTTGTCAAAAATCTTCGTCTCGCCGTAGGACAGGTTTGGTCGCTGCGAATGCCAGGCAACCAGATTCTTCGCGAAGCTGGAGAGGTCGACTACGTCATCTTGATCTTTCGAGGCGGGGGCGATTTCGCCTCGCTTGGTCACGAAGTAGCCAGATGGATACCTGAGCTCATATGCCCGTTTGATGGCGAGGACTCGCTTGTCGTTGCTTCGAAGATCTCTGGCCTTCACCGCACTCTGAGAGTTTGTGTAGATCGAAATCTTGTCGGCTCTATCGCGCTGCGGAATCTCATAAAAGCGCACGAGCATGAACGAGTCGTCTACCTTCTTTACTGTCTCGCTACATGAAAGAATTGTGTTTAGAGACTGGCAACCATTTACAACACTAAGTCCGTGAAGAGACAACATATCTCCCGACAACTCCATCCTATTGCAGAGCGCAGTCACCCCGTTGTGGAAAAAGAAGAAGTCGGAGCGCTTGTCACCTGTAATAGTGCTTCGAATTCCTTTGTTCACGACATTGCTGGAGCCTAGGCTTTGGCGAACGTTCTTCTGAAAAAGCGTACCGTCCTTGATGCCAGGCAGCTTGATGCATTCCTTTAGCGGAATCGCCGCGACCAGAATAGGCGTCCCAGCTACTTCGTGGAACATGTACTTGCTACCAGACAGGTTTAACTTGTAATTGATGCTGGGGTTATCAGACTCGATTGCGTATTCGTATCGCCTCTTCAATTCTTCGCCATCAATCACATGGATCGTTGCGTCAAAATCATCCGATTCCCCTAGCTTTCCGAGTTCCAGTTGGAAGGCCTCGATATCGTCCTGCGCTGCCGAAGAGAGGCTACCAGTAGTGATTAGCTCAAACGATATCTCGTATCCCTCATCGATAGCCGCAGCAAGTTCTGACAGCTTGCGCTGCAACTTCACGTTTGAGTTGTTCTGCAGCCGCGCCAGATCTCTGATTTGTATCCATGAAGAGAGAACCTCTCGAAGTGGCTCGGCATCTATGACTCCAGGGCTCACAAACTTTCCCTGCAATATCCGAATCATGGAATTGTCGTCATCAATGACGATCGCGTCGATCTGCTTGTCGCCCGCCCCATCCGTGATGTCGTCCCTCGTCTCGTTCATATCGCGGAACAGGACATTTCTTAGATACCAAGCTACGAACCTCTGACCGTCATTCGCAAATCGCTGCTGAAAGTAGTCGGCACGAATCTGGTCTTGGATCAGGCTGTACATCTTACGTCTCCGTGGGTTGACGAATGTTCGCCCCAGTTCTCCGCGGATTCAAGCGCGCCGACGCCAAGTAGGCACTATTCGCTGGCAAGGGCGGTTTGTCGCAGTATTGACAACGAGACAGGGGGAGCTGGCCGAGAGCACTCGGCCGACTGCAAATCGGGAGCTGTCCGCCGCGCACTCGCAGAAAGGACTGCTTAAGCTGCGAGTCACGCCTATCCCCGCTGCGGTGGAGAAGGGATTTTGGAGTAATCCGTAGTGACCTTTGACCAAGGATCAGGCGGGCCGTTGCTCAGCGGGCCTTACTGCGAGCTATCCAATTCATCGCTATAATCTGCCCCGGCCCGACCGGCCACCCCGCCGAGGGGCGCTGCAACCCCGTCCGCGCAATGCGGGCCCGGGACCAGGCTCGGCGCAGGGTTCCACCGCAACCGCGCCCGTTAACGAGAGGCACCGCGCCAAGACTGGCCGCCCGCCCTCCTGAAACGGAGCTACACGAATGAACGCAGTCACCAACCTCAAGGCCGACTACAAAGTCGCCGACATGTCCCTGGCCGATTGGGGCCGTAAGGAAATCGATATCGCCCAGGAAGAAATGCCGGGCCTGATGTCCATCCGCAAGAAGTACGCCGGCGCCAAGCCCCTGAAGGGCGTGCGCGTCACCGGCAGCCTGCACATGACCATCCAGACCGCGGTGCTTATCGAGACCCTGAAGGATGTCGGCGCCGACGTGCGCTGGGCCAGCTGCAATATCTTCAGCACCCAGGACCATGCCGCCGCGGCCATCGCCGCCACCGGCACCCCGGTGTTCGCCTGGAAGGGCGAGACCCTGGAGGAATACTGGGACTGCACCCTCGACGCCGTGACCTTCCCCGGCGGCAAGGGCCCGGAACTCGTTGTGGACGACGGCGGCGACGTCACGCTGCTCATCCACAAGGGCTATGAACTGGAAAACGGCAGCGACTGGGTCAACACTCCGTCCGGCTCGCACGAAGAACAGGTCATCAAGAATCTGCTGAAGCGCGTGGCCCGCGAGCGCAGCGGTTTCTGGACCCAGGTGGTGAAAGATTGGCGCGGTGTTTCGGAAGAAACCACCACCGGCGTGCACCGCCTGTACCAGATGCTGGAGGCCGGCACGCTGCTGGTGCCCGCCATCAACGTCAACGACTCGGTGACCAAGAGCAAGTTCGACAACCTCTACGGCTGCCGCGAGTCCCTGGCCGACGGCCTGAAGCGCGCCATGGACGTGATGCTGGCCGGCAAGGTGGCCGTGGTCTGCGGCTACGGCGACGTGGGCAAGGGTTCGGCCCATTCCCTGCGCGCCTACGGCGCCCGCGTGGTGGTGACCGAGATTGACCCGATCAATGCCCTGCAGGCGGCGATGGAAGGCTTCGAGGTGAACACCGTCGAGTCCACCCTGGGCCGCGGCGACATCTATGTCACCACCACCGGCAACAAGGACGTGATCACGCTCGAGCACATGCAGGCCATGAAGGACCAGGCCATCGTCTGCAACATCGGCCACTTCGACAACGAGATCCAGGTGGACAAGCTCTACGCCAGCGGCGCCACGCACCTGAACATCAAGCCGCAGGTGGACAAGTACACCTTCGCCAATGGTTCCTCGATCTTCCTGCTGGCCGAAGGCCGCCTGGTGAACCTGGGCTGCGCCACCGGCCACCCAAGCTTCGTAATGTCCAACAGCTTCTCGAACCAGACCCTCGCGCAGATTGACCTGTGGGCGAACAAGGACGTGTACGAAAAGAAGGTCTACATCCTGCCCAAGAAGCTGGACGAGGAAGTCGCCCGCCTGCACCTGGAAAAGATCGGCGTGAAGCTGACCACCCTCACCGCCGACCAGGCCGCGTACTTGAACGTGGACGTGAATGGGCCGTACAAGCCGGACCATTACCGCTACTGATATTGCCGGCCTTGCCGGTTGAAGACGAAGCCCGCGGAGCGATCCGCGGGCTTTCTCTTTAGCGCCAGTTGGCGTGCCGGGACCAGAACTCCACCGCGCGCGCATAGGCTTCGCGATCGATCGGCACGCCGCTGCCACCCTCCTCCACGCCCAGCGCATTGCGCATTACGGTGATGGGCACCATCGGGATCTCCGCGGGCTCCATCGTGTACAGGCAGCCGACCACGCCCCAGTCGGCCTCGATGGGCGTGCCCTCTTTCGCCATCTGCTCGCGGTTGTAGAGGATGGGCACGAGGTAGTTCGCCACCGGCGGTTCCAGGCCTTCGAACCAGCGCACCAGCACGGGCAATTCGGCGGGCGTGCGCGCTTCGTAGGCGCTGCGCAGCAGGTGGCGGTTGTCGTCGGTAATGGCGATGGCCGAGCACTTGGTCGAGGTCCAGTTGCGGTGCACCTGCAACTGGCAGAAGGGCGCGTAGCCGGGCAGCACGCGCTCGGGCGCCTGCTGGTTTAAGCGCGCTTCGAACTCGGCCGCCGTGCAGTCCTGGATGGCGGTGCGCCGGCCATCGCCGGGGAACAGGCGGCGCCGGGCGAAGTCGGTCAGGACGATTGACATGGCCTTTATCTCTTTATCCGCAATTAGAGATATATTAACCCCATGAGCCGCGTACCCATCAGTTTCGAGTTCTACCCGCCCAAGACCGACGAGCAGCGCAGCCAGCTGGAACGCACGGTGCGCCGGCTGAAAGCGCATGCGCCCGAGTTTGCCTCGGTAACCTTCGGCGCCGGCGGCTCCACCCTCAGCTACACGCCGGAAACGGTGCGCGAGCTGCGCCAGACGCACGCATTGAATGGCGTGCCGCACGTGAGCTGCATGGGCGGCACGCGCGAGGAAATCGGCCACCTGCTGCAGTTGTACAAGGCCCTGGGCTGCAACCGCATCGTCGCGCTGCGCGGCGACCTGCCCTCGGGCATGGCGCGCATGGGCGACCTGCGCTACGCCAGCGACCTGGTGGCCTTCATCCGCGAACAGCATGGCGACCATTTCCGCATTGAAGTGGGCTGCTATCCGGAAACGCATCCGCAGGCCGAGGACGCGCACGCGGACCTGCGCCACTTCAAGGCCAAGATGGACGCCGGCGCGAGCTCGGCGATTACCCAGTACTTCTACAACGCCGACGCCTACTTCCGTTTCGTGGACGATGCGCGGCGCATGGGCATCGAGGCGCCGATCATTCCAGGCATCATGCCGATCTCGAACTTCACCCAGCTCAAGCGCTTTTCCGAAGCCTGCGGCGCCGAGATTCCGCGCTGGATCGGCAAGCGCATGAGTGCCCTGGGCGATGACGCCGAGGGCATCCGCGAACTGGCCGCCGACCTGGTGGCCGGCATGTGCCGGCGCCTGGTGGATGCCGGTGTACCCGAGCTGCATTTCTACACGCTGAACCTGAGCAAACCCACCGAGGCCGTGCTCGCGCGCCTGTGAGTTTTGGCCCGCTCGGCGCGGCGGTGGCAGTGCTATCGTGCGGCTCCGCTCCGATTGCGCCTGCCACCGTTCGATGACGCCACGCTCGCTTGCGTTCCTGATTGTTGCTGCGGCGGCCATGCCGGCGGCGCTGGCGACGACGGGCGCGTCGCTTCCGTCAGCGGCGCCGGCACATGCGCCGCCGGCCGCCATCGAACAAGCGCCGCCGGGCATGCGCCGTTGCGTGGCGGCCGACGGCAGCGTCCTGGTGACCGACCACGCCTGTGAAGTCCAGGGTACGAAACAGGTGGTGGCGCCGAAGGATGCGCCGCAGCCCGCGCCCGCAGCATCGAACCGCCCGTTCCAGATCGTCAGCGTGCGCACTTGCGCGCGCAACCAGCAGGACTTGCTGATGGGCGTACGCGACGCGCTGGAAGCGCACGACGCCAATCGCCTGGCCGAGTACTACCACTGGGCCGGCATGAGCAGCGCCCAGGGCTACCAGTTGCTCGACCGCCTGGCCGCCTTCAGCGCGCGACCGCTAGTGGACGTGCAACTGACCTCCAGCGAAGAACTGCGCTCGCCCGGCCCGGATTGGCCGGAGCGCCCGGCACGCCGCTACGAGCCCCTGCAACCGATTCCAGACGCGAGCGATTCCGACCCGGCGGCCGAGCCCGATCCGGACGCCCCGCCCCCGCCGCCCGCCAAAGCCGCCGACCTGCTGCGCGTGGACCAGCTGCGCAGCGACAAGGACATGGATTCCCAGGTCAGCTACCTGCACCTGCTGCGCAATGCCGGTTGTTGGTGGCTGCAGTTCTAGGAAGGGGTAAAATGGCGGTTTCCCCCGGAGCACCGACATGACCCAGCGCTACCCCGACTTCATCTGGCACAACGGATCGGTCAAGCACTGGCAGGACGCGACGGTGCACGTGATGGCCCACGCCCTGCATTACGGCAGCTCGGTGTTCGAAGGCATCCGCGCCTACGACACGCCCAATGGCCCGAAGGTGTTCCGCCTGACCGACCATCTCAAGCGCCTGTACGCATCGGCGAAGATCTACGAGATGGAAATCCCGTACACGCTCGAGCAGCTCACCAACGCCTGCCGCGAAACCCTGGCCGCGAACAAGCAAGGCAAGGCTTACCTGCGCCCGGTGGCATACCGCGGCCTCGGCGGCTTCGGCCTGTCGGCGGAAACGCCGATTGATGTGGCGGTGGCGACCTGGGAGATGGGTTCGTACCTCGGTGCCGGCGTACTCGAAAGCGGCATTGATGCCTGCGTGTCGAGCTGGCAGCGTTTCGCGCCAAACACCATTCCGGCGGGCGCGAAGGCCGGCGGCAACTATCTCTCCGGCACGCTGATCGCGCGTGAAGCACGCCGCCTGGGCTTCGGCGAAGGCATTGCGCTCGCCAGCACCGGCCTGCTGTCGGAAGGCGCGGGCGAAAATCTTTTCCTGGTGTTCGATGGCGCCTTGCACACCACGCCGGTCAGCGCCGCGCTGCTCAACGGCATCACCCGCAACACCATCATCACCCTGGCCAAGCGCGCCGGCATTGAAGTGGTGGAACGCGACATCCCGCGCGAATACCTGTACCTGTGCGACGAGCTCTTCATGTGCGGCACCGCCGCCGAGATCACGCCGATTCGCTCGGTGGACGGCCGTCAGGTCGGCGCCGGCAAGGCCGGCCCGCTCACGCGCCAGATCCAGGACCTCTTCTTCGGTCTGTTCACGGGCAGCACCCCCGCGCCGGCGGGCTGGCTGGAGTAATCCGCCATCGCTTGGAGAAGTGGACGCTCGCGATCTGCTTTTCCCGGTGGGAAAAGCGCGCGGCACCAAGGTCATGCGAGCTTCGAAGAAAACAGCGCCGAGGTGTGAAGGTGTCGGTGGGGAGGGCTTGGCGCAGGAGGCCGGCCATGGATGGCCGGCCGTTCGGTTTTCGGTTCGCAGGACGCGGCTTACCGAATAACCGACCAGCGCCAAGCCCTCCCCGCCGGCGCCTTCATGCCTCGGCCCAAGGACTACGAAAAAACGAGCGTGGCCTTGGCACCGCGCTCCGGCAGTGGGGCGATGCTGACGGTCCAGCCGTAGAGCTCGCACAGGCGGCGCACGATGGAGAGGCCGATGCCGCCGCCACTTGTCCCACCCGCGCTCGATCCGCGATAGCCGCGCTCAAAAAGCCGCGCCGCATCTTCCGCGCTTAGACCGGGGCCGGTGTCTTCCACGTGCACGCGGTCGGCTTCGATGAGGATGCGCACCTCGCCTTCGGCGGTGTACTTGCAGGCATTGCCCAGCAGGTTGCCCAGGGCCACGGCGATGACCGCCTCGGGCGCGTGCACTTCCACGTCCGGCGCGCCTTCGACGGTGATGATGACGGGCTTGCCGCCAAGCTGGGCGCGGTTGGCTTCGGCCAGGGACAGGCAGAGCTTGTGGATGTTCGTGCTGCCACTGCCGCGCTCGTTGCGCGAGAGCAGCAGCAGCGCGGTGGTGAGGTCGGTGCATTGCAACGCGGCGCGCTCGATGCGCTCCAGGCGCTGGCGCTGTTTCGGGGCGAGTTCGTTGTTGGCCAGCAGCAGCTCGGCGGCGCCGCGGATCACCGCCAGCGGCGTGCGCAGTTCGTGGCTGACATCGGCGTTGAATTCGCGGTCGCGCTTGACCAGCGAGGTCATGCGGTCGGCGTAGTCGTCCAGGGCCAGCGCGAGCTCGCCCACTTCGTCGCGGGCGAAGTGCGGGGCGAGCCGCTCGGGACTTTGCCGGCTCGACAAACCGCTGACGCGCCGCGCCAGCTCGGTCAGCGGGCTGATGACGCGCCGCGAGGACCACAGGCCAATCACCAGGGCCAGACCGGTGAAGATAAACACCGCCGCCACCAGCGACACCTGCATCTGGCGTTCGCCAAGGTAGGAACCGGTGACGTTGTAGCGCACCCAGGCGATCAGCCCGTCCTGGCGCTTGAGCGCGTACTTGAAGTGGCGCATGCGGCCCTGGGCATCGGGCTGGCTGATTTCGTACACGCCGGTCGGGCGCGACTGCAATTCCATCGGCAGCTTGTAGGCGGTGCGCTCGCTGTAAGTGCCGGCGTCGAAGAAGGAAAAGGCCGGCTGCCGGGTCGGGTCGGTGCGAATCTGCGAGTGCAGGCTCTCGGCTTCGTCGAGCAGGGTGTTGTCGAGTAGCTGGCCTTCCAGGCGCTGGCGCAGCGCCACGGTGGCCACGGCAAACAGCGCCGTCAGCCCGAAGCCGAGCAGCAAGAAGGAGACGATGATTCGACTGCGAAGCCGGCGCCGGTAGTGCATGGGCTCAGACCGCTTCGGAGTCTGCTATCCGGTAGCCGATTCCGTGACGGGTCTGGATCAGGGCCTTGTCGAAAGGCTTGTCCACGGCGGCGCGCAGGCCGTGGATATGCACGCGCAGCGAATCTGAATCGGGAAGTTCTTCGCCCCAGACGCGCGTTTCCAGGTCAATGCGCGGCACCACGGCGGGCGAGGCTTCCATCAGCGACTGCAGGATCTTCAGCGCGGTGGGGTTGAGCTGCAGCAGCTTGCCGCCGCGGCGCACTTCCAGGGTGTCGAGGTTGTATTCCAGGTCGGCCACTTCCAGCACGCGCGGCTGCGCGGCCTTGCTGCGGCGCGCGAGCACCGACAGGCGCGCTTCCACTTCCTGCAGGGCGAAGGGCTTGACCAGGTAGTCGTCGGCGCCGGACTCGAAGCCGGACAGCTTGCTGTCGAGCGAGTCGCGGGCGGTGAGCATCAGCACGGGCGTTTGCTTGCGGCCTTCGGCGCGCAGCTTGCGGCAGACCTCCAGGCCGTCCATGCCGGGCAGGTTGAGGTCGAGCACGATGGCATCGAAATTGTTGACCACCGCCAGGTGCAGGCCGGTGATGCCGTCGGCGGCGTAGTCCACGGTGTGGCCACGTTCTTCGAGGTAGTCGCCGAGGTTGGCGGCGATGTCGCGATTGTCTTCGACCACAAGGATTCGCACGGGGGATGGCACTCCAGGGACGATGCTGGGATTCTGCCAGAGCGCGGCAAGTTCCGCCGAAGGGCGCGAAGTCGCGAGTGATTGCGCGAACAACGCAGACGGAAAATGACCCGGGAAGGCACCGCTGGGCGCCTTGCCCGGGTCGAAGACTG
>CBHTVR010000025.1:0-42624 GCA_966096795.1 uncultured Gammaproteobacteria bacterium
AGGTGCCGCGCCAGTGGGGCTGGTTCAACCTGAGCACGCACTTCCCCTGGATCGGAATGCGCACGGCGGCGCTCGACGGCGCCCACACGGAATATTTCCGCGGGCTGCGCAATCCGGTGGCAGTGAAGGTTGGCCCCTCGGTCACTCCCGACCAGTTGCTCCGTCTCGCGATGGTGCTCAATCCCGACAACGAGCCGGGCCGCTTGAGTTTCATCCAGCGCATGGGCGCGGACAAGGTCGAAGAGAAATTGCCGCCGCTGGTGCAGGTGCTGCAACGCGAAGGCCGGCGCGTGCTGTGGGTCTGCGACCCGATGCACGGCAATACCGAGTCCACCTCGAACGGCTTCAAGACTCGACGCTTCGCCAACATCCGCGCCGAGCTCGAGCGCAGCTTCGACATCCATGCGGCGCTGGGCTCACGCCTGGGTGGCGTGCATCTCGAACTGACGGGCGAAAACGTAACCGAGTGCCTGGGCGGCGCGCGCGAACTTACCGAAACCGATCTCGAGCGCGCCTACCGTTCGACCGTGGACCCGCGACTGAATTACGAACAGTCGCTGGAGATCGCGATGCTCATCGTGCGCAAGCAGTCTGGCCTGCCACAGGTATCGCGATGAAGTCCGGGGGCGCGTGCCCCCGACGGCCGAAGCTCCACAGCCGGAGTGGCTACTTCGCGATGGTGGGCAAGTACTGCGGCGGCTTGCGCGCGTGCGTGGCCTGCTCGTAGGCGTAGGCGAAGCCCAGCAGCTCCGGTTCTGACCAGGCACGGCCCATGAAGGCCAGGCCCAAGGGCAGGCCGTGTGATTCGCCCATCGGCACGGTGATGCTCGGCGTTCCCGCGACGGCCGCGATGCCGTATCCGGCACCCACGAAATGGTCGCCAAGCACGGGATCGGTAATCCACGCGGGCGACATGGCCGGCGCGATCACGGCATCGAGCTTGTTCTTGTCGAGGGCCGCGATCAATCCGTCCTTGCCGGCCAGGCGGCGCGCTTCATCCCGGGCCTTGATGTAGGCGGCATCGGTGAGCGGGCCCTTGGCTTGCGCCTGCTCGAAGATTTCCTGGCCGAACAGCGGCATCGCTTCGGCGGCATGCGCCTTGTTCCAGGCGATCAAGGCCTCCAGCGAAGCCTGGCTGGCGCCTGCATTCTTCAGGTAGGTGTTCAGGCCATCCTTGAATTCGTACAGCAGCACTTCGTACTCGGGCGCATTCCATTTGTCGTAAGTGTCGATCTTGATCTCGACAACTTCCGCGCCTGCAGACTTGAGCGCAGCCACTGCCGCGTCGGTCGCGGCATCCACGTCGGTGTTGTAGCCCATGGCCTGGCGCAGCAGGCCGAAGCGCTTGCCCTTCAGGGCGTCGGCCTTCAGGAAGCTGGAATAGTTTTCGGGGATGTTGCCGGCGGCGGCGTGGCCGGCCGGGTCGGCTTCATCGACGCCGGCCAGGGTCGTCAGCAAGAGCGCGACATCGGAAACATTGCGCCCCATCGGGCCGGCGGTGTCCTGGCTGGCGGAAATCGGAATGATGCCGCTGCGGCTGACCAGGCCGACGGTGGGCTTGAGCCCCACCAGGCCGTTGACCGAGGACGGGCACAGGATGCTGCCATCGGTTTCGCTACCGACGCCGAAGGGCGCAAGGCTAGCGGCGACAGCGCTGCCCGTGCCCGCGCTGGAGCCGCAAGGATTGCGGTCAAGCGCGTACGGGTTGTGCGTTTGCCCACCGCGTGAACTCCAGCCGGAGATGGAGCGCGTGGAGCGGAAATTCGCCCACTCGCTCAGGTTGGTCTTGCCGAGAATCACTGCGCCTGCCGCGCGCAGGCGCGCCACCAGGAAGGCATCCTGCTTCGGGTGGTTGTCGGCCAGCGCCAGTGAACCGGCCGAGTTCACCATGCCGACGGCGTCGATATTGTCCTTCAGCAACACCGGCAGGCCATGCAGCGGCCCGCGAAGCTTGCCGGCCTTGCGCTCGGCGTCCAGCGCATCGGCTTCTTTCAGCGCGTTGGCGTTGAGTTCGATGATTGAATTCAGGCTCGGCCCCGCCTTGTCGATGCGGGCGATGCGATCGAGGTAGGCCTGGGTGAGCGCGTGCGAGCTGAGCTCGCCGCTCCCCATCTTCGCCAGCGCATCGGTCGCCGACAGCTCGGCAACCTCGATGCCGTGGCCGGCGGCGGGCGTGGCAGTGGGCGCGGGCGTGGCTGTCGGCTTGCAGGCGGCAAGCGTGGCGATGACAAGAAGCAGGGCGATGCGGCGCATGCGAACACCTCGATAGCGTGAAGGCGGCGTGTAGAAAACGAAGGGCCCGGCGACGTCGAACGTGGCCGGGCCCTGCGAGTATTGCGCGCCGCGTGGCGCGCCGCAAATGGTGTGATCAGTTGCCGCGATTGGCCTTCTTGCGCTCGTTCTCGGTGCGGTCCTTCTTGCGCAGGCGGATCGCCATCGGCGTGACTTCCACCAGTTCGTCGTCCTCGATGAACTCCAGCGCCTGCTCAAGCGACATGCGGATCGGCGGAATCAGGCCTTCGTCATCGTCCTTGCCCGAGGCGCGGAAGTTGGTCAGCTGCTTGCCGCGCAGCGCGTTGACGGTGAGGTCGTTGTCCTTGGAGTGGATGCCGACGATCTGGCCTTCGTAGATCTCCTCGCCCGGATCGATCAGCAGGCGACCGCGTTCCTGCATCGCCATCTGCGCGTAGGCCGGGGAGGGGCCGGTGCCGTTGGAGATCATCACGCCGTTCTGCCGCTCGGCGATGGCGCCTTCGCTGCGCGGGCCGAAATGGTCGAATACGTGGAACAGCAGGCCGGTGCCGGCGGTGATGGTGCGGAACTCGGTCTGGAAGCCGATCAGGCCGCGGGCCGGGATCATGAAGTCGATGCGCACGCGGCCCTTGCCGTCGGGCTCCATGTTCGTCATCTGCGCGCGGCGCTCGCCCAGGCGCTGCATGACGCCGCCCTGGAACTGCTCTTCGAGATCAACTACCAGACTTTCGATCGGCTCCATCTTCTGGCCGTCGATGACCTTCACGATGACTTCCGGGCGCGACACCGCCAGCTCGTAGCCTTCGCGACGCATGGTTTCGATCAGGATGGACAGGTGCAGCTCGCCGCGGCCGCTTACCTTGAACTTGTCGGCGTCTTCGGTCTCCTCGACCTTCAGCGCGACGTTGTGCAAGGCTTCGCGCAACAGGCGGTCGCGCAACTGGCGCGAGGTGAGGAACTTGCCGCCGCTGCGATCCTTCACGCCGGCGAACGGGGAATTGTTCACCTGGAAAGTCATGCTGATGGTGGGTTCGTCCACGGTCAGCACCGGCAGCTGCTCGGGGGCATCCACCGCGCAAACGGTCTCGGAGATGCTGAGGTTTTCGATGCCGGAGATGGCGATGATGTCGCCGGCTTGCGCTTCGGGCACTTCCAGGCGCTCGAGGCCGAGGAAGCCCATCACCTGCATCACCTTGCCGCTGCGTGCCTTGCCTTCGCGATCGATGACGGTGACCGGCATGTTCGGGCGCACCTTGCCGCGCTGGACGCGACCGGTGCCGATGATGCCGACGTAATTGCTGTAGCTGAGCGAGGTGACGCGCATCTGGAACGGGCCGTCGATATTCACCGGCGGCGGCGCGACGTGGTCGACGATGGCCTGGAACAGCGGGGTCATGTCGCCGCTGCGCACGTCCGGGTCGAGACCGGCGTAACCCTGCAAGGCCGAGGCGTACACGGTGTGGAAGTCGAGCTGCTCGTCGGAAGCACCGAGGCGGTCGAAGAGGTCGAAGGTCTGGTCCAGCACCCAGCCTGGACGGGCGCCGGGGCGGTCGACCTTGTTCACTACGACGATCGGCTTGAAGCCCATGGCGAAGGCCTTCTGGGTGACGAAGCGGGTCTGCGGCATCGGGCCGTCCATCGCGTCCACCAGGATCAGCACCGAGTCCACCATCGACAGCACGCGCTCGACCTCGCCACCGAAGTCGGCGTGGCCCGGGGTGTCGACGATGTTGATGCGATATTCCTCGCCGTTCGGCGCCTTCCAGCGGATGGCCGTGTTCTTGGAGAGGATGGTGATGCCACGCTCCTTCTCCAGGTCGTTGCTGTCCATCATGCGGTCGGTGGTGACCGTGCGGTCACTGAAAGTGCCCGACTGCTTGAGCAGCTGGTCGACGAGGGTGGTTTTGCCATGGTCGACGTGGGCGACGATGGCGACGTTGCGAAGGTTCTGGATGGACATGGCTCTGGGCACCCCGGAAGGGGCGCAGACGGGTCAGGGAAGCCCAATAGTATAGCCTGAAGCGCGGCCTCCCGCCCGGTTATGGCATGCTTGGCGGATTAACCCCGAAGGAGTCCGTCCATGAGCGATCTCGTCGCCACTTTCAGCACCTCCCGCGGCCCGATCCGCGTCCGCCTGCACCCCGAAAAGACGCCGGTCACTGCCGCCAGCTTCGTCAACCTGGTCCAGCGTGGCTACTACGACGGCCTGAATTTCCACCGGGTGATCCCGGACTTCATGATCCAGGGCGGTTGCCCCGAGGGCAGCGGCCGCGGCGGCCCGGGCTACCGTTTCGAGGACGAGTGCCGCTCCGACCTGCGCCACGACAAGCCGGGCGTGCTGTCCATGGCCAATGCCGGGCCGGGCACGAACGGCAGTCAGTTCTTCATCACCCATGGGCCAACGTCCTGGCTCGACGGCAAGCACACAGTGTTCGGTGAAGTGCTGGGTGCGGAAGACCAGGCAGTGGTGGACGCCATCCGCGGTGGCGACAAGATCGAGAAGGTCAGCCTGAGCGGTGATACGACAGCCCTGCTCGCCGCGCAGGCGGCGCGTGTCGCGGAATGGAACAAGGTGCTCGACGCGCGCGCGTGACGCCCTTGCAGGAGCGGGCGCCGTGAGGCGCCCGCCCGGCAATCAGTTGATGAAGCGAATGCCGTCGAGCATGCGGTTCACCGCCGCCACGTCGCGCTCGTAGTAGTACTCGGTCGGGGCCTTCCAGAACAGCACGGTCAGCTTGCCATTGCGTTCTGCCGCAGCAACGGTGCCGCGGTACGCGAGGCCGTCAGGATTGACCAGCGCCAGGTCGAAGCGCAGCCCGTCAACATTGCCGAAGCGCTGCGGGCGCAGGTTGTCGGACGTCACCGTGCTCCAGCCCTGACCGCGCAACGCATCCACCACGATGTCGCGCACTTCATCTGCGCGCATGCCAGGCCGGAACCACGGGCCATCGGGGCGTGAGCGCTTCTCGCGCGCGGCCATGAACACATGCTCGTTGGGCTTGATGCCCGAGAAGATGCTCAAGCTGTTGAGCGCGGTGCCGTCAATGGTCCAGGCCTCTTGTCGCGGCGTCTTGATCCGCGCCCAATCCAGTTCGGTGTCGATCTGCATGTCGAAGGTCGTCGTTGCGCCAGCCTTTTGCAGGCGGCCGCCGGGGTTGCTGGCGCAAGCGCTGAGGACCAGCAGGGAGGCCGTCAGCACGACGGTTGCCAGGCGAGTGAATTTCACGGTGTGTGCTCCAGTTCGGAAAGATATTTGACGATGAAGGCGCGGTCAGGCGCGTTGGGCGCCAGTTCGAGGTAGTGCCTCAGCGCCGCGACGGCGGCCGCGGACTGGCCCTGGTCGCGCAGGGACAGGCCCTGTTCGCGGTAGGCATCCGCAGGTGCGTCGGCGTAGGCAATGGCTTGCGCGTACAGCCCGCGCGCGATATCGCGGTCTTCGCCCTTGTTTTGGCGGCGGTGCGCTTCAGCGAGGAAAAAAGTATAGGTGCCCTTGGTGTCGGCCGGTGCATTGGCCAGGGTATCGCCGATCATCTGGATGGATGCGCCGTAGATGCGCCGCGAGAGCTCCGCGTCGAGCCAGGGCTTGAGGAACGGACGGACCGCCGCCTGGTATTCGGCGGTGTGCGTGGTCCAGTTGGTGGCTTTCGACGCCTCCGCTGCCGCCGCCTCGCCAACATCGTGCAAGCGTTCTTCAGAGCGCGGGTGGCTGGCGAAAATGGGCGCCGGCCGCGGCAGGTGCGTGGCCTTTTCCTCTTTCACCATGCGGCCCCAGACGCGAACGCCGGCTTGCGGGTCATAGCCCAACGCCACCGCCTGGTCGAAACCGATTCGATCGGCCTCGCGCTCGCTGTCGCGCGACATCTCGAACATGCTGGCAGCGCCTGCCATCTGTGCCAGCCCGCCCACCAGTGACACGCCGCCAGCGTAGGTAATCACGCTGAAGGTCGCCATGAATGCGGCCGTGCGCTTGGCCTTCTGCCAATACTTGAGCGTGTGCCGCTGGCGAAAGTGCGCGAACTCGTGGCCCAGCACCAGCGCCAGTTCCGACTCGTCCTGCATGCGCAGCAGCGCGCCGGTGAATATAAGCATTGCGCCATTGGGCGCCATGGCCGCGTTGAACACCGGTGCGTCGATGATGTACACGCGCAGCTGCTTGCAGTACTCGCCCGTCACCTTGCAGGCGACCGAGTAGACGTAGGCATTCAGGGCCGGATCGCGCACCAGCAGGGGGCTGGCGCGAATTTCCTTCTCCGCCTGGTCCATGCCGTACCACAGCTCCGACTCGGTGCTGCCCGGCACGGGCTGTTCGCCCGCGGCGATCGCCGCCGGGGCTGAAGCGGCACGCGCCGACAGGCTGGGCAACAGCAGCAGCGCTGCCGCCAGCCCAAGGCTGAAGATGGATCTCACAGAGGCAGGCCGCGCAGTAGCTGGCTCACCGTCTGGCGCGTGCCCTTGGCATCGCGCAAGTCGCCTGACTGGTTGGCCATCAGGTTGAACCAGACCACCTGGCCAGTGCGCAGGTCCACGATCATGGCCACGCCGACCTGGGCACCGCCACCGATGTCCACGTAGCTGCCCAGGGCCGCGCCCGCGACCATCGCGAACACGCGCAGCGCGGTGCGACCGCCGCTGGCATAACTGTCGCGGATGTAGGTGAACAAGGCGTAGTCAGCACCGGTGGCGTCTCGCAATTCACTCACGCCCGGACCGAGGGTCCAGTCCATGCGCGGTTTGCCGGTTTGCGGGTCCTTCTTCGTCGCCAGCGCGCTGCCCGGCTGCGAATACTGGGCGATGCTCAGGGCAACGGCCTGGTTCAGGCGGATGATCTGGCCCTGGCGCGACGTCGGGTCCAGGTTGTCGGGCACATCGTAATCGGGCTTGGGCGTTGCGCCGCGCGCCTGCAGCATGTCGCGGGCGGCCTGCGGGTACAGGCGGCGGGCAGAGTCGGACCATTCCTTGCGCGGCTCCTGAAGGCCGCCGGCCGAAACTTGGGTCAGCTCGATGTCCGGCTCGATAATGACGATGCTGCCCTGGATTCGCAGAACCTCGCCGGTGCTGGTGGTGGCAGTCTTGGGGTTTGTGTAGGCGTCCGCCTGCCGGGCCGGCATTCCGGCCAGGAGCACCACAAGAAACACGGAGAAGCAGGTCCCGGCCCAGCGGGCGCGGGTGTTACCGGAATGCGACATGGCATCAACTCAGGCGAAGGGAGTCGCGAGGTTCCCCGAATCGGCCCGGGAAGGCAACTGTCGCATTCTCGCTACGTGATAGAATTCGCGGCTGAATCCGCACCCCGAGGACATTCGCATGCCCCAGCTCGCTAGCCGCATGGGCCGCGCCAAGCCCAGCGCCATCATGGCGGTCGCCGAGAAGGCGAGAGCGCTCAAATCCGCGGGCCGCGACATCATCAGTTTCTCGATCGGCGTGCCCAATTTCCTGCCCGGCGATCATGTCTATGCGGCGGCGCGCGACTCGCTGGCCAAGGACTCCGGCCAGTACGGTTCCAACCGCGGCGCGGATGCGCTGCTCGATGCCTTCCTCAAGCACATCGAAGCGGTCGGCCTGAGCGGCTACACCAAGGCCAATTGCTCCACCGGCATCGGCGCCAAGCACGTGCTGTACAACCTGGCCGAAGCGCTGCTCGATGAAGGCGACACCATCGCCTACGCGGTGCCGTATTGGACTACCTACGCCGACATCGCCGACATCAGCAATGCCAAGCGCCTCGAACTGCCTTGCCCGGCCAGCCAGAACTACAAGCTGACCCCGGCCCAGCTCGACGCCGCGCTGGCGCAGAAGCCCAAGGTCTTCCTGTTCAACAATCCGAACAACCCGACCGGCATGGTCTACACCAAGGCCGAGATCGAGGCGCTGGCGGCGATCATCGTCAAGCATCCCGACACCTGGATCGTTTGCGACGACATCTACAACCGCATGGTGTTCGACGGCATCGGTTACCACAACTTCATGCACAGCCAGCCTTCGCTGCGCGAGCGCACCGTGTTCGTGGATTCGCTGTCCAAGACTTACGGCATGCCGGGCTGGCGCGTCGGCTTCATGGTGGGCCCCGAGTCGGTGGCCAAGGCCGTGACCACGCTCAATTCCAACCACATCACCAATATTCCGGAAGTGATCACCGCCGCTGCGATTGCTGCGCTCACCGGTCCACAGGACGTGCCGACCGCGAAAAATGCCGAATTCCAGGGCAAGCGCGACCAGGTGATGGCGGTGATGAATTCGATTCCGGGCGTGGTCTGCCCGAAGCCGGAAGGCGCTTTCTATGTGTTCCCCGACATCAGCTGCGCCTTCGGCAAGAGCCACGGCGCGATGAAGATCGGCAACGACGTGGATTTCTGCAATGCGCTGCTTGAGGCCAAGGGCGTCGCCTGCGTGCCGGGCTCGGCCTTCGGCGAACCGCGCGCCCTGCGCATCTCCTACACCTGCCCGACCGCGCAGTTGCCTGAAGGCCTGCGCCGCTTCCAGGAATTCTTCGCCGAGCTCGCTTGAGCCAGCTCGTTCACGCATATCGCACAACGTATTTCGGAGACCCACATGAAGAACCCCGTCCGCGTCGCCGTTACCGGAGCTGCCGGCCAGATCGGCTATTCGCTCGTCTTCCGCATCGCTTCCGGCGAAATGCTCGGTCCCGACCAGCCGGTGATCCTGCAGATGCTCGAGTTGCCGATGGAAAAGGCCCAGGCCGCGCTGAAGGGCGTGATGATGGAGCTCGAAGACTGCGCCTTCCCGCTGCTGGCCGGCATGGTCGGCACCGATGACCCGAACGTGGCGTTCAAGGATGCCGACATCGCCATGCTGGTTGGCGCGCGTCCGCGCGGCCCGGGCATGGAGCGCAAGGACCTGCTGCTGGAAAACGCCAAGATCTTCACCGCCCAGGGCGCTGCCCTGAACGCGGTCGCCTCGCGCGACGTGAAGGTACTGGTGGTCGGCAACCCGGCCAACACCAATGCCTACATCGCCATGAAGTCGGCGCCGGATCTCAAGCCGGGCAACTTCACCGCCATGCTGCGCCTGGACCACAACCGCGCGCTCAGCCAGATCGCCACCAAGACCGGCAAGAAGGTCGGCGACATCAAGGGCCTGGTCGTGTGGGGCAACCACAGCCCGACCATGTACCCGGACTATCGCTTCGCCACCATCGGCGGCGCCTCGGTGAAGGACAGCATCGGCGACGAAGCCTGGAACCGAGGCACCTTCATCCCGACCGTGGGCAAGCGCGGCGCGGCGATCATCGAAGCGCGCGGCCTGAGCTCGGCGGCCTCGGCGGCGAACGCTGCCATCGACCACATCCACGACTGGGTGCTGGGCACGAATGGCGAGTGGGCGACGATGGGCGTTCCCTCGGACGGCAGCTACGGCATTCCGGCCGGCGTGATGTACGGCTTCCCGGTCATCTGCAAGGACGGCGCCTACGAAATCGTCAAGGGCCTGCCGATTGATGACTACAGCCGCGAGATGATGGACAAGACCCTGGCCGAGCTCGAGGAAGAGCGCGCCGGTGTGGCAAGCCTCCTGGGCTGATACAGAACACCCAAGGCGGCCTCAGGGCCGCCTTTGTCTTTGCAAGGAACCAAGATGAGTTCGAACCAATCCGCAGGCGCCGCCTTCCGCGCCGCCGTTGCCGCCGAGTCGCCCCTGCAGGTGATGGGCGCGATCACCGCCTACGCCGGCATGATGGCCAAGCGCACCGGCTACAAGGCCCTGTACCTGTCCGGTGGCGGCGTGGCTGCCAATTCCCTGGGCATGCCCGACCTTGGCATCAGCAGCATGGAGGACGTGCTGATTGATGCCCGCCGCATCGTTGATGCCACCGGCCTTCCGCTGCTGGTGGACATTGATACCGGCTGGGGCGGCGCCTTCAACATTGCCCGCACCATCCGTAGCTTCACCCGCGCTGGCGTTGCCGCCGTGCATATGGAAGACCAGGTCGGGCAGAAGCGCTGCGGCCATCGCCCGGGCAAGGACGTGGTCACGAAGGACGAAATGGTGGACCGCATCAAGGCCGCTGTCGACGCCAAGACCGACGCCGATTTTGTACTGATGGCACGTACCGACGCCGCCGCAGTCGAAGGCATCGATTTCGCGATCGAGCGCGCCGTCGCCTACGTCGAGGCCGGCGCCGACATGATCTTCCCCGAGGCAATGAAGTCGCTGGAAGACTATCGCCGCTTCAAGGCGGCGGTGAAGGTGCCGATCCTGGCCAACCTGACCGAATTCGGCTCGACCCCGTTCTTCACCACCGACGAATTGCGCGAGGCCGGCGTCGATATCGCGCTGTACTGCTGCGGCGCCTATCGCGCCATGAACAAGGCGGCGCTGAACTTCTACGAGACCGTGCGCCGCGAAGGCACCCAGAAGAACATCATCGACACCCTGCAAACCCGCGCCGAGCTCTACGACTTCCTGGGCTACCACAGCTATGAAGACAAGCTCGACCAGCTATTCGCCCAGAAGAAGTGAGAAGACAGCCATGAGCGAACAAGTCCTCCCCAAGGCCAAGAAGTCCGTCGCCCTCAGCGGTACCGCCGCCGGCAACACCGCGCTGTGCACGGTCGGGCGCAGCGGCAATGACCTGCACTACCGCGGCTACGACATCCACGACCTGGCCACGCAGTCCACCTTCGAAGAAGTGGCGCACCTGCTGGTGCACGGCACCCTGCCGACCAGCGCGCAGCTGAAGGCCTATCGCACCAAGCTCAAGCGCCTGCGCGGCCTGCCGGCCATCGTCACCGACGCGCTGGAACTGGTGCCGGCCAATGCCCACCCGATGGACGTGCTGCGCACCGGTTGCTCGGTGCTGGGCACGGTGCTGCCCGAGCGCGAAACGCATCCGGAATCGGAAGCCCGCGACATCGCCGATCGCCTGATGGCGAGCTTCGGCTCGATGCTGCTGTACTGGTGGCATTTCACCCGCAGTGGCCGCCGCATCGAATGCGAGACCGACGACGAGTCCATTGCCGCGCATTTCCTGCACCTGCTGCATGGCCAGCCGCCGAGCGAATTGCACGCGCGTTCGCTGGATCGTTCGCTGGTGCTGTACGCCGAGCACGAGTTCAACGCCAGCACCTTCACTGCACGCGTGATTGCCGGTACCGGCTCGGACATGTTCAGCTGCCTGACCGGCGCCATCGGCGCGCTGCGCGGCCCCAAGCATGGCGGCGCCAATGAAGTGGCGATGGATATCATCTCGCGCTACGACAGCGCCGACGGCGCCGAGGCGGACATCCGCGCGCGCGTCGAGCGCAAGGAAATCGTGATTGGCTTCGGCCACCCGGTGTACACGGTGGGCGACCCACGCAATCCTATCATCAAGGAAATTTCGCGCACGCTTTGCGCCGAGTGTGGCAACCAAGTGTTGTTCGATGTCAGCGAACGCATCGAGACGCTGATGTGGGACCTGAAGAAGATGTTCCCGAACCTGGATTGGTACAGCGCCTCGGCCTACCACATGATGGGAATCCCCACGCCGATGTTCACGCCGCTTTTCGTCATCGCGCGCACCAGTGGCTGGTCGGCGCATGTCATCGAGCAGCGCCAGGACGGCAAGATCATCCGCCCCAGCGCCAACTACATCGGCCCGGAAGACCGCGCCTACGTGGCGATCGACAAGCGCTGACATGTACGAGCACTGGGACGCCAACCTGCTGGTCGTCTTGGCGACGCTCGCGGCGGTGGCGGCCTGCGTGCTGGTGCATTACGAGGGATTGCTGCGGTTGTCGACCTGGATGTCGCACCGCCATGAAGACCATCGCCGGCGCAAGCTGCTCTACGGCATCTTCGGCGTGCTCGGCTGGCATGTGGTGGAGATCTGGATCTTCGGCATCACCATCTGGGCGCTGCTGCATTACCCCAATAGCGGCGCCATGGCCGGTGCGCATGCGCTCGGCTTGCTCGACGCGGTGTATGTGTCGGCGGTGACCTTCACCACGGTCGGCTTCGGCGACCTGGCACCCCTGGGGCCGATCCGTTTTCTTTGCGGCACGATGGCGCTGACCGGCTTCGTGCTGATTACCTGGTCGGCGTCCTTCACCTACCTTGAGATGGAGCGCTTCTGGCGCCGCCCCTAGGCGTGGATCGCGTCAGGGGGCGAGGCGGTCGACCTTGTAGAAGACGTGGTCGCCAATGCGCGCCACGGTCGGATAGTTGGCCCAGGTGGGGGTCGCGCTGCGGGTCGCGAAGTGGCTGGCTCCGGGCACGATCTCGTGGCGCTGGGAAACCGGCTCGCGCCAATCCTGTTGCGCGCGAAAGGCCACGTCCACTGCCTGCTGCCAAGCTTCGACCTGGCCCAGGCGCAAGTTGGGGTTGACCAGCGAAGGCGCGAACTGCTTGGGCGCCGTCACCACATCGCAGACCGAATCGCCCCAGCGGCCGTCCTGCTGGCGGCGCAAGGCCACTTCGGCCACGGCGCGCTGCCCGAGCGAGCTCTGGTCGCGGGCCTCGAGGTAAACGGTCGTGGCCAGGCACAGCGGGTCGGCGGCGGACTGCGGCAACAGGCTGGCGAGCCACAACAGGAAAGACAACTTCATGGCGATTCCTTGCTCCGTGGATCCGCATCGAACGCGCTGGTGCGCGAGCCATCGTCCGGAGACGGGGCAGGGGATGCGGGATTACGTTTTGGGGATGGACGAGCGCTGCTCGCATTCCGTTCGCCGTCGTGCAATGGGGGCGAACCGGAAACCCCGCGAAAGCCATGCGGCGGGGCCACGGTGTTGTCCCGGGCCCAGGGCCGGCGGGTCAACTCGGGGCGCATGCTACGTCGAAAAACCGAACCCGGGCTGAACGCTTCGGGCTAAATGCTTGATTATGCTGGAGTGATTGCTTCAACCGAGGCCGGAGACCCGCGCTGGAGATGGGTTTCGCAACGCAGTGCGAGATTGTTCAGGAATGTGATTTCGAGGCCGGGCGCCCCGTTGGAATCCCCGAACTGCGCTCAGAAGCCGGCCGCCAGGCGGCTGCCCTGGCTGATGGCCCGCTTGGCATCGAGCTCCGCCGCAAGCTCGGCGCCGCCAATCAGGTGCGGCTTTTTGCCTGCCGCAACCAGGGGTTCCAGCAAGGCCTGCAACGGTTCCTGGCCGGCGCAGATCACCACGTGATCCACTGGCAGCAAATGCTCCGCCCCGGCCACGCGAATACGCAGGCCGCTGTCGTCCACGCCCAGGTACTCGACGCCACCCATCGCCACCACGCCCTTGGCTTTCAGCGCCGCGCGGTGGATCCAGCCCGTGGTCTTGCCCAGCTTCGCGCCGGGTTTGCCGGGGCTGCGTTGGAGCAACCAGAGCTTGCGTTCGGGCGTTTCCACCTTCGCGCGGGCGAGGCCGCCGGGTCCTTCGAAATGCGGGTCCACGCCCCACTCGGTGAACCAGCGCGCAATGTCCGTAGTCGGCGACGGCGCCTGCGCCACCAGGAATTCGGCGACGTCGAAGCCGATGCCGCCCGCTCCTATCAATGCTGCGCTCGCGCCAATCGTCACCTTGCCCGTGAGCACATCGAGATAGCTGCATACCTTGGGATGCGCGGCACCCGGAAAGTTCACCTGGCGCGGGCGGATTCCCGTGGCCAGCACGATTTCGTCGAAGTTGCCGGCCAGCAAGGTCGCGGCATCAACGCGTGTACCCAGGCGCTGCTCAACGCCATGCGCCTGCAACTGCGCATTGAAGTAGCGAAGCGTCTCGGAGAATTCTTCCTTGCCCGGAATGCGTTTGGCCAGGTTGAACTGTCCGCCGATTTCTGGCGCCGCTTCAAACAGCGTCACCTGGTGGCCGCGCTCGGCAGCCACCGCTGCACAGGCCAGGCCCGCCGGGCCCGCGCCGACCACGGCGATGCGCCGCCGCGTGGAAGCCGGCCGGTAATTCAATTCGGTTTCGGCGCAGGCGCGTGGGTTCACCAGGCAACTCGCGGTCTTGTTCTCGAAGGCATGGTCCAGGCAGGCCTGGTTGCAGGCGATGCAGGTGTTGATCTGGTCGCGGCGACCGCTCGCTGCTTTCTTCACCCAGTGCGGGTCTGCCAGCAACGGGCGCGCCATGGACACCATGTCAGCGTCACCGCGCGCCAGCACCTGCTCGGCAACTTCGGGCATGTTGATGCGGTTGGTCGCGACCAGTGGCAGCTTCACCTCCGGGCGCAGCTTCGCGGTGACGCCGGCGAAGGCCGCGCGCGGTACCGAGGTGGCGATGGTCGGCACGCGCGCCTCGTGCCAGCCAATGCCGGTGTTGAGGATGGTGGCGCCGGCGGCCTCGATGGCCTTGGCTTGCTGCACGATCTCGTTCCAGTCCGAGCCGCCTTCCACCAGTTCCAGCATGGACAGGCGATAGATCAGGATGAAATCGGGGCCCACGGTCTCGCGGATGCGGCGCACGATCTCCACCGCGAAGCGCATGCGTTTTTCCGCCGTGCCGCCCCAGTCATCAGTGCGCTTGTTGGTGCGCGCCGACAGGAACTGGTTGATCAGGTAGCCCTCGGAGCCCATCACCTCGACGCCATCGTAGCCAGCCTCGCGCGCGAGCACCGCGCAATTGACGTAGGCCTTGATCTGGCGCTCCACGCCCCAGGCGCTGAGCCCGCGTGGCTTGAAGGGATTGATGGGCGCCTGCAGGGGCGATGCCGACACCGTGAGCGGGTGGTAGCCGTAGCGACCCGCATGCAGGATCTGCAGGCAGATCTTGCCGCCTGCGCCGTGCACGGCCTGGGTGACGATACGGTGCTTGTGGATTTCCCAGGGCCAGCTGAGCTTGGCCGCGAAGGGCTTGAGCCAGCCGACCAGATTGGGGGATACGCCCCCGGTGACCATCAGCCCCGCGCCGCCTTCGGCGCGCTCGCGAAAATAGGCGGCGAGCCGCGGATAGTCGCGCGTGCGGTCCTCGAGGCCGGTATGCATGGATCCCATCAGGACCCGGTTGGGCAAGGTGCAGAAGCCCAGGTCGAGAGGGGCAAGCAGGTTCGGGTAGTCGTTTGCGGGCATGCCGGGATACGCAGGCGTAGGGGAGCCCGAAAGATGCCCTGAACCGGAGTGACAAACAAGCTCGCCGCCAGGCCGAAACGGGCCGCCATCAGGCCTGCCACAGCGGGAGTTTCCTGAATATTTCCCAAAGGTCTTGGTTGCACCTCACGGGGTGACTTGTTATATTCAGGTTAACGCCCCCAAGCAACATGGACGTTGAGTGGAATCGCATGGCAGCCGCCGGGCCGATTACCGAAGTGACCTTTTGATAAGTAAAACCATGGAGTTCATCATGAAGAAGAAGCTTCTGAGCTGCGCCCTGCTGGCTGGCATGAGCATGGCCCAGACTGTAATGGCCCAGGACTACGACGATCGCTACTACCTCACCGCCGGTGCGGGCGTGGGTTTCTTCGACACGGATCGCAACGCGTCCGACGACGTCTATGGCCAGATCGGTTTCGGCCGGTTCTTCACCCCCAACATTTCCATCGATGCCGAGCTCTGGCACGCGAATCCGGATCTGAACACCCCCGGCGTTGCCGGCAGCGAACTGAGCGCCGTTGTCGTTGAGCGCAACTGGGAACTGACCAGCCTGTCCGTGGTTGGCCGCTACCACTTCATCAGCGAAGGCCGTAGCTGGAACCCGTACATTGCCGCCGGTATCGGTGCCACCGAGCACCACGATGGCACCCGCACGCAGCCGCAGGCCCTGGGCTTCAACCCCAGCCGCGTCGGCACCAACCTGAGCTTCCTCGCCGGCGTTGGCGTGCAGAAGGACCTCGGTTACGCCAGCCTGCGCGCTGAAGTCGGCGCCAAGTTCGACCTGGACGACAAGGGCACCAGCAACGACTACTACACCGACGGCTACGCCGGCGTGTCCTTCCTGTTCCCGATCGGTGCCGAAGCGGCCCCGGCCCCGGAGCCGACCCCGGCCCCGCAGAAGACCTGCGCGGACCTGGACGACGACGGTGACGGCGTCAACAACTGCAACGACAAGTGCCCGGGTTCGGAAGCTGGCCAGGCCATTGGCCCGGACGGCTGCCCGGTCCCGCTGACCATCGACCTGAAGGGCGTGAACTTCGACTTCGACAAGGACAGCCTGCGTCCCGATGCCGTGGCGATCCTCGACGAGGCCATCTCCATCCTCGGCAAGTACCCGCAGCTTCGCGTTGAAGTCGCCGGCCACACCGACTCGAAGGGCACCGACGAGTACAACCAGTCGCTGTCTGACCGTCGCGCCAAGGCTGTGTACGACTACCTGACGGGCCACGGCATTGACGCCGGCCGCCTCGCGGGCCCGACCGGTTACGGCGAAAGCCGCCCGATCGCCCCGAACACCAACGAGGACGGTTCGGACAATCCGGAAGGTCGCGCCAAGAACCGTCGCACCGAGCTGAACGTCCAGAACTAAAGCTCAGGCGTCACGATTCAGGAAAAGCCCGGCTTCGGCCGGGCTTTTTTTGTTGCCTCATCCGCGCGCGCCGGACTATGCTCGGGACGCACACACGGAGGTTGGCATGAACGTACTCAGGATTTCGATGTTGCTCGGCGCCTGCGCCATCGTGCCGGCCGCACAGGCCTCCGATTGTTTTGCACCTGCGGGTGCCAGGGTAGCCGAGGGCATCAGCACGGTGGCGCCGGAGATGGCCGTTTCCACCCCGGGCGATCCATTCTGCGTTGCGGTCGAGCAGAGCATCGCGCGCCTGCGCGTGCCTGTCGCCAGCACGGCGGCCGGCGAGTACAAGCCCAAGACCAAGGACGACAACACGCCCTGGCGCTTCGACATGAGCCAGAACGGCAAGCGCATGACGGCGGATGAGTTCGATGCCTGGATGAAGGCCAAGGGCATCCGTGTCGCCACCGGCAAGCCTGGCGTCGCGGCTCCCGCGTCGAGCGATACCAAGGCAGCGCCGGTTCAGACCGGCAAATAGCGCCGCCTGACGCCGATCAGCGCTTGCTGAAGCGGTAGTGCGCGACCAACCACTGGTGGCCGCCCTGGTAACCGAACAATTCGGCGCACGACATCCAGAAGATCCGCCAGCGCTGGTACCAGCGCGCCGCCTCGGCCTTGCCGTAGGCCTGTTCAAGCACCGCCATCACTTCCTCGCGATGCGCGTCCTGGTTGGCGAGCCAGTGGTTGGAAGTCTTTTCATAGTGGTGCCCCGGCAACAGCCAGCGCTGCTCAATGTCGAGCGCATGCTGGAAATGCAACAGGGTGTCGGCGGAGGGCATCAGGCCGCCGGTGAAGAAATGGCGGCCCATCCAGTTGCCCTCACCTTCGGTCTCGAACGGATACATCAGGCTGCGGTGGCAGAAGATGTGCACGAACAGCTTCCCTTCCGCGCGCAGCCAGCCGGCAATGCGGCCGAGCAGGGTCTGGTAGTTGCGCATGTGCTCGAACATCTCGATCGATACGCAGCGATCGAAGGAACCGGCGGGCAAGTCGAGCTGATTCACGTCCTGGGTGATTACCCGGACATGGCTCCAGCCCCGCGCCGCGCAGCGAGCCTCGATATGCGCGCGCTGCGTAGCCGAATTCGACACCGCGGTGATGCGCGAATTCGGGTATTGCCCGGCCATCCACAGGGTCAGCGAACCCCAGCCGCAACCGAGCTCAAGGATGTCCTGGCCGTCGCGCAATTGGGCGCGCTCGCCATAGAGCGCCAGCATCGCTTCCTCGGCCTGGTCGAGCGTCTCGTTACCCGTGGCGTAGTAGCAGCTCGAATACTTCAGGCGCTTGCCCAGGCACAGCTCGAAGAAGCGCGTCGGCAACTCGTAGTGCTGTTCATTCGCCGCCGCAGTCTCGATGGCAACCGGGCTGCGGCGCAGTTCATCGAGTAGCGCGCGAAAGCGCGCATCGGCAACTCCGGCATCATCAATGCCTTCTTCGACCAGGCGCTGCGCGCACAGGCGACGAATCCCGTAGCGGGTGAGGGCATCGGGCAGCAAGCCGCGCTCGACCAGATCAATCAGTGACATCGGGACTCCGGACAGTGTGCAGGTAATCAGCCACGGCGAGGCGGCAGGGGAAAGAAGGCGCTGACTTGGCGCTGGTAGCGGGCGTAGTCCTCGCCACGCGAGCGCAGAGATTGTGCCTCGGTCCAGGGAATGCCGCTGACCCGGTACAGGAACAAGAGCATCACCAGCGGGCCCACCAGGCTCCACCAGAATAGCGGGCTGCCCACGGCGAGAAACACATAAGCAAACCAGTGCAGCCATTCGAAGAAATAATTGGGATGCCGTGACCACGACCAAAGGCCATTGCGGCAAGTCTTGCCACGATTGCCAAGATCATTGCGGAAGTCCGCAAGCTGCCGATCGGCCAGCCATTCGCCGGCGACCGCCAGCATCCAGGTCACGATGGCGGCGAATACCCATGCATCGAACCCCGACTTGGCATTGCTGGCTGCGGCGATGAAGGGCAGCGAAAACAGGGCCACGACCAGTGCCTGCATCTGGAAGAACACGAAGAAACGAGCCGGACTGCCCCGCCACTGCGCGCGCAAGGCCTGGTAGCGCCCGTCCTCGGGTTCGTGCAGCACGCGCACCAGCAGGTGCAGGCTCAGGCGCGCGCCCCACACGCTTCCGAGCAACGCCACCAACACCCGCGGCAACTCCGCGCCTTCGCCCAACGCGCCCGCCAGCAGCGCCGCCACGGCCATCAGCGCGGCCCAGGCCACATCGACATAACCGATATTGGTGACGCGCATGGAAACGGCCCAGACGGCGGCCATTGCCAGTGCCGATACAGCCCAGGCCAGAAGGGCGATGTGCGACATGCTCATGCTTGCACCTGCAGGCGGTGGCGAAGGCTGCTGTCCAGGCTGAACACCAGCGGCAGCAGGAGAAACCAGCATAGTCCGAGGCCCACCAGGACGAGGGCAGCGGGCTCGGCAAAGTGGATGACGCCGAAACCGCGCGACGCGCCCCAATACGCCAGCGGCGCGCCCAGCAATCCGAGCGAGCCCGCCAGCCAAGGACGCTGACGCAGGAAGCGCAGGGAATGGTTCAGGGTCATGCCGAAGCTCAGCCAGATCGCCGCGATCCAGATGGGTGCAAGCCCGGGCCAGAAGCCCGCCGGCGAATAGCTTATCCAACCGGCCGCAACGAAGGTGCTGTCCAGGCCCATGCCCAGCGGAAGCAGCACCAGCAGCGTTCCGAGGTCATCGCGCAAGCGACCGCCAAAGGCCAGGGTCGCGGCGACGAACACTAGCGATGCCGACAGGCCCACCCACGCGCTTCCTGCGGCAGCGCCGGCCACGCAAACGAACCAGACGCACTGGTAACCCAGCGCATTGGCCAGCGTAGCCGCCTGCTGCGAGCTGATGATCACAGGCCGGGCAGGTATTGGTCGCGGCGGTTGCCGCCGCGGGCGAACAACAGGTGCACATCGCTGATCGAGCGCTCCAGGAAACCACCTTCGCAATAGCAAAGATAGAATTCCCACATGCGGATGAAGCGATCATCGAATCCCTGGGCGCGTACTTCATCCAGGCGCGCGAGGAAGCGCAGGCGCCAATGCCGCAGAGTTTCGGCGTAGCTGGCGCCGAAGTCTTCGAGATTGAGCAGTCGCAATTTGCCAGCTGCAGCGGCCGAGGACACCATCGCGCTGACGCAGGGAATGAAGCTGCCCGGGAACACGTGGCGCTTGATGAAGTCCACCGAGCGCAGGGCTTGCTGGTAGCGATCGTCCTCGATGGTGATGGCCTGGACCAGCGCCAGGCCCTCGGGCTTGAGCAGGCTGGCGCACTTGCCGAAATAGGTGTCGAGGTACTGGTGGCCGATCGCTTCGATCATCTCGATCGATACCAGTTTGTCGTACTCGCCGCGCAGGTCGCGGTAGTCCTCCAATAGCACGGTGACGCGCTCGGACAGGCCGGCCTCCTGTACGCGCCGGCTGGCCAGCGCGTGTTGTTCGCGCGAAATCGTGGTGGTGGTGACGCGGCAGCCATAACGTTCGGCGGCGTGCACCGCCATGCCGCCCCAGCCGGTTCCGATCTCGATGAGGTGGTCGTTCGGACCGAGCTGGAGCTTCTCGCAAATCCGCTCGAGCTTGCGCTCCGAAGCCTGCTCCAGCGTATCGCCGGGCGCAAAGATGCCCGAGGAGTACATCATCTTCGAGTCGAGGAAGAGACTGAAGAACTCGTTGCCCAGGTCGTAGTGCGCGGAGATGTTCCGGCGGCTGCCCGTGCGGGTATTCCGGCGCAGCGCATGCCAGGCCTTCAGCGCCATGCCACCGAGGCGCGCCATGCCGCCTTCCATGCCGTCGAGCAGGTCGCGATTGCGTACCAGCAAGCGCACCAGCGCGACCAGGTCGTCGCTGCTCCAATGCCCGTCCATGTAGGACTCGCCGGCACCGACCGAGCCGTTCAGTGCCACCTGCCGGTAGAAGTCGCTGTTGTGCACCTGCAGGCTCGCGTGCAGCTCCGCATCGCCCGCGTGCTCGCCAAAACTGGCAGCGCCGGCGGCATCGTGCAGCTGCAGCTTGCCACCACGAAGCCCGGCCAGGCTGGCATGCATGCGCGTGCGAAGGAAACGTTCGCTGCCGCGGATCGGCGCAGTGGCGCGTTCGGGCAGCAGGGACTCGGCGGGACTGCTCATCGTGACTCCGGGTGTGGCTGGATGCGGTCGGGATGCGGATGGAACGGCGTGCCCTTCAACCAGAGCCGCGCCGCCTGCCAGTAGATGCCGAAGGCAACCTTGGCCGTGAGCCAGGGATAACGCAGCAGGCATGATGCCAGCGTGTGCGCGTTGAACTCGCGGCGTTTCAGGGTGAGGGTCGCGTCAAATTCGCGCCCATCGCCCGCGCCCACATCCATGTGCACGTTCAAGTGTTCACCGGGCAAGGCGAGGCGCCAACGGTAGTCTCGATCCATGGGCAGGAAGGGCGAGACATGGAAGTCCTTGCGGAATTCCCACTCATAGCTGTCGCCGCGTCGCTGGGCGTGTTCAACGCGAAGCAGGTAGGCGTGGCGCTCGCCCCAGGGCGTGTTGGTGATCTCGGCCAGCACCCAGTCCAGGTGGCTGCCATCTTCGGCAAAGCCATAGTAGAAACTCACCGGATTCATCAGCACGCCAAAATAGCGGCCGTGGGTGAGCAAGCGAATCGGACCTCGCGGGCGCAGACCAGTTTCGGCTTCGACGCGGTCGCGCACTGCCTGGTCGAGCGGAACGGCAGGGTCTCCGAAATAATCCTCGCGCCGGATCTGGGCGACATTGCGGCGGTCGAGCGACCACAACCAGCGGCGCTCGAACAACGAGGGCAGTTCCGACAGGTCCAGATACATCTGGAACATGCGGTAGCGGAAGCAATGGGCCCGCGGCGCGTGGCGCCGGTGCTGCACCTGGCCTTCGTAGACGGCGCTGGCGAGCGCGGGCTTCACCAGCGGCACCCCAGGGCCCGGGCAACGTCCACGCCGCTGCGCAGCCCATCTTCGTGGAAACCGTAGCCCCAGGCTGCGCCGGCGAACCAGGTGCGGCGCTGGCCATTGATCTCGTCGCGGCGCTTTTGCGCCGCCACGCTGGCGTGGGTATAAATCGGGTGGCGATAGCGCATGCGCGCGATCACCTTGGCCGGGTCGATATCCTGGCTACGGTTGAGTGTGACTACGAAGGGTTCCGGCGAGTCGAGCGACTGCAGCAGGTTCATGCAGTAGCTCACCGTGCAGGCCGCGCCGGGTTCTGCCGGCACATAGGCATTCCATGCGGCCCAGGCCGCGCGTCGGCGCGGCAGCAAGCGGGCATCGGTATGCAGCACGGTGTCGTTGTCCTGATATTCGATGGCGCCAAGAACCTGCTGCTCCTCGCTGCTGGTGTCTTCAAGCAGGGCGAGCGCGTCGTCGGCGTGGCAGGCGAGCACGACCTGGTCGAATCGTTCTTCGCCGGCGGCGGTGCGCACCAATACACCAGCCTCCTCGCGCCGCAACGATCGCACCGGCGTGGCCAGGCACACCTGCACCGACCACCGCGACTGCAACGCCGCGATGTAACTCGCCGATCCGCCCGCCACCACGCGCCACTCCGGCCGCCCTTGCACCTGCAGCATGCGGTGATTGGCCATGAACTGCACCAGGTAGCGCGCCGGAAAGTCCAGGATCTGCGCCGCCGGCGAAGACCACAGGGCCGAAGCCATCGGCACGAGGTGGTCATCAATGAACAACTGCGAATAGCCGCCGTCCGCCAGGTATTTCCCCAGGGTTGGGCCCTCGCCGGACTGCTCGAGCAGGGCCGGGCACTCGCGGTAGAAGCGCAGGATCTCGCGCACCATGCGGTGGAAGCGTGGCGAGAACAGGTTCCGGCGCTGGCAGAACATCGCGTTGAGGTTGGTGGCGTTGTACTCCAGCCCGCTGCCGCCATCCTGTACCGAAAAACCCATGGTGGTCGGCTGCGAGGCCACGCCCAATTCGTCGAACATCCGGCTCAACAGCGGATAGTTGACCGGGTTGAAGACGATGAAACCGCTGTCCACCGCGTATTCGCGGCCCGCTAGCTGCACACGATGGGTATGTGTGTGTCCGCCCAGCCGGTCCTGCGCCTCGAACAACACCACCTCGTGTTCGCGGGAAAGCAGCCACGCCGCACCCAGGCCGGCGATGCCGCTGCCGACAACGGCGATCTTCACGGCGAACGCCTCGCGCCGCGCATCGCCGATGGCATCGCTTTCAGTTCCCAGACCAGGCCGAACATCGCCATCAGTCGCAGCAGGTAGTAGGTCAGGTCGTATTCCCACCAGGCGAAGCCCTGGCGCGCGGAACCGGGGAAGTGATGATGGTTGTTGTGCCAGCCCTCGCCGAAGGTCAGCAGCGCCAGGAGCCAGTTGTTGCGGCTGTCATCGCGGGTCTCGAAGCGGCGGCTGCCCCAGCGATGCGCCAGCGAGTTGATGGTCACCGTGACATGGAACAGCACGATGGTGGAGACGAAGAATCCCCAGACCAGCATTTGCGCGCCATTGGTGCGCAGTGCCGGATGCGCCGATTCCAACCAGGCACCCAGCAGATACAGGGCCAGCGCCACCACCGCCGGCACCAGGATGTCGAAGCGGTCAAGCCAGCGCAGTTCCGGGTAGCGCATCAGGTCGGGAATCGCCGCATGGTCGGTGGCGAAACGGCGGCGGGTCAGGAACCAGCCGACATGGCTGTGCCAGAAACCATGGCGAGGTGAGTGCACGTCCTGCTCGGTGTCAGCATGGCGGTGGTGATGGCGATGGTGCGCCGCCCACCACAAGGGCCCGCGCTGGACGCTGGCCGCGCCCAGTAGCGCAAAAGCGAATTGCACGGGCCGCGAGGTGCGAAAACTGCGGTGGGAAAAATAGCGGTGGTAGAAACCGGTGATGGCAAACATGCGCAAGCCATACATCAGGGCCGCCACGCCAAGCGCGGTCGGCGACACACCGACCCAGAATACGGCAAGGCAGGCCAGGTGCAAGCCGATGAAGGGCAGCACGCGCAGCCAGTCTATGCGGTCGGCATCGGCCGCATCGGAGTCCGCGCTGGAAGTGTCGAACCAGCGGCGTAGCGCAGCGAGGGGCGGGGTGGCGATGCGCTCGGCGCGTTCGCGGGAAGGTTCAGGCATGGGCAAGAATGGTGGTGGTGAAACGGTGATGGCAGGGTGAACCGGCGGCTTGCGCTGGCCTTCCTTACTACGCTGGGCGATGCTAGCCGGATGCAGGAAAAACCGCCCGCCCGGAACGCCGTCACGCCCCGTCGACACGGCGTGGCGCGCGTCATTTCCAAGCTGGGGCTGGGCTCGCGCACGCAGGCGGCGCAGTGGGTGATGCAAGGCCGCGTCCGCGTGAACGGACGGCTGGTGCGCGATCCGGAATTTCCGGTGCGCGAGGGCTTGGACCGCGTGGAAGTCGAAGGCGCGCAGGCCGAACGCGCACCGCGGCGCGTACTGATGTTGAACAAGCCGCGTGGGCTGCTTACGACCCGCTCGGATGAGCAGGGCCGGGAAACGGTTTATTCCTGCCTGGCTGGCGTGGACCTTCCCTGGCTCGCCCCCGTGGGCAGGCTCGACAAGGCTAGCGAAGGCTTGCTGTTGTTCTGCAATGACCCCGAGTGGTCCGCAGCCATCACCTCACCCGACTCCGGCCCGGACAAGACCTACCACGTGCAGGTGGATCGGATTCCCGAGCCCGCGCTGCTGGCGGCGATGGAAAAGGGAGTGATGGTGGAGGGCGAGCGCCTGGCGGCCAAGTCCGCGCGCCTGCTGCGCCGGGGCCAACGCCACGCCTGGATCGAGTTCGTGCTTGATGAGGGCCGCAACCGCCAGATCCGCCGCCTGCTGCAGGCTTTCGATATCGGCGTGTTGCGACTGGTGCGCGTGGCCATCGGGCCGCTGCCCCTGGGCGAACTCGCCAAGGGCGCCTGGCGCGAACTCACAGCCGAGGAAGTCGCCTCCCTCAGCCCGTAATCACGCCGAGGTTGCGACCCACCTTGGTGAAGGCCGCCACCGCGCGTTCAAGGTGCTCGCGACTGTGCGCGGCGCTCATCTGCGTGCGGATTCGCGCTTGGCCCTTGGGCACCACGGGGAAGAAGAAGCCGATGGCGTAGATGCCTTCTTCCAGCAGGCCAGCGGCGAATTTTTGCGCCAGGCTGGCGTCGTACAGCATCACCGGCACGATTGGGTGGATGCCGGGCTTGAGATCGAAACCGGCGCGCTCCATTTCGCTGCGGAAGTAGGCGGTGTTCTCGGCCAACTTCAGGCGCAGGTCCACGGCTTGCTCGAGCATGTCGAACACCTTGGTGCCCGCGGCGACTACGTGCGGCGGCAGCGAATTCGAAAACAGGTACGGGCGCGAGCGCTGGCGCAGCATTTCGATGACCTGCTTGGGCCCGGCGGTAAATCCGCCCAGCGCGCCACCCAGCGCCTTGCCCAGCGTGCCGGTGAAGATGTCGATCTTGTCGAGTACGCCCTTCACTTCGGCCGAACCGCGGCCACCCGCGCCGAGGAAGCCGGTGGCATGGCATTCGTCGATATGCACCAGTGCGCCGTACTGGCGCGCCAGTTCGGTGATGCGGTCGAGCGGCGCGATGAAGCCGTCCATCGAGAACACGCCATCGGTGGTGATCAGGATGTCGCGGGCGCCGTCGGCGCGGGCCTGCTGCAGCTGCTTTTCCAGGTCGGCCATGTCGCAGTTGCCGTAGCGATAGCGCTTGGCCTTGCACATGCGCACGCCGTCGATGATCGAGGCGTGGTTGAGGGCGTCGGAGATAATCGCGTCTTCTTCCCCGAGCAGGGGCTCGAACAAGCCGCCGTTGGCGTCGAAGCAGGCGGCGTAGAGGATGCTGTCCTCGGTGCCGAAGAAGCGGGCGATGCGCGCTTCCAGTTCCTTGTGCAGGTCCTGGGTGCCGCATATGAAACGCACCGAGGCCATGCCGAAGCCGTGGCTGTCCAGGGCCTGTTTGGCGGCGTGGATCACCTCGGGGTGGTCGGCCAGGCCCAGGTAGTTATTGGCGCAGAAGTTCAGCACCCGGCGGCCATCGGCCAGCTCGATTTCGGCCGACTGGGGGCTGGTGATGATGCGCTCGGACTTGAACAGCCCGTCAGCGCGGATGGCTTCCAGGGACTCGCCGAGACGGCTCAGGGTGGGGTGGGTCATGGCGGCTTTGGGCAGGAGGGAGGGCCGGAATTATGGTGCATCCCGGGGTGCCGGCGGCCGGGTCGTTTCCATACGCTTGCGTATCGCAATTTCCGCTAATATTGTGTTAAATATTACCAACGCGGCCCAGCCCGACCCAAGGCGCCCGGCGCGCATTCCTACGAGACGTTCGCTCCACCCTTCGCTGTCCCAAGAAACGGAGAATACCGATGCGACTGAACAAGATTGCGCTTGCCATTAGCCTCGCTGCCCTCGCCCTGCCGATGACTGCGTTCGCCCAGGATGCCACCGCCGACACCGCGACCGCCGAAGCACCTGCCGCCGACGCGCCGGCCGAAGCGCCAGCTTCGAACCTCAGCTGGAACCTCAGCGCCACCTCGGACTACGTGTTCCGCGGCATCACCCAGACCAACTTCGACCCGGCCCTGCAAGGTGGCCTGGACTACGCCTTCGGTGACAGCGGCTGGTATGTCGGCACCTGGGCCTCGAACGTCGACTTCGCCGATTCCGACGGTCCGGATATCGAGCTCGACGCCTATGTTGGCTGGAGCCACGACCTGGCCGAAGACTGGAACCTCGACCTGCACGCCGTCCGCTACACCTATCTGGGCGAGCGCAAGGTCTATGGCAACATCGACTACAACGAATACTTCGCCAAGCTCAGCTTCAAGGGCCAGTACGACTTCACCGTTGCCTACGCGGACAACTACGCCAACTCCGATTTCTCGAGCCTGTACTACCAGGTCGCCGGCAGCTGGGACGTGGGCAACGACTTCGCGGTCAACGCCGGCATCGGCCACACCAATTTCTCGGACCACGTCGGCAGCTACACCGACTGGAACCTGGGCGTGAGCCGCCAGTTCGGCCCGGTGAACATCGGCCTGAACTACTACGACACCACCGGCAACTACGTTGACGGCATCGACAAGACCTCGGACCGCGTGGTGGTTACCTTCGCGTTCGGCGGCTGATCCAATCTGCCAAGCGATACGAAAAAGGGCGCTTCGGCGCCCTTTTTCTTTGCCCTGCCCGAAGGTCGGTCAGCTCCAACTTGGGCTCCGTCCAAGAGTGGACCTGAGCGCGTCAGCCCCAGCTGCAGACGACTTTCCCACAGTTTCCGGCGTCCATCAGGTCAAAGCCCTTCTGGAAATCGTCGATATGCACCTGGTGCGTGAGCACCTTCTGCAGCGGGAAACCGGTCAGCACCATCTGCGTCATCTTGTACCAGGTTTCGTACATGCGCCGGCCATAGATGCCCTGCAGCGTGAGGCCCTTGAAGATGACCTTGTCCCAGTCAATGCCGGCGCCGCGCGGCAAGATGCCCAGCAGTGCGATCTTGCCGCCGTGGTACATGCAATCGAGCATGTCGTTGAAGGCGGCCTGGTTGCCGCTCATTTCCAGGCCCACGTCGAAGCCTTCAATGTGCAGGTCCTTGACCACGTCCTTGAGCGACTGCTTGGACACATTCACCACGCGCGTCGCGCCCATGTCGGCGGCGAGCTTGAGGCGATAGTCGTTGACGTCGGTGACCACGACATTGCGGGCGCCAACATGCTTGCAGATGCCCGCGGCGATGATGCCGATCGGGCCGGCGCCGGTGATCAGCACGTCTTCGCCGATCAGGTCGAACTCCAGCGCGCAATGCGCGGCGTTGCCGTAGGGGTCGAAGAAGGCGGCGAGCTCGGAAGGAATCTGGTCCGGGATCGGCCACAGGTTCGACGCCGGCATGGCGATGTATTCGGCGAAAGCGCCGGCGCGGTTCACGCCGATACCAACGGTGTTCGGGCACAAGTGCTGGCGGCCGGCGCGGCAGTTGCGGCAATGGCCGCAGACGATGTGGCCTTCGGCGGAAACGCGATCACCGATCTTGTAGCCGGTCACGCCATTGCCCAGTTCGACGATGCGGCCGACGAATTCATGGCCGATCACCAGGCCCGGCTTGATCGTGCGCTGCGACCACTCGTCCCACTTGTAGATGTGCAGGTCGGTGCCGCAGATGGCGGTCTTCTCGAGCTTGATCAGCACTTCATTCGGGCCAGGCGTGGGCACCGGCACCTGTTCCATCCAGATGCCCTTCTCGGCGTGGCGCTTGACCAGCGCCTTCATCATCGTTGCGGCCATGAACGGGCTTCCGTCTGTGCAGGGGCTGCGATTATACGCGCGCGCTGGTGACGATCAGGGCGCAGCGCGAAGGTTGTCCAGGACCGGGGTCTTCGGGCGCTGGATCACCAGGAAGCCGTGCTCGGCGCCGGCATGGCAGGCGGTGCAGGAACCGGATACGGCATCAAAGGCGGCATCAAAAGCCGGACCGTCCTGGGCATCCACCGCCGCCTGCATCTGCTTGAGCGCGGGATCCATCATCTCGGGCAATACCTCGGCCAGGCGGCGCGGCTGCAGCGCGGCGTGGTCGCCATTGAGTTCGACCACGCCCTCCAGCGATTCCCGCAATTCGGCGAGCTGGAACTGGGTCAGCATCCAGTTGCGCGCTGCGCCGGCCTGCCAGAGACGGGCGTGGCGGATCTGCAGTTCCAGCATCTGCTGGCCGAGTTCCGGCGCGGGCGCGGGCGTGGCAGCGGCCTGCGCGGCCTTGAGTTCGGCGACTTCGGCGCGCAGCGAGGCCAGGTCGGCGTCCCGGCCGGAGGCTTGGCAGCCCGCCAGCAGGATCGGCACGACCAGGGACAGGGCGATCAGGGGGAGGGCGCGCATCGGCGAAATCCGGTGATGAGAACGGTTCTCATCTTAGCACGGGTTCCGCGGGACTTCAGCGGTGCTGCCGGCAGTGCACTTCGGCCACGGCCATCGCCTCGTCAAAGTCGAAGCGCAGCTCGGGTTGGCGCGGGTCGCGGTCTTCATTCGCCGCGGGTGCCGGTCCAAAAAAGTAGTACCAGGCAAGCCGGGCCTCGTTGTCGTCGGGGCGGCCGGTCACGTCCGGCGGCCCGAGCGCGTTGAGCACGCGCTGCTTGCTGGCGCCCACCAAGGCCGTGGTGTCGCGTGGGCAGACAAAAGTGGTGCGCACGGAAGGCTGCAGGCGGTGGGCGAAGCGCAGTTCCACGCCCAAGGATCCGAGCAGGCTGGAGCAGCTGTCCACCGGCTCCTGGGAGGCGGCCATCGTCGATGCCAGCACGGTCGCCAGGACGCTGGCCAACAGGACGGGCAATCGCCGGCTCATTCCCGCGCCGCCGCTTCGGTCATGCGCTGGGCCTGGCCGTGGCCCAGGTAAGCGTGGATAAGCACGCGCGCCAGGTAGAGCAGGGGAATCAGTGCAATCGCCGCGCCCATCTTGTAGATGTAGTTGAGCGTGCCGACCGCGAAGAACAGGTCCAGTTTCCAGTGTTGCGGCCCGAGCACGAAGGCGATGTAGAGCACCACGAAACTGTCGATGAGCTGCGAGATCGCGGTTGAACCGGTCGCCCGCAACCAGACGTGGCGGTGGCCTGTACTGCGGCGGATGCGATGGAATACCGTCACGTCGATCAGCTGGCCAATCAGGAAGGCAATCACCGAGCCCCAGATCGTCCACAGCCCTTGCCCGAAGATGGCCGAGAAGGCGTTCTGCAGGTCAGGCACGCCCTGGTTTTGCGCCGCGCCCCGCCACCAGTCTGCCGGTGCCAGGTGGATGGCTGCGAAGGCGAACAGGAAACCGTAAAGTATCAGCGCCACCGCCAGCCAGCTGATGAAGCGCACACCGCGACGGCCGTAATACTCGTTCACCGTGTCGGTCATGATGAATACGATCGGCCACAGCAAGGTGCCGGCGGTGAAGTTCAGCGAACCGGTCTGGCCGAACAGGTTCCACTCAAAGGGTTTCAGGCCCAGCGTGTCCTCGAGCGCGAAGATCTTCACGCCGATGAATTCGGCCAGCACCGCATTGACCACGAAGAACGCCGCCAGCACCACGAACAGTCGCTGGCCGCGCTGTTCCCCGCTCATGCCCGGGGGACCCGGTTGAAGGGAATCTTGTCCGGGCTGACGGCGCCGCCGGAAATGATGAAGGTCATCGCTTCGTCCACGGTCCAGTCGGTCGGGGTCAGCTGCTCCATGGGCACGACTTCCAGGTAGCCCGATGTGGGGTTGGGCGTGGTGGGAACATACACCGCCGCCAGCTCCGCGCCGGTGAGTTCGTCGTGAAGGATGCGGGTGACTAAGCCGACCGATTTCATGTCGCGATGCGGGAAATCAATCAGCACGACGCGCTGGGTGCCATCAGGCTTGGTCTGCAGCAGGTCAAGCAACTGGCGCGCACTGCCGTAGATAGTCTTGGCCAGGGGAATGCGCGCGATCAGCAACTCAAGCCAGGACAGCAGCTTCTGCCCGACTACGCGCCGCGCCAACAGCCCGACCAGGATGATGAACAGCACCGTGGCGAACAGCGCGATGGCGGTCTGCACCCAGGTGTCGGCCAGCCAGCCGAACATGCCCGGGTCGGACGCAGCGACTCCGGCAAGCAGCGGCGCCACGATCGGCGTGCTCAATCCGGACAACAGGCCGAACACGAACTTGAAGACGATCCAGACCAACCAGATCGGCAGAAGTGTCAGTAGTCCGGTGAGGAAGTATTTCTGCAGCTTGCCCATCAGTTGGAATCGACCTCGCGAACCAGCCGGAAGCCGACATCGTCGAAGCCCACGGCTGCATCAAAACCACTGCTGCGTATCGGGTCGGGATGGCTGGAGCTGTCGCGCCAGCCCAGGCCCGAGACCAGGTGCTGGCGGCAGCCACTGGCGCAATCACTGAGCCATTCGCGGGCATTGCCGCGCACACCCACCAGGCCGAGCGGGCTGCTGGGCCCGGCGCCGGCGGACACCGTGCCGTCCTGCCCGCAATCCACGCGCCCATCCTGGCAGGCATTGCCGCTGCCCTTGTAGCTGGCGACCTGGCGCCACTCGGCGGCGCTGGGCAAGCGCCAGGTGTCACCGGTCCGCGCGCTCAGCCACTGCGCGTAAGCGCGTGCGTCTTCGTAGCTCACGCAAACCGCGGGGTGGCTGTCGGTCTGCGGAAAGCCCGGGTCCAGCCAGGTACGCTTCTTGATGGTGATGGGCGCCAGCCGGTTGCGGCAACGCGCGATCGGGCGATGGGTGGCATTGGCGAAGCTGGCGTAGTCGGCGCGGGAGACTTCTTCGCGCATGAAGGCCACGCCCGGACGGCCTTCGCCCGAGGGCGGCTGCACCAGCACCGTGGTCGGGCCGCCGCCACCGCGAATGACCTTGCCGGGCCTGGCCTCCACGATGCTGCGCGACCAGGAAGGCTCGAGCGAATCGGCGGAAACGTCCAGCGCCTTGGCCAGGCTGCGCGTGGCGTCGAAGCCATTGCGGTCCGAGGCCTGCGCGGCCTTGTCCAGGCGCGCGGCCAGCGGTGCCACCAAGGCTGCGCGGAACTTCTTCCAGGACTCGGCCTTCAAGCGGCCGCTGTCGCGCGCGAATTCGCTGGCCTTGCGCCAGGCGGTGCGCGCGATGTCGTCGCGGCCACCGGCCACCGTAGCGACGAGACGCTCGGCCATCGCAGCGAGCACCTGGTCGCTGAGTTTCTCCACTTCCGCAGAGGGCGCGCCGGCTTTCTTGGCGGCGAGCAGGGACTCGACGGCATTGTCGCCAGCGGGCGTGCTCAGTCGCTTCGCCTTGATCTGGCGCGGCACGGCGCGCAACTCGCGCGCGCCAGGCAGGCCGGGGTCGAAGTCGAGTGCGCTGACTTTGGCATCGGCTTGCACCTCGGCGTAAGGCTGGACCGCGGCGGCATCGGCGGGTAGTTCGACAGCCGCTGGCGCTTCGGCTGCAGGGGCTTGGGCTTTGGCAACGTCGGGATTGATCTCGCTCGCCGCAGTGGCGCTTGCAGCCGGAGCAGGCGCGGGTTCAGCGGGCTTTGCCTGCTTGTCGGCCTCGGTCTGGGCTGCCACCTCCGCAGCGGCGTCCTGGCCGGTGAAGAATTTGCTGTCTGCCGGTTTGGGCGTGCTGGGCTGGCGCACCAGCAGCACCGTCATTACCAGTACGGCGGCTGCCGCGGTGGCGAACAGGGCGGGGCGCAGCCAGGGCCTTTGCCAAATGGGAACGGCGGCCACCGGCGCGGCTTCGGCATGGGTGCCGACCACGCGTTCGCGCAAGGCGATCTGGCCGAGCGTGCCGAGCATCTGTTGGGCATTGCGGAAACGGTTGTCGGGCGACTTGGCCATGGCCCGGTCGATGAAGGCCTGCCAGTGCCTGCGCTCCGGCGGCAGGCGCGGGATCGGATCCTGCGCGTGCATCAAGGCCAGGGCCAGCGGATCAGGGCTAAGGTAAGGCAGGCGGCCAGTCAGCAGTTCGTACGCAAGCACGCCCACGCTATACAAGTCGGCGCGTCCGTCCACCGCTTCGCCGCGTGCTTGCTCCGGCGCCATGTAGCCGCCGCTGCCGAGCGCCAGTCCGGCGGTGGTTATGCGATTGCTGTCGGGATTGCGCGAGAGGGCGATGCCGAAATCGGTCAGCAGCGGCCGGTCGGCATTGTCGAACAGCACGTTCTCGGCTTTCACGTCGCGATGGACGATGCCGCGCGTGTGCGCGTACTCCAGCGCCGACAGCAGCGAGCGCAGCACTTCGATGATGCGCGGCTCGTCGTTGGTGAAATCGCGCTGGCCCAGGTGGCCGCGCGCGAGATAGGGCAGCACGTAGTACAGCAAGCCCTGCGGCGTGCGCCCGACTTCATGCACGCCAACGATGCAGGGGTGCTCGAGCTTGGCGATGGTGTGGGCTTCGGCTTCGAAGCGCGCCTTGCTCTTTTCATCCTTCAGCGCTTCCGGCGACATCACCTTGATGGCGACTTGCCGATCCAGCGAAATCTGCACGCCCAGATAGACGAAGGACATGCCGCCCTTGCCGATGCGCCGGATCACCCGATAGCCGGGAATCTCCGGCGTGTAGCTGGACAGCAAGGTGGACAGCTCTTCCGGGGACAACTCTTCAGGCGGCATGGCAAGCGCAGCGCGGGGTCTGGCCGTTGAGCATAAAGCAGGCGGTGGGCAGCGTGAACTGGCATTTCCTGCACCCGGTCGCGGTTTGGCCGCGCCGCCGCGGTTAAAACCGGCTCAGAACAGCAGCGAAGCCATCTTGCGGCGGTAGCTGCCCACCAGGTCGGCATCCTCGATCAGGCGGAAGGCGTCGATCAGGCTGCGCTTGGCGAGCTGGTCCTGATAGCCGCGATCGCGCCGCAGCATTTCCAGGAACTGTTCCAGCGCGGGCTCGCTTTCGCCTTCCACCAGCAGGCGCACACCCAGCAGGTGGCGCGCGCGCAGGTCGCCCGGATCGGCGGCGATGGCGGCCAGCAAGGGCTCGCGCGGTGGTGCGTCCTTGAGTTGGGCGGCGAAACCCAGGCGGGCGCGGGCGCGCACGGCACGCTCGTCGGTCGCAAGATTGGCGGGCAGGGCGTCGAGCAGGCTTTCTGCCTCGGCAACGCTGCCGGTCGCCAGCAGCGCCAGCGCCAGCTCCAGGCGCAATTCGGCCTGTTCGGGTTCGGCGTGCACCGCCGCGCGCAGGCGCAGGACCTCGGCATGCGGATCGGCTGGCGGTGCCGTCGACTCTGCGGCGGGCTCGGGCTCGGCGGGGCGCGGCTCGACGCCGTGGTGCTTGAGGAACTCGCGCAACTGCGCTTCGGGAAGCGCGCCCGGGAAACCGTCCACGATTTGCCCGTCCTTGAGCAGCATCACCGTCGGGATGGATTTGATCTGGAAATAGCCGGCAAGTTGCTGCTCGGCATCCACGTCCACCTTGGCCAGCACGAAGCCGCCGGCGAATTCGGCGGCCAGCTTTTCCAGGATCGGACCCAGGGTCTTGCACGGGCCGCACCAGGCCGCCCAGAAGTCCACCAGCACCGGCACCTGCTTCGACTTGAGGATGACGTCCTGTTCGAAGTCGGCAAGCGTGGCATCGAAGACGTGGGTTTCGGCGGGCGCGTTCATGGCAATTCCTGGAGAGTCTGCAAGCCAGATGGTGCCATGGGGCGCGCGAATCAAGCCGGCCCGCGCCGGCTCAGGCAAATTCGCGGCGCAGGAAATCCAGCAGGCCCAGCGCCGCCGCCACGATGCCGCCCAGGATTCCCGCCACCACCACGAAGCTCGCGTAGCGACCTTCGCCGGCCATCACCTGCAGCGGCATCGTCCATGGATACCAGTGGCCGAAGCGCTCCGATTGGCCGATCAGGAATCCGGCCACGGTCGCGCTCATGCCCACGGCCACGGCCACGGTGAAGCTGCGCCAGCGCACCGCCACCCAGGTCTGCAACGCCACCAGCAGCAGCGAAGCGGCGTAGGCTTTGCCGGCCATCGCCAGCAACCAGCGCCAGTCCGGCGCGCCGGCGAGGCCGAAGGCGGGCTTGAGTCCCATCAGCGCCAGGCCGCCCAAGGGAATCAACAGCAGCAACAAGCCGAAGGCCGCCGCCAGCATCGCGGCCAGCGCCAGCAGCTTGGCCAGGTAGTGCGCCGAACGCGGCAAGGGCAGGGCAAGCAGGTGCTTCCACTGGCGCTCGCCATGTTCCAGGCCCGCCAGCAGGGCCGCTTGCAGGGTCACGAACAGGGGCAGCATCAGGAACAGCCAGAGCGCCAGCACGCTTTGCGAAAAGCGCAACCACGCCTGCGCCGGATCCAGCCCGCCGTGGGCCGGGATGCGCGCGAAGCACAGTTGCAGCACATACAGCAGCACCACCACCGCCGGCGCGACCAGGCACATCCACAGGGCCAGGGTGCCGCGCAGTTTCAGGCGCTCGGCACTCAAGGCGCGAAGCAGGGCGCTCATGCCGCCGCCCCAATGGCGCGGTCCACCGTCAGGTCAAAGAACAGCGACTCCAGCGAGGCATGTTCTCGCGCCAGGTGTTCGACCGCGATGCCGTGTTCGACCAGCGCCTTGTTGATCTCGGCTGGCCCGCGAGCGCCGATGGCGAGCACCAGGGTGTCGGCATCGAGCCAGGACACGTCCTCGCCCAGGCCATTGAGCAGGGAGTGCGCGCGCAGTTTGTCGGCGCAGCGGATGAGCAGGCGCGGGCGCACCCGACCCCGCAGTTCTTCCAGCCGGCCTTCGAAGCGCAGCCGCCCCGCCTGCAGCACGCCGACATGGCTGGCGACCTGTTCCACTTCGCTGAGCAGGTGGCTGGACACGAATACCGTGGTGCCTTCGGCGGCCAGGCCGCGCAGCAGTTGCCGCATGTCCAGGATGCCGGAGGGGTCCAGGCCGTTGGCCGGTTCGTCGAGCACCAGCAGGCGCGGCTCGCCGAGCAGGGCCAGGGCGATGGCCAGGCGCTGGCGCATGCCCAGGGAGTAGTCGCGCACCCGGCGCCCGCCATCGGCGAGCAGGCCCACGCGCTCGAGCACCGCATCGATCCGGGCGCGCGGCAGGTCCAGCAGGCGGCGCGTCACCTCGAGGTTGTCGCGCCCGCTCAGGTGGCCGTACAGCGAGGGCGATTCCACCAGGGCGCCCACCATGGCCAGGGCCTTGCGCCGGTTCGGCGTGAGCGCCTTGCCGAACAGGTGGATGCTGCCGGCCTGGGGCCGAAGCAGGCCCAGCAGCAGTCGGATGGTCGTGGTCTTGCCGGCGCCATTGGGGCCGAGGAAGCCGTAGATCGCGCCCACGGGCACGTTGAGGTCGAGCGAGTCGACGCCGAAGCCGCCGGCGAACTGCCGGGTCAGGCCGCGGGTCTGGATGGCGGGTGCGTTGTTCATGGCCGCCATCTTGGCTGCCGCTCCGCGTGCCCGCCATGTGCCAGTGGTTCACCAACCGCCGGCGTTGCGGTGCACTTTCGAGTTTTGGCTCGGTGACGCGCTGCGTTACCCTAGTGATCGAAATTCCCTGAATCGGCTGCAACCCATGCAAGACACTCCCGAGCCCGGCGCCTACGACCCGAAGGCGCTCGAAGCCGCCGCGCAGGCGCACTGGCAAAAGACCCGCGCGTTTGAAGTGGTCGAAGACCGCTCCAAGCCCAAGTACTACTGCCTGTCCATGCTGCCGTACCCCTCGGGCGCGCTGCATATGGGCCACGTACGCAACTACACCATTGGCGACGTCATCAGCCGGCACCGGCGCATGTGCGGCTTCAATGTGCTGCAGCCGATGGGCTGGGACGCCTTCGGCCTGCCCGCCGAAAACGCCGCGATCAAGAACAAGACCGCGCCGGCGAAGTGGACTTACGCCAACATCGATCACATGCGCGGGCAGCTGCAGGCGCTGGGCTATGCGATTGACTGGAGCCGCGAACTCACCACCTGTCGGCCGGACTACTACCGCTGGGAACAGCTGATGTTCACGCGCCTGTTCAAGCAGGGCATCGTCTATCGGCGCAACAGCGTGGTGAACTGGGACCCGGTGGACCAGACCGTGTTGGCGAACGAGCAGGTCGTGGATGGTCGCGGCTGGCGCAGCGGCGCCATCGTGGAAAAGCGCGAAATCCCGCAGTGGTTCCTGAAGATCACCGACTACGCGCAGGAATTGCTTGACGGCCTGGACACGCTGGCCGGCTGGCCGGATGCGGTCAAGACCATGCAGCGCAACTGGATTGGCCGCAGCGAAGGCTTGGAAATTGACTTCGCCGTGCCCGGCGAAAGCAAGCCGCTGCGCGTGTTCACCACGCGCCCAGACACCTTGATGGGTGTGACCTATCTCGCCGTCGCCGCCGAGCATCCGCTCGCGCTGAAGGCGGCCGAAAGCAATCCCGAACTGGCGGCCTTTATCGAAGCCTGCCGTCACGGTGGCGTGTCCGAGGCCGAACTCGAGACGCAGGAAAAGCGCGGCTTCCCGACCGGCGTGTCGGTGCTGCATCCGATCAGCGGCGAACCGGTGCCGGTCTGGGTCGCCAACTTCGTGCTGATGGGCTATGGCACGGGTGCGGTGATGGCTGTGCCTGGTCACGATGAGCGCGATTTCGAATTCGCGCACAAGTATTCGCTGCCGATCAAGCAGGTCATTGCGCTGCGCACGCCGCTGCCGCCGCACCTGGCACCGGAGCTGGCCTACGACGCGTCGCAGTGGAAGGAGTGGTACAGCGACAAGACCCGCCCCGAGCTGATGGTCATCAACTCCGGCGAGCTCGACGGCATGGGCTACAAGCAGGCCTTTGATCATCTCGCCGACAAGCTGCAGCGCGAAGGCCGCGGCGAGCGCCGCGTGAACTTCCGCCTGCGCGACTGGGGCGTCAGCCGCCAGCGCTATTGGGGTTGCCCGATCCCGATTATTTATTGCGCGACATGCGACGCTCAGCCGGTGCCGAAAGATCAGTTGCCGGTGCGCCTGCCGGAAGACGTAGCCTTCACCGGCATGCAGTCGCCGATCAAGGCCGATCCGGAATGGCGCAAGACCACTTGCCCGAACTGCGGTGGCCCGGCCGAGCGCGAGACCGACACCTTCGACACCTTCATGGAGTCGAGCTGGTACTACGCGCGCTACACCTCGCCCGGCGCCAACGACCTGGTGGACGAGCGTGCGAATTACTGGCTGCCGGTGGACCAGTACATCGGCGGCATCGAGCACGCGATCATGCACCTGATGTATTTCCGCTTCTATCACAAGCTCATGCGCGACGCGGGGTTGGTGCAGAGCGACGAACCGGCGACGAATCTGTTGTGCCAGGGCATGGTCATCGCCGATACCTTCTATCGTGAAGTGCCCGGCGCGCAGAACGAATGGTTCAACCCGGCCGACGTGGATGTGAAGCGCGACGAGAAGGGCCGCGCCATCGGCGCGGTGCTGCGCAGCGACGGCCAGCCGGTGCACATCGGCGGCACCGAGAAAATGGCCAAGTCCAAGAACAATGGCGTTGACCCGCAGACCATGGTGGATCGCTACGGCGCCGACACCGTGCGCCTGTTCTCGATGTTCGCCGCGCCGCCGGAACAGTCGCTGGACTGGAACGAGTCGGGTGTGGAGGGCATGGCGCGATTCCTGCGCCGGCTGTGGGCGCAGGCGAACAAGCACGTCGCCGGCGGAAAGCCGCAAGCGCTTGATGCAAGCGCGCTCTCGCCTGCGGGGCGCGCGCTGCGCCGCCAGCTGCACGAGACCATCCAGAAGGTGGGCGACGACTACGGGCGTCGCTACACTTTCAACACTGCCATCGCCGCGGTGATGGAGTTGTTGAACGCGCTGTCGAAATTCGACGAGGCCGATGGCCATGCCTCGGCGCTGCGCCAGGAAGCGTTCGAGGCCGTGGCCTTGCTGCTCAATCCGATCACGCCGCATACCTCGCATGCCTTGTGGCAATTGCTGGGCCATGCCGAAACCACGCTTGAGGACCTTGAGTTCCCGAAGGCGGACCCTTCGGCCTTGGTGCGCGATTCGATCACGCTGGCGGTGCAGGTCAACGGCAAGCTGCGCGGCACCCTGGAAGTGGCGCCCGATGCGGCCCGCGATGAAGTCGAGAAACTTGCCATGGCCGATACCAACGTCCAGCGCTTTCTGGAAGGCCTGAGCGTGCGCAAGATCATTGTGGTGCCGGGCAAGATCGTGAACATCGTCGCCGGCTGAGGGCATGGACGGATCGCCCCTGGCCGAGGCCCTGGCCCTGCTGCGGCAGGGACACGCCGCGCAAGCCGAGCGGATGCTGCGGCGCCTGGCGGCGCAAGGGCCGGCTGATGGCGTGCTGCGCCATGTGCTTGGCCTGGCCCTGTTGGCTTTGGGGCGATCGGACGAAGCACTGGACGAATTTGACCTGGTGATCGGCACGCCGATGGAATCGGCGGCGCTGCATTTCAACCGGTCGCTCGCGCTGTCGGCATCGCAATATCCCGATGTCGCGGAAGCCAGCCTGCTCCGCGCGCTCGAACTTGACCCGAATTTTCCCGGCGCGCGCACCGCGTTGGTGCGCCTGCAATTGACGCGCGGCGACGGCGCGGCCGCTCTGGCGCATCTGGAGCTCCTGCTCGCGACGGAGCTTGCGTCCGCGCACCTGATCAACCTGCGCGGCGTGGCCCTGCATCTGTCGGGCCGCTTCGACGAGGCCACGGCCTGCTTCGAGGACGCCATTTCCCGGCAGCCCGATTTCGCCGAGGCCTGGAGCAACCTGGGCAATCTGCAGTACGACCAACGCAAACTGGAGTCTGCGCAACTCAGCCTCGAACGCGCCGTCGCCTTGGCGCCGGGCCTGGCGCTGGCGCATGCAAACCTCGGCATGGTCCGGCGCGACCTGGACGAACGGACCGCAGCGCGCGCCGACTTCGAGCGGGCTCTTGCGCTTCGGCCAGGGTATCCCGAAGCCCTGCGGCGGCGTGCGGCCTTGAACTTGCTGGAAGGGGAATTCGCCGCAGGCTGGTCCGACTACGTGGCAGCCAACCGCGAGATTCGGCAGCAGTCGGAACGCAGCTCTGGCCTGCGGTTCTGGCAAGGCCAGCCGCTTCAGGGCAAGTCGGTGCTGCTGTCGGAGCCCAGCGGCCTGGGCGACACGTTGCAATTGCTGCGGTTCGCGCCGCGCCTGCAGGCGTTGGGCGCGAAGCTTGCGTTCACCGGGCCCGCGTCGCTGTTTCGCCTGCTGTCCTCCTTCGGCCACGACATCGAATGGCTGGCGCAACCCGATTTCAATCGCTTCGATTTCCAGTGCTGGCTGATGGAATTGCCGCATTGGCTCGGATTGCACGACGAACAGGACTTCCACGCCGAACCCTACCTGCAGGCCGAGCCCGATCGCGTGGCGCGCTGGAGCGGACATCTCGAGCGCGGCATGCTCAATATCGGAATCTGCTGGCAGGGCAACCCCAATCGCAAGATGGATGCCGCGCGATCCATTCCCTTGCACGAATTCCTGCCCCTGGCCGGTGTGCCCGGCGTGCGGCTGGTGAGCCTGCAGAAGCAATTCGGGCTGGAGCAGATTGCGCCGGCGCGGGCCGCCGGGCTGGATCTTCAGGAACTCGAGGATTTCGATGACGGTGCCGATGCTTTCCTCGACAGCGCCGCTCTGCTGCAGCACCTGGACCTGGTGGTGAGCGCGGACTCCTCGCTCACCCATCTGGCGGGTGCCCTCGGCCGCCCGGCCTGGCTGGCGCTGGGGCAGGTGCCCGACTGGCGCTGGATGCTCGATCGCCAGGATTCGCCCTGGTACGCCAGCGTGCGCCTGTTCCGGCAGTCGCGGGACCGGGCCTGGCGGCCGGTGTTCGAGGCCATGGCCGAGGCATTGCCAGCGTTGGTCGCGGATCGCCGGGGCCGGTCCTGAGGCCAAGCGGGCGGGGTTCGCGGTAACATGGGGTCGGGCAGATCCTGCCCTGGCGGAGTTCACCATGCGTCGTGCCCCGGTTCTGCATTCGCTAGTCCTGTCCTCGCTCGTCCTGCTCTCGGGCTGCGGTTTTCATCCGCGCGCCCAGCTGAGCTTGCCCGCCGCGCTCGGCCCGGTCAGCGTGCAGACCTCCGACCCCTACAGCCCCCTGGGCCTGGAACTCGCCACCGCGCTTGAACGCGCCGGCGCCACGCCGGCCACCGAAGGTTCGCCGTCTTCGTCGCTGTCCATCACCGCCGAGAACTGGCAGACCAAGCCGCTGTCGGTCGACCAGTTCGCCCGTGTCCGCGAATACGTCACCCGCTATCGCGTGGATTTCATCCTCAACGATGCCAGCGGCAAGGCTCTGGTGCCGCTGCAGAGCATCGAGCTCTCGCGCGAGTACACCTACGACATCAATGCCTCCGCCGGTAGCCCGGCCGAGCAGGAACTGATCCAGCGCGAACTGCGGCGCGACATGCAGGCCGCCATCCTGCGCCGCCTGGACATCGTCCTGCGCCCGAAGTCCTGATGGAGCTGAGGGCGGATCGCTTCGAGCGCCAGCTCGCCGGCGAGCCGCTGCGCCCTGCCTACCTGATCGCTGGCGCCGAACCGCTGGTCGTGCAGGAATGCGCCGATGCCCTGCGTGCCAAGGCGCGCAGCGAGGGCTACAACGAACGCGAAGTGCTCGAAGCCAGCAAGGACTTCGACTGGAACGAATTGAGCATGGGCATCGCCTCGCTCAGCCTGTTCGCCAGCCGCCGGCTGTTCGACTTGCGCCTGCCCACCGGCCGCCCCGATCGCGATGGCAGCAAGGCGATCACCGAATTTTGCGAAAATCCCGCGCCGGAAACGGTGTTGATGATCACCGCGCAGGAATGGAGCAACAAGCACGTCGGCAAGTGGAGCGAAGCGATCGCCCGCATCGGCCATCTCGTGGTGGCCTGGCCGGTGAAGCCGAACGAACTCGGCGACTGGCTGGAAAAGCGCCTGCGCAGCCGCGGCCTGTCCGCCGAGCCTGGCGCGCTGCAACTGTTGGCCGAACGCGTTGAAGGCAATCTGCTGGCGGCGGCACAGGAAGTGGAAAAACTTGCTTTGCTCGCGCCCGGCGCGCGCCTGGACGCGGCGCGCATGCAATCCCTGGTCGCCGATTCCGCGCGCTATGACGTGTTCAAGCTGGTCGAATCTGCGCTCGCCGGCGACACCCATCGCGCCGTGCGCATGCTGCAGGCCCTGCGTGCGGAAGGCGAACAAGTGCCCGGCCTCCTGCCGATCCTGGCGATGGAACTGGTGAAGCTGGCCGGCCTGGCGCGCATCGCCGGCAATGGCGGCAACCTGATGTCGGCCATGCGCGAGGCGCGCATCTGGGAAAGCAAGCAGGCGCTGTACCGGCGCGTGCTGGAAAAGCATCCGCCTTCGCGCTGGGAAGCGTTTGCCGCCGAAGCCGGGCGCGTGGACCTGATCGCCAAGGGCCGCCTGTCCGGCGATGCCTGGCTGGTGCTCGAGCGCTTGCTGGTGGCGCTGTCGCAGCCGCGGGCCAAGGCCCTGCTGGCGGGCTGATGGCGCGCATCATCTATGGCGGAACTTTCGACCCGGTGCATTTGGGTCACCTGGCGATCGCGCGCGCGGTGGCCGAGCTTCTCGCCGATACCGTCTGGCTCATGCCGGCCGCCGACCCGCCGCACCGCGCGCCGCCCGGCGCCAGCGCGCGGCAGCGCGCGCATATGCTCGACCTGGCGATCGCCGGGGATCCACGCCTGGGCGTGGACCGGCGCGAACTCAGGCGCCACGGGCCGTCCTACACCGTGGACACCCTGGCCGAATTGCGCGCCGAACTGGGCGCCGCCGAGCCCCTGGTCTGGGTGATGGGCATCGATTCCCTGCGCCAGCTCGACACCTGGCACGACTGGCGGCGCATCTTCGACTTCGCCCATGTTCTGGCGGTGGAACGCCCCGACGCGCCCGCAGACGCCGCCTGGTTGCGCGCGCAGGCGCCGGTCGTGGCCGCGGAACTCGAGTCCCGGCGCAGCGCGCCGGTGGCGCTGGTGCAAGCGGCCGCCGGCGGCTTCGCCGAATTGCCCATGCGCCCCCTGCGCCTGGAGTCCGCCACCGAAGTGCGCCGCCGCATCGCCGCTGGCAGTGACTGGCAGGCCCTGCTGGCGCCGCCGGTGGCGGCGTTCATCCGCGAGCAGGGCTTGTACCGGGCCGGGCCGCCCGCGCCGGGCGTATAATTGCGACACGGCCTGTGCCGCGAACCGAGACAGCGTGTTGACCACCAAAGCCCAGGTCATCAAGACCCAGATGCCCAGCCCGGCCCCGACGCCGGAAGCCTTGCTCGAACAGGTGCACGCCGCGCTTGAAGACATGAAGGCCAAGGACGCGGTGGAAATCGACGTCCGCGGCAAGACCAGCATCGCCGATTTCCTCGTGGTGGCTTCGGGCACCTCGACCCGCCACGTCAAATCCATCGCCGATGAAGTGGTGCAGTTCGCCAAGAAGTGCGGCGTGATGCCGCTGGGCGTGGAAGGCGAGCGCGAAGCCGAATGGGTGCTGGTGGACCTGGGCGATGTGATCGTGCATGTGATGCTGCCGCGCGTGCGCGAGTTCTACGCGCTCGAGCGCCTGTGGACGGTCGGCG
>CBHTVR010000026.1:0-41949 GCA_966096795.1 uncultured Gammaproteobacteria bacterium
GCGTGATCTCGACCATGATCCGCGACCTCGGCCACGACTACTGGACCGGCACGGTGTACACCACCAACCGCCGCGTCTGGGAGCACGACGAGGCCTTCAAGGACTACCTGCGCAAGCTGCGCTGCATGGCCATTGATATGGAAACCGCGACGATATTCGCCGCTGGCTTCGCCAACTCGATTCCCAGTGGCGCGCTGCTGCTGGTGTCGGACCAGCCGATGATTCCCGAGGGCGTGAAGACCGAAGCCTCGGACAAGAAGGTCACCGAGGAATTCGTCGAGGCGCACATCAACGTCGGCATCGAGGCGCTCAAGCTGATCCGTCGCCACGGCAAGTCGGTCAAGCACCTGCGCTTCGACGAGTAGGCGCGACAGCGCGCGCCGCGCGCGCTACCAGATGAATTGCAGGTTGATCACGTCGGGCGCGTCCTTGCCCTCGACGAAGCGCACGGTGCATTCCAGGCTCTGCTTGCTCTCCGATGACAGGCCCGGGTCAATCACGATCGGCACGCGCAGGATGTTGGCGCCGTCACCGGCGTCGGCCATCGACTTGGCCAGCGCGGCGTGGTCGAGCTGGTAGGTCTTGTCGGCCAGTTGGCCCTTGGCATAGGTTTCGCAGGCGGTGGCGGCCAGTTCATTGCGGCTGCCGCCGCTGGCCTTTCCGCCCTTGTCGCCGCAGGCCGCCAGGGCCAGCAGCATCAGCACGAGTACGACGAGTTTCATGACGCCTCCCCCCGGATGGAGACCGGGCCCAGGCCAGTGTGCGGCCCGGGACGGTCTATGCCTCGTGAACTTAGCGCCTTTACTCTAACCGCGCAGGGGTCGTTCGTCACACATCAGTAGCGCGGCACCGCCGGATCGATGTCGCGGGACCAGGCTTCGATGCCGCCTTCGATGTTGTAAACGTCGTGAAAGCCCAGCCCGCGGAAGTGCTCGGCCGCCTGCCGGCTGCGGTTGCCGCTATGGCAAAGGAAGGCCAGCGGCAGGTCCTTGGGCAGGCCGGACAGGCGCGCCACGCTGGCTTCGTCGAGCACTTCGTGCGGCGGCGGGAAGGGCGCCATGGCCTGTTCTTCCGGGCTGCGCACGTCAATCACGTCAATGGCGCCGGCGACGATGCGGTCGTGCAATTCCTGCACGCTGATCGACTTCACCGGCGGCGGTGCGTTCGGGTTGCTGATGGCCAGGCCGGAGCCGCGGATATCGTCCACCCAGTCAATGCTGATGCCTTGGGCGCGCGGGGCGCTGGCCAGGTCGAAGTGCACGCGAATGCCGGCGGCTTCAGCGATGATTTCCTGCCCGGTGATCGGCTTGAGCTGGAATTGCGCATTGAAGCGCGGATCCACCGACAAATGCAGGCCCATGCCCGGTTCGGCCGAATCCATGGCGCGCTGGATGGCTTCGGCGGCCTTGTCGCTGATGCTGAGAGTCGGCGGCGTGCGATCAGGCGCTGCAGCGCCCAGCAGTTCGTGCAACTCGCCCGAGTTCAGCAGCTGCTCGATGATGTCGCTACCGCCGACCAGTTCGCCGCCGATGTAGAGCTGCGGAATGGTCGGCCACTGGCCGTATTCCTTGATGCCCTCGCGAATCTCCGGATCGGCCAGCACGTCCACGCTGGCGTAGCCAGGCGCGAGCGAGTCGAGGATTCCAACGGCTTTGGCAGAGAATCCGCAACGCGGCGCCGAGGGGTCGCCCTTCATGAAGAGCACCACGCGGCTGCTGGACAAGGTGTGCTCGATGCGGGCGCGGGTTTCGGGGCTGAGGGACATGGCGAACTCCTGGGGGATGCGCCATTTTAGACCCCATGACCTCCGGCACGCTGAACCGCAACTCATCCGGATAGAATCTGATGTCCATCGGTCGGGAGGAGGGCCCACCATGAAATTGCCAATCCGGAAGTCCTGGCTGGCCAGCGCGCTGATCCTGCTGCCGTCCCTGGCCACCGCTGCGGTGCTGGCCTCCGGCGCCCCGCCGCCGCCCCAGACGGTGGTCTTGCATGTAGCCGTGGATTCCGCCGGCCGCGTGCAGTCTGCCGAAGCCGTGGATCCGCAGGCCGTTCCCGGTCTGGTGCAGGCAGCGCGGGGGTATGCGCAGAAGCTCGTTTTCGTCCCCGCCCGCAAGGACGGTCTGGCCGTGGCCAGCGAAACCAACCTCAGCATGATCCTCGCCGTCGAGCCGGTGGGCGATGGCAAGTTTGCGCTGAAGCTGCGTCGCGCCATGAGTGTGCCTGGCGTGCTGTCGGTTGGGAGGATGGACGTTCCCAAGTACCAGGGCCGTCGGGGTGGCGCGACCATTGTGGTGTCGGTGAACGTGGACGCCAACGGCCTGCCCGACATGGCCTCGATCAAGACTGAAAGCGCGCAACTTCGCGATCCCAATGCCTTTGCCGAGGCACGTTACCTCGATGCCATCCATCTGTCGGTGAGAGCGAGCCGCTTCGCGCCCGACAAGGTCGCGGGACAGGCTGTGCCTTCGCGCCTGACCTTGCCGTATCGCTTCGGCATGGGCGGCGCGAAGCCCAAGCCGGGTGAAGACGAAGACAACCGGCGCGGACCGCCTCCGGCGCCCGATCCGACCGAGCAGCCGGCGATGACGGCCGTTTCGAATGCGCCTGGTATCGATCTGCCGAAGCTTGACTACAGCGCGCCGGCGAAGGCCGGCGGCTGAGGCCTAGAGATTCTGGTAGTTCGGACCCGATCCGCCTTCCGGCGTGACCCAGTTGATGATCTGGTACGGGTCCTTGATGTCGCAGGTCTTGCAGTGCACGCAGTTGGCGGCATTGATCTGCAGGCGCGGGCCGTTCTCGTCCTTCACCATTTCGTAGACGCCGGCCGGGCAGAAGCGCGTGCAGGGGTTGCCGTATTCGCTGGCGCAGGTGGTGATGCAGATGTCGGTGTCGGCCACGCGCAGGTGCACGGGCTGGTCTTCGTCGTGCTCGGTGGCGGCGAAGTAGACGCCAGCCAGGCGGTCGCGCGGGGCCAGCGTGCGCTCGACGTAATCGCGCTTGGGGTGTTCGGCGACGTCGAGTTTCTGCAGGGAATCGCAGTCGGCGCGCACCGACATCGTCCAGGGCGACAGGCCCATCGTGACGGTTTCCCAGGCCGAATTGAGCAGGCCGAACAGGCGGCCCTTCTTGAAGCCCGGCTTGAAGTTGCGCACCGTCTTGAGCTCGGCCATCACCGCCGAGCCGCGCAGCTTCGCGTCCCAGCCGGCGGGTGCGCCGGTGGCGGCGATGTGCTCGGCGGCCATCATTCCCGAACGCAGGGCCTGGTGCGTGCCCTTGATCTTGGGCACGTTCAGCAGGCCAGCGCCGTCGCCGATCAGTAGCGCGCCGGGCATCTCAAGTTTCGGCAGGCTTTGGTAGCCGCCAGTGACGATGGCACGTGCGCCGGCGGAAAGAATGCTGCTGCCTTCGAGCAAGGGCTTCACGCTCGGGTGGTTCTTCCACTGCTGGAAGGCTTCGTAGGGCTGGTAGTTCGGGTCGCGGTAGTCGAGCCCCGACACGTAGCCGAGCGCGATGCGATCGCCATCCAGGTGGTACAGGAAGCTGCCGCCATAGGTTTTCGGATCGGCCGGCCAGCCCATGCTGTGCACGATCTTGCCGGGCTTGCAGGTGCCGGGCTTGCACTGCCACAGCTCCTTGATGCCGATGGAATAGCTCTGCGGATCGCTGTCGCGGTCGAGGTCGTACTTGCGCACCAGCTGCTTGGTCAGGTGCCCGCGCGCGCCTTCGGCCAGTACCGTCACCTTCGCGCGGATATCAATGCCCTGCGTGTAACCGGGCTTGTGCGACCCGTCCTTGGCCACGCCCATGTCGCCGATGCGCACGCCACAGACCGCGCCGTGTTCGTCGAACAGGGGTTCGGCGGCGGCGAAGCCCGGATAGATTTCCACGCCCAGGGCTTCGGCCTGCGGCGCCATCCAGGCGCACATGGCGCCCAGCGAGACGATGACATTGCCGTGGTTGCCCAACTGCGGCGGCACCATCGGCAGCTTGAAGCCGCCGGTCTGGCTGAGGATCCAGAATTCGTCGTCACCGGCAGGCACGCAGATCGGCGGCGGCGACTTGCGCCAGTCCGGCAGCAGTTCGTCCAGCGGCTGCGGCTCGATCACCGCGCCGGACAGGATGTGCGCGCCGATGGTCGAGGCCTTCTCGATGACGCAGACGCTGAGCTCGGGCTTGAGTTGCTTGAGCCGGATCGCGAACGCCAGGCCGGCCGGGCCGGCGCCGACGGTGACCACGTCGTACTCCATCACATCGCGTTCGCTCATTTCGCCGGACCTGCCGCTTCGTTCTGGCTGCCGTTCACCAGCGTCCACTCGACCACATCGCCAGCGACGTGATCCATCGCTCGCGAAAATGCATCTACCACCGCGCTGAGTTCTTCGGCGCTGGCATCTTCGTTGGTGCGGAACGCGCGCGCTGCCACCACCTTGCCGTCACGCGAATGCACCAGGCGCGCGAACAGCTCAACCTGCACCTGCGGATGCCCGGGTTGCACGTACACCGATTCGAAAGCGCGCAGCTCGGTCAACAGCAGGTATTCGCCGCGCACGCCACCACCGGGTGGGGAGACGGCCGGAATTTTTTGTGAGTCCTCGAAATGCCGGAGCAGGGCTGATTGCACCAATTCCGGCGCGGTGTCGATCCAGCTGGCGTCCTGATACACCTGCACCACGCCCGGCGCCGGATACACGGTGATGCGGTCCGAATCCAGTTGCCGGCCGGCCTTGGGCGCGGGAACCAGCAGGGACCAATGCGCCTCGGGCAAATCCGCCTTGGCGGGCGTGCCGATATGCGCGGGCTCGTAGATGCGGTAGGGCCTGCGCTCGGGCAATACGCTGCAGCTGGCCAGGGCCAGCGCGAGCGTGGCCGACAGGCACGCCACCGTCGAGCGCCGCAGCAGCGCCGCGCTTGCGAACTTGCTCGTGTTCATTTGGGTTTGAACTCCTCGGGACGATTGCGGCCGGTGATATAGCCGCCCGGATTACGGTCAAGCCCGGAAACCACCTTGCGCAAGTCCTGCAGCAGCACGCGCAACTCGGCCAGGGTCGGCCCGACCTGGGACAGTCCGTCCTGGGTGAAGCCGCCGATGGGCTCGCGGTTCTCGGCGATGAGTTTGTCGGCGTTGGCGCCGACCGATTCGAACTGCGCCAGCGTACGATCCAGGCGCTTCATCACTTGCGGCAAGTCCTGCACGCCCGAGTGGATTGAGTCCAGGCTGCCCTGGGCCTTTACCAGGGTGACATTGAGTTGCGCGCTGACGCTGCGCAGGTCCTTCAGCAGCGCGGTCACGCCTTCCTTGTCGTTGGCCAGGCCCGTGCTGAGTGTATCGAGGTTGGCCAGGGTGTCGGAGATGCGCGACAGGTTCTGGTCACTCAGCACCACGCGCAGGCGCTCGACAATGTCATTGGCGGCTTCGGCGATGTTCTGCAGCGCCGAAGGCTGCGTCGGGATGATGGGAATCTTCTGGTCTTCGGTGGGCAGCAGGCGCGGGCTTTCGGGCAGGCCGCCCGAGAGCTGGATCTGCGCCACGCCGGTCAGGCCGACGAAGGCCAGCTTGGCCTTGGTGTCGATTTTCACCGGGGTGTCGGCGGTCAGGCGGATGCGGGCAATGACCTTGCGCGGGTCCTTCGGGTCCAGGCTCAGGCGCCGCACTTCGCCGACATTGATGCCGTTGTACTGGACGATGCCGCCGGTGCCCAGGCCGGTGACGGCCTCGGTGAACACGACTTCGTACTCGTCCCAGTCGCGATTGGCGGCGTAGTTGGCGGCCCACAGGGCGAACAACAGGCCCAGCACGCACACCAGGATGGTGAACAGGCCGATCAGTACATGGTTGGCTCGGGTTTCCATTTACGCTTTCTCCTGCGCGGCTTGTGCAGCCCGGCCGCGTGGACCGTGGAAATATTCCTGCACCCAGGGGTGGTCGAACTTTTCGACTTCGGCCAAGGGCGCGTTGACCAGCACCTTGCCGTCGGCCAGCACGGCAACCCGGTTGCAGATGGTGTACAGGGTATCCAGATCGTGGGTAATCAGGAACACGGTGAGCCCGAGCGCGCGTTGCAGGCTGAGGATGAGTTGGTCGAAGGCGGCGGCGCTGATCGGGTCCAGGCCCGCCGTGGGCTCGTCCAGGAACAGCAGGGCCGGGTCCAGCGCGAGTGAACGCGCCAGCGCCGCACGCTTGACCATGCCGCCGGACAGTTGCGAAGGGTACTTGTCGGCGGCATTGTCGGGCAGGCCGGACAAGCGGATTTTCAGCACCGCCAGGTCCGCCACCAGGTCGGGCGGCAGGTTGTGGTGTTCCTTCAGCGGCACCATCACGTTCTCGGCGACGGTCAGCGACGAGAACAGGGCGCCGTTCTGGTAGAGCACGCCGCTGTTGCGCTCGATCTTCAGGCGCTCTTCCTGGTTTTCCGAGAGCGCGTTCACGCCCAGTACTTCGATCGTTCCGGCCTGCGGCCGGCGCAAACCCAGGATGGCGCGCATCAGTACCGACTTGCCGGTGCCCGAACCGCCGACCACGCCGATGATTTCGCCGCGGCGCACGTCCAGGTCCAGATCCTTGTGCACGACCTGGTCGCCAAAACTATTGGCCAGGCCGCGCACGCTGACGGCCAGCGCGGCATCGGCGTTTGTCGGGCCGTTCACCAGTTCATCTCCATGAAGAACATCGCCGCCAGCGCATCAAGCAGGATGACCAGGGAAATGGTCTGCACCACGCTCGAAGTGGTGCGCTCGCCGACCGATTGCGCCGTGCCCTGGGTCTGGAAGCCTTCCAGGCAACCGATCAGGGCGATGACCACGGCAAATACCGGTGCCTTGGAAAGGCCCACCCAGAAATGGCGGATCTCCATGGTTTCGTGCAGGCGGCTGATGAACATTTCCGGCGACATGCCCAACTTGCCGGCCGACACCGCCATGCCGCCCATGATGCCCGCCATCATGGCCAGGAAGGTCAGCAATGGCAGCATCGCCAGCAACGCGAACAGGCGCGGCAACACCAGCAATTCGATCGGGTCCAGGCCCAGGGTGCGGATCGCGTCGATTTCCTCGCCGCTTTGCATCGCGCCGATTTGCGCGGTGAAGGCGCTGGCGGTGCGACCGGCCAGCAGGATGGCGGTAAGCAACACCGCGAACTCGCGCAGGAAGGCGATGCCCACCAGTTCGACGACGAAAATTTCGGCGCCAAAATCGCGCAGCACCGTGGCGCCCAGGAAAGCGATCACCGCGCCGACCATGAAGCTCAGCAGCAGTACCAGGGGCACCGCGTCCAGGCCCACTTGCTCCATGTGATGCACGGTGGCGGTCCAGCGGATGCGCGCCGGACGCAGCGCGGTACGCGCCAGGGTCTGCAGGGTCAGTCCACCGAAGCCGATAAGGGCCAACACCTCGCGGGTGTAGTCCTCCATCGCGTAGCCCATGCGCTCGAGCATGCGCCGGAAGCCCAGTTCCTTGGTCTTCGTGCGTGCCGGCGTTTCACAGATAACCCGCACGGCATCGACCATGCTCTGGTAGCGCGGGTCCACCTCCACCGTGGACAGGCCCAGCCCCACGCGCATCGCGTAGCGCGAAAGCAGCATGGCCCCGGTGGAATCGAGGCGGGCGATGTCGCGGCCGTCAATGTCCTTCGCGCGCGCCGGGGCCTTGTCGATGAAGGCGAGCAGGGCCTTGGCGTTGTCTAGCGTCCAGTCGCCCGTGGCCCGGAGGATGTCGGGGTCGGCGCGGCTGGGGGCGATGTCGGGCGGCGTGCTCATGCAGGCCAGAGCATGCAGGAAACGCCGCTCAGGGTCAGCCCCACGCCGACCACGGCGCGCCGGGTCAGCGGTTCCTTCAGCCAGATCGCGGCCAGGATCAGGATGAACACCGAGGCGGTTTCATTGAGGATGGCCGCCACCGAGGCCAGGGTGAACTTGTAGCCGGCCAGCCACAGCACCATGGCCAGGAATTGGCCAATAAAGGCGGCAAAGGCCAGCCGACCCCAGGGCATGCCCACCGTGGGCGGGGCCAGTTGCTTCCATTCCCCGCGCACCGCGGCCAGGGCCGCCATGCCCACCAGCGCGCCCACCATGCGCAGGGCCGTGGCCCAGAGCAGGGGCTGGGCTTCGAGCGTGCGCTTGACCATCACCACCGACACCGCCATCAGCACGATGGCCGCCAAGCCAAACAACAAGCCGCGCAAGGGATGCGGCGACGCTGAAGTTTGCGATTCGGCCGGCGGCAGGATGTCGGCGCTCACCGACGGCGGAGGATTGCGGCCCTTGCGCGGCCAGGCGGCGATCCACACCCCCAGGCTGACCAAACCGAAGCCGAGCATTTGCCGCGAGCCCAGGCTTTCGCCGAGGAAGACCACGCTGAGCAGGATGAGGAAGGGGCTGTACAGATTGCCGAGGATGCCCATGCGCCCGGCGCCAAGTTCATTGAGCGCGCGAAAGTACAGCGTGTCGGCGATGCCGATGCCGAGCAAGCCACTGCCCACGGCCGCCGCCACTTGCCAGGCGCTGAAATGCGGCAGCGCAAAGCCATGCAACAGCGGCACCGCCGGCACCAGCATCGCCAGCACCAGCAGGTTCTTCAGGAAATTCAGCTGCAGCGGCGGCAAGGTGTCGCCGAGCTGGCGGTAATACATCAGGCCAATCGCCCAGGCCAACGCGCTGAGGATCGAGCAGGCCTCGCCAAAGTAGGGCGTCACGGCGCGGCCGTCGGGTAAAAGGCGTGGATCATCCTGCGCATTGTCCGGGCTGGCAGGGATGGATGCCATGGTTTCATGCCATGCTTTTGGCAATGGACCCGACCGCCGACCTTGCCCGCTCCGACAGCCAGGCCCCTTACCTGGTGCGCGTGGACTTCATCCTGGAACTGGCGCGCCGCCTGCACATGTACGGCACCTCGGCGCAGCGACTGGAAGGCGCGGTCAGCCAAGTCGCGCGGCGACTGGATATCGACGCCGAGGTCTGGTCGAACCCGACCGGCATGATCGTGAGCTTTCCCGACCCCGAGCGCGGGGCCGCCCACACGATCACGCGGGTGATCCGCATGGAGCCGGGCGAAGAAAACCTCGGCCGCCTTGCTGCGGCCGACGGCATTGCCGAAGACGTGTTGGCCGGTCGTCTGCATATCGCCGATGGCCTGAGCGCGATGCGCGCGCTGGACCGGCCGCCGCCGCGTTTTTCCAAAGCCTGGGCGGTCCTGAGTTTTGGCCTGGCCTCGGCCTCGGTCACCGGCCTGATGCGCAATACCGGTTGGGCCGACCTGGTTACCGCCGCAACGCTGGGCATGATGATCGGCGTGCTTACCGAGCTCGCCCAGGGCCGCCCGCGTTGGGGCGAAGCGCATGAAGCGGTATCGGCCTTCCTCGCCACGCTGATCGCCACGCTGGTGGGCAGCTTCCTCGCGCCGCTGTCGCTGCAGAACGTGATCATCGCGTCCCTGATCGTGCTGATGCCGGGCCTGACCCTGACCACCGCCGTATCGGAATTGACCAGCCGGCAACTGGTATCGGGCACTGCGCGTTTTGCTGGCGCGCTGACGGTCTTGCTGAAGCTGACCTTCGGCGCCGTTGCTGCCACGCAAGTGGTGAACCTGTTCGGCTGGCAACCGATGGCCAATACCGGCCAGGCGCTTCCGGACTGGATGCCGTGGATTACTTTGCTGGCGGGCTCGTTCTCGTTCGCGGTGCTGTTCAAGGCCGCGCGCCGCGACGTGCTGCTGGTGATGGCCTCGGTGTGGCTGGGCTTTGCGGTGACGCGCGTCGCCAACCTGTTGCCGGGCGTGGCGGAGAATGCGTTGCCGGGCGGTGTGTTTTTCGCCGGCATGGTGGTGACGGCGGCGGGCAATCTCTATGGCCGCGTGTACAACCGCCCGAGCGCGCTGATCCGGGTGCCGGGCATCATCCTGCTGGTGCCGGGTAGTTTGGGTTTCCGCAGCTTCAACTTCGTGTTCGAGCGCGATGTGATGCTGGGGCTCGATACCGCCTTCGCGGTGGTGACCGCCTTGATCGCGCTGGTGGCCGGCATCCTGTTCGGCAATTTGCTGATGCCGCCGCGCCGCAATATCTAGCGGCGCGGCGGAATCGTTTCACGCTCAGTCGAGCGGCGGCAGGTCGAACACCAGCACTTCGGCGTCCTGTCCCGCTTCGATGCTCACCAGCGCTTCGTCGCGATAGCGCAGGGCATCACCGGCTTGCAGCACGCGGCCGTTCACCGTGACCGCGCCGCGCACCACATGCACATAGGCCAGGCGGCCCGGCGCAATCGCCAGCGTGGCGTTTTCGCTGCCGTCAAACAGGCCGGCATACAGGCGCACATCCTGGTGGATCGTCACCGAACCCTCGGCACCGTCGGGGCTGCCGACCAGGCGCAGGCGGCCGCGCTTTTCCTCGTTGCTGAAGGCCTTCTGCTCGTAGCCGGGCTTGATGCCGGTGAACTTGGGGATGATCCAGATCTGCAGGAAATGGGTCAGGCGTTCCTTCTCGTGGTTGTACTCGGAGTGGGTGACGCCGGTGCCCGCGCTCATGCGCTGGATTTCGCCAGGAACAATCGTTGCCCCCGTGCCCATCGAGTCGCGATGGGCCAGGGCGCCGTCGATCACGTAGCTGATGATCTCCATGTCGCGGTGGCCGTGGGTGCCGAAGCCCTGGCCCGCTTGCACGCGATCTTCATTGATCACGCGCAGCGGGCCCCAGTGCACATGCTCGTTGTCGCGATAGTCGGCGAAGGCGAAGCTGTGCCAGCTTTCCAGCCAGCCGTGCTCGGCATGGCCGCGATCATTGGCCGCGCGAAGGGCGATCACGCGGCACCGCGGGCCAGGTTCAGGCCGGCCGACTTGCGATTGCGAAGCGCGTCCAGGCTCCAGGCGCCGGCGCCGTTCGCGGCCAAGGCGAGGAAGCCACCAGCGATGGCGATGTTCTTGAAGAAGTTGATGAACTGCATCTGGTCACCGAGGTTGGCGTGGAAGAGCGCGGCGCTGACGATGGAAAAACCGGCCAGGGCGATCGCGGCGGGACGCGTGAACAGTCCGGCAAGGATAGCGAGGCCGCCGCCAACTTCCAGCGCAATGACCAGGGGCAGCAGGCCGCCGGGCACGCCCACGGCTTCCATGTATTGCTGGGTGCCGGCATAACCGGAGATCTTGGCGACGCCAGAGAGGATGAAGATCAGGGACAGGCCGAAACGGCCGAGCAGGACGGACAGATTGTTCATGGCAGGCTCCTTGTCCGAAGGCGCCGGCGCGGGATGCGTCGCGGTCGCTGGACTATGGACGCCAGCTTAGATCGTTGCGTATTCGTGATAAATACGCCTATCAGACACTCACTGTTGCAAAAATGGCGACATAGGGACTCCCATGCCGCCCGGGCAGGGCCGGGGCATCCAAGCCCCGGCTCGCCGAAAACTTCGCTTACTTCAGGCTGACGTCGTCGATCAGGAAGGAGGTCGCGGTGGTCGAGCCTTCCACGCCTTCGAAATAGATCTGGATCGTCTGGCCCTTGTAGGCGCTCAGGTCGAAGCTCTTCTGGACGTAGCTGCTGCCCTTGTTGAGGTTCGAGTAGGTCGCCAGGGTCGCAAGCACGGTGCCGCTGGAATTGCGCACCTGCACCTTGAGCGTGTCGTAGGCGGTGGTCGTGGTGGTCTCATCGCTCACCACTTTCAGCCAGAACGAGAACGCGCCGGTGGCGGTCGTCGGCACGGCGATGGTCTGCTTCACCGAATCGGTATGCGCCGCGCCGTAGCCATTGAGCCAGGCCTTCCAGCTGCCCGTGCGCGAAGCCTGGGTCGTGCTGTTGTCGATGACGCTGGTGGTGGCGGTCCACACGGTGTTGCCCGACTCGAAGCCGGGGTTGCCCAGCAACTCGGTGCTGACGGTGCCCGCGGTGTAGGTCGGCGTGATCGTGTAGGTGGCGGTGGTGCTCGAGCCCGAATAGGCGATGACCTTGGCGTAGACGGTGGCGGCGGTGGCGCCGTTCACGTAGGTCAGGGTTTCGGTGCTGGTGCCGGTGGTGGAGCTCTTGAGCGTGGTGTCGCTGGCATTGACCAGGTACAGGTCGTAGTCATTGCCGGTGGGGCCGACCATGTCCAGCTTCAGCGTCTCGTTGGCAGCCAGCGACAGGGCGAAGTAGTCCTTGTCGGTGGTGTTGCCCATGGTGCCGACGATGGTCTTGTAGGTCTTGGCCACCACATTGGCGGTGCCCGCCGTGCCGTTGGACTCGACTTCGTTGAACTGCGTGCTGACGGCGTTGTTCACGCTGAAGCTCACGGCGCTCGAAGTGGCCGAGTTGTTGGCGGCATCGAAGGCCTTCGCGGTCAGCGAGTGCGAGGCATTGCTGAGCGTGTTCGAATCCAACGTCATCGAGTAGGGGCTGCTGGCATCGCTGCCCTTGAGCACGCCGTCCACGTAGAACTCGACGTTGGTCACGCCGACATTGTCGGAAGCCGTCGCGGACAGCGTGATGGTGCCGCTGCTGCCGGTTTCGCTGGCGCTGACCGTGGGCGGCGTGGTGTCCACCGGCGGCGCGCTGCCCTGGTTCACCCAGATCGGCGCGGACCAGATGCGGTCGCCGTCCGCTTCGGTGACGAGCACGTAGTAGAAGTGCGCGCCGGTGCTGGGCGTGAAGGTGTACATGCCCGCGCCTTCGAACAATTGCGTGACGGTGCCGTTGCGGCCCGGTACGCCTTCGAAGAACTGCACGCGCGCGGCGGTGCCGCCGCTGGTGCTGGCGTAGTTGGCATTCAGCGTCAGGCTGGAGCTGTTTGCGATGGTCTGGCCCATCACCAAACCATTGGCAGTCAGTACAACCTGCGCGGTCTTGTCTTCGGCAGCGAACACGCGGCGCGCCTTCAGCGCGTCGAGGAAGTTCGCCACTGTCAGCGCCGTGCCGGTCGGCATCAGCACGCCGGTGCGGTTGCGGAAGCTCAGGCCCCAATTGGCGCAATGGTTGTCCTGGTCGGTGGTCGGGGCCACGTGGTAGCCGCGCTCGAGCAGGATATTGAAGGCGCCGGTGTAGGTGCTGCGGCCGGTTTCGGTCTCGGTGGTGTTGGTCGAGAAGGCCGAGCTGTTGAGCACTTCGGCCGCCACCATCACGTCATTGCCGTTGGCGTCATAGGCCAGCGCGGTGCCACCGATGATGAACTGGCCGCTGCTGGCCGGGTGGTTGAACATGCCAATCCAGCCACGTGCCTTCATCACCGAATACAGGTTGGCGTAGTCGGACTTGATGGTGGCAACGCTGCCGATGAGCTGGCCGCTGCTGTTGTATTCCCACTCGGCCAGGCCGTCGGGATTGAAGATGTTCAGGTGGCCGCCGTTGCTGATGACGCCCCACTCATTGCCGTACAGGGCCATGAAGTTCGGGTGCGCGCTGCGGTAGTTGGCCGCGGCGGTCAGGCCGGAGTTGAACAGGTTGTTGGCGGTAGCCGGGCTGGCCGAGGTGTTGGTGCTGGTCGAGCCGTCGTACATGTGGTTGTGTTCGGTGGTCAGCAGGAAATCGCCGCCGGCCTGGTTCTGCATCATCGTGTAAGCGTCGGTCGGGCCGTAGGTGCCGGCCTGCGGCACTTCGGCGCCGCCGCAGCTGGCCACCGGCGTGCCGCCGTCGCTGTGGTTGGTCTGGCTGTGCAGGTTGCCGTAGTAGATGGTGAAGGGCAGGGTGCTGGCCGCCACCGACTGCGTGCCGAGCGAACCGTTCTTGCCCGACGAGTGCGCCGTCGGCAACGCGCGGAAGGCCGGCATCTTCGGCGCCGCTACGCTGCCTACCAACAGGTCCATGCGTTGGTCGGCGAGTTCATCGCGACCCAGGGCGAAGGAGCGCGAGGCGCGCTGGAACAGCGGCAACTTCGCTTCCGAAGCCAGGCTGATCGAGGGCACGGCGCGCAGGCGCACCGTATAGAAGCCGGCCGGCAGGGCCTGGCCCTGGGTGCCGCGGCCATTCCAGTTCAGGCGCACCGAACCGCGACCCTCAGTCAGTGCCGCCTCTCCCAGCCAGCGCTGCACAACCTGGCCGCGCGGCGAGAGCAGGTCCACCTGCCAGGTCGCTTGCGTGCTGGCGCCCGCGCCGGGGTAATCGAAATCCAGGCGGATCGGGTACTGGCCCGCAGCATCCGGGCGGAAGGCGGCATCGAGCATGGCCGCGAATTCGTAATGGTCGGGCAGGCGCAGGCCGGGGTCGGCGGGGCCATGGTTGCCGACAGCACCGGCAGTGAAGGTCGAAGTCGCGAGCGCAGTCGCCAGCGCCAGGCGGCGTGGCCAGGAGGGTGTGAACATCGGTGGGGGTCCCCGAAAATAGGAAAAGGTCGCGTCCTTGCGTAGGAAGAGGGACTCCAGTCCCGGCGGGCATCCTGCCCGATCTTCACTACAAAAGCGTGACGCAAAGCACCATTTTCGGCCGCCCGCCGGGGGCGGCCCGGGGAATCAGGCGGAGAAGCGCTTCAACACCAGGCTGGCATTGGTGCCGCCGAAGCCGAAGCTGTTGGACATCACCGTATCGAGCTTGGCCTGGCGCGAGGCGGTGACCAGGGGCATGCCTTCGGCCGCCGGGTCCACGCGGCCGACATTGGCGCTGCCGGCGATGAAGCCGCGCTCCATCATCAGCAGGCAGTAGATCGCCTCGTGCACGCCGGCCGCGCCCAGCGAATGGCCGGACAGGGACTTGGTGGACGAGAACGGCGGAATCTTGTCGCCGAAGACTTCGCGCATGGCGCCGAGCTCGGCGACATCGCCCACCGGCGTGGAGGTGCCGTGGGTGTTGAGGTAATCAACGGGCGAGTCCACCGTGGCCAGGGCCTGGCGCATGCAACGCGCTGCGCCTTCGCCACTGGGCGCGACCATGTCGGCGCCATCGGAGGTGGCGCCGTAACCGACCACTTCAGCCAGGATGCGCGCACCGCGCGCCTGCGCGTGCTCGAGCGATTCCACCACCACCATGCCGCCGCCACCGGCGATGACAAAGCCATCGCGATCGGCGTCATAGGCGCGCGAAGCCTGCGTGGGCGTGTCGTTGTACTTGCTGCTGAGCGCGCCCATGGCGTCGAACAGCATGGTCTGGGTCCAGTGCAGTTCCTCGCCGCCGCCGGCGAAGACCACATCCTGCTTGCCCAGCTGGATCTGCTCCATCGCCGCGCCGATGCAATGCGCCGAGGTCGCGCAGGCCGAACTGATGGAATAGTTGATGCCGCGGATGCCGAAGGCCGTGGCCAGGTTGGCCGACACCGTCGAGCACATCGTGCGCGTCACCATGTACGGACCAACGCGACGCACGCCCTTGCTGCGCAGCAGGTCGGCCGCTTCCACCTGGTTGGCGCAGGAGCCGCCGCCGGAACCGGCGATCAGGCCGATGCGCGGGTCACTCACCGCGGTCGGGTCGAGGCCGGCATCGGCGATGGCATCGGCCAGGCTGGCGTAGGCATAGGCGGCCGCGTCGCCCATGAAGCGGCGCAGCTTGCGGTCAATGCGTGCTTCCACGTCGAACTCGGGCAGGCCGCCGACCTGGCTGCGAAAACCCAGTTCGGCGTATTCGGGCATCGCGCGAATGCCCGAGCGGGCTTCGAACAGGGACGCGGCGACGGCGTCGCGGTCGTTGCCCAGGCAGGAAACCAGCCCGAGGCCGGTGATGACGACGCGTTTCATGGCAGCCTCGAAAAAAGCTTCAGAGCGAATCGGTGGAAGTGAACAGGCCCACGCGCAGGTCGGTGGCCTGGTAGATCTCGCGGCCGTCCACCAGCACGCGGCCATCGGCGATGGCCAGCACCAGCTTGCGCTCGACCACGCGCTTGATGTCGATTTCGTAGCGCACGAGTTTCGCGGTCGGCAGCACCTGGCCGGCGAACTTCACCTCGCCCACGCCCAGGGCGCGGCCGCGGCCCGGGTTGCGCTTCCACACCAGGAAGAAGCCCACCAGCTGCCACATCGCGTCCAGGCCCAGGCAGCCGGGCATGACCGGATCGCCCTGGAAGTGGCACTGGAAAAACCAGAGGTCGGGCGTGATGTCGAGCTCGGCTTCGATCCGGCCCTTGCCGTGCGCGCCGCCTTCGTCGCTGATGTGGGTGACGCGGTCCATCATCAGCATGTTCGGCAGCGGCAGGCGGCCGTTTTCGGGGCCGAACATTTCGCCACGGCCGCAGGCAAGCAACTGGTCGCGGGTGAAGGACTCGATCATCGCAAGCACATTCCTGGCAGCACCCGGCGGGTGCGTGAGGCTGACATTGTTTCCGATAAGCACTGTCGCAGGCGAGCGCATGCCGGCGCGCGTGGCCTAATGTCTTGATTGCGCTGGACTATGCGCGGGCGTATGCAAAACCCGCGCAGGCGCGCGATCGGCGCGAATGCGCGGCTTTACGCGAACAGCGCGAACACCTCGTCGCGGCTGAGCTGGCGGTTCTCGCTGTCGCGGCGGGCGCGGTACTCGAAGGTGCCGGCCGCCAAGCCACGCTCGGATACCACGACGCGGTGCGGCAGGCCGATCAGTTCGATGTCGGCGAGCATGTTGCCCGGGCGCAGGCCGCGGTCATCCAGGCAGGCTTCGACACCACGCGCCAGCAGATCTTCGTAAAGTGCCTCGGCCGCAGCCACCACGCCTGGATCGTTCTTGGGATTGATGATGCAGACTGCGATTTTCCACGGCGCCATCGGCTCCGGCCAGACGATGCCGTTGTCGTCGAAGTTCTGCTCAACGGCGGCGGCGACGATGCGGCTCACGCCCACGCCGTAGCAGCCCATGTGCATGACCTGGGCCTTGCCTTCGGCATCGAGCACGGTCGCGCCCATGGCCTCGGCATACTTCTGGCCAAGCTGGAACACATGGCCCACTTCGATGCCGCGGCCGATGGCAATCCGGCCCTGGCCATCGGGCGAGGCATCGCCTTCGAGCACGTTGCGGATGTCGGCGACCAGCTCGGGCTCGGGCAAGTCGCGGACCCAATTCACGCCCGCCACGTGGAAGCCCTTTTCATTGGCGCCGACCACGAAGTCGGCCATCGCCGCCACGCTGCGGTCGGCGATGATGCGCACGCGCCGGCTGACCGGCACCGAGATGTGCGTGTTCGAATTGACGAAGCTGACACCGCTGCCGCGGGTCTTGACCGTCTGCGGCAGTCCGACCGGGCCGAGGAAGCCTGCTTCGGTGCCAAACAGCGCCATCAGTTCGTGGTCTTCGGCCATGCGGTAGTCGGCAAGGCCGGGCACCTTGCGCATCTTCACTTCGTTGACCGCATGGTCGCCGCGCACCAGCGCGACCACGAACTGCGGGTCGGCGGCATCGTCCACGCACAGGGCAACGGTTTTCACGGTGCGATCCAGGGCAATGCCCAGGAGCTTGGCGACGTCCTCGCAGGTCTTCTGCCAGGGCGTTTCCACCTTGCGCAGCGATTCGCTTGCCGGCGCGCGCGGGCCGGGCGCCAGCGCTTCGGCCGCTTCGATATTGGCGGCATAGTCGGACGTGTCCGAGTAGGCGATGGCGTCTTCGCCCGATTCCGCCAGCACGTGGAATTCCTGCGAGGCGTCACCGCCGATCGCGCCGCTGTCGGCGCGCACCGCGCGGAACTTGAGGCCCAGGCGGGTGAAGATGCGCGAGTAGGCCGCGTGCATGTTGCGGTACTCGACTTCCATCGATTCCGGGCCGAGGTGGAAGCTGTAGGCGTCCTTCATCAGGAACTCGCGCGCGCGCATCACGCCGAAGCGCGGGCGGATCTCGTCGCGGAACTTGGTCTGGATCTGGTAGAAGTTCACCGGCAGCTGCTTGTAGCTGCGCAGTTCCTGGCGGGCGAAGTCGGTGATGACTTCCTCGGCGGTGGGCGCGTAGCAGAACTCGCCTTCCTTGCGGTCCTTGATCTTGAGCAGCTGGCCGCCGAATTTTTCCCAGCGCCCGGTCTCGTCCCAGAGTTCGCGCGGTTGCACGGTGGGCATCAGCAATTCGATCGCGCCGGCGCGGTCCATTTCCTCGCGCACCACGGCTTCGACCTTGCGCAGCACGCGCAGGCCCAGCGGCGACCAGGTGTACAGGCCGGCGGCAAGCTTGCGGATCATGCCCGCGCGCAGCATCAGCCGGTGGCTGACGATCTCGGCGTCGCCGGGGGTTTCCTTGCTGGTGTTGAGGTGGAAGCGGGACAGGCGCATGAGGCGGGGCTTGGCGTGGGGATGAACGCCATTGTAGCGGCCCGGCGTTGGAGCCGGACCTCGAATCGGCTTACTTCGCCTTGGCTTTGTCGTTCTCGGGCTCCGCCGGCGGGGACATCGGCACGACATTGACGTCTTCGCGCATCTGCACGCGCTCGTACTTGCGGCCCTTGGGCGGTTCGCTGGTGATATGCAGAACGCCCTGGGCGTCGTGCCAGCGGTACAGGCCGGGCTCGGCCTTGGCCGCTTCAGCGGCGATGCGCTCCCGGCGCTGGCTTTCGGTGACATAGCCGGCGTGGCCGCTCCACCACCAAATGGCGCCGGCCACGACAACGCCGGCCAGGATGGCGTGGATCGTGCGCATGACCGGCTCCGGGCTTGCCGCAAGGGCGATGGCCCGGTTCTACCCCGGCCGGCGCAGGCTGGCAAGCCGGTCCCCAGCCGTTACACTGCCGCCATGGATCCCATCGACGACACCCCGCGGCCGCGCAACCGCCATATCTACCTGCTGCCCAACCTGTTGACGACCTGCGGGTTGTTCTCCGGCTTCTACGCCATCCTGGCGGCGGCCAGCGGCCATTTCGACCACGCCTGCATTGCCGTGTTCGTGGCGGCCTTGTTCGACGGCGTGGACGGGCGCGTGGCCCGGCTCACCGGCACCAGCAGCGAATTCGGCGTGCAGTACGACTCCTTGGCCGACCTGGTGAGCTTCGGCATGGCGCCAGCCTTGGTGATGTACCACTGGGCGCTGTCGAGCATGAAAGTGGATGGCACCATGGCCGGCAAGCTCGGCTGGGCTGCGGCTTTCCTGTATGTGGCCTGCGCGGCCTTGCGCCTGGCCCGCTTCAACACCCAGGTCGGTGTGGTCGACAAGCGCTGGTTCATCGGCTTGAACAGTCCGTCCTCGGCCGCGCTGATGACCAGCTTCGTGTGGTCCATGAGCGACTGGGGCTACGGCGGCATCGAGCTGCGCTACCTGGCGACCGGCGTGACCGTTGCCTGCGGATTGCTGATGGTCAGCCGCATCCGTTACACCAGCTTCAAGGGCGACCGCAAAAGCGAGCGCGTGCCTTTCTGGGTGATGGTGCTGATCGTCGGCTTCCTGGTGGCGCTGATGATCGACACGCCGCGGGTCTTGCTGGGCGTGGCGCTGGCCTATGCGGTGTCGGGACCGGCGTGGTGGCTGTGGAACAAGGTGCGCCCGCGTCCAGCCGCATGAACTGGAGCGTCGAACAGCGTCGCCTGCTGCAGGCCCTGGGCCATGACCTGATGGTGCATGGCCGCGCCTGGCCGGCGCCGGTAGCCGCCGCGGCGGCCAAGCCTGCGGCGAAGGGCCGGCCGATGCCTGCGGATGAACCGGCCGTGCGCGCCGCATCGGCACCGGCACAGGTCGCGCGCCTGCTCGAAGCCCTGCGCCGCGCGGCCGGTGGCGCTGATGTCGCTGCGCTCGCCGGCGACCTGGAACAATTGCGCCGCCAGCCCGCGCTCAAGCGCGCGCTCTGGCCGCAGCTGCGGGCCCTGCGCCGGAGCCACTGAGTGAGCGCGCTCGCCGCCGATGCCTCGCAGATGCGGACCATGCGCCAGGCCGACATTGACGCGGTGTCGGCGATCGAAGTGCGCGCCTATGCCTTCCCGTGGACGTCCGGCATCTTCCGCGACTGCCTGCGGGTGGGCCATGAATGCTGGGTACTCGATTGCCGCGCCGGCATCATCGGCTACGGCGTGCTCAGCTGCGCCGCGGCCGAAGCGCATGTGCTGAACATTTGCGTGGCGCCCGAACACCAGGGCCATGGCCACGGCCGGCACATCCTGCGTCGGCTGGTGGATATCGCCCGCTGGCATATGTCCGATCGCATCTTCCTGGAAGTGCGGCCGTCCAACCCGGGCGCGATTGCGCTCTACGACAGCGAAGGCTTCAACGAGATCGGCCGGCGGCCGAACTATTACCCCGCGCCCAAGGGCCGCGAGGACGCCATCGTCATGGCCCGGGAACTGCTGCCACCGGAATGAGGTCCGGGTGCTCGGCCAGCCAGGCCGGCAACTGCTCGCGCGCCTGCAGGTAGCCCGCGTCCACCACCTTCTCGAAGCGCGACACGTCCATCATGCTGAAGCGGTTCACCGGCGGGGTGATCAGCAGGTCGGCGCGCGCGCTTTGCTCGCGCACCCGCGCAACGCTGCCGATTTCGGTGGACTTGAGGATCAGCGTGGCCAAGCTGGGTATGCGCAGGCGCTTGCGCTTGCTGCCGAAGCGCGCGCGCAGCAGGCGCCAGCCCGAGGGAATGCGGTCGTAGTCGAGCTGGAAATCCTTGCGCGAGCTCAGGTCCACCGCGATCACGCGCGCCACCGGCATGGCCTGCATCACGTCCACCGGCAGCGAGTTCAGCACCGAGCCATCAATGGCCAGCTGCGCTTCGTGCACCGTTGGCGGCAGCACGCCAGGCAAGGCGGCGCTGGAGGCGAGCGCGGTCCACAGCAGGCCGCGCTGGTGCAGGTTCACCTGGCCGCTGGCGAGATTGCTGGACAGGCAGAAGAAGGGAATCGGCAGGTCTTCGATATTGCCCGGCAAATGCTGTCGCAGCAGCCGGCGCATGCGTTTGCCGCTGAGCAGGGACACCAGCGGCAGCGTGTAGTCGGAGAAGGGCTTGCCGACGACGAAGGCGTCGCGGCAAATGTCCTGGCATTTCTGCGGCGCCCAGTCGAAGGCCATGGACGCGGCCATGATCGCGCCGATGCTGGAACCGCCGACCCAGTCGATCGGCACGCCGGCTTCCTTCAACGCGCGGTACACACCCAGATGCGCGAAGCCGCGCGCCGCGCCGGCACCGAGCACCAGGCCGACGGCGCGACCCGACACCAGGCGCACGATGCGCTGCAGGTCGTCGGGGCGGTCGGCGCGAACGTGCAGGTGGAAATCGAGCTCGCGCGCCTTCAACCACTCAATGGTGCCGGTAATCGCCTGGTCGGCATTGCCCTGCAACAGCGCCAGCGCCTGGCGTGAGCCGCCTTGGCTGCGCGCGTTCCAGATGTCGAGGTCGTGTTCCCACTTGCGCTGGTGCGGATCGGCACCGGCTTCGGCCACGCGCAGCACCAGGTCGGCCTGGCGCAGGCAGAACGAAGACCAGCGGGTGGCGCCAACATCGCAATGGAAGACGATGTGCTGCGCCTCGGATTCCTGGTCGGCGATCCACTGCTTGAGCTCGCCGTCCACGCGCTCTTCCGGGCCCAGGTTGGCCTTGGGCGCGCCGGAGGCGGCGAGGGTTTCGCGGTGCAGGTCCACCACCCGGCCTTGCGCCGTGAGGCTGGCGATCAACGCGCGGCAGAAGGCATCCACCCGCGGCGTATCGTCCAGCGGCAGGATGGCGATGGTCTTGAACGGATGGCTGCCCGCCGCGCCCGGCGCGATGTTCTGGCGCAGTCGGTCAGCAACACTCGCCGCAAGCTTGAGCACCAATGAAGGATTGCGCGCGGCCATCGCCTCGAAGCCCTGGCGGTCCACGCGCACCAGCAGGCTGTCGCGAATCGCGCGCACGCCGGCACTGCGCGGCTGGCCGGTGAGCAGGCCGACTTCACCCACGCTTTCGCCCGGCGAAATTTCGCCGAGCAGGAGGTCTTCCTCGCCCGGCGAATCGGGCAGGTCGCGCCAGACGCGCAGGCGTCCGCGCACCAGCAGGTAGAGCGAGTCGCCAACCTCGTCTTGGCGGAACAGCCATTGGCCGCCACCAAGCTCAATGCCCTGCAGGAAATCGCGAAGCTGCGGATCGTGCGCCAGTTCGGCGCCGAAATAGTCGGCGATCACCGCCAGCGCGGCCGCATCGAGCGGTGCCGGGCGCAAGGCGGTGAGCGATACCGCCTCGCTCATTCCTGGCGCTCCGTGTTCGCGCGCCGACCCACCTGCAGGCCTTCGAAGATGCGCGCGATCGAGGCCAGCAGGTCGGCCAGGCGCGCTTCGTCGGCAGCATCGAAGACCTGGCCGTCGCGGCGGTTGAGCAACTGCGCCACCGCGAACACCTCGCCGCGGCGGTCGAACATCGGCAGGCACAGGATCGAACGGGTGCGGTAGCCGAACATTTTGTCCACGTCCGGGTTGAAGCGCGAATCCTGGTAGGCGTCGGCGATGCGCTCGCCCTTGCCGCTGGCGGCGACTGCGCCGGCAATGCCGCTGCCGATGGGAATACGAATTTCCTGGCGGCCCGACAGGCCCTCGGTCACGCGCAGCAGCAGCGACTGGCTCGGCCGGTCGACCAGGAACAGCGAACTGCGCTCGGCATGGAGCAACTGCGCCAGCTTGCGCGTGATCGCAAACAGCGACTGCTCCAGCATGGCCTGGAAGACCGTGTCGTTCGCCAGTTGCGTAGCGTCGAGGAAGCGCACGGCTTCGTCGGTGATCTCTTCCAGGCGGTGGCGGAAAGCCGGCTCGTCCATGGCATCCACTTCGGCGCCGATGTCTTCGCGGTGCCGGCTGTCGGCGAGCAGGTGCATCATCTGCTGGTTGTTGGCCAGCACCGACTCGGTGAAGCTCGACAGGCGGCCGTCTTCCAGGTGCACGATGCGGTCGGCGATGTCCAGGATGCGGTTGTCGTGGGTCACCAGCAGGATGGTGCAGCCCTGTTCCTTGGCGAGGGTCTTCATGCGGTCCACGACTTCGCGGCCGGACTGCTTGTCCAGCGAAGCGGTGGGCTCGTCGCAGAGCAGCATCGAGGGTTCCGCCGCCAGGGCGCGAGCAATGGCCACGCGCTGGCGTTGGCCGCCCGACAGGGCTTCGGCCTTGTAGTTCACGCGCTCGCCGAGCCCGACGGCCTCGAGCATCTTCAGGGCGACGCGATGGCGTTCCGCCGCGGAGTAGCGCCCGGTCACGCGCAGGCCCAGCTCCACGTTCTGCACGGCGGTAAGCGCGCCCAGCAAATTGTGCTGCTGGAAAATGAAACCAATCTGTCGCCGCACCTTTTCCAGTGTCCAGGGCTTGGCGCCGCGAAGCTGCTCGCCCAGCACTTCCACCGAGCCGGATTGGGTCGAACGCAAGGCGCCCACGAGGGTGAGCAGCGTGGTCTTGCCCGAACCCGAAGGCCCGGTGACGATGACGATCTCGCCCTGCGGAATCTCCACGTCAATGCCGAACAGGATCTGCTTGCGCAGGTTGCCGCGGCCGTAGTGGTGGTCGAGGTTTTCGATGCGGATGGGTGCGCCGGCCATCAGAACACCTCGGCCGGATCGAGGCGGCGCACCTTGCGCACCGCCAGCAAGCCCGAAATCGCGCACATGCCCAGGGTCAGGCCAAATACCAGCAGCGCCCGATCCAATGTTACGTGCAGCGGCAGGAAGGTCGCCGCCGCCGCGCGCGCATACAGCACCTGCGACAGCAGCAGGCCGGGCAGGAAGCCCAGCACGCCCAGGATCACCGCCTGCTGCAGCACGATGCCCGAGACGAATCGGTTCGAGTAGCCCATGGCCCGCAGCGTGGCGTATTCATGCAGGTGCTCGGACACATCGGCGAACAGGATCTGGTAGACGATGATGGCGCCGACCACGAAACCCATGATGGCGCCGAAGGCAAACACGTAGCCGATCGGCGTAGCGCGGTTCCAGTAGGCCTTTTCGCGCGCCACGAAGTCGGGCTTGGTCAGCACCAGCACGTCCTGCGGCAGCAGCTTGCGCAGGCGGTCGCGCACGACATTGGCGTCGGCGCCTTTCTTGAGCGTGATCAGGCCGAGCTGGATGTCATTGCGCGAGCGGTCCGGGAACAGGCGCAGCCAGTTGTCGTCGCTGGTCATCAGGCTGCCATCGATGCCGAAAGAGGTGCCCATCTCGAACAGGCCGACTGCGCGCACCTGGCGGTTGTTGACTTCGGTGGTGACAATACCGCCGTCACGCAGGGTCTTGGCCACGGGGCCGAACTCCGGGCGCGAACGGGCGTCGAAAATGAGCACGTTTTCTTTCTGCAGCAAGGGGCGCGACTTCTCGAAGCCTTCGGCATCAAGCAAATCGTCGGCGGGGTTGAAGCCGATCAAGTTGATGGTGCGGCGCTGGTTGGTCCAGGGGTTTTTCCACACCGCCGGAAAGATGTACACCGGTGCCACCGACGCCACGTCGGGGTCGCCCAGGCTCTGGTACAGGCGCCGGATCGAGAACTGCTCGGGCCGCACGATGAACACGCTGTCGGGACTGAATAGCGCGATGTCGTATTTCAGTCGCTCGTGGTAACGGACAGCGCTGTCGAACAGGGCCGAGCGAAAGCCCAGTTGCATCATGATCAGCAGCACCGCGAAACCGATGCCCAGCAGCGCCACCGCCAGCCGCAGCGGGCGGTGCCGCAGTTGCAGCCAACCCAGCGGTGCGGCCATCACCCGGCGCGGCGCCCGATGACGATCTCGACCTGCAGGTTGCTCAGGCCGGATGCCGGCGCCGGATCGTCCAGCCGGATTTCCACTTCAACGATGCGGGCATCCTTGCGCGCCGCCGGGTCGGTGCCCAACTGGTCGAGCTTGCGCACTTGCTGGCGGATGCGTTCGACGGTGCCGGCCAGCGCGCGGCCGATGGCGCGGCTGTTCACTGTGGCAGGCTGGCCGACGCGGACCTTGCCGATGTCGGTTTCGTAGACTTCGGCGATGGCGTACATGCGGTCGACGCGGCCGAGTTCGAGGATGCCCTGCGGCCCGATCATCTCGCCGGGGCGGGCGTGGATGTCGAGCACGCGGCCGTCCACCGGCGCGCGCACGAAGGCGCGCTGCTGCACGGCTTGGGCGCGCTTGAGCTCGGCATCGGCCAGCGCGACGGCGGCACTGGCGGCTTGCGCCGAAGCGCGGGCGGATGCGCAGCCGGCCTTGCCGGCATCGGCCTGGCCCTTGAACTGTTCGGCGTCTTCGTTGGACACCAATTTGCGGGACAGCAATTCCTGGCGTCGTTGCGAGGCCTGCTCGGCGACCTTGGCTTCCACGCAGGCCGCGGTGGCGGCGCTGGCGGCGGCCGTGGCCAGGCGGCTGCGATATTCGCGCTCGGCCTTGGCCGTGGCGACCTGCGCCTGCATCAGCGCGGCGGCTTCAGTGACCGCGAGCAGTTGCCCGGCCTTGACGTTGTCGCCGCGCTCGACGAGCAATTTGCCCAGCACGATGCCGCCGGTGGATTCGGGCGTGATCGGTGCGGTGATCTTCAGCGCGCCATGCCAGGGCTCCAGGCGGCCCAGCGCGGAAACCTGGGCAAGCGCCTGCGTGGACAGCGTAAGGCCAAGCAGCAGGAGTGTCGCAACGCAGGCGCGCGCACGGCACGCCGCGGTGAAGCGGACATCGAGATGCATTGGCCCTCCCCAATGGTGATCTCAGAGCGCCGAAGCTTAGCCCGGCGATACCCGCAGGCACAAACACTTCGACAACCGTATGGTTGCCGAAGCTGGGCTTGGTGGCGTGCCCGTTACAGCTGCTGGCGTTGTGCCGACAGGGCGTCGCGCTGTGCGCTCCAGTCGGCCAGGCGCTTGCGCTCCTGCTCGACCACGGCGGCGGGGGCATTTGTGACGAAAGTCTCGCTTGCCAGCTTGCCTTCGCACTTGCCGATCTCGATTTCGATACGGCGGATTTCCTTGTCCAGGCGCGCGCGCTCGGCGGACAGGTCCACCAGGCCTTCCAGCGGTACCAGCAGGCGCAGGCTGCCGACCACGCCGGCGGCGCAGCCGCCATCGCCGCCTTCACTCCAGGTGACGGACTCGACCCGGGCCAGGAAGCGGACCTGCGAGTCGAAGCGCTCGATGCGCGCGCGATCAGCCGCGTCGCCGCCCTGCAGGCGCAGCGGAATCGTGCGCGCCGGTGGCAGGTTCAATTCGCTGCGGATCCGGCGCAGTTGCGACACCACTTGCTTGAGCCATTCCACATCGGCTTCCGCGGCCAATGCGTCGGCGGTGGCCCGGGCTTCGGGCCAGGCCTGCAGGCTGAGGCTGTAGCCTTCGATGCCCAGGCGCGGCGCCACCGACTGCCAGATCTCTTCGGTAACGAAGGGAATGAGCGGATGCAGCAGGCGCAGCAGGGACTCGAGCACGCGCAGCAGGGTGTGGCGGGTGCTGTCGGCGTCTTCGGCATTGCCGCCCTGCAGCGCGGGCTTCGTCAGCTCCAGGAACCAGTCGCAGTATTCGTTCCAGGTGAAGTCGTACAGTGCCTGCGCGGCAAGGTCGAAGCGATAAGCCGCGAACTGCGCCTCGACTTCGGCGGTGGTGCGCGCCAGGCGTGCCAGGATCCAGCGCTCGGCATCGGTGCGCGGCTGCGCGTCGCCGGCCGGCGCCTGGAAGCCTTCGCAATTCATCAGCACGAAGCGCGCGGCGTTCCAGAGCTTGTTGCAGAAGTTCTTGTAGCCCTCGGCGCGGCCGAGGTCGAACTTGATGTCGCGGCCATGGGTCGCCAGGGACGCGAAGGTAAAGCGCAGCGCGTCAGCCCCAAACGCAGGAATGCCCTCCGGAAACTCCTTGCGCGTGGACTTTTCAATCTTCGCCGCCATCTGCGGCTGCATCAGCCCCGCCGTGCGCTTGGCCACCAGCGCATCCAGCGTGATGCCATCGATGATGTCGATCGGGTCCAGGATATTGCCCTTGGACTTGGACATCTTCTGGCCGTCCTTGTCGCGCACCAGGCCGGTAATGTACACGTCCTTGAACGGCACCTGGCCGGTGAAGTGGTCGGTCATCATGATCATCCGGGCGACCCAGAAGAAAATGATGTCGAAACCGGTCACCAGCACCGAGGTCGGCAGGTAGCGATCGAAGCCGCGCTCGGCCATGGCCTGCGGGTCGGGCCAGCCCAGCGTGGAATGCGACCACAGCGCGGAGCTGAACCAGGTCTCGAGCACATCGTTGTCGCGGCGCAGCGCCACATCGGTGCCGAGCGCGTGTTTGCTGCGCACCTCGTCTTCGCTGCGGCCGACGAACACGCGGCCGGCATCGTCGTACCAGGCCGGAATGCGGTGGCCCCACCAGAGCTGGCGGCTGATGCACCAGTCCTGGATATTGCCCATCCAGTGGCGATAGGTGTTGACCCAGTTCTCGGGCACGAAGCGCACGCTGCCGTCCTCAACCAAATCGAGGCCGCGCTTGGCGAAGCCATCCATCTTCACGAACCACTGGTCGGTCAGGTACGGCTCGATCACCTGGCCGGTGCGGTCGCCGCGCGGCACCTGCAGCTTGTGTTTCTTCTCTTCGACCAGCAGGCCGGCGGCCTCCAGGTCGACGAGCACCTGCTTGCGCGCGGCGTAGCGATCCAGGCCGCGGTAGGCCGCAGGCGCGTTGTCGTTGATGGCGGCATCGGGCGTGAGGATATTGATCATCGCCAGGCCGTGGCGCTGGCCCACCGCGTAGTCGTTGAAGTCATGCGCAGGCGTGACCTTCACCACGCCGGTACCGAACTCGCGGTCCACGTAGGCGTCGGCGATGATCGGAATCTCGCGATCAGAAAGTGGCAGGCGCACGGTCATGCCGATCAGGTGGGCGTAGCGCTCGTCTTCCGGGTGCACCATTACGGCGGTATCGCCGAGCATGGTTTCCGGGCGCGTGGTCGCGACCACCAGCGAGCCGCTGCCATCGGCGAGCGGGTAGGTAATGGACCAGAGGAAACCGTCTTCCTCTTCGCTCACCACTTCCAGGTCGGAGATGGCGGTCTTCAGCACCGGGTCCCAGTTCACCAGGCGCTGGCCACGGTAGATCAGGCCCTGCTCGAACAGGCGGACGAAGGTTTCCACCACTGCCAACGACGGCATCGGGTCCATGGTGAACACCGACCGCGTCCAGTCGCCCGAGGTGCCCATGCGCCGCATCTGGCGCTGGATGGTGTCACCGCTCTGGTGCTTCCACTCCCAGACTTTTTCGATGAATTTTTCGCGGCCGAGTGAATCGCGGGTCTCGCCCTTGCCTTCAATAGCCAGGTTGCGGCCGACCACCATCTCGGTGGCGATGCCGGCGTGGTCAGTGCCCATCTGCCAGAGCGTGTCGCAGCCGCGCATGCGGTGGTAGCGGATCAGCGCGTCCTGCAGGGTGTGCTGGAAGGCGTGGCCCATGTGCAGGGTGCCGGTGACGTTCGGCGGCGGCAGCATGATGGTGTAGGCCGGGCCCTTGCCGCTGGGCGTGAAGCAACCGCCGTCCTCCCACTTCGCGTACAGGCGGGTCTCGAAACTGGCGGGCTCGAAGCTCTTGTCCATGCTGCTCACAAAAGGGGCGCTCAAATAAAGGGAAAGACCAGACACCCGGCGCGGGGCCGGGTGCGGGTTCAAAAGGATTGCGCAAATCCTAGCAAATCAGCCGCTTGGACGCGATAAAACGCAGGTCTAGGCCAGGTCGGCGAAGGCGTCGCGGGTCAGGTTTTCCGGCTCGGCCCCGGTGCAATGCACCTCGTCCTCGATGCGCACGCCGCCGAACTTCGACAGGTGCTCGACCTTCTTCCAGTCCACCGATTTTGCATGCGGCCCGGCTTTCAGCCCGGACAGCAGGGTCGGGATGAAGTACAGGCCCGGCTCGATCGTCACCACCATGCCCGGCGCCAGGGTGCGGGTCATGCGCAGGAAGGGGTGGCCCGGCGGGCGCGGGATCAGTTGGCCCTGCTCGTCGCTGAAGCCGGCCACATCGTGCACCTGCAGGCCGATCGGATGGCCCAGGCCATGCGGAAAGAACACCGTGCTGACGCCGGTCTCCAGCATCTGGCCCGGGTCCATGTCGACGATATCCAGTGCGCGCAGCACGCCGCCCAGGCGCAGGTGGGTTTCCAGGTGCAAGTCGCGGTAGTCGGTGCCGGCGCGCACCTTGTTCGCGAGTTGCTGCTGCTCGTGGTCCACCGCGCTGATCAATTCCGCGAAGGCCTGGTCGCCATTGCCCCAGGTGCGGGTGATGTCGCTGGCGTAGCCGTCCACTTCCGCGCCGGCGTCAATCAGCAGCGAGCGATGCTCACCGGGCGCCTCGAATTGCTTGTACTGGTAGTGCAGGGTGGCGCCGTTCTGGTTCAGGGCGACGATGTTGTTGTAGGGCGTGTCGCTGTCGGTGTGGCCGGCGGCGCCGAGGAAGGCGGCATTGATCTGCGCCTCCGAACCGCGCGCGAGGAACGCGTTGTGCGCCGCGATATGACCGCGCGCGCCCTTGATCTGCGCCTTGCGCATCAGCCCCAGCTCGTAGTCGGTCTTGTAGGCGCGGTGGTAATGCAGGTAGTCGAGCAGGGCCTTGGGATTGTTGGGTTCGAAACCCGGCAGGGCGGCATCGGCTTCGCCCAGGATCGCGGGCTTGCCGCCTTTGGGCAGCAGCGCCGCCGCCTGCTCCGGCTCGGAAATCACCTTGATTTCGAAATGCTCCACCCATTCGCCTTCCGGCGCGCTGGGCGGCACATGCCAGTAGTCGTCGGGCTGGTAGTAAACCAGCACAGGTTTTTCGCCGGGAGCGTAGCTGATCCAGCAATGCGGATGCCGGGTCAGGGGCAGCCAGGCCTTGAACTGCGGATTGGGCTTGAACGGGTAGGGCAGGTCGTCGAGGAAGCGCATCTTCTCGATGCCCGAAGCCACCAGCAGGCGATCGTGGCCGCTGCGGCGCAAGGCTTCGTCCACCCGAGCCTTGATTGTTGACAGGTGCGCAGGGTAAAGATGGCGGGCAGACAGGAAAGACATGGCGGGCGCTTCAAGGATTGGGGCGCCTCATTCTGCCTTATGGCGGCGGGCAATCAGGGATGGAGTGATGCTCAACAGTCGGCAAGACGGTGGTTTCCTGCGGCAGCCGGCCTGGCTGTGGAGCCTTGCGGCCCTGCTGCTGGGCCTGGTGCTGTCGTTCATGGCCGCACGCCTGCACCAGGAAGCCCTGTCGCGGTCTGAACGCGACCAGCTTGACCGCCGGGCCGAGCGCAGCTTCCAGGCGGTGCAGGCGCAACTGCAGAACTGCGGCCTGCTGGTGCGCACGGTGCAGACCCTGTTCCTGGCCTCGGAGACCGTCACGCCGCAGGAATTTGACGGCATCTACGCCAACCTGCGGCCCCGCGAACTGTTCCCGAGCCTGCAGGCGGTCGGCTACGCCCAGCGCCGGATCGACCCGCAAACCGGGCGCGAGCATTTCCCCACGGTCCTGGTGGCGCCCATGGCGGGCAACGAGCGCCTGGTGGGGCTGGACATTTCTGCGCAGCCGGCAAACCTGCGCGGGGTCATGCTCTCGCGCGATTCCGACCAGCCGGCCATGTCCGGCGCCTTCACCCTGGTCCAGCGCCTGGGCCTGCCGGGCCCGAGCGACGGCATCACCATTCGCCTGCCGATTTTCTCGCCGGGCCCGCCACCGGCAGACGAGGGTGCGCGGCGCGTACGCTTCGTCGGTTCGATCGCAGCTTCGTTTCGGGTCAGCAGCCTGATCGAAAACGCCCTGCCTGCGGAAACCCGCGAATCCATGGACGTGCGCGTGGTGGACATCAGCGACGGCCAGCGCTGGCCCTTGTTCGTGTCGAATCGTTCCGCGCCGGCGGCCTTGGGCGCGCCGCATGCGCTTGACTACCACTTCCGCGATGACCTGCACTTCGGCGGGCGACTGTGGCGCATGGAGCTGACCGGCCGGCCCGGCGGCACCAGCCCGGTCTGGCTGCCGATGCTGACCTTCGCCACCGGCGTGCTGGCCAGCGTGTTGCTGGCCCTGCTGGCCTGGAGCATCGCCAGCACGCGCTCGCGGGCGCTGGTGTTGGCGCGGCGCATGAGCGCGCAATACCACGAGAGCGAGGAGCGCTTCCGCGCGCTCAATGAGCTGTTGCCGACCCTGGTGCTGCTGGCCCGTCCCGATGGAACCCTGGTGTCGGCCAATCAGGCGGCGCGCGAGCGCTTGGCCTTGCCGGACCCGGCCGCATCGCAACAGCGTCTGCAGGACCTGTTCAATGACGAAGCGGTGCGCGCGAACCTGGAGGCCGCCGCGAAAACCGGGCAGCCGCTGCGCAACGCCGCCTTGCGCTGCGCCGGCGAGGGCCATGCGCCGTTCTGGGCGACGCTGTCGGTGTCGCCGATCGAGCTCGATGGCGCGCCGCACTTGCTGGCCGTGGCCAATGACATCACCGAGTTGCGCGACCTCAACGAGATGCTGTCCTACCAGGCCACCCACGACCCGCTGACCGGCCTGTACAACCGACGCGAATTCGGTCGTCGCCTGGATGCCGCGCTGGCGGCGGTGGACGCGGGCGGTGCGGCTTCGGCCCTGCTGTACCTGGACCTGGACCAGTTCAAGATCATCAACGACACCTCCGGCCACAACGTCGGCGACCAGCTGCTGTCGCAATTGGCGGGCCTGCTGAGCGGACATCTGGTGGACGGCGAGACCCTGGCGCGCCTGGGCGGCGATGAGTTCGGCATCCTGCTGGCGCCGGCCGACCGCGCGCGCGCGCTGGCCTTCGCCGAGCGCATGCGTTTGGCCATTGATGGTTTCGTATTCAGTTCCGAGCAGCGCATTTACGCCGTCAGCGTGAGCGTTGGTCTGGTGCTGCTGGACCGGCCGGGCCTGAGCCAGCGCGAAGTGCTTTCGCTCGCCGACACCGCCTGCTACATGGCCAAGGAGCGCGGCCGCAACCGCGTGCACCTGTATTCGGAACAGGATGCCGACACCCTGCAGCGGCGCAGCGAAATGGAATGGGCCAGCCGCCTGCGCCAGGCCTTGAACGACAACCGCTTCGTGCTGCACTTCCAGGAGCTGCGGGCCTTGCAGACGGCCGACTCAGGCGAAGGCCTGCACATGGAACTGCTGCTGCGCCTGCGCGACGAAGACGGTTCGATGGTGCCGCCGGGCGCCTTCATTCCTGCCGCCGAGCGCTTCGGCCTGATGTTACAACTCGACCGCTGGGTGGTGGACACGGCGCTGGCGAATTTTTCCCGCCTGCATCCTTCGGGGCGCGAGGTGCAACTGTGCGCCATCAACCTGTCGGCGCAGACGGTGGAAGACGATGGCTTCGCCAGCTTCGTGCTCGAGCGCCTGCAACGCTTCAAAGTGCCGGCCGATCGGGTGTGCTTCGAGATAACCGAGACCGCGGCCGTGGCCAGCATGATCCGCGTGGTCGAGCTGATGGGCACCCTGCGCAAGGCCGGCTGCAAGTTCTCCCTCGACGACTTCGGCGCCGGCATGGCCTCTTTCGGCTACCTGAAAAACCTGCCGGTGGACTACGTGAAGATTGACGGCAGCTTTATCCGCAACCTGGAAACCGACCCCACCAGTGCCTCCATCGTGCGCGCAGTGACCGACATCGGCCACCAGCTGGGCCTGAAGGTGGTCGCTGAATGGGTGGGCGACGACAAGACCGTGGAGATCCTGCGCGCGGCGAAGGTGGACTATGCCCAGGGTTTTCACATGCATCGGCCGGAGCTGGCGCAGTTCATGCGCGGCTGAAGCGCTGCGTCAGGGAACGTGTTCGCTGCCCGGGGCGGCGACCCATCCGCGCACGAACAACAGGTCGCTCGGCGCCAGGTCGATGAAACGAAAGCCGGTCCAGACCTGGCCCGGCGCTGCCGCCTGGTCCGACCACAGCTCGTGCGCGCCGACTTCGATGACGCGCTCGTGGCGGTTGTTGTCTACCAGGCGAAAGCGCAACTGATAGAGCGCATCGCTGGTCATGGGCTGGTTGGCGATCAGCAGCAGGCCGGTTTCGGACAGGTCGCTCAGGTGGCCGACCACGCGCTCGGTCATGGCGTCGGTAACTTCGACCCGTTCGTCCACCTTGCGGCGCTTGGCGCGACGGAACTCGCTGCTCATGCCTGCTCTCCCTCGGCGCCGGGCACGGCAAAACTGCGCAGGGCGTTGAGCACGTTTTCCCAGGCGCGATCGATCACGCTGGTCTTGTCGTCTTCGATGATGGCGATCTGGCCCTTGGCCAGCAGCCGTGCCAGGCTGTCGAGCGTGTATTCGGCGTTCTTCTGGCCACGCTGGTTCACGAACAACACATCGCCCGTGGAGGTGCTGAGCCAGGACAGGCGCCGACGCACGCGGTCGCCCTGCGGGTTGATGATGAACTCGAACCAGGTGCCGATCGGCGCCTGCTGCACGCGCTGCATCTGCACCAGTTCCGCCGAGGTCAAGGGAATGCGGCGGCCGTGTTTGCCGGGCAGTTCCTCGCCGAGGCGGGCCTGCGCCTTCAGGCGCATGGTCAGCTCGGTGCGGCTGCTCGAATCGTCCTTGTTGCTGTCGTTGGGTTGCACCAGGCGGCGGGCAATGGCGGTGACATCGTCGCCCTGGTAGCCGACCTTGGCCAAGCCTTCCTCGATCTCGCGCTGCAGGTGGCGCTCGGCATCCAGCGAGTCGGGATGGTCGCCGTTGGGATGGCGTGCGATCTCGATCAGGCGCTCCGCCACGGTCAACTGGCGCTTCCAGGCCAGCGAGTCCTCGCCCTGGCGCAAGGCAGTCAGGGCCATCACGTCGGTCCAAGCCTGGGTGAGCATGGTGCGGGTGAAGCGCGGCAGCTTTTGCCCCTTCACCAGGTCTTCAATGCTGCGCGCGGCGTGTTCGCGGGCGAGCGTGAGTTTTTCCTTGCCGCGCGCGGCTTCGACATGGCGGCGCTCGGCCACATCGGCCTTGCGCGACAAGGTCTGCAGGTGCCCCATCAGCTCCTGCAGCACGCCCTGGAAAACCGCCGGGTCGCCCTTGTACTCACGCACGGCGCGATCGACGATTGAATGCATTTGTTGCGCCAGGCCGTCGTTGTCATCGTCCACCAGCCAGTTCGTGCTGGTCTCGGCGATGGTGTTGAGCATCTGCCGGGCCGGGTGCTCATGGCGGGTGAAGAAGGCGGCATCCTGCAAGGCCACGCGCATCAGCGGCACCTGCAGCTTGGTCAGCAGGGTGGACGCAGCGCTTCCCGGCTTCACGTCGCGCATCAGGCTGTCGTACAGCATGCCGACCAGGTCGATGGCGTCGTTGTCTTCTTCCGACAGGGCCGGCGCTTCCTGGTTGGGCGCGACCCGGCGCAACAGCGCCAGCATGTCCTGCTTGAGGTGTCCGACGCTGCGCGGCATCGGCCGGCCCTGGGCGATCACCGGCGCGAACGGGCGGCTCTGCATGCCGCGCAATACTTCCTGCAAGTCGTTCGCGGGCACCACGTAGGGCGCTTCGCGACTATCGCGGCCGCGGTCGGGGTTGAGTTTGCCGAGCAGATGCCGGCGGCTCGACATGAGCCGACGCAATACGCCATAGGCCTGGTCGGTGGCGATATCGCCCTGGCCTGAGGCCATGGCCGCCAGCAGTTCGGCGGCCTGGCGCGCCAGGTCCGGTGGAATGCCGGCCGCGCTGCCATCGTGGGCGCGGTCGCGCAGCGCGGTGCGGGCGGTGCGTTCGGCCCCGGCGCCGACCAGGCTCAGGTTGTGGTCGATGAGATCGGGCGAAGCGGCGCCGCCGGGCTTCTGTTCGACCCGCCGCGCACGCACGGGAACGTACTGCAGGTTGGCCAATACGCCGCGCTTGGACAGCTCGTTGTTCATGGCCTCGACCAGGTTGCCATACAGCGGCATGACCTGGCGCTCGAAGGCGCGGAACAGCAGCAGTCGCGCTTCCACGTCGAGGTTGAGTTTCTCGGTGGCGCGCCGGATCGAGCGGCACAGGGCCTGCGGGCCGACCGGCAAATTCTCAACGTCGAAGGCCGGGCGCCCGGCCATCACGCCGAAGCGCTGGCCGATCAGGAACATGGCCAGGCTGTGCTGCAGCTCGGCGCGGGTGGCGGCATCGGTAAGTGCGCTGGTCTCTTCGATTTCAAGATCGTTGACAAGGGCCAGTTCGTCGCTGTGGCGGTAGCCAGACTGGATGTGGCCGCGCTTGATCTTGGGGTCCTGCAGGTTGGCCATCTCGGCTTCGAGCGCATTCATGAAGCCCAGCACGATGTCGCTGCGGGCTTCGCCGACGCGCTCCTGGACCTGCTGCCAATGCGCGACCACGGCACGGTCGCCACTGATTTCAAGCTGGCGGTAAAGCTGTTGTTCGAAATCCTTGATGGCGGCCGCGACCCCGCGCTCGAGTTCGTCGCTGGCAATCTTGAGCAAGGACTTGAGCAGCTCCCGCACCCGCTTGGGCAGCGGCTGGGAGTCAAGCGTGGCCAGTACGGAGGACTGGCTTGCGAGCACGGACATCGCGATCCCCCTCCGGTTCGGTTGCCGACAGGGTGATTCTAGTCACAGCTTTGGCCGCTCGCATAGCCGCGCGGCGACCACCCCGAAAAGGCGGCCGCCGCATGGTCGGGACCTACCTGTCGTTCCAGCGCAAGCTGACCATTCCACTGCGCCCCGGCGTGAGGTAGCCCTGCACCAGTTCGTAGTCGCGATTGCCCAGGTTTTCCAGGCGCAGCTCCGCGCTCCAATGGCCGGCCAGCGGGGCCGCCGCGCGCAGGTCCACGCGGCCGTAACCGCCCAGGCGCTGCTGGCCGAACTCCGGCCGCGCCGACACCGCCGTCAGGTCGATGCCCACGCTGGCGCCATTGCTGAAGCGCTTGTCGAGCGACGCGTTCAGCTTTCGATCGGCGCGCCGCAGCAGGCGTTCGCCGGTGTCCAGGTCGCGCGCACGTTGCCAGGTGGCATTGGCGTCGAGGCTGTAGCCGCCGCCGGTCCAGTGGTATTCCAGCTCGGCGCCTTCGATGCCCGCGCGGCGGGTGTTTTCTGCCCGGAAGTTTGTGTAGGTGAAGGCGATCAGGTCGTGGACGCGGTTGCGATACAGCGACAGGCCCAGGCGCTGGTTCGCGTCCGCTTGCCAGTCAAGGCCGGCCTCGAAACTCTGCGAGCGCTCGGGTTGCAGGTAGGCGTAACCGGCGAACAGGTAGATCGGATGCCCTAGTTCATCCGTGCCTGCAAAGAAGCCCGGGTAGTACAGCTCATTGAAACTTGGCGCGCGAAAGCCCTGGCCCCAGCTGGCGCGCAGGCGCAGGGATTCGCTGGCCTTCCAGCCCCACGCGACATTGCCGGTGGTGGCGCCGCCGAACTGGCTGTTGTCATCGTGGCGCAGTGACGCCTGCAAGGTGTGTGCGCCGAAATTGCCTTGCCATCGGGTGAACAGGGCGTTATTGCGGCGGCTGGCTTCAAAACCGTTGCCGAACTCATCGGAATATCCGGTTTCATGGCTCCCGTTGAAGCCGACGCTCAGGCCCTGGTTATCGCCCAGCTTGCCGTCGACGATCCAGTCCAGCGAGTCGCGTCGACTACCGAAGCGCGAAAAGTAGGCCGGCGTGTCGAGGTCCTCGCTGGAATGGCCCAGCGTCAGCGCGTGCTTCCACGCGCCGAACAGGCTGCCCGAAACGCTGGCGCCGAACACGCGGTTGAGCGCGGCCGTGCGTCCCACGCCGGGCGCAATGCCGGCATCGAAGTCGACATCGGCATCGGTGACCAGGGCCGTAATCGAGACATCCTGGCTGCCCAGCTTGCTGCGTCCGCGCAGGCTGAAGTGGCGGTTGTCGTAGCCATCCGGGTCGGGGTCATAACTGTAGGGGCCAGCGGCCGGGCCGGTGGCAGAGAAGCCCTTGAGATGTTCGCTGCCAACCGACACGCCGACGCGAGAATCCCCGTGAACCCAGCCCGCGCCGGCGTCCACGCCGCGGCGTTCATAGCTTCCCGCGCGGGCCTCGAAGAAGGCCGCCGCCGGGTCGCGCGTGAAGATCTGGATGACGCCGCCAATCGCATCCGAACCCCAGAGCGCCGCGCGCGGGCCGCGCACGATCTCGATGCGCTCGATCTGCGCCAGCGGGAAATGCGCGAAATCAATCAGGCCCTGGGTGGCGGCATTCACGCGCACGCCATCCACCAGCACCAGGGCATGGGTGGAATTGCTGCCGCGCAGGAATACCGTGCTGGCCTGGCCTGCGCCGCCATTGCGGGCGACATCAATGCCGGCCTGGCGCGCGAGCAGCGACAGCAAATCGGGCGCCTGCGAGCTCTCGATGTCGGCGCGTTCGAGCACGGTCACCGAGGCCAGGGCCTGCTCGATCGGCAACTCGGTGCGCGTGGCGGTGACCTGCACGGTGTCGAGGCGGCTCGGCGGCTCGTTGGCGGCCGCGGAAAAGGAAAGAAGCGAGAGTGAAATGGCCGCAGCGAGTGCGGACGGTGTGGCTTGCTGGTTCATGAGTCTCCTTGGACGCTCACCCGCGTGGATTGCAGCGCGTGGCGAAGGAAGACGGGCAAGGCGCACGCCGGCAAAGGCGAGACGCGGCATGCCGCGTTGCCCTCCGCAACGTGCCGATAGGCATCGCCGCCGGATGGCGACGACACGTGACCCAGGCCGGTCTCCGGGCTGGCCAGTGATGCCGGGTTGCGGCATCGGCTCCTTCGCCTTCCCAGGCGAACCCAGTGGCGTAATGAAGGAGTGTCCTGGCTTACCGTTGCGGGGGCAGCGCCGGATTCACACCGGCTTCCCGAGCACCTGGGACGGGTGAAGTATAAGTGAAGCCGCAGCTACTCGTCGCGCTCGGCGTCCAGGCCTTCGAAGCCGCCGTCGCTGCCGGTGCGCAGGTGCAGGCTGATCGGCCGGCAACATACGGGGCAGTCCTCGACGTAGTCGGCATCGCCTTCGGAGGCATCGGCCAGGGCTTCGAAGCGCTCGCCGCAGAAGGGGCAGCGGATGTACACCGAATCGATCATGAGCCGTCCCTTCAGTCTTTCAGGAACAGGGATATCACGTCGTTGGTGAACCTTCGGCCAAGATCGGTCGGGCGCCAATGATCGCCTTCGCGTTCGAGCCAGCCGCGCAGCAGGGCGTGTTCGAGTTCGGGCGCGATGCTGTTTCTGTCCAGGCCGGTGCGCGCCTCGAAGTCGCGCAGCGAAAAGCCTTCGACCAGGCGCAGCGCATTGAGCATGTAGTCGAAGGGGCGTTGCGCTTCGGCGATCGGGTCGTCGCCGCCGATGCGGCCCGGACCCGCGGCCTGCGCCAGGTAGTCGCGCGGATTTTTCAGTTTCCAGCGCCGCAAAATTTCGCCGCTGGCGCCGGAACTGAGCTTGCCATGCGCGCCGGCGCCGATGCCCAGGTAGTCGCCGAAGCGCCAGTAGTTGAGGTTGTGCGCGCATTGCCGGCCTTCGCGCGCATAGGCGGACACTTCGTATTGCCCGTAGCCGGCGGCGGCCATCGCTTCGATGCAGCGCTCCTGCATGTCCCAAGCATCGTCTTCGGCGGGAATGCCCTGCGGCGGCCGCGCGGCGAAGACGGTGTTGGGTTCCAGCGTGAGCTGGTAGTGCGACAGATGCGCCGGCTGCAGGGCGATGGCGCGCTCGACGTCATGCAGCGCCATGTCGAGCGTTTGCTGGGGCAGGGCATACATCAGGTCGAGATTGATGTTGTCGTAGCCGGCGTCCTGCGCCAGTTTCACGGCCGCTTCGGCCTCCTGGCTGTCGTGGATGCGGCCCAGGCGCTGCAGGCAGCCGTCGTCGAAGCTCTGGATGCCGAAGCTGATCCGGTTCACGCCCGCCTGCAAGTAGCCTTCGAAGCGGCCATGCTCGGCGGTGCCGGGATTGCATTCCATCGTGATTTCCGCGCCTGGCGCGAAGCGCAGCCGCGCCGAAGCCGCCGACAGGATTTCGGCGATGGCGGCAGGCTCGAAAAGGCTGGGCGTGCCGCCGCCGAAGAACACGCTATGCACGCTGCGGCCCCAGACCAGGGGCAAGTCCTGGTCGAGGTCGGCGATCAATGCCGCGACATATTCCGAGACCGGAACTTTTTCCGGCTGCGCATGCGAATTGAAATCGCAGTACGGGCATTTGCGCACGCACCAGGGAATGTGGATGTACAGCGACAGCGGCGGCGGAATCAGCACGCGCTCAGCCCAGATCCAGGCCCGGAAGGCGTGCGATCAATTGCGCCAGGGCTTTGCCGCGGTGGCTGACGCGATTCTTCGCCTCCGGTGAAAGCTCGGCGGCGCCGGCATTCATTTGCGGGTCGAAGAAAATCGGGTCGTAGCCGTGGCCACCCTCGCCGCGCGGCGCATCCAGGATGCGACCTTCCCAGCTGCCTTCGGCGATGATCGGCTGCGGGTCGTCGGCATGGCGCAGCAGCACGATGCAACAATGAAAGCGCGCGCCGCGTTTCTCGGCCGGCACATCCTTCAACTCGCGCAGCACGCGGGCGATGTTGCCGGCGCTGTCGCCATGCACGCCTGCGTAGTGGGCGCTGATCAGTCCGGGCGCGCCGCCAAGCGCGTCAACCACCAGGCCCGAATCATCGGCCAGGGCCGGCAGGCCGGTGACGGCGCAGGCGTGGCGCGCCTTGATCAGCGCGTTCTCGACGAAGGTCTTGCCGTCTTCGATGGCGTCCTGCACGCCGAGTTCGGACTGTGCGACCAGGTGCAGACCACAACCGGCGAGCAGCGGCTGCATTTCCTCGAGCTTGCCGCGGTTGGAGGTGGCCAGGACCAGGGTCTTCATGACAGGGCCGCGTGTTGAATCAGGCCAGCAAGCCCAGCGCGGCGCGCTGTAGCGCGACCAGTTCGGTCACGCCCTTCTCGGCCAGGGCCAGCAGGCTGTCGAGCTCGCCGCGGCGGAAGGCATGGCCTTCGGCCGTACCCTGCAATTCAATGAAGCCGCCGCCATCGTTCATCACCACATTCATGTCGGTGTCGCAGTTGGCGTCTTCGGCGTAGTCCAGGTCAAGCACCGGCACGCCCTGGAAGATGCCTACGGACACGGCAGCGATCGCGCCGACGACGGGGTCGGTCTTGATGTCGCCGCGCTTCTTGAGCACGGAAATCGCATCGCACAGGGCCACATAGGCGCCAGTGATGGCGGCGGTGCGGGTGCCGCCATCGGCCTGCAGCACGTCGCAGTCCAGGGTGATGCTGCGCTCGCCGAGCGCGCGCCGGTCGACGCAGGCGCGCAGGGAGCGGCCGATCAGGCGCTGGATTTCCAGCGTGCGCCCGCCCTGCTTGCCGCGCGCGGCTTCGCGGTCCATGCGCTCGTGCGTGGACCGAGGCAGCATGCCGTACTCGGCGGTGACCCAGCCTTCGCCCTTGCCGCGCAGGAAGCCGGGCACGCGGCTCTCGACGCTGGCGGTGCACAGCACGCGCGTGTCGCCGAAGCTGACCAGCACCGAGCCCTCGGCGTGCTTGGTGAACTGGCGTTCGATGCGCACATCGCGCATCTGGTCGAAGGCGCGGCCGCTGGGCCGGGAGACAGGGGACATGGAGGTTCCGACAAAGACGGGGTCGGCTAGATTACCATTCGCCCTCAGCCTGCCGGCCTTTTCTGGGAGCGCCGCCCGCCATGATCCGCAGCATGACCGCCTTCGCCACCTGCGAGCGCGCCGTCGCGGGCGGCCATCTGGCCTGCGAACTGCGCTCGGTCAACCACCGCTTCCTCGAGTTGTCGGTGCGCGCGCCCGAGGAACTGCGCGCTGCCGAGACCGCGTTCCGGGAAAAGGTCGCGCAGAAGGTCTCGCGCGGCAAGGTGGACCTGAGCTTTCGCCTGCGCCTGGCGCCGGGCGAGCGCGGCCAGCTGACCGTCAACGATGCGCTGCTGGCCCAACTGGCCCTGCTGGCGCGCAAGCATCACGGCAGCTTCCCCGGCATGGGCATCGATTTCGTCGAGCTGCTGCGCTACCCCGGCGTGGTCGAGGAAGCCGAACTGGACCAGGCGGGTCTGCAGGCTGCGGCGCTGTCGCTGCTCGAACAGACCTTGGGCGAATTCGTCGCCGCGCGCGAACGCGAAGGCGCCAAGCTCGCCGCCGTGATGCACGAACGCCTGGACGGCATCGAACGCATCGCCGGGCAGGTGAAAGGCTGGCTGCCGGAAATCCGCGCCGCCCTGCGCGCCAAGCTCGACAACAAGCTTGCCGACCTGAAGTTGCCGCTCGACCCCGGTCGGCTGGAGCAGGAAGTGGTGCTGAACCTGCAGAAGATTGATGTGGACGAGGAACTCGATCGTCTGGCCAGCCATGTCGCCGAAGGTCGGCGCGTGTTCGCCCTGCCCGAAGCCGTGGGCCGGCGCCTGGACTTCCTGATGCAGGAGTTCAACCGCGAGGCCAACACCCTGGGTTCGAAGTCAGTGGACAGCCGCACCACCCAGGCCGCGGTCGAGCTGAAAGTATTGATCGAGCAGCTGCGCGAGCAGGTGCAGAACCTTGAGTGAGTCCATGACGACCCCCGCGCGCGGCACCCTGTTCATCGTCGCGGCGCCTTCGGGCGCGGGCAAGTCGAGCATCGTCAACGCGGTACTCAAGGACACGCCGGGTATCGCGCTCTCCATCTCCTACACCTCGCGCGCGCCACGCCCCGGCGAGCGCCATGCCCAGCACTACCACTTCATCAGCACCGAAGAGTTCGAACGCATGATCGCCGCCGGCGATTTCTTCGAGCACGCGCTGGTGCATGGCGACTACAAGGGCACGGCCCGGCAATCGGTCGAGCCGCAACTGGCCGCGGGCTTGGACGTGCTGCTGGAAATCGACTGGCAGGGCGCGCGCCAAGTGAAGGCGCTGATGCCGGAAGCGCTGGGCGTGTTCATCCTGCCGCCTTCGCGCGAAGCGCTGGAATCGCGCATGCGCAGTCGCGGGCAGGACAGCGAAGAGGTCATCGCCCGCCGCCTGGCGGCCGCGCGCACGGAAATGAGCCACTACGACGAATTCGATTTCGTCATCGTCAACGACGTCTTCGAAACGGCGGTCCGCGACATGCAACACATCTTCCTGGCGAGCCGCCTGCGCAGGCACGTCCAGCAGTCGCGGCATGACGCCCTGATCAAGGCCTTGCTGGCTGACTGATTGCTTGTGCGGTGGGCGAGGGCCGGTGGGCATTTTCAGTCGCCGCACGTTACCGGCTTTGTGAAAATGCCCACCGGCCCTCGCCTACTCCAGCCTCGGCACCGGAGTCCTCAAGTCGGCACCCTGCCGTGCTGTGGCGTGCCGGCGGCGTGCGGGGGCGCCCGTCGCGCGGCGCGCGTGGTGGCGCACCCCGCCCCCCGCCC
>CBHTVR010000027.1:0-39648 GCA_966096795.1 uncultured Gammaproteobacteria bacterium
CGATGCTGCCCGAGACCCTGTCCAACGGCATCTGCTCGCTCAAGCCCAAGGTCGATCGCTTGTGCTTCGTCTGCGACATGCACGTGGACTTCGACGGCCAGGTAACGAAGTCGAAGTTCTACGAAGCGGTGATGAACTCGCATGCGCGCCTGACCTACACCCAGGTCTGGAATGCCATCGGCGAAAAAGACCCCGACGCCATCGCCTGCGTCGGCGGCCTGATGCCGCAGATCGAACGCCTGCACCAGCTCTACCAGATCCTGGCCAAGGCGCGGGCCCAGCGCGGCGCCATCGAGTTCGAGTCCAGCGAAGTACGCTTCATGCTCGACACCAAGGGCGAGGTCATCCAGGGCGGCATGCTGGCGCGCAACGACGCCCACAAGCTGATCGAGGAATGCATGATCGCGGCCAATGTCGAGGCCGCGCGCTTCATCCTGGCCAAGAACATTCCCGCGCCCTTCCGCGTGCACGATCGCCCGCCGGAGCAGAAGTACGCCGACCTGCTGGAATACCTGTCCGAGTTTGGCCTGCGCCTTCCGCCCTGGAAGCAGGTGCAGCCCCGGGACTTCACCCAGCTGCTGAAGAAGATCCGCGCCCGCCCGGACGCCGCGCTGCTGGAAACGGTACTGCTGCGCTCGCAGTCGCTGGCCGTGTACGCCACCGACAACAAGGGCCACTTCGGCCTGGCGCTGGAGGCGTACGCGCATTTCACTTCGCCCATCCGCCGCTATCCGGACCTGCTGCTGCACCGTTCGCTCAAGCACGCGCTGATGAAGGGCAATGCCGATGGCTTCCGCTATTCGCCCGTGGAAATGGCGGCGATGTGCCTGCAGTGCTCCGAGAAGGAGCGCCGCGCCGACGAGGCCCAGCGCGAGGTGGACGAGCGCTATCGCAGCGCCTGGATGGAACAGCATGTCGGCAGCGAGTTCGACGGCGTGGTCAGCGGCGTCACCAGCTTCGGCCTGTTCGTGGAGTTGAACACCTCCAAGGTCAGCGGCCTGGTGCACGTGACCCAGTTGCCGCACGACTATTACCACTTCGACCCGTTGCGAAAATCGCTCAAGGGCGAGCGCAAAGGCCTGGGCTGGCGCCTGGGCGATGCCGTGCGCGTGCTGGTGTTGCGCGCCAGCGTCGAGGACCGCCGCATCGACTTCAAGTTGGTGCTGCCGGAAGCCGAAAAGAAAAAGAAAGCCTGGGCCGAGTAAGGCGCGGGCACGTTAGCAACAGGGGATCAGGCAATGAGTAGCAAGGGCAGCTGGATCGCGGGCATCAATGCCGTGGCTTCGGCCTTGGAACACGATCTTTCGCATGTGCGCGAAGTGCTGCTGGAAGCCGGCAGCAAGAACCCGCGCCTGGTGGAAATCGAGGAAACCGCGCGCCGGCACGAGATTTCGGTGCGACGGGTCGCGCTGCAGGCGCTCGATGGCGTTGCCGGCGGCCTGCGCCACCAGGGCGTGATCGCGCGCTACGAAGCGCCGCGCCAGGTCGAGGAATCGGCCCTGCAAGGCCTGATTGACGAGGCCGGCGGCAAGGCCCTGATCCTGGTGCTTGACGGCGTGCAGGACCCGCACAACCTCGGCGCCTGCTTGCGCAGCGCCGCGGCGGCGGCGGTTACGGCCGTGCTCATTCCCAAGGACAAGGCGGCGCCAATCAATGCCACCGTGCGCAAGACGTCGGCGGGCGCGGCGGATCGCATTCCTGTCATCAGTGTGACCAACCTGGCACGCACCTTGCGCAACATCAAGGAGGCCGGCGTGTGGGTGTATGGCCTGGATGGCAGCGCCAGCGCCGGCCTGCACTCGCTCGACCTCAAGGGCAATGTCGCCCTCGTGCTCGGCGGCGAAGGCGAGGGCATGCGCCGGCTCACGCGTGAGCATTGCGACAGTCTGGTAAGGATTCCCATGCCCGGCGAGATGGAAAGCCTCAATGTCTCGGTGGCCACCGGCGTGGCCCTGTTCGAAGCGGTGCGCCAGAGAATGGAGATCGGCAAATGATGGAATTGAAGTGGTATGACTTCATCGGCTTTGCCGGCGTGCTGCTGGTGCTGGTGGCTTACGCGGCCCTGCAGGCACGGCGCATGAGCGGCGATGGCGTGGTCTATTCGCTGCTCAACCTGGTCGGTGCCGCCGGCATCCTGTGCCCGGTGTGGTACGCGAAGGAAATGAACTGGTCGGTGTTGTTCATCGAGACCGCTTGGATGGCGATCTCGGCTTATGGCATCTGGACCTGGGCCACGCGCAAGCGCCCGCCTGCGGCATGAGTGCAAGCGCCCCGGTCAGGGCGCTTGCGTATGCTTGAACCCGGCGATGCGCAGCCCAGCGCCGAGGTTTGCCTGCTTCAGAACTTCGCCGGGAACTGCTTGGCCAATGCATCCGCAAGGGCATCGGCGATGACGAACATGTGCGCGCGCATCGCCTCCCAGGTCTTGGCCTCGCCTTCGTAGTTACCCTGCTGTATCTGCTGGATCTGGGCGATGTGGTGCGCGCCATGCGCCGACAGCAAGCTCACCAGCGTGGCCTCGGGCAAGTAGGGATTGGCCTTGGCGAGGAAGGCAGCGATCTCTTTCGCGTTCGCGATCAATGCCGTGGTGGCCTTCTGCTGGCCGGCCTGGTCATTGCCAAAGCTGGCATCGCTGTACGCCTTCACCGCGCCCCAATGCCCCGCCAGCAGCTGCAGCATGTGATCGCCCGCGGGCTTGCCATAGAAGCTGCCAATCGCGCCGGAGATCGCGGTGGCGTTGGCCACCACCTGGTCGGCTGCGACTTGCTTCTGCTTGGCATTGCCACTGGCGCTGGCCGTGACGTAGTTGCGAATCCAGAACACGTGCTCGACCCACAGGTCGCGCAGAACCGCGCGAGTGGCGGCTTGCTTGGCATTGATGGTGCTTGCTGATGGCGCGGTCGCGGCGGCAGCGTGATCGTGTCCTTCGTGGGCGAGGCCGGTCGGGGAGAGTAGTGCGCTGGCAAGGAAGGCAGCGCCGAGGGCGAGGGATTTCATGGAGTCACTCCGTGGGTTGTGCCACCGCGGCTGCGGCGTCGGGGCGACTGTGCGCGAGCCCGGGCCATCACGGAATAGATATATGTGTAAAGCCTTTGGGAAAGGTATTCAGGAGCCCGGCTATTTGATCTTGAAGCGGCAGACGTGCTCGCCGTGCAGCACGCAGGCAGTCAGCGCCACCTTTCTTCCGCTGATCGCTTCCATGTAGGCGAGGTCGAACTTGCAGACCTGCGGGTTCTGGCGCGCGAGCGAATGAAACACGCAGTTGAATGCCTCCACCTGCCACTCGCCGGAAGCGCGCGCGGCGACTGCTTCATAGCCCAGGCTGTCCAGGCGCTCCGCCACCGCCTTCACCAGGGCTTCGGAATCCTCGGTCGCCGGCAACGGCAATTGCGATGCCGCCACCGAGGCGCCCAGGTCGACCAGCAATTCACCGACTGCCTTGTCGCCCAGGTGCGCTTCCAGGCGCGTCAACAGCGCGCCGGCGATGGCGCCGTAGTTGCGCGGGAACAACTCGCGACCCGACAGGGTGATGCCATAGCGCAACTGCGGCCGGCCGCCGCTGGCAATCGCGTCCACGCGCTCGAGGAAGCCACGCGAACCCAGCGCAGTAAGGTGCTGGCGTACGGCGTTGTGGCTGAGCTTGAGTCGCAGGCAGAGGTCTTCGACGGTGCAGCCGCCCGGTGACATCAGCAGCTGCCTGAGCAAGCGTTGTTGCGTGCCGCCCAGATTGAGCAGCCCGTGGCTCAAAGAAATTCCGCGGGGACCGACTCTGCGTACGGATAGTATTTGAGCCAGGGCCGGGCCTCGGCGAGCGCCGCCTGCACCGATGGGCGCTCGAGCAAGCGCCGGAAATAGGCCAGCAAGTGCGGTGTTTCCGATCCAATCGCCTGCAGGGTGTTCGCGTACCAAAGCGCCGGGAACGCGCTGCAATCAGCGATGCTGAAATCTTCGCCGCCGAGCCAGCGCGATTCGGCCAGGCGTGATTCCATCATCTGGTAGCTGCCGGCGATCACGTCACGAGCGCGGCTGACGCCGAGCGCATCGCGCTGGTCCTGCGGACGCAGGCGGTCGCCGACAATTTGCTGCATCGGCGTCATCAGGTAGCAGTCCATCAGCCGGTCCCAGAGCCGCGCCTGCAGGTCGGCGTCCAGCGCCGCGCCGCCGCGCCCCGAGGGAAACAGGCTGCGGCCTTCCAAGGCGTGGCGGTCGAGGTACTCGATCTGGATCGAGGTTTCGGGGATCACCAAATCCCGCTGCAGGTCGACCAGCAGCGGGATCTTGGCGGTGGGCCACTTCGCCACGAAGGCCGCGCGCTCACCCGGATCGCCCAGGTTGACGATGTGGCGCTCGTGCTCCACGCCCAGTTCCGCCAGCGCAATCGAAACCTTCTGGCAGTAGGACGACAGCGGGTGGTGGTAGAACGCGAAGCGCGCCATCAGGCAGTGACCTCGTCCCGGTGGGCGACTACAGCGTCGCCAGCCATTCTTCGTCGGAACCTTCGTTCACGCCTTCGAACAGGAAGGTGGACAGATAGCGCTCGCCGGTGTCGGGCAGCATGGCCAGGATCACGTCGCCAGCCTTGGCGTGTTCACGTGCAACCTGCAAGGCCGCCGCGAAGGTGCCGCCCGAGGAGATGCCGCAGAAGATGCCTTCCTGCGTGGCCAGCAGCCGCGCGGTGTCGCGCGCCACTTCATCGGTGACGGGCAGGTTGTGGTCGTAGATGCCGCGATCGAGCACGGAGGGCACCAGGTTCGGCGTCCAGCCCTGGATCTTGTGCGGCGCCCAGTCGGCGCCCTTGAGCATGGCCGCGCCCGCAGGCTCGGTGGTGACGATGCGGATGTCCGGACGCGCGGCCTTCAGCATCTGGCCGGCGCCGGTCATGGTGCCGCCGGTGCCCCAGCCGGTGACCCACCAGTCCAGCCGGCGGCCGGCGAAATCCTGCAGGATTTCCGGGCCGGTGGTGCTGCGGTGATATGCGGGGTTGGCCGGGTTGTCGAACTGTTGCGCGTAGAAGGCGCCGTACTTGGCGGCGAATTCCTCAGCCCTCTTCAACATGCCGGTGGCACGTTCCGCGGCAGGCGTCAGGATGACCTTCGCGCCAAGCGCGCGCATCAGCTTGCGTCGCTCGATGGAAAACGAATCGGCCATGATCGCCACGAAGGGATAGCCGCGCGCCGCGCAGACCATCGCCAGCGCGATGCCGGTATTGCCCGAGGTCGCCTCGACCACCATCTGGCCGGGCTTGAGCACGCCCCGCGCTTCGGCATCGAGGATGATGGCCAGGGCCAGCCGGTCCTTCACCGAGGACATCGGATTGAAGGCTTCGACCTTCACGTACATCTCGACGCCCTTGGGCGCGAGGCGGTTGATGCGAACGACCGGCGTGCGGCCGACGGTACCCAGGATGCTGTCGTGGATCATGGCTGTTTCTCCCAACGGTTGAGCACGGTGCAAAACAGTTCGGCGGTGCGTTCGGCATCGTACACCGCCGAATGCGCCTGGGCATCGTCCCAGTCCAACTGGGCCGCCTGCATGGCGCGGCTGAGCACGGTCTGGCCGTAAGCCATGCCGGCCAGGGTAACGGTGTCGAAGGTGCTGAAGGGGTGGAAGGGATTGCGCTTGTGCGCGACCCGCGCCACCGCGGCATTGATGAAGCCAAGATCGAAATGCGCGTTGTGGCCGACCAGGATGGCGCGCTGGCAGCCGGCGTCCTTGCAGGCCGTGCGCACGTGGCGAAAGATGATGTCGAGCGCCTCGCGCTCGGGCTTGGCGTCGCGGAAGGGATGGTTCACGTCAATGCCGGTGACTTCCAGCGACTTCGGATCGAGCACCGAGCCAGGGAAGGGGTCCACATGCGTGCTGACCGTGGTGCCGCAACTGAAGCGGCCTTCGTCATCGACCAAAATGGGAATCGCGGCGATCTCGAGCAGGGCGTGCCGGTTGCAATCGAAGCCGCCGGTTTCCACGTCCACAACCACGGGCAGGAAGCCGCGGAAGCGCTCGGCCATGCGCGGTTTGGGGGGCGTTGTTTCCATGTCCGCAGGATAGCAGTTGCGGCGGCCGGTCCCGTCTAGGCCATCAGGTGTTCGCGTGCCAGGCTGCGGGCGCGGTGCAGGCGCGCCTTTGCTGCCTGCAGCGTCAGTCCGAGCTTGTCTGCGAGCTCCGCCAGCGCCAGTCCTTCGAGATCCCGCAGGAGCAGCACCTCGCGGTAGTGCGCGGGCAGCGCGGCAACCGCGTTCGCCACGTCACGAGTGAGGTGGCTGGCCTCCGGCCAGTCCGGCCCGACGATGTCCTCGCTGATCGGCACATGGCCCAGGCGCCGGCGCACGCGCTTGTAGCGGTTGCACTCGCGCTTGACGATGCGGAACAGCCAGGAGGCGAAGCTCTCGAGCTGGCGCAGGTCCATGAGCTTGCGCGAGACGGTGAACAGCGACTCCTGCACCGCGTCTTCGACGTCGTTGATCTCGCAGTGGTACTCGGCGTAGCGGCGCAGGTCCTGACGCGACCGGCGCAGCACGCGTTCCAGGGCGGCCGGCTCGCCCTGCCGGGCGGCGTCGAGGTCCAGCGCCCAGGCAGGGTTGTCGGAGTTCATCGGCGCTTCGCAGGACTCACGCGTCCTCCGGCTCCTTGAAGGCGTCCATCGGCACGCAGGCGCACATGATGTTGCGGTCGCCATAGACATTGTCCACGCGCGCCACCGGCGGCCAGTACTTGGCATGCTTGAGCGAGGGCAGCGGGAAGGCGGCGAGTTCGCGCGGATAGGCGTGCGCCCACTCGCTGCCGGCGACCATGCTGGCGGTGTGCGGGGCGTGCTTGAGCGGATTGTCTTCGCGGTCGAGGCGGCCGTCTTCAATCGCGCGGATCTCCTCGCGGATCTCGATCATGGCGTCAATGAAACGATCGAGTTCCGGCAGTGCTTCGCTCTCGGTCGGCTCCACCATCAGCGTGCCGGCGACCGGGAAGCTCAGCGTCGGCGCGTGGAAGCCGAAATCGATCAGGCGCTTGGCCACGTCCTCGGCACTGATGCCGGTGCTGTCCTTGAGTGGGCGCAGGTCCAGGATGCATTCGTGCGCGACCAGGCCGCTGCGGCCGGTGTAAAGGGTCGGATAGTGCGGCGCCAAACGCTTGGCGACGTAGTTGGCGTTGAGCAGCGCAACCTGCGTCGCGCGGCGCAAACCTTCCGCGCCCATCATGGCGATATACATCCAGCTGATCGGCAGGATGCTGGCGCTGCCGTAGCTGGCGGCGCTGACCATGCCCACGGCCTTCTCTTCGCCGTAAGTGGCGGGCAGGAAAGGCGCCAGGTGCGACTTCACCGCGGTCGGGCCCACGCCCGGGCCGCCGCCGCCGTGCGGAATGCAGAAGGTCTTGTGCAGGTTCAGGTGCGACACGTCCGAGCCGTACTTGCCCGGCTTCGCCAAGCCGACGAGCGCATTCATGTTGGCACCGTCGGTATAGACCTGGCCGCCATGGGCATGGACGATCTCGCAGATCTCGACCACGGCTTCCTCGAACACGCCATGCGTGGACGGGTAGGTGATCATCAGTGCGGCCAGGTTGGCCGAATGCTTCTCGGCCTTGGCGCGCAGGTCGGCGACATCGACATTGCCGTTGCTGTCGCACTTCACCACCACGACTTCCATGCCGCACATCTGCGCCGAGGCCGGGTTGGTGCCGTGCGCGGACTCGGGGATCAGGCAGATGTTGCGGTGACCTTCATTGCGCGAGCGGTGATAGCCGCGGATCGCCAGCAGGCCGGCGAACTCGCCCTGCGCGCCGGAGTTCGGCTGCAGGCTGACGGCGTCATAGCCGGTGCACTCGACCAGCATGGCTTCGAGCGTGTCCACCAGTTCCTTGTAACCGCGGGTCTGCTCGGCCGGCGCCAGCGGATGGATATGCGCGAACTCCGGCCAGGTCACCGGGATCATTTCACTGGTGGCGTTGAGCTTCATGGTGCAGGAACCCAGCGGGATCATGGTGCGATCCATGGCCAGGTCCTTGTCGGCGAGCTGGCGAAGGTAGCGCAGCAACTCGTGCTCGCTGTGGTGGGTGTTGAACACCGGGTGGGTCATGAAGGGCGAAGTGCGGCGCAGGCCCGCAGGCATCGCGTCGTCGACGCTGGCATCGAGCGCATCCACGCTCGCGCTGACGCCGAACAGCGTCCACAGCGCCTCGACATGCTTGCGCGTGCAGGTTTCGTCGAAGGCCACGGCCAGTTGGCTGGCGTCAATCTCGCGCAGGTTCATGCGCTGGGCGCGCGAGGCGGCGTGGATCTTGCCGGCATCAATTCCGGTGACGTGCACGGTGTCGAAGAAACCGGTGTTGGTGGCGATGCCGGCCTGCTTCAAACCGGCGGCGAAGATCGACGCCAGGCGATGGGTGCGGCGAGCGATTCGGCGCAGGCCGTCGGGGCCGTGGTACACGGCGTACATGCTGGCCATCACGGCGAGCAAGACTTGCGCCGTGCAAATATTCGAAGTCGCCTTCTCGCGGCGGATGTGTTGCTCGCGCGTCTGCAGCGTGAGGCGATAGGCGGGATGGCCGAGCGCGTCAATGGACACGCCGATCAGGCGACCGGGCATGGAGCGCTTGAAGGCGTCCTTGCAGGCCAGAAAGGCGGCATGCGGGCCGCCGAAACCAAAGGGCACGCCAAAGCGCTGGCTGTTGCCGACGACGATATCCGCGCCCCATTCGCCCGGAGGCGTAAGCAGGGTGAGCGCCAGCAAGTCGGCAGCGGCAGCGACCACGCCGCCGCGCGCGTGCACGGCTTCGGCGATGGCGCGGTAATCCTTCACCTCGCCGGTGCTGCAGGGGTATTGCAGCAGCACGCCAAAGGCATCGGCGGTAGCGGCAGCGGCGTCATCGCCGACCTGCACGTCAATGCCCAAGCCTTCGGCTCGGGTCTGGATGACGGCGAGGGTCTGCGGGTGGCAGTCGCGCGAAACGAAGAACAGGTTGGACTTGCTCTTGCCCGTGCGCTTGGCCAGGGTCATGGCTTCAGCAGCGGCCGTGCCTTCATCGAGCAGCGAGGCGTTGGAGATCTCCATGCCCGTCAGGTCGGCGACCATGGTCTGGAAGTTGATCAGTGCTTCCATGCGGCCTTGCGAGATTTCCGCCTGGTAGGGCGTGTAGGCCGTGTACCAGGCCGGATTCTCGAGCACGTTGCGCAGGATGACGTTGGGCGTATGGGTGCCGTAGTAGCCCTGGCCGATGAAGCTGCGGAACACCAGGTTCTTGTCGGCGATCTTGCGGATCTGCGCCAGCGCTTCGGTTTCGGTGACCGGGGCGGGCAAGGCCAGCGGTGCGGGTGACTTGATGCTGGCCGGCACGATCGCGTCCACCATCGCCTCGAGCGAGGGCTGGCCGACGACGGCGAGCATCTGCGCGATTTCTTCCGGGTTCGGGCCGATGTGGCGCTCGAGGAAGGCGCCGTGGTGTTCGAGTTGGCTCAGGGATTCGCGCGACATGGAAACTCCGGACAAGAGTGGGCCGTGCGTGCTGCACGGAGCGCCCCACTCTGTCCTTTTGCCTGAGAGTTTTGAGTCCATCTCGCGGACCCATGCACCTTCGGCGCCGGCTTGGCCGGTCTCTCCAGAGTCGCTCGCGCGGTACGGTTCTGGTTCCTGAGCGATTACGGGCGTTTGCGCCTTCGGCAGCCTTCGGAATGTTCCCCGGAGGCAATCTCCCGTACCGAGCATCGAGCCCCGCCAGTTTACCGCAAACAGGGCTGCGCCGCCCCGGCCGGAGGGCGGCGGGGGCGGGCGTGAGGGAGGCGTGAGAGCCGCGCTTACTGGCTGGTGGTGTCGCGCTTTTCCCGGCCCGTGGGCAGGGTGTCGCCGCGCACGATGAACCAGGTGTTTTCGGCGATATTGGTGGCGTGGTCGCCAATGCGCTCGATGTTCTTGGCCATGAACAGCAGGTGCGCGCAGGGGGTGATGTTGCGCGGGTCTTCCATCATGTAGGTCAGCAGTTCCCGGAACAGGCCGGTGTACTGAAGGTCCAGTTCGGCATCGCGGTTGCGCACTTCCAGGGCCAGGGCGTCGTCGCGGGTCCGAAAGGCCGTGATGGCGTCGCGCACCAGGGCGTTTGCGGTCTTGGCCAGGGCCGGCAGGCCGTGCACGGCGGCGACCGGCGAAGCCTGGTTCAGCACCATCGAACGCTTGGCCACGTTGGCGGCGTAGTCGCCGATGCGCTCGATATCGCTGGAAATGCGCAGGGCGCCGTAGACCTCGCGCAGGTCGCGGGCCATCGGCTGGCGCAGGGCCAGCAGGCGCAGCACGTCGTGGCTGACCTCGTGCTCCAGCGCATCAATGGCCTCGTCGTTGGCGACCACGCGCTCGGCGGCGCGGGTGTCACGGCGCAGCATCACGTCAATGGCGGCGTCGAGCTGGGCCGTGGCGATCTCGCCCATGCGGGTGATTTCGCCGTACAGGCGCTCGAGCTCGGAGTCGAAGCTCTTTACGATGTGGTCGCTCATCCGAATCGTCCCGTGATGTAGTCCTCGGTCTGCTGCTTCGAGGGTTTGGTGAAGATGGTTTCGGTCACGCCGTGTTCGACCAGCTCGCCCAGGTACATGAAGGCGGTGAAGTCCGAGCAGCGCGCCGCCTGCTGCATGTTGTGGGTAACGATGAGGATGGTGAACTGCTGCTTGAGCTCGGCGAAAAGCTGCTCGATCTTGCCGGTGGCGATCGGGTCGAGCGCCGAAGTCGGCTCGTCGAACAGCAGCACCTCGGGTTTCAGCGCCACCGCGCGGGCGATGCACAGGCGCTGCTGCTGGCCGCCGGACAGGCCCAGGCCATTGTTCTTGAGCTTGTCCTTCACTTCGTCCCAGAGCGCGGCCTGGCGCAGGGCGATTTCCACGCGCTCGTCCATGGCCTTGCGCGACAGCGACTCGTGGTGGCGGATACCGTAGGCCACGTTGTCGTAGATGGACATCGGGAAGGGCACCGGCTTCTGGAACACCATGCCGACCTTGCTGCGCAGGCGATTGAGCGAATAGCGCGGGTCGAGCACGTTCTCGCCGTCCAGGCGCACTTCGCCCGCCGCGCGCTGGCCCGGGTACAGCGAGTAGATGCGGTTGAACACGCGCAGCAGGGTGGACTTGCCGCAGCCCGACGGGCCGATCAGCGCGGTGACCTTGCGCTTGGGCACGTCGAGATTCACGCCGCGCAGGGCCTGGTCGGCACCGTAGAAGAAGTCCAGGCCGCGGGCGCTGAGCTTGGCTTCGGACAGGCGCGCCGCCGGCTCGGGCATCAGCGCGGCCGAAGACAGCGTGGAAAAAGTAGCTTTAGTCATGGCGAACCTTGTTGCGCAAGAGGATGGCGCGGGCGGCAATACCGAGCAGCAGGACAAACATGGTGACAACGAAGGCGCCGGCCCAGGCCAGCGAATTCCAGCTTTCGTAGGGGCTCATCGCGAACTGGAAGATCACCATCGGCACATTGGCCATCGGCGCATTCAGGTCGGTGCTCCAGAACTGGTTGCTGTAGGCGGTGAACAGCAGGGGCGCGGTTTCGCCGCTGATGCGCGCCAGCGCCAGCAGCACGCCGGTGACGATGCCGGGCAGGGCCGAGCGATACAGCACCTGCACCGTGACCTTCCACTGCGGAATGCCCAGGGACAGCGCCGCTTCGCGCATCGCGCTCGGCACCAGGCGCAGCATTTCGTCGGTGGTGCGCACGACCACGGGCAGGGCGATGAAGGCGAGCGCGATGGCGCCGGCAAAAGCGGAGAAATGCCCGAACTGCACCACCACCAGCGCGTACACGAACAAGCCCAGCACGATCGAGGGCGCCGACAGCAGGATGTCGTTGACAAAGCGCACCATCTTGCCGAGGCGCGAGTGATTGCCGTACTCGGCGAGATAGGTGCCTGCGGCAATGCCCAGGGGCGTGCCGATCAGCACCGCCAGCAGGCTGATGACGGCACTGCCGAAGAAGGCGTTCAACAAGCCGCCGCGCTCGTCCGGCGGCGGCGTCATCATGGTGAACAGGTCGAGATTGAGGTTGGCCACGCCCTTGCTGACCGTGGTCCACAGGATCCAGATCAACCACATCAGGCCGAAGGCGGCGGCGAGCAGGGACAGCAGCATCGCTGCGCGGTCCACCAGCTTGCGGCGCAGGTACAGGCGCTCGGAGGCGTTCATCAGCGGCCCTCCCGGCGCTTGAGCTGCATCAGCATCAGCTTGGCGATGCTCAGCACGATGAAGGTCAGCACGAACAGCAGGAAGCCCAGGGCCAGCAGGGTGGACTTGTGCAGCGGGTCCACCGCTTCGCCGAACTCGTTAGCGATGGTCGAGGCGATCGAGGTGCCCGGTTCAAGCAGCGAAGCTGACACGTTGTAGGCATTGCCGATGACGAACGTCACCGCCATGGTTTCGCCAAGTGCGCGACCCAGGCCCAGGAAGATGCCGCCGATCACCGCCGAGCGCGTATAGGGCAGCACCACGTCCCACACCACTTCCCAAGTGGTTGAACCCAGCGCATACGCGGACTCCTTCAAGCGGCCGGGAACGGTAAGAAAGACTTCGCGCATCACCGAACTGATGAAGGGAATGACCATGATCGCCAACACCAGGCCGGCGGTCAGCATGCCGATGCCCAGCGGCGGGCCGGTGAACAAGGGGCCCAGGATGGGCCAGGTGCCCATGTGGTCGTTGATCCACGGGTAGGCGTGCTCGCTTAGCCATGGCGCGAGAACGAACAAACCCCACATGCCGTAGATGATGGAAGGAATGCCCGCGAGCAATTCAATCGCTGCTGACACCGGGCCGCGCATCCAGTTCGGCGCGACCTCGGTCAGGAAGACGGCGATGCCGAAACTCACCGGCACCGCGATCAGCATGGCAATGCCTGCGGTGACCAGCGTGCCGTAGATCGGCACCAGCGCGCCGAAGTTGCTGGCGGGAACATCCCATTCCTGAGTGCTCAGGAACTTCCAGCCGAAGGTTTCGAAAGCCAGGCGGCCGCCCCAGAACATCGACAGGGCCGCGCCCACCAGGGCCAGCAGCACGAACAGGCCGGCCGCGGTGACCAGGACACGGAAGAAGGCATCCTTGCGCGCGTCAGCAGCGCCGGTCAGGTCGGTGGGTTGTGGCAGCGCGGCGGGGGTGCTCATTCAGTCAAAGTCTTGTGCCGGGGTCTCAGCGTGGGTCCGGAAAACGAACGCGCACCCGGACGGGTGCGCGCGCGTGGATTGCGTGGCGATCAGAACTTGAAGTTGGCGGCCCAGTAGGCTTCGATCTGCTTGACCAGGGCCGGCGGCAGCGGCACGTAGTCCAGCTTCTTGGCCTGCTCGTCGCCATTGGCGAAGACCCAGGTGAAGAACTGCTTGGCGGCCTTGGCCGAGGCAGCGTTCTTGGGTTGCTTGTACATGATCACGAACACGCTGGCGGTGATCGGCCAGCTCTGCTCGCCCGGGGCATTGGTCATGACCAGGTAGAAATCCTTGGCCTTTGACCAGTCGGCGCTGGCAGCGGCGGCGGCGAAGCTTTCGGCGTTCGGCTGCACCCACTTGCCGGCGGCGTTTTGCATGGCGGCGAAGGACATCTTGTTCTGCAGCGCATACGACAGCTCGACATAGCCGATGCTGCCCTTGAGCTGCTTCACATAGGCGGCGACGCCTTCATTGCCCTTGCCACCGTAGCCGGCCGGCCACTTCACTGAAGTGCCTTCGCCCACGCCGGACTTCCACTCCGGGCTGACCTTGGCCAGGTAGTTGACGAAGTTGAAGGTGGTGCCGGAACCGTCCGAGCGATGCACGACGCGGATCGGCAGGTTGGGCAGGCTCATGCCCGGGTTGATCGCGGCGATCGCCGGGTCATTCCAGTTGCTGATCTTGCCGAGGAAAATGCTGGCCAGCACCGGGCCGGTGAAGCGGATCTTGCCGGCAGCCACACCGGGCACGTTCACCACCGGCACCACGCCGCCGATGACGGTCGGGAATTGGCCCAGGCCAAACTTGTCGAGATCCTCGGGCTTGAGCGGGGCATCGGAAGCGCCGAAGTCGACGGTGCCGGCCTTGATCTGGGCGATGCCGCCGCCGGAGCCGATGCTCTGGTAGTTGACCTGCACCTTGCTGCCGGTGCGGTAGTCGGCCGACCACTTGCTCATTACCGGGTACACGAACGAGGAGCCCGCGCCGGTCACATTCTGGGCCTGGACGTTGAAGGCCATGGCGGCGGCGAGGCCGAGCACGGCGAGACGGGACTTGATTGAACCAATCACGTTTGAACTCCTAAGGGGAAGGCCGGGCAGCCTGGCTGCCCGGCGCGTACAGGATTCGTCATGCAGATGACAGGACGATGACAGCGCGGCGAAACCGCGCTGTCGGGGCGCTTACCAGTAAACCTGGGCGCGGAACTCGAGGATGCTCGGGTCGTCCTTCACGAACAGCTTGCTGCTGGTGTTGAAGCGCTCGCTGCTGACCTTGACGTAGTTCATGGCCAGCTTGAAGTTCGAACGCCAGTACCAGTTCACGCCGACCGTCCAGTTGCTTTCCTTGCCACCGAGCACGCCGGTGACGGTGGAGGGCGCGGTGAAGCTGCCGTCGTTCAGGTCGGCATGGTCGTAGCGGGCGGCCAGCTGCCACATGCCCGAAGCCGGCTCGGTGGGCAGCGGGGTGCTGACGACGCCACCCTTGTAACCCCAGGTTTCGCCCGTGAGGTTCCACACGCCGGACACGTACCAGCTGTCGCTGCTGAAGTCCGGATGCAGGTCGCGGGTGATCGTGTTCTTCATGTACTCGGCCTGGGCCTTGAACTGGCCATGCACCCACAGGCCTTCCAGGCCCACGGTGCTGATGCGGTTGGCATCGGTGAACAGGCCGCTGTCGACCAGGCGCTTGCCCGACAGGTCGGCATCCGGGCGCACGCGCAGCTGGGTGCGGCCATCGGCCAGGCTGTCCTTGGCTTCATAGCTGATGGTGGACAGGCCGAAGTGCAGGATCTTGCCGCTGTCGTGCATGGGCGCCCAGGTGAAACGCGCGCCATAACCATTGCCTTCACCGGTGTTGCGGGTCAGCTCGCGGCCGAACACGCTGCCGGTCAGGGTCCAGTCCTCGCCACCGGTGGTCACGCCCAGGCCGACGCGACGCGAAATCGCATACAGGTTGGTGGTCATGGCCTTGGAGACGAAGTCGTTGTTCTTGGTGCTGCTCAGCTCTTCCAGGCTGATCGGCTGCTTGAACTGGCCGAAGCTGGCGCTGGTGTTGCCGCTGAACTTGTAGCTGACATTGGTATCGAGCCACTTCTTGCCGAAGGCGTCGTAGCCGACCACCCAATTCCACATGCCCGGGCCCTTGCCCTTGAACACGAGCTCGGCGCGGCGCATGCCCGAGTCGGAGTCGGCGCCGTCATTGGTCGAGCCATTGAGGTTGGCGAAGTCGTTGTTGAACCAGTTGTAGTCGGCCTGCAGCAGGCCTTCGAAAGAGATCTCCGAGCCGCCGATGACGTCGAACTCGGTTTCGGCCAGGGCCGGGGTGGACAGCGCCGCGAGCACGGCGAGGGCGAGCAGCTTGGGTGCAACCTTCATGACAGTTCCCCAGGAGGGTGGGTGGATTGGACCCGTGCAGGCTAGTCAGTAAAGGTTTCGTTATTGTGACAAGGAGGTTCCCGGCGGATGCGGCCAATATGACCGCAGGGCTACGGATTGCTTACTCCGGGGCCGGGGTCTTGGCCTTGAAGGCGCAGAGGTCGCGGATCACGCAGGCCGGGCAGTCGGGCTTGCGCGCCTTGCAGACATAGCGCCCGTGCAGGATCAGCCAGTGGTGGGCATCGCGCCGATACTGCGCCGGCACGGCTTTGAGCAGCTTGTCCTCGACGGCGCGCACGGTCTTGCCCGGCGCCAGTCCGGTGCGGTTGGCGACCCGGAAGATATGCGTGTCCACGGCGATGGTCGGGTGGCCGAAGGCGGTGTTCAGCACGACGTTGGCGGTCTTGCGGCCAACCCCAGGCAAGGACTCCAGCGCTTCGCGATCCTCTGGCACTTGGCTATCGAACTCGCTGACCAGCCGCTGGCAGGTGGCGATGACATTGGCCGCCTTGGTGTTGAACAGGCCGATGCTGCTGATGTACTTGCGCAGCTTCGCCTCGCCCAGCACGAGCATCTTCTGCGGTGTGTTGGCGACGGCGTACAGGCCGCGCGTGGCCTTGTTCACGCTGACATCGGTGGCCTGCGCCGACAGGATCACCGCCACCAGCAGTTCAAAGGGCGAGCGGTATTCCAGTTCGGTGGTCGGGTGCGGGTTGAGTTCCGCCAGGCGGCTGAACATTTCCTCGCGGGCCGCGGGTTTCATCGCGAAGGCCCTGCGTTGCGCTTCGCCAGCGCGCGGGCGATGGCCGCTTCCACCGCGTCTTCGGAAGTGGCTGAGTGCTGCAGTTGCGCTTCACGCTGGGCGCGTTCGTCTGCATCGCGTTGTAGGCGGGCGTTGCGCGCCAGATAGCGCTGGCGCGCAGGTGCGGCGCGCCGCAGCAATTGCGTGCGCTCGCGCAACTGGTCGCGGCGTTGCACAAGCAGGGACGAAAGCGCGATATGGCTGGGGCAGGCGCGGTCGCAATCGCCGCAGCCGGTGCAGCGGTCCAGGCCCAGTTCGAGCGCGCGCGCGTCGGCGTTGTCCTTCAGCGCCTGCCAGATCGCCACGGGCGAGAGCTGCTCCGGGCAGGCCGGATTGCAGTCGCCGCAGCGCGTGCAGGGCAGGGCAGGGGCGGCGCCGGGCATGGCGTCAGCGGCCGTGGAATTCCGGCTTGCGCCGCGCCAGGAAGGCGCCGGTGCCTTCCTTCATGTCCTCGGTGGAGAAGGCCAGGGCGAAGCATTGGGTTTCGTAATCCAGGCCGACTTCGAGCGAGGCTTCGCCGCCGATCAGAATGGCGTCGAGGATGCCGCGCAAAGCTTGTGGTGCTGCGGTCGCCAACTGCCCGGCGATCTTCATCGTCTCGGCTTCGAGTTCGGCGGCGGGCACCACGCGGTGCACGAGGTTCAGGGCCAGCGCGCGCGTGGCGTCCACCGGCTGCCCGAGCAGGCAAAGCTCCAGCGCAGCCGAACGGCCGGCCAGGCGCAGCAGGCGCTGGGTGCCGCCGAAGCCAGGAATCAGGCCCAGGTTGATCTCGGGCTGGCCGAGCTTGGCGTTGTCGCCGGCGATGCGCAGGTGGCAGGCCATGGCCAGTTCCATGCCACCGCCCAGGGCAAAGCCATTGACCATGGCGATGACCGGCTTGCCCAGGGTTTCGATGCTGCGCATCAGCTGTTGCCCCAGGCGCGAGAAATCGCGGCCCTGCACCGGGCTCAGGCCGCCCATCTCGGCGATGTCGGCGCCGGCCACGAAGGCCTTGGGGCCGGAACCGGTCAGGACGACCACGCGAACTGCGTCGTCGGCCGCGGCCTCGCTGAACGCCTGCCTCAGTTCGGTGAGCGTGGCCCGGTTAAGCGCGTTTAACTTGTCCGGCCGATTTACCGCAATGACGCGGATCGCGTCCTGGTCATGGATCAAAAGGTTCTCGAAGGACATCGTGGCTCCGGGGAACTTCGTCCCGCGCAAAGGGTCGGAATGGGGCCCGCGGGGGGCTGCTTCAGTGGCGGTAAAGCCCGCAGGCCGGTATCCTAGCGCGTCCTGCGGAATGTGAACCGCCCTGATTTTCCCTCCTGGAGAGTTCGTAATGAAGTTGCGTTTGCTCGCTGCCACCGTGGCGGCCCTCGTCCTGGCCTCCGGCGCCGTTGTCGCCCAGACCGCCGCGCCCGCCGCACCCGCTGCTGCCGCGCCCGCCACTGGTCCGTCCGACAAGACCCTGCTCAGCTACGCCATCGGCTACGACCTGGCCCGTGACATGGCCGACCGCAAGGTTGACCTCGACATGGCCACGCTCATTCGTGGCGTGCAGGAAGGCTATGCCAAGAAGGATCCGACCCTTCCCGGTGACAAGCTGGCCGCTTCGCTGAGCGCCTTCCAGAAGCGCATGGCCGACCAGGACCGCGCCGAGTTCGAAAAGGTCGCGCGCGACAACAAGGCCCGCTCCGATGCCTTCCTGAGCGCCAACAAGGTCAAGCCCGGCGTCGTCACGCTGCCGAGCGGCATCCAGTACAAGATCATTGATGCCGGCACCGGTCCGAAGCCGACCGCCGCGAGCACGGTCAGCGTGCACCTGCGCGGTTCGATCACCACCGGCCAGGAATTCGCCAACACCTACAACACCCCGACCGCGCAGCCGGTGACCTTCAAGGTCAGCGAGTATCCGATCGCCGGCGTTCGTGACGCGCTGATGCTCATGCCGGTGGGTTCGCGTTGGGAAGTCTATATCCCGTCCGAGAAGGCCCTGGGCAACGAGCCGCGTTCGCCGATCGGCCCCGGCCAGGCCGTGATCTTCGACATCAAGCTGGTCAGCTCGAAGTAAGCAATCCGCCCGCGCCGGCATTCCGGCGCGGGCTTTACCTGATGAATCTCCCTTACCGCGCTGTCCTCAGTCCCTGCATCGGCGTATGCACGCTGGACCGGGAAGGGCTGTGCGAGGGCTGCCTGCGCAGCGCCGCCGAAATTGCCGCCTGGCTGCATATGGATGACAGCCAGCGCCTGCACATGATTGAAACCGTGTTGCCTGCGCGCGAGGCCGAACGGGCATGAGTGTGGGTGCCTTTGATCCCGCCCGTTTCAGCCGCGCCCTGCATCCGCTCGACCAGCCGCCCACGGGCCCGGGCTGGAACTTCCCCGAACTCGTTGACCTGCTACCGGATGCCGGCCGCTCGCTGCGTCCCGCCGCCGTGCTGGTCGGATTGGTGGAGCGCGGGCAGGGCACGCAGGTCGTGCTGACCCGCCGTACCGAGGCGCTTCGCCACCACGCGGGGCAAATCGCGTTTCCGGGCGGACGCATCGAATCGGGCGACCGCGATCCGGTGGCGGCCGCCCTGCGCGAGGCGCAGGAGGAAATTGGCTTGGCTGCCGAGCAAGCCACGACCCTCGGCTATCTCGATCCCTTCGTCACCATCACCGGCTTCCACGTCTATCCGGTGGTGGCCAGCGTGGCGCCGCAGTTTTCCGCGCGGCCCGACCCGGGCGAAGTGGATGAGGTATTCGAACTGCCCCTGGATTTCCTGATGGACCCGGCCAATGCGCGCGAGCTGCGCGTGGACTATCGTGGCCAGGCCCGCACCGTGGTCGAGTTCGTGGTCGACTCGTACCGTGTATGGGGCGCGACGGCGGCCATGTTGGTGAATTTGCGGCAGCGACTGGAGCGAGGCGGATGAATTGGACGAACCTGGTATCGGCGGAAGCGCTTGCCGGCGCACTCGAGGCTCCTGACCTTCGCATCGTGGATGCGCGTTTCGTGTTGGCAGGCGCCGACCCGGGCGCCGGCGAGCGCGCCTGGCAACTCGGCCATCTTCCGCGCGCGGGCTACGTGCACCTCGATCGCGACTTGTCCGACCACGCCAAGCCCGCCAGCGAAGGTCGCCACCCCTTGCCGGACGCGAAGGATTTCTGCACCACGCTCGAGCGCCTGGGCATCGCCCGCGGCGACCAGGTGGTGGTGTACGACAACGACAATGGCTCGATGGCGGCGGCGCGCTTCTGGTGGTTGCTGCGCCTGCTGGGCCACGAACGCGTGGCCGTGCTCGACGGCGGCTATGCGCGCTGGACGGCTTTGGGCCTGCCGGTGACGGTGGACTACGAATTCCCGGTGCCCAGCGTGTATCGCGGTGAGTTTGATGCGGCGCAGATCGTCGGCGCCGACGAAGTCGCTCAGCGCCTGGGCGATGGCAGCGCGGCGCTGCTCGATGCGCGCGCGCCTGAGCGGTTTCGCGGCGAGGTCGAGCCGCTCGATCGCGTCGCCGGGCATATTCCCGGCGCCGGCAATCGCCCGGCCTCGACGAATTTTTCGGCGGGCCTTTTCCTGCCGCCGGAAATATTGCGCGAGCAATTCCTCGCGCTGATCGGAAGCCACGCGCCGGATGAGGTTCTGTTGAGTTGCGGCTCGGGCGTCACCGCCTGCCAGAACTTGCTGGCGATGGAAGCCGCGGGCCTGCACGGCGCGCGTATCTACGCGGGATCGTGGAGCGGCTGGATCAGCGACCCTTCGCGCCCGGTGGCGACCGGGCCGGCCTGAGCCGCCTACTTCTTCAGGCGCTGCATCAGTTCCTGCAAGGCGCGCTGGCTGTCCGGCGAGTTCCAGCCATCGAGGAAGGCTTCCATCTCGTCCTGCTGGAATCCTTCGAGCGCAGCGACCACGTCGGCGCGCGCCAACTTGCGCGTGGCGAGCATCGGGCCCGAGGGCAGGGCCAGCAATTCCTGCAGCCACTTCAGCGCCGCCGCGCCCACATGCTCGGCATCCGCCAGCGCGTCCACCATGCCGATCGCGAAAGCTTGTTCGGACTCGATCATGGCACCGGCCACCACCATGCGCTCGGCACGCTGCGGACCCACTGCGCGCCGCAGCAGGTACTGGATGGCATCGGGCACGGCCAGGCCGACCTGGGTTTCATTGAGGCCGATGCGGAAAGGTCCGCGCGCCATCACCCGGTAGTCGCAGCACAGGGCGAGCACGCAACCACCGGCTGGGTTGTGGCCGGCAATGGCGGCCGCCACGGGAATGGGTGAGCGCGCCAGTTCGAGTGCCGCTTCAAAGAACAGGCTCCAGCATTCCACCAGGCCGGCGCGTTCCTGCGCCATCAGGTGCGGAACATCCAGGCCGCCGGAAAAAACCTTCTCGCCGCCACTGAGGACCAGGCCGCGGGCACCGCGTGACGGAGCTTCGCGCACCGCCAGGATCAGCGCCGCCAGCAGGCCCGGATTCAGGGCGTTCACGGGTGGGCGCTTCATCCGGATTTCGTGGATGGCGCCGTGCTCGATGATCTCGATCATGCCGGTACTCCTGCCTGGGACTTATTCGCCCGGGAGTTTGACATCAGCGGCCCAGCGATAGCGAACCGTGTAGCTGAACTTGGTTTCGCCGCCCGCCGGCACCGGCACGTCGAAGCTCACCGCGCTGGCGTTGCGCTTCTCGAACGGCTCCGAGCTGCTGACCATTTCCCAGTCGGTCCAGCGGCCCAGGCGCTCCTGCACGCGCACGGTGACGGGCGCGGACTTGGCATTGGTCAGGCGCAGGCTGATGGTTTCAGTAATGGTGCGGCCGGCGCGGTCGAGCTTGAAGCTTTCGCGCGTGCGCTCCGCGCGAAGGTCGAAGACATTGCCGATCTCCAGCGCCACGTCCTGGCCGGCGGCGGTGTGGCCCAGGCTGGCTTCGCCCAGGAAATCGCTGCCTTCGAACATGCGCACGCGCCCAGCCGGCAGCGGGATGCCCAGGCCCTTGGCCTTGCCATTGTTGAAGCGCAGCGTGGCGACCACCGCCTGTTGCTGGCCGTCACCGGCGCCGAAGTTCTCGTCGATGATCGGAAAGGCCGGGCGCCAGTCGCCGGTGTCGTAGCGGGATTCGTAGCGGCGTTCGCATTCGATGCCCGACACCGTGTCCACCAGCGCGAGGCGCTGCACGCTGCCCTGCGGCAGGTTGCTGGGATTGGGCAACTTGTAGGCCTGGTATTCACCGGAGGCCTCGGCCTGGGGCGGGGCAGGTGCCGCCATTGCCATCACGCCGACCTTGTCGCGTGCGTACATTTCCGGCTGCGCCATGGCCTGCGCGCGGCGCGGCTCACCAGCCACCAAGGTCAGCATCACGTCCTTGAAGTCGGCGCCGGAGCGATTGGCCACCATGGCCGCGCCATCGAGCGACATCTTGCAGGCCTTCCCCTGTCCGGAGGCATCAATGCGGTACTCCGCGCGCCAGGCCAGGCCGGCACTGGCGTAGTTCAGGCCGAAGTCCTGGCGACCGGCGCGATCGGCGGCGATTTGCCAGGCGAGGGTGGGTTCATTCACCACGCCAGCGGGCAGGCGCGGCAGTTCGAAACTCGAGTAGGTGGACAGCACGCGGATACGGCCGTCAGCCAGGCGGAGGGTCAGACCGTTGCCAGTAGAAATCAACGTGCCGCTGAAGGACTGACGATCGCTGCCCACCGATTGTTCCACCGTGACCTGTTGGCCGATGGCGCGGCGCAGGAGTTCGTCCTGCCCGGCGACGGCGAAATCGAAACGCTGGCCGCGCACCTGCGCGCCACCGAGCGGCTTGAGTACGACGGAACTCGCGTCCATCGCGCGGGGCATGCCCGCGAGGCTGACATCGTTGTCGCCGGCCTTCAGGTCGAAGCCGACACGGCGTTCCACCAGGGCGAAGCCCGGCCCACCGGCGCGGCCTTCCTGCGCGGCGACGGATTCGAAGTCGCCGCTGTAGATGGTCAGGCGGTCGCTGGCGATGGCCGGATGCGAAAGGCTGGCAGCGCCGGTCAGCGCAAGGGCGAGGGCGGTCGGGCGTGGCGTCATCGGAACTCTCCTGTGGGCTTGGGTATCATAGGCGAATGAACGCACGAGCCATCTTGTTGGGGTTGCCGCTGATTTTCGGTTCAGGCGCCGTTGCTGCGGCACCGACCTGCCTGCCGAAATTCGAACAGGCCTGGATCCGCTCCGCGCCGCCGGGCACGACGGCGCTCGCCGCCTATGGCCGCCTGCGCAACGATTGCGCGAAGCCCTTCGTGGTGAAGGACGTGGCCTCGAAGGATTTCGCAATGGCCATGATCCACGAGACGCGGGTGGAGGCGGGCGTCAGCCAGATGCGTCCGGCCGACAGCTTGAGCGTACCTGCGCGCGGCAGCCTGGAGTTCGCACCCGGCGGCCGGCACATCATGCTGATGCATCCGATGCGTGAGCTGAAACCGGGCGAGCGCGTGTGGCTGGAGGTCAGCCTGTCGAACGGTAGCCGCGTGCGCGCGCAGTTCGAAGTGCGGCGCGAGGCACCACCCGCGCCGAAGCGCTGATTTGGCCTAGACCGCTTCGCAGGCAGTGCGGATGTGTTCCGGCAGTGGCACCGACTGCCCCTGGCGATCGACCCACACCATCACTGCATTGCCGTCGGCGTAGAGCGTGGTGCTTTCGTCCGCAGCCAGCAGGCGGTGTCCGAGCGTCAGGCTCTTGCCGCCGATCCTTTCGACGAACAGTTCCACCACCAAGTCCAGCGGCCAGCCGGCTGGCCGTCGGTAGTTCATGTGCACGGCGGCGAGAATCGGCGCGGATTTTTCGCCGTCCCAATCACTGCTCAGTGACTTGAACCACTGCACGCGGGCTTCTTCCACATAGCCCAGCCAGGTGGCGTTGTTGACGTGGCCGAAGGCGTCCATGTCGCGCCAGCGCACCGGCATTTGAAGGCGGAACAAGGTCGTGCTCATGCGGCGCTGCGCTTGCGCGCCGGCTTGGGGCTGCCGAGCATGCGCGACAGGAACTGGCCGGTGTGCGAGGTCTCGACCTTGGCCAGGTCTTCGGGCGTGCCTTCGGCGATGATCATGCCGCCGCGATGGCCGCCTTCCGGGCCCAGGTCCACCACCCAGTCGGCGGTCTTGATGACGTCCAGGTTATGTTCGATCACCACGATAGTGTTGCCCTCGTCGCGCAGCTTGTGCAGCACCGCCAGCAAATGTTCGATGTCGTGGAAGTGCAGGCCGGTGGTCGGCTCGTCCAGGATGTACAGCGTGCGGCCGGTGTCGCGGCGGCTGAGTTCTTTCGACAGCTTCACGCGCTGGGCTTCGCCGCCCGACAGCGTGGTCGCGCTTTGGCCGAGCTTGATATAGCTCAGGCCCACGTCCATCAGGGTTTCGAGCTTGCGTGCCAGGGTGGGTACCGGCTCGAACAGCTTCAGTGCGTCCTCGACCGTCATTTCCAGCACGTCGCGGATGCTGTAGCCCTTGTAGAAGATCTCCAGCGTTTCGCGGTTGTAGCGCTTGCCGTGGCAGACGTCGCAGGGCACATAGACGTCGGGCAGGAAGTGCATCTCGACCTTGATCAGGCCATCGCCCTGGCAGGCTTCGCAACGGCCGCCACGCACATTGAAGCTGAAGCGACCCGGCGAATAGCCGCGGGCGCGCGCTTCCGGCACCTGGGCGAACAACTCGCGCAGCGGCGTGAACAGGCCGGTGTAAGTGGCCGGGTTCGAACGCGGTGTGCGGCCAATCGGCGACTGGTCAATGTCCACCACCTTGTCGAACAACTCGATGCCTTCGACTTCGCGATGCGGAGCGACGGTATGCGAGGCACCGTTCAACTCGTTCGCGGCAATGTGGTAGAGCGTGTCGTTGATCAGCGTGGACTTGCCCGAACCGGACACGCCGGTGATGCAGGTCAGCAGTCCGGCGTGGATGGTCAGGTCCACGTCCTTGAGATTATTGCCATGGGCACCGCGCAGGTGCAGGGCCATGCTCGGATTGGGTTTGTGGCGCTGCTTGGGAATCTCGATGCGGCGCTTGCCCGACAGATACGCGCCGGTGAGCGAGCGCGGCGCCTTCAAGATGTCCTTGAGGGTTCCCTCGGCCACCACCTCGCCGCCATGCACGCCGGCACCGGGGCCGATGTCCACGACATGGTCGGCCAGGCGAATGGCGTCTTCATCGTGTTCGACCACGATAACGGTATTGCCCATGTCGCGCAGGCGCGTAAGCGTACCGAGCAGGCGCTCGTTGTCGCGCTGGTGCAGGCCGATGGAGGGCTCGTCGAGCACATACATCACGCCGACCAGGCCCGCGCCGATCTGCGACGCCAGGCGAATGCGCTGGGCTTCGCCGCCAGACAAGGTGTCGGCTTTGCGCTCGAGCGTCAGGTAGTCCAGGCCCACGTCCACCAGGAAGCGCAGGCGTTCGCGGATTTCCTTGACGATCTTGGTCGCCACTTCGCCGCGCCAGCCGGACAGCTGCAGGTGCGAGAAGAAGTCCAGCGCCTCGTCCACCGGCAGTTGGGTGATCTGCGGCAGCGGCCGGTCGGCGACGAAGACATTGCGCGCGGCGCGATTCAAGCGCGCGCCACCGCATTCGGGGCAGGCGCGGGTGTTGATGAAGCGCGCCAGTTCTTCCTTCACCGCCTGCGATTCGGTTTCCTTGTAGCGCCGTTCCAGGTTCGGGATGATGCCCTCGAACTTGTGCTTGCGCTGCGTGCGCCCGCCCGACTCGGTGAGGTAGGTGAAGGTGATGATGTCCTCGCCGCTGCCATAGAGCACGGCGTGGCGATGCGCATCGTCCAGTTCACTCCAGGCCGAATCGACATTGAAACCGTAATGCTTGGCGAGCGAGGCGATCAGCTGGAAGTAGTAGGCGTTGCGGCGATCCCAGCCGCGCACGGCGCCGGCGGCCAGGCTCAATTCCGGGTGCACCACGATGCGGTTCGGGTCGAAGAACTCCGCCAGGCCCAGGCCATCGCAAGACGGGCAGGCGCCCATGGGCGAGTTGAAGGAGAACAGGCGCGGCTCGAGTTCCGGCAGCGAGTAGTCGCAGACCGGGCAGCTGAACTTGGACGAGAACAGCAGCGGCGCAGCCGCGTCGTTCTCCATATGCAGGACGGAGGCCATGCCATCGCCCAGCTTCAGCGCAGTCTCGAAACTCTCCGCCAGGCGCTGGCGGTTTTCGGCGCGCGGCTTGAAGCGATCAATCACGGCCTCGATGGTGTGCTTCTGGCGCAGGTTCAGGGCCGGCACTTCATTGATGTCGTAGACCTGCCCGTTCACCCGCACGCGCACGAAGCCCTGGGCGCGCAGCTGCTCGAACACCTGTACGTGCTCGCCCTTGCGCTCGCGCACCACCGGGGCCAGCAGCATCAGGCGCGACTCCTCCGGCTGGGCCAGCACCAGATCCACCATCTGGCTGACGGTCTGGGCCTCCAGGGGGAAATGGTGGTCCGGGCAGCGCGGGCTGCCGACCCGGGCATAGAGCAGGCGCAGGTAGTCGTAGACCTCGGTGATGGTGCCGACCGTGGACCGGGGGTTGTGCGAGGTGGACTTCTGCTCGATCGAGATGGCCGGGGACAGGCCCTCGATGTGATCCACATCCGGTTTTTCCATGACCGAGAGGAACTGCCGGGCATAGGCCGACAGCGACTCGACGTAGCGGCGCTGGCCCTCGGCATAGATGGTGTCGAAGGCCAGGGAGCTCTTGCCTGAACCGGACAGGCCGGTGATCACGATCAGCCGGTTCCGGGGCAGGTCGAGGTCAATGTTCTTCAGGTTGTGGGTGCGGGCGCCGCGGATTCGAATCTGGTCCATGGACCGGGGTCGACTCGGAAGGGGGGAACCGGGCAGTTTAGCAGCCCGGGCGGGTCCGGCTGTGACCGCCGCGTGGGTGCGTTCAGGGGGCGGCCGGCCCGGCCAGCTGCTGCCCGAAAGCCGGAAGGGTTTGACCGGCAAGGGTTTTTCCGGCATTATTCCGCTTCTGTCCCGTGACCGCGGGGTAGGCTTCGACCAAAATAACTACAGAGGAATTCCGGTCATGTACGCAGTCATCGTCACGGGCGGCAAGCAGTATCGCGTGATGACGGGCGAAACCCTTCGCGTCGAGAAGCTCGACGTGGAAGCGGGTAGCTCCGTCAAGTTGGACAATGTGTTGATGCTGGGCGACGGTGAGAACATCACCATCGGCACCCCCAACATCGCCGGTGCGGTGGTCAATGCGACGGTGAAGTCGCACGGCCGTCTCGAGAAGATCCGCATCGTGAAGTTCCGCCGGCGCAAGCACCATCGCAAGCAGATGGGCCACCGCCAGCACTACAGCGAAATCGAAATCACCGGCATCACTGGCTAAGCGAAGGAGAACTCGTCATGGCATCAAAGAAAGGCGTAGGCTCGTCACGCAACGGCCGCGATTCCAACCCGAAGTACCTGGGCGTCAAGATATACGGCGGCCAGGCGATTGAGGCGGGCAACATCATCGTGCGCCAGCGCGGCACCGAGTTCCATCGCGGTCCGGGCGTGGGCATGGGCCGCGACCACACCCTGTTCGCCCTTGTCGATGGCAAGGTCGATTTCTCGGTGAAGGGTCCGCAGAAGCGTCGCACCGTCAGCGTCGTCCCGGCCGAGTAATCGCGCCTGGCTTCGACCCGAAAGGCCCCGCTCCTGCGGGGCCTTTTGTTTTAGGCCGCCACTGCGGCAATGCAAATCCTCAGGCTAGAATGCGCCCATGAAATTCGTCGATGAAGCCGTCATTTCCCTGTTCGCCGGCAACGGCGGCAACGGTTGCGTCAGCTTCCGGCGCGAGAAATTCATTCCGCTCGGCGGCCCCGATGGCGGCGATGGCGGCGACGGCGGCAGCATTTGGGTTGTCGCCGACGAAAACCTCAACACCCTTATCGATTTCCGCCACCAGCGCCAGTTCCGCGCCCAGCGCGGCGAGAACGGCATGGGCCGGCAGATGTTCGGCAAGGCCGGCGTGGACGTGACCATTCGCGTGCCGGTCGGCACCGAGGTCATCAACGTCGCCACCGATGAAATCATCGGCGACCTCACCGAGCACGGCCAGCGCCTGCTGGTGGCGCGCGGCGGTGAGGGCGGCAAGGGCAATGTCCATTTCAAGAGTTCGCTCAACCGGGCGCCGCGCAAGGCGACCAGCGGTTCACCGGGCGAAGAGCGCGATGTCCGGCTCGAGCTGAAGCTGCTCGCCGATGTCGGCTTGCTGGGCTTCCCGAATGCCGGCAAGTCCACCTTCATTCGCGCGGTGTCGGCGGCGACGCCGAAGGTCGCCGACTATCCCTTCACCACGTTGTATCCGAATCTGGGCGTGGTCAGCGTCGAGCAGGACCGCAGCTTCGTCATCGCCGATATCCCCGGCATCATCGAGGGCGCCGCCGAAGGCGCCGGCCTCGGCAGCCTGTTCCTGCGCCACGTGCAGCGCACCCGCCTGCTGCTTCACCTGGTGGACATGGCGCCCTTCGACGACAGCATCGATCCGGCCTACCAGGTGCGCGCCATCGAAGACGAACTGCGCCGCTACGACCCCGGCATGCTGGAAAAGCCGCGCTGGCTGGTGCTGAACAAGGGCGATTTGCTCGATCCGGAAGAACGCGATCGCCGCGCCCGCGCCATTGTTGAAGCGCTGGACTGGCAAGAGCCGTGGTTCGTGGTCTCGGCCATCGGCCGCGAAGGCACCTGGCCGGTGGTGCTGCGCATCCAGCAGTTCTTCGACGACAACAAGCGTGCGGCGGTGGAAGCGGCCGAGGACCTGTCCGAGCGGGCGCGGATGCAGCCCGATGCTTGAGGGCAGGGCGGGGGTTTCGTCGGCCCAAATCGCGGGCACAAAAAAGCCGGCCAAGGCCGGCTTTTCGTCGCTGCAAAGGCTGCCTGGATCAGGCGGCCTTGAGCGCCTTGATGCGGGCATTGATGCGGCTCTTGTGGCGGGCCGCCTTGTTCTTGTGGATCAGGCCGCGCGAGGAGAAGCGATCGAGGATCGGCACGGCGGTCTTGTAGGCGGCTTCGGCAGCGGCGGCGTCGTGCGCTTCAAGGGCCTTGAGCACGCGCTTGACGGCGGTACGCAGCATGGAACGATGGCTGACGTTGCGGGCATTGCGGACCAGGGTCTGCTTGGCGCGCTTCTTGGCGGACTTGATGTTGGCCACGTGGTGGAACTCCGGGTGAATGGTATTGACGCTGGAAAGACTCGAAAGTATGGACGATTCAGGGACTTGAGTCAAACCCCCCAGGCCCCTGCCGCCCCCGGAGCCCGGCCATGAGCCGCCCCAGCCTGCTGCGTTCCACCCTGAGCTTCAGCGGGGGTACCTTTGTGTCCCGCATCCTGGGCTTGGCCCGGGAGGTGGTGTTTTCCAGGGTTTTCGGCGTCAGCGCCGCGACCGACGCCTTTTGGGTGGCCTTCCGGATCCCGAACTTCATGCGCCGGCTGTTCGCCGAGGGCTCGTTCGCGACTGCCTTCGTGCCGGCCCTGACCGAGGTCAAGGAGAAGGGCAGCCCGGAAGACCTGCGCCTGATGATCGCCCGGGTCTCGGGCACCCTGGGCGCGGTGCTTTTGGTGATCACGGCGCTCGGGGTGTTCTTCGCGCCGCAGGTCACCAGCCTGTTCGCGCCCGGTTCCCAGGACGAGCCGGCCAAGTTCGCGCTGACATCGGACCTGCTACGCATCACCTTCCCCTTCCTGCTGTTCGTTTCGCTCACGGCCATGGCCGGGGCGGTGCTGAACACCTTCCACCGCTTCGCGCTGCCGGCGCTTACGCCGGTGATCATGAACCTCTGCATGATCGCCGCGGCCCTGTGGTGGGCGCCGCATTTCGCGGTGCCCGTCACCTCGATGGCCTGGGCGATCCTGATCGCCGGTGTGCTGCAGTTGGTGGTGCAATTGCCGATGCTGGCGCGCTTGGGCTTGCTGTCCTGGCCGCGCTGGGGCTGGCGCGCGCCGGAAGTGCGCAAGGTGATGAAGCTGATGGTGCCGACCCTGTTCGGTTCCTCGGTGGCCCAGGTGAACCTGCTGTTCGACACCTTGATCGCCACCTACCTGATCACGGGCTCGCAAAGCTGGTTGACGCAGAGCGATCGCCTGCTGGAGTTTCCGCTGGGCATGTTCGGCGTGGCGCTGGGCACGGTGATCCTGCCTTCGCTTGCGCGCCACCACGTGAACACCGACCACGCCGGTTTTTCCAAGGCCCTGGACTGGGGATTGCGCACGACCTTGTTGATTGCCGTGCCGGCGATGTTCGGCCTGGTGCTGCTGGCCGGACCGCTGATCGCGACCCTGCTGCAGCATGGCGCGTTCACGCCGCACGACACCCGCATGGCCTCGCTGTCGCTGGCGGCGCTTAGCTTGGGCCTGCCTGCATTCGCGCTGGTGAAGGTGTTGGCGCCGGCCTTCTTCGCCCGCCAGGACACCCGCACGCCGGTGCGCGCCGGTGTCAGCGCGATGATCGCCAATATGGTCCTCAATGCAGTTTTCCTGGCGCTGCTGTTCATGCTCTGGCACCAGCCCGGCGACCTCGACCAGGGCTGGTTGCAGGGCCTGTCGCGGGTGCCGGGCCTGCATATCGCCCTGGCCATGGCCTCGGCGCTGGCCAGCTACCTGAATCTTTGGTTGCTCTGGCATTCCTTGCGGCGCGAAGGCATCTACCAGCGCGAACCCGGCTGGCTGCGGTTTTCCCTGCGCCTGGCCTGCGCCTGCGCGGTGATGGTGGCGGTGCTGCTGGCCGGCCTGTGGCTGTGGCCGGACTGGACCGTGGGCGTGTGGACCCGGATCGGCCGACTGCTGTTCCTGGTCGGCGCCGGCGGCGCGGCGTATGTGGTGGTTTTGCTGGCGCTGGGCTTCCGGGTGCGGGAGCTTCGCGGGGTCTAGCCCGTTATACTTTCGGGCATGAGCAAGCTGTTCCGGGACGTCGAGGGCGAGGTTGTCTGCCCTCAGGGCAGCGTGGTGTGCATCGGAGCTTTCGACGGCCTGCATCGTGGGCATCAGGCGCTGGTCGGCCACGCGCTGGCGCGCGCCCGTATTCTTGGCGTCGCCGCGGTGGCCCTGAGTTTCGAACCCCTGCCGCGCGAGTTCTTCGCCCGCGGCCAGCGGCCGCCGCGCCTGCTGTTGCCGCGCGCCAAGTTCGAAGGCCTGCGCGCGCTCGGCATGGATCATGTCGGCCTGCTGCGTTTCAATCGTGCCCTGTCTTCGATGCCGGCCGGCGAGTTCGTGCGCAAGCTGCTGGTGGATCGGCTGCGTGCGCGTGAAGTCTGGGTCGGCCCGGATTTTCGTTTCGGCCAGGGCCGGGTGGGCGATGCCGCCATGCTCGAGTCCATGGGTGCCGAGCTCGGCTTCGAAGCGGGCAGCATTTCGCCGGTGGAAGTGGACGGCGAGCGCATCTCCAGTTCGCGTCTGCGCGAGCAACTCGCGGCCGGTGAACTCGATGCCGCCGAGCATGCGCTTGGACTGCGCTATGCCATCGCCGGCAAAGTCGTGCACGGCCGCCAGCTCGGCCGTCGCTTGGGTTACCCGACGGCCAATCTTCGGCTGATGGGCAAGCGCACTGCGCTTACCGGCATCTATGCCACCTGGGTGCATGGCGTCGGCGACAAGCCGCGCGCCAGCGTGTCGAGCCTGGGCACGCGCCCGACGGTTTACGGCACCGAGCCCTTGCTCGAGGCGCATCTGTTTGACTTCGATGGCGACCTGTACGGCCAGCGCATCCGCGTGGAGTTCGTGGCCAAGTTGCGCGACGAAGAAAAGTTTGACGACTTGCCGGCCCTGGTCCGGCAGATGGATATTGATGCCGAGCAGGCCCGCGCCATCCTGCGACGCGACACGCAAGCATCCCTGGGAGCCGCAACGGCATGTCCGCTGAGCTGAAGAAAGACTACAAGCACACCATCTGCCTGCCGGACACGGCCTTCCCGATGCGTGGCGACCTGCCCAAGCGCGAGCCCGGCATCCTGGCCGGCTGGCAGCAGCAGGGCCTGTATGCGCAGATTCGCGCCAAGGCCAAGGGCCGCCCGACGTTCGTGCTGCACGATGGCCCGCCCTACGCGAACGGCGCGATCCACATCGGCCACGCGGTGAACAAGGTGCTCAAGGACATGGTGGTGAAGTCGCGCCTGCTGGCCGGCTTCGACGCGCCCTATGTGCCGGGCTGGGACTGCCATGGCCTGCCGATCGAGCTGGTGGTGGAAAAGAAGTTCGGCAAGGTCGGCGACAAGCTCGACGCCGCTGCCTTCCGTCAGAAATGCCGCGAGTACGCCGGCGAGCAAATCGCCGGGCAGAGCCGCGACTTCCAGCGCCTGGGCGTGATCGGCGACTGGGACAAGCCTTACCGCACCATGGACTTTCACTTCGAAGCGGACATGCTGCGTTCGCTGGCGAAGATCGTCGAGCGCGGCCATCTGGCGCGCGGCGTGAAGCCGGTGCACTGGTGCTTCGATTGCGGCTCGGCCCTGGCCGAGGCGGAAATCGAATACGCCGACAAGACTTCACCCGCAGTGGACGTGGCCTACGACGCCATCGATCCGACTACGCTCGCGTCGAAGTTTGGCGTGGACGCGGGCGCGGCCATCGTAACGGTGCCGATCTGGACGACGACGCCCTGGACCTTGCCTGCATCGCTTGCCGTAACGCTGGGCCCCGACTTGGACTACGTGCTGGTGGAAGGACCGGCGCGTGGCGAGCGCCGCCAGCTGCTGGTGCTGGCCGAAGCGCTGGCGGAGTCTGCGCTGCAGCGCTATGGCGTGACGCAGCTGCAGGTATTGGGTCGCGCGAAGGGCGCGGCGCTGGAAAACCTGAAGCTGCAGCACCCCTTCTATTCGCGCATCGTCCCGCTGATCCTGGGCGACCATGTCACCACCGATGCCGGTACCGGCGCCGTGCACACTGCGCCTGGCCACGGCCAGGAAGACTTCCAGGTCGGGCAGAAGTACGGTCTCGAAGTACTCAATCCGATCGACGGCAAGGGCATCTTCCTGCCCAACACTGAAATCTTCGCCGGCCAGTACATCTGGAAGGCCAATGGCACCATCACCGCGCTGCTGGCCGAGCGCGGTGTGTTGCTGGCCAAGGCCGAGCTGACGCATAGCTATCCGCATTGCTGGCGGCACAAGTCGCCGGTGGCCTTCCGCGCCACGCCGCAGTGGTTCATTTCCATGGAACAGGCGGGCCTGCGCCGCGACGCGCTCAAGGCCATCGAAGGCGTGCAGTGGATTCCCGACTGGGGCCAGGCGCGCATCGCCGGCATGATTGATGGTCGCCCGGACTGGTGCATCAGCCGCCAGCGGACCTGGGGCGTGCCGATCGCGCTGTTCGTGGACCGCGAAACCGGCGAGCCGCATCCGCGCAGTGTCGAGATCATGCGTGCCGTGGCCGACCGCGTGCAGCAGGCGGGCGCGGATGCCTGGTATTCGATCGATGCCAGCGAACTGCTGGGCGCCGAAGCCGGCAAGTACGACAAGATCACCGACATCCTTGATGTCTGGTTTGATTCCGGCGTGACCCATGAAGGCGTGCTCGCCGCGCGACCCGAAGACGGTTTGTACAAGCCGGCCGACATCTACCTGGAAGGTTCCGACCAGCACCGCGGCTGGTTCCAGAGTTCGCTGCTGACCGGCGTGGCGATGGATGGCATAGCCCCATACAAGGCCGTGCTTACCCACGGCTTCACCGTGGACGCCAGCGGTCGCAAGATGTCCAAGTCCATCGGCAATACGGTCGAGCCGCAGAAGGTCAACGACTCGCTGGGCGCCGATGTGCTGCGCCTGTGGATCGCTTCCACCGACTACCGCAACGAGATGTCGGTGTCGGACGAAATCCTCAAGCGCAGCGCCGATGCCTACCGGCGCATCCGCAATACCGCGCGCTTCCTGCTCGGCAACCTGGCCGGCTTCGACCCTGCGCAGCACCTGCTGCCGATCGAGAGCTGCCTGCTGCTGGACCAGTGGGCCATGGCCCGCGCGCGTGAATTGCACGAGCGCATCCAGGAAGCCTACCGCGACTACGATTTCGCCCGCGTGGTGTCGCTGGTGCAGAACTTCTGCACCAATGACCTCGGCGCGCTGTACCTGGACGTGACCAAGGACCGCCTGTACACGATGCAGGAACAGAGCGTGGGCCGGCGCTCGGCGCAGAGCGCGATGTACCGCATCGCCGAAGCCTTCGTGCGCTGGATCGCGCCGGTGCTGGCTTTCACCGCCGACGAGTTGTGGGGCTATCTTCCGGGCCAGCGCGAAGCCAACGTGCTGTTCAGCACGACGACGGATGTGGACGCACTGCTGCCTGCCGACGGCGCCTACCGCCAGGCCGATGGCGCGCTGATGCAGTCGCTGCTGGAACTGCGTGAGGCCGTGGGCAAGGTGCTCGAGCCCATGCGCGCCGAAGGCAGGATCGGTGCTTCGCTTGCGGCCGAAGTGGAAGTGTTCGCCGACCTCGATGCTGCGCAACTGGCCGCCCATCCCGGCATCGGCGAGGAACTGCGCTTCCTGTTCATCACCTCGAAGCTGGACTTGCGGCCGCTGGCCGCGCATCCGGCCGGCGCGGTGCAAGTGGAAGGCAGCAAGGCCTGGATCCTGGCCCAGCCCTCGCAACACGCCAAGTGCGTGCGTTGTTGGCATTACCGCGCCGACGTGGGCAGCTTCGCCGACGATCCGGAGCTCTGCGGTCGCTGCGCGCAGAACGTGAATGGCGCCGGCGAAGACAGGAAGTATTTCTGACCATGAGCAAAGCCCTGCCATCCCCCAACGCGTTGCCGTGGCTCGCCCTGTCGGCGCTGTTGATCGTGCTCGACCAGGCCAGCAAGTGGCTGGCGGTCGCGAAGCTGCAGTTCGAACAGCCGGTGGCCTTCGTCGAGGGCTTCTGGAACTGGACGCTCACGCACAACCGCGGCGCGGCCTTCAGTTTCTTGGCCGATGCCGGCGGCTGGCAACACTGGCTGTTCATCGTGCTGGCCTGCATGGTCAGCGTGGGCCTGGCCATCGCGCTGCGCCACACCGCGCGATCGGATTGGCGCAATGCCTTGCCCTTCGCAATGGTGATCTCGGGCGCGTTGGGCAATGTGATAGACCGCGTGCGATTCGGCTATGTCGTGGACTTCGTGCAGTGGTACTGGCGCGATTTCCATTGGCCGGTGTTCAACCTGGCCGACAGCTGCATCGTGGTCGGAGCGACCCTGATGGTGATAACTAGCCTGTTCCAGTCCAAGGCCAAGGCCAAGGCCTGATGGACATCCTGCTGGCCAATCCGCGTGGATTCTGCGCCGGCGTGGACCGCGCCATCGAAATCGTCAAGCGCGCGATCGAATCCTTGGGCGCGCCGATCTATGTGCGCCACGAAGTGGTGCACAACCGCTTCGTGGTGGAAGACCTGAAGGCGCGCGGCGCCGTCTTCGTCGAAGAACTCGACGAGGTGCCCGCAGGCGGCACCGTTATTTTCAGTGCCCACGGCGTGTCGCAGGCAGTGCGCAGCGACGCCGCCGCCCGCGGCCTGCGCGTATTCGACGCCACCTGTCCGCTGGTGACCAAGGTGCATATCGAAGTGCTGCGGCACTGCCGCGCCGGCCGCGATGTCATCCTGATCGGCCACGAAGGCCACCCCGAAGTGGAAGGCACCATGGGCCAGTGGCAGGCCGAGGCGGGGCAGGGGCGCATCTACCTGGTGGAAGACGTCGCCGACGCGATGGCGCTGGACGTGGCGCAACCGACCAACCTGGCCTACACCACGCAGACAACCTTGTCGGTGGACGAAACCCGCGATGTGGTGGCCGCGCTTCAACAGCGCTTCCCTGCCTTGCAAGGGCCGAAGCACGACGACATCTGCTACGCCACCCAGAACCGCCAGGACGCCGTGCGCGAACTTGCCGCCGAATGCGACCTCGTGCTGGTGGTGGGCTCGGTGAACAGCTCCAACTCCAACCGCTTGCGCGAACTCGCCGAGAAGCAGGGTGCCACGGCCTATCTGGTGGATGGCGCCGAGCACATCGATCCGGCCTGGATGCAGGGCAAGCGCGCCGTGGGCGTTACTGCCGGCGCATCGGCGCCCGAAGTGCTGGTGCAGGGCGTGATCGCGCGCCTGCAATCCCTCGGTGGCGGCGCCGTTCGCGAGCTGCACGGCGAGCCCGAGGACATGGTCTTCGCGCTGCCGAAGGAATTGCGGGTCGTGCTGCTGGACTGACGTGCTTCAGCCCGCGGCAAAGCGTTTCGTGGCCCGGGCGTGCAGCTCGATGTCCAGGGCATTGGCTTCGCAGAGCCGCCGGTAACGGACTTCACCCAGGGCAAGCCGAATCTGCTCGAGTCGCTGCGCCAGGCTTCCGGCGCGGCCGATGCTGCGGTTGTGGGCTGCAAGGGGCGGGGGCATCGCGCCGAAGACCGGCGCGAGTTGCGCGCTGATGCGCGCCATGGACACTTCGAAACTCTCGACCAAACCCAGGCAAGGCAAGCTGTCCACGAGCTGGCCAGCGCGCGCTGCCGCTGACGCGCTGCCGATGTCGCCTTCACGCCAGCCCAGCATGAGCGTCTGGAAGTTGCACAGCGTGCCACCGTCGCCTTCCTCCACGCGCCAGTCCACGTAGTCGGGAAATTCGAGTTCATTGGCCATGGCCGAGCCAGGGCTGGCGGTAGCTGGCATGCGGCGTTCGAATTCGTAGACCGAGCCGGCGCGATCGATGGGGTCGCGCAGGAAAATCAGTGGATGGATGCGCAGGCCCTCGAGCTCAGGTCCCGGAGGGCGGGCCTGATGGCTGGACAGCGCGCGGATCTGCGGACTTTCTTGCAGGAAATCCAGAAGTTCGCCGTCCTCCACGCGTTGCCAGGGCTCGCTGCCATCGAGCCTGGCCCAGGCCGCGCCGAAGTGCCGCCTGAGCACCCCGTCCACCGAGCTGCCGGCATTCTTGAACAGGTGGTAGTGGACCAGGACGTCGCGCATGTCGCCCGAGCATAGCCCGAGCCGATACTCGCAGTACCCGCTGCGCGCGCAAACAGGGCGGCGGGCATGGCGAAAAATTGACCGGCCCCGGTCCAAGCCCTAGAATCGCGCCTCCAATGCCGGAATAGCTCAGTTGGTAGAGCGGCGCATTCGTAATGCGTAGGTCGTAGGTTCGATTCCTATTTCCGGCACCATGGTTGTAACGCGGCTATTCCGCGCCCCCACCGGCAGGCCGCAGGGCGCGAATACCCAATGCGCGCTCCTCCCAAACGGCCCCAAAGGCGCGCACTCAAAATGCGCGCCTTTTCTTTACCCCGCATTCTCCACCACAAACTCCCGAATCAACATCCGGTCCGCCGGCGAAATATTCTCGAACAGCAGCCCGCTCAGGCAGCCGTCGTCGCCAACATGGATATGGCAGATGCGCGCCATTGCGACCACGTAAGACAGCGCGCCATCCGGGCCCATCGAGAACTCCAGGCTGATCATGTCGCCGATGGCTCCGGCACTGTCTTCCGAGCGCACCAAGGCGCCATCGGCGCTGAGATCGAGGATGGTCACAGGCTGTGAGTGCCGGCTGGCGATGCCCGTAAGCGTTGCCGGCAGCGAGGTGCGGATGCGCAGCGAAGCACGCACCTTGCGCGCTTCCACCCGTTCTGGCCACGACAGCACGGCGTACGCATAGGACGGCTCGCGAAACGTGAAGTCGAAGGCCTGAATGACCTTGCTGCTGAAGTAGAAATCGTATTGCCCGGTAAAGCCACGGACGATGAAGTTCTCGCCGGCCTTCATGCCGGTCTTGATGCTGAAGGTACCTACCGGCACCACCATCAGGCATTTGCCTTCGATCAGGCCCAGGAACGCCGCCTCGTAATTGGGCGAGTTCTTTTCCATGCGCTGGGTCTGCAGGAACATGCCCGCGCGCAACTTCAGCGCGCGCAGGTCAATTTCGGTGAATTCGGGTATTGCCGGATTTGCTGCCATGCGTCCCCCGGTCAGGGTGCCGGCCGGTGGAGCCGGGTCCAGCCCGATTGTGCGCCGGCCGGCGCCGCGGGTGAATGCGTAGATGCCGTAGTTTCCTACCGCCGGTCGGGGCAGGGGGCAGTTCCCGCGCCCGCGCCGGCCGGGCTAGCATGGCGAGTCTCATCCATTGGATTGCCCGTGGCCAAAGCCAAGACCGCCTATGTCTGTGCCGATTGCGGCGCCAGCTACAACAAGTGGCAGGGCCAATGCGGCGAGTGCGGGGCCTGGAACACCCTGTCCGAGTTCGTGGTCGAGCCCGCCAGCGCCGCCGGCAAGGCTGCGGGCGGTGGCCGCAATGTCGGCTATGCCGGCGCCGTGGACGCGGCCCGCATCACGCCGCTCAAGCAAGTCAGCCAGACGGCCGAAGTGCGTGTGTCCACCGGCATCGGCGAACTCGACCGCGTGCTCGGCGGCGGCCTGGTGGAAGGCTCGGTGGTGCTGGTCGGTGGCGACCCGGGCATCGGCAAGTCCACCCTGCTGTTGCAGGCGCTGGCGGCGATGGGCGCTCGTGCCAAGGCGCTGTACGTGACGGGCGAGGAAAGCCTGGCGCAAGTCGCCGGCCGCGCCACCCGCCTAGGCCTGTCGCTGGAAGGCCTGGACGCGCTGGCGGAAACCGCGGTCGAGCGCATCCTGGCGCTGGCCGTCGAGGCCAAGCCGCGACTCATCGTTGCCGACTCGATCCAGACGCTGTGGTCGGAACAACTCACCGCCGCGCCCGGCTCCGTGAGCCAGGTGCGCGAAAGCGCGGCGCGCCTCGTGCGCTTCGCCAAGGAAACCGGCACCAGCGTCTTTCTCGTTGGCCACGTTACAAAGGAAGGCGGTATCGCCGGCCCGCGCGTGCTCGAGCACATGGTCGATGCCGTGCTGTATTTCGAAGGCGAAAGTGGCAGCCGTTTCCGCATCCTGCGCGCCTTCAAGAACCGCTTCGGTGCGGTCAATGAGCTCGGCGTATTCGCCATGTCCGACAAGGGCCTGCGCGAGGTGCCCAATCCTTCGGCGATATTTCTTTCCGGCGCGCAGGGCCCCACGCCAGGCAGCGTGGTCATGGTCACGCGCGAGGGCACGCGGCCGCTGCTGGTGGAAGTGCAGGCGCTGGTGGACCACAGCCCACTGTCCAATCCGCGCCGTGTCACCGTCGGGCTTGAGCAAAACCGGCTCGCCATGCTGCTGGCCGTGTTGCATCGGCACGGCTCGGTGGGCGTGTTCGACCAGGACGTGTTCGTGAACGTGGTTGGCGGCATACGCGTGCAGGAAACCGCCGCCGATTTGCCGGTGCTGCTGGCGGTACTGAGTTCACTGCGCGACCGGCCGCTGGCGGAAAAGACCGTGGCCTTCGGCGAAATCGGCCTGTCCGGCGAGATCCGCCCGGTGCCCAATGGCGAGGAGCGCCTGAAGGAAGCCGCCACGCATGGCTTCAAGCGCGCCATCGTTCCCACGGCCAACGCGCCGCGCAAGGGTCGCTACGGCGAGATGGAAGTGATCGCGGTGGAACGCCTGGCCGATGCCCTGGCCGCGGCGTTCTAGAGGGATTTGCCGAGCAGCATTTCCAGCACGAACTTGCTGCCGAAGAAGGCCAGGCCCAGCAACAGCATGGCGGTCAGCGTGAGTTTCACCGCCCGCGGTCCGCGCCAGCCGAAGCGCCAGCGCCCGAACAGCAGCGCACCCAGCACCAGCCAGCTCAGGAAGGACAGCACGGTCTTGTGCCACAGGTGCTGCGCCAAAAGGTTTTCGACGAACACCACGCCGGTCACCAGCGCCAGCGTCAGCAGCACGAAGCTTGCGCCGAGCGAGCGGAACAGCAGGGCTTCCATCTGCACCAGCGGCGGCAGTGCGCGTAACCAGCCGTGCAGCTTGCGCTGGCGCAGCGCGCGATCCTGGAACCACAGCATCAGGGCGAGCAGGGCGGCGACCGCAAGCGCGGCGTAGGCAAGCAGGGCCAGCCAGGCGTGCAACTGCAAGCGCCAGTCCAAGGCTTCCGGGCGACCATGCCCCGCGAAGTGATAGAGCAGCACCAGCACCGCCGCCAGCGGATAGACAATGACACCCAGCGCCGCCAGCCTCTGGGTGATCGCCGCCAGGCTACTGAGCGCGGCCATGCCCAAGGCCACCAGCGACAGCGCCGCAAAGAAATGCAGGTCCGGTCCATGCAGCCGCGCCCAGCCCAGGCCATGCGTTGCGGCATGCAAGGCAACGCCCAGCAGCGCCAGCCCCAGGCCGACCCGCGACCCTTCGCGACCTTCGCGCAGGCTGCGCACCAGGGCAAATGTGGCGGCCAGGTAGCTCGCCGCAGCCAGCAACGGAATCAGGAAATCGGGCATGACCGGAGTTTGGCACAGAGCGGATGCTGGCGGTTTGCGCCGGGGGACGCCGTGGATACGTCCATGTAGGCTCATCGGCGACATCCATGTCGCCGATGCCCCCGGCG
>CBHTVR010000028.1:0-37754 GCA_966096795.1 uncultured Gammaproteobacteria bacterium
CGACCTGGTCGAGCTTGCGCAGCTCGTCCATCACGAACACGCCGACCCGGCGCGAAGCGATTTCGCGCTCGCCGGTCATGCGCAGGGCGTGGATGACGCTGCGCACCGCGGCGTCGATCTGCTCGGCTGACACCGGCCGCTTCTGCAGCGAGCGTTCGAAACCCACCCGCAGCTTGGTCTCGTCGAAGGCCTCGCGGCGGCCGTCACTTTTCACCAGCGAAGGCAGCTTGAGCTCCGCGTTCTCGAAGGTATTGAAGCGCTCGCCGCAATGCTCGCACTCGCGCCGGCGACGGATGCTGGTGCCGTCCTCGCTGACGCGCGAGTCAATCACGCGGGTGTCTTCATGCTGGCAGAACGGGCAATGCACTCGCGTTGTCGCCTCAGCCGTAAACCGGGAAGTTCTTGCACTGCAGGGTGACGTTGTCGCGCACGCCGGCCAGCACGCGCTCATCGGCAGGCGCGTCGAGCACATCGCAGATCCAGTTGGCCAGGGCCACGCACTCGGGTTCCTTGTAGCCACGCGTGGTCACCGCCGGCGTGCCGATGCGCAGGCCGCTGGTGACGAAGGGCGAGCGCGGGTCGTTCGGCACCGAGTTCTTGTTGACCGTGATATGAGCCTTGCCCAGCGCCGCTTCCGCGTCCTTGCCCGAGACCTCGCGACCGATCAGGTCGATCAGCATCAGGTGGTTCTCGGTGCCGCCGGACACGATCTTGTAGCCGCGGCCCATGATGGTCTTGGCCATGGCCTGCGCGTTCTTCACCACCTGCGCCTGGTAGTCCTTGAAGCCCGGCTCCAGTGCTTCCTTGAAGGCCACGGCCTTGGCGGCGATGACATGCATCAGCGGGCCGCCTTGCGTACCCGGGAACACCAGCGACTGCAGTTTCTTTTCGATGTCTTCGTTGGCCTTGGCCAGGATGATGCCGCCGCGCGGGCCGCGCAGGGTCTTGTGCGTGGTGGACGTCACCACATCGGCATGCGGAATCGGGTTCGGGTACAGGCCCGCAGCCACGAGGCCAGCGACATGGGCCATGTCCACGAAGAAGTAGGCACCGACCGACTTGGCGATGGCGGCCATGCGCGCCCAATCAACGATCTGCGAATAGGCAGAGAAGCCCGCGACCAGCATCTTCGGTTTGTGCTCGTCGGCCAGGCGCTGCACTTCGTCGTAATCGATCAGGCCGTTCTCGTTCACGCCGTACTGCACGGAGTGGTAGGACTTGCCGGAGAAGTTCACCTTGGCGCCGTGGGTGAGGTGGCCGCCGTGGGCCAGGCTCATGCCCAGCACCGTATCGCCCGGCTGCAGCAGGGCCATGTAGACGGCGATGTTGGCAGACGAACCCGAATGCGGCTGGACGTTGGCGTAGTCGGCGCCGAACAACTGCTTCACGCGCTCGATGGCCAGCTTCTCGGCGATGTCCACGTACTCGCAGCCGCCGTAGTAGCGCTTGCCCGGATAACCTTCGGCGTACTTGTTGGTCAGCACGCTGCCCTGGGCCTCGAGCACGCGCGGGCTGGCGTAGTTTTCCGAGGCGATCAGCTCGACGTGGTCCTCCTGGCGCTGGCGTTCGGATTCGATGGCCTGGGCCAGGACGTCGTCGTAGCCGGCAATGCGCATGTCGCGGGGGAACATCGGGGGACCTCGGCAGGGGCTGGGAGACCCGAAATTGTAGCGCCGGCGCGGATTTAGGGCCAATCCGGCTGGCGCGGCGGGGGCCGATCGCGGATAATTGGGGCATTCTCCGCCGGACCCCGGACGCGGCCTCAGCCGCGATGTCCCTGCGCCCGGCCGCGGCTTGCGCCGTGTCACCACGAGCCGGTCGCGACGAGCGCCGCTCAAAACGAGGTTGCCATGCAATACATCTACACCATGATCGGCGTCAGCAAGGTCGTGCCGCCGAAGCGCGAAATCATCAAGGACATCTCGCTGTCCTTCTACCCGGGCGCCAAGATCGGCTTGCTCGGCCTGAACGGCGCGGGCAAGTCCACGGTGCTGCGGATCATGGCCGGCGTGGATACCGACTTCCAGGGCGAAGCCCGCCCGCAGCCCGGCATCAAGGTCGGCTACCTCGAGCAGGAGCCGCGCCTGAACCCCGAACACACCGTGCGCCAGGCCGTGGAAGAAGGCGTGGGCGAGTTGCTGCATGCCCAGGCCATGCTCGATGCCGTCTACGCCGCCTACGCCGAGCCCGATGCCGACTTCGACAAGCTCGCCGCCGACCAGGCGCGGCTCGAAGCCATCCTTGCCACCAATGACGCCGACACCCTCGAGCTGCAGCTGGAAATTGCCGCCGACGCCCTGCGCCTGCCGCCCTGGGACGCGATCTGCGGCAAACTCTCCGGCGGTGAAAAGCGCCGCGTCGCGCTCTGCCGCCTGCTGCTGAGCAAGCCCGACATGCTGCTGCTTGACGAACCGACCAACCACCTCGACGCCGAGTCGGTAGAGTGGCTGGAGCAGTTCCTCACCCGCTTCCCCGGTACTGTTGTTGCGGTGACGCATGATCGCTACTTCCTGGACAACGCCGCCGAGTGGATCCTCGAACTCGACCGCGGCCGCGGCATTCCGTGGAAGGGCAACTACAGCGACTGGCTGACCCAGAAGACCGAGCGCCTCAAGCAGGAAGAGTCGCAGGAAAAGTCGCGCCAGAAAGCGCTGCAGAAAGAACTCGAATGGTCGCGCCAGAACGCCAAGGGTGGCCGCAGCAAGGGCAAGGCGCGTTTGCAGCGCCTTGAGGACCTGCAGTCGGTCGAATACCAGCGCCGCAACGAAACCAACGAGCTGTTCATCCCGCCGGGCGAACGCCTGGGCGACCGCATCATCGAGTTCAAGAACGTCAGCAAGAGCTTCGGCGACCGCCTGCTGATCGATGACCTGAACCTGACCATTCCCGCCGGTGCCATCGTTGGCATCATCGGCCCCAATGGCGCCGGCAAGTCGACGCTGTTCAAGATGATCACCGGCACCGAGAAGCCCGACAAGGGCGAGGTCAACATCGGCCACACGGTGAAGATTGCCTACGTCGACCAGAGCCGCGATGCACTCGAAGCCGACAAGAATGTCTGGCAGGCGGTGTCGGGCGGTTCGGACATCATCACCATCGGCAAGGTCGAGATCCAGTCGCGCGCCTACATCGGCCGCTTCAACTTCAAGGGCAGCGACCAGCAGAAACTGGTCGGCACCCTGTCCGGCGGTGAACGCGGCCGCCTGCACATGGCCAAGACCCTGCTGCAGGGCGGCAATGTGCTGCTGCTCGACGAACCGTCCAACGACCTGGACATCGAGACCCTGCGTGCGCTGGAAGACGCGCTGCTCGAATTCCCCGGCGTCACCCTGGTCATTTCCCATGACCGCTGGTTCCTGGACCGCATCGCCACGCACATCCTCGCCTTCGAAGGCGACTCGCACGTGGAGTTCTACCAGGGCAACTACCGCGAGTATGAAGAAGACAAGCGCCGCCGCCTGGGCGAGGAAGGCGCCAAGCCGCATCGCCTGCGCTACAAGGCCCTGAAGTAATCAGCGCGGGTTCGCCCGCGCCGGAGACCGCGATGAACTTCATGCAATCGCTGCGCGAACGCTGGTCCACGGCCAACACCCTGGTCTGCGTGGGCTTGGACCCGGAGCCTTCGAGGTTCCCCGCGCACCTGCGCGAGGATCCGGATGCGGTGTTTCGGTTCTGCCGCGAGATCGTGGATGCCACGGCCGACCTGGCCTGCGCCTTCAAGCCGCAGATCGCGCACTTCGCTGCGCTCGGCGCGGAACATTCGCTGCAGCGGCTGATCGCGCATATCCACGCCGAACACCCGGGCGTGCCGGTGATCCTGGACGCCAAGCGCGGCGATATCGGCAGCACCGCCGAGCGTTACGCCGTCGAGGCGTTTGATCGTTACGGCGCCGACGCGGTGACGCTCAATCCTTACCTTGGTCGCGACTCGGTGCAGCCCTTCCTGGACTGCGGCGACAAGGGCGTGGTGCTGCTGTGCCGCACTTCGAATCCCGGCGCGCGCGATTTCCAGGACCTCGACTGCGGTGGGCGCCCGCTGTACCAGCGCGTGGCCGAAACCGTGGCTCGCGACTGGAATGGCAACGGCAATTGCTTGCTCGTTGTCGGCGCGACCTGGCCGGAAGAACTCGCGCAGGTGCGCGCCCTGGTCGGCGACCTGCCCTTCCTGGTACCAGGCATCGGCGCGCAGGGCGGTGACCTGGAAGCGGTGATGGCGGCAGGCAAGACCGCTGAAGGCGGACTGCTGATCAGTTCCTCGCGCGCCATCTTGTACGCGGGGCAAGGCGAGGATTTTGCCGAGGCTTCGCGCCGCGCCGCGCTGGAATTGCGCGACGCCATCAACCAGCAGCGCGGCTAGGGCTTGAACCAGGCGCGCGTGGCGGCCACGACGAAGTGGCCCCACAGCCCGACCCACAACACCGGCACCAGCCAGCCCGGCGTCTGCGCCGCTTCGAACTTGCGGAAATAACGCCACAGGCTCAGGTGCTTCTGGCGCTCGACCCACACCGGCCGCGCGCGGCTGGATTCGCCGCCGACGTGCAGCACGGTGATGTCATTGGCGACGAGTACTTCGTAGCCGGCCTCGCGCGTGCGCCGGCACAGGTCGAGGTCTTCGACGTGCAGGCGGAAGCGTTCGTCGAAGCCGCCCAACTGCAGGAACAGGCCGACCGGCATCAGCATCAGCGCGCCGGACACCGCCTCGACTTCCTGCAACACGGCATTCGGGTCGCGGCCCAGGTAGAGGTCGTCGCGACGGCCGCGGCGGTCAAGCAACTCACGCAGCGAGGGATCGCGACGGCGCGCCGCCGGGTCGGGCCGGCCCTCCTCGTCCACCAGGTCCACGCCCAGCATGCCGGCGCCGGCGCGTTGCAGGCCGTGGCGCACCAGGCGTTCGAGCGCGCCGGCGTGCACGTAGCAATCGGGATTGACGAAGGCGACCCAGGGCGTGGCCAGGGCGCTGGCGCCCTGGTTGCAGGCGGCGGCGAAACCACGGTTGTCGCTGTTGCGCACCACGGTGATGCGCTCGTCGCGTTCGCTGAAATCGCGCAGCAGGTCGAGCGTGCCGTCGTCGGAGGCATTGTCGATGACCACGATGCGCACCACCGGCTCGGAAGCCAGCAGCAGGTCCAGGCAACGACGGATGGTGCGCGCCGACTGATAGGTCACCACCACCACGCCGACTTCGGTGGCGGATTGGGCGCGACCGCCACCGACCGGCTTGCCCTGGAAGGAATGGCGCGATTCAGTAGTCATGTGCCGAACAGGTCGCGTTGCGGGCCACCGCGAGCCAGTTCGTCCATGCGCGCGAGCAGGCGATCGCGCAGCGGACGCAGGGGATCGCCGAGCAGGAAACGCGCGACCTGTTCCTGGTAGTCAGGCCAGCGCGCAAGCAAGGTACCGAGGTCCTCACCGGTAAGCGAGGAACCGCCGCTGCCCTCCTCTCGCACCACGTAAGCCGCCGGGCACAACACGTTGCGCCAACCCATCGAGGCCGCGCGCCGCGAGAAATCATCGAACACGCGCTCGCCATCGAAACTGGCGGCATCGAGATTGCCGAGCGCGGCCAGCGCATCGCGCCGGAACAGGATGGCCGGGCCGCTGGCAGCCGGGAGGTCCGGGCATTCGTTCCACGGTGCGGCGGCAGCGGCTTCGGAAATGGCTTCGGGAAATTCCGGCACCGGGTTTTCATCGCCGTGGCGCGGGAAGGCCACCAGTTCGCCACGATTCGACCAGGCGGACACCGTGGCAATGCGCGGGTCCTTGCGCGAATACTGCGCCAAGCGCTCGAGCCAACCAGGCGTGGTCACGGCATCCGCTTGCAGCACGACTACATCGTCCCCGCCACACTCAACGAGGGCCGTAGCAAGATTGCCCGCCAGGCTGGCAGCCTGGGGCAGCTTGCGAAACGCGGCATTGACGCGGCTGCGGTCGCACCAGCGCTGCGCCAAAGCCTCGGCCTGCGGGTCGCCGCCGCCCTGGTCGGCGATCAACACCCGCGCCGATGCCGGCAGCGTGCGTTCAAGCGAACCCAGGCACGCATCGAGCGCGGCCACGCGTGGCGTGACCGGCACGATGACAACGGGCAGGGACATGGCCGTCATTGGCCGCGGGAACGGCGTTTGCTCAAGGCGTACCGGAGGCCGCCTTGCCCTTGCGCAGCGGCTCCATGCCACGGAAGCGCTTGCCGTATTCGTCGGTCAGGCGCGCGGCTTCGCCGGGGTCGCGGATCACCGTCGGGGTGATCAGCACCAACACTTCCTGGCGGTTGTCGCTGCGGTTCTGCGTACCGAACAGACCACCGATCACTGGAATGCGGCTGAGGTAGGGAATGCCCGCCGAACCCTTGCTCTGGTCGGTCTTGATCAAGCCCGCCAGCACGATGGTCTCGCCAGTCTGTACCGCCACTTCGGTGTGCAGCTTGTTGTTGTCCACGCTGACGTTGCCGCCGATCACCGGGCCGGTGGCGCTGGGCGTGCTCACGTCCTGGGTGATTTCCATGAACACCATGCCATTGGAGCTGATGCGCGGCTTCACCTTCAGGCTGACGCCGGTCTGGCGGAACTGCACCTGGCTGTAGGTGTTGTCGTTGTTGGTGTTGCCGTTGTTGTTGATGACCGTGCTGGCCACGGGAATCTGCTGGCCCGAGCTGAAGTCGGCCTCGACATTGTTGCGCACCAGCACCGACGGCGCCGACAGCACGCGCAGGTCGGATACGGAATCGAGCGTGCTCAGGATCGCCTGCGCACTCGGGCCGAGGAAGGTGAAGCTGGACGAGCCGGTGGGGCGGATGGACGTGCCCGAATTGGTCCAGTCATTGAGCGCATTGGTCTGCGCCTGGGTCGCGGCCGGGATGTCGTTGCCGAAGAACCAGCTGACGCCATAGCTCAGTTCGCCGGTGAGCTTGACCTCGACCACCTGCGCTTCGATATGCACCTGCAGCGGCATGCTGTCGAGGCGGTCAATGGCGCGGCGGATGGACTCCCACTGCGCGGGACTGGCGCGCACCAGCAAGGAGTTGCTCTCTTCCACCGCGCTGATGCCGACATCACCGCTACCCACGTGCAGGGTCTGGTTGCCGTTGCCGCTGCCCGAGGCACTGTTGCTGCCACCGGTGGGCAGGGCGCCGCTCGCGGCAGGCATGTCGGTGGTGCGCACTTCCACCGGCTCCAGGCCCGGCATCAGGGATGCCGCGTTGTTGGTGCCCGAACTGCTGCCGCCGCCACTGCCGAAGACATTGCCCAGTTGCTCGGACAGGTCCGCCGCCTTGACGTACTTCACCTCGTACACATAGAGGCGCGAGCCTTCGCCGCCGGCGTCCATGCGCTCGATCCAGCTTTCGATCTCGGTCAGGTACTTGGCTTGCGGGGTGATCACCATCACCGAGTTCTGCCCTTCCAGCGGCATGAAGCGGAACATGCCGGCGAGCGGCGTCTTGCCGCCTTCGCCAAATACTTTCTCCAGCTCGCCCACGACTTTCGTTGCTTCCGCCGACTGCAGCGGGAACACGCCCACCGACATGCCGGCCAGCCAATCCACGTCGAATATCTGGATGGTGCGCAGGTAGTTCTGCAGCTCGGCGCGGCTGCCGGCAATGACGATGAGGTTGCGCGAGTTGTCCACTTGCAGCACGGCATTGGTGCGGGCGTAGGGCTTGAGCAGTTTTTCCATCTCGGTGGCCGAGATGTATTTCAGCGGCACCGCGCGCACTTCGTAGCCGCGGGCATTGGCGGCGGAGCCGGCGCGCGGCGACAGGTTGCCGGCCACCGCCTGGTCGGCGGGCACGACGTTGTAGCGGCCATCGCTCCAGATCAGGCGCGCGTTGTTCCAGCCCAGCACCATTTCCAGCAGCGACAGCGCCTGCGCCGGGCTCACCGGCTTGGGCGTGGCCAGGGTGACGGTGCCCTGCACGTTCGGTGCGATCACGTAGTTCTGCTGCAGCAGGTCGCCAAGAATCGCCTTGACCACCGCGTGCAGGGACTCGCCTTCGAAGTTGAAGGTGGCATCGCCGGCGGCAGCGAGATTGGGCGCCGGTTGCGCGGCGATCTTTTCGTTGATGACCACGCCGGTGCCGCGGCTGATGCGCGGACCCTCGGCGGGTTTGCCTTCCGCGCCGGTGTCGCTGGCGACGGCGTCGCCCGTTGGCAGGCTGCCGGCGTTGCCGGCCTGCGCCGCGCCATAGGTCTCGGCAGCACCGTAGCCATTGGGACTGCGCTTGACGTACGGGGAAGTCGGCGTCGCGCAGCCGGCCAGCAGGGTCGCCAGGGCGATCATCGCGAGCAACGGGGTTCGGATCGGAAGGCTCATGGCATGGGTCTGCTTTCGGTTCATTTCTTGGGGTTCGATGCCGCGGCAGCTTCGGCGCGCATCTGCGCGCGCCGGGCTTCGATGCGACGACGGATGGCTTCGACTTGCTGTTCCTGCGTCATCGGCGCGCCGACGGTGGCATCGGGTTTGGCGCCATTGGATTGCGTGACCTGCGCCGGCGGCGGTACGGGCGCGATGGAAGCGGGCGGCGCATCGGGCTTGGCGCCAGCGGAATCGGCGTCGGCGTCGTCCGTCTTCGCCACGGGCGTGGCAACGACACTGGTCGGCGACTGCCCGCCCTTGCCGTCGAACACGCGCAGGCCGAGCTCGCGTTGGCCCGAGGGACCTTCCAGCACCGCGCGGCGCGGCTCGAGCTGCACCAGGCGCCAGTTGCTGCCGCTGACCATGTCGCCCAGGCGCACGCGCCGGCTGCTGGCGTCCTTGTTGTCGGTGAATATGGCCAGCTTCAGGTTGTGGGTGATCAGCACGCTGGTCAGCACCACATCAAGTTCCGCCGCGCCATCGCCACCGGCGGCAGGCGTCAGGCCAGGACGGCGATCGGCGCTGAGCAGCGGGCGTTGCCCCACTTCCAGGTAGTTCGCGAACGGGCCGAGGCGCGATTCAGTGCGGACAAGGTTTACTTTCGGCAAGGCTGGCGCGGCGATGCCCTGCGCGGCGGGCGCAAAGCGGCTGCCCAGGCCCGCGAGCGACAAGCCCAGCAGGCCCAGCGCCCACAGCAAGCAGGCGCCCATCAGCAAAGTCAGCGGTCGCAGGCTGTCAGCCACCGGCTGCCCCGGCGTTCTTGATATAGCCGTACAGGTCGAAACTCACATCGAGCCCGGACGAACCTTCCAGTCCGGCCGTGAGGTAACTGCGGCGCGACAACAGGTCGAGGTTGTCGATGAACAATTGCGGGCTGCCGCTTTCCAGCGCGTGCAGTATCGCGGCGAGTTCGCCCATGCCACAGCGCAGGCGCACTTGCACCATCACCCGCGGGAAGGGTTCCTGGGTCGGCATGTCGGTCGGCGTCTGCGCGGTGATCTGGCAGGCATTCGGATTCGGGCTGGCCGTGGCCACGACCTGTTGCAGACGCTGCACCAATCCGGCGCTGGCCAGTTCGCGGCTGGACTCGGGCAGGAAGCCGGGATTGGCCGCTTCGAACTGGCGCACCTGCAGCAGGCGCGCCTCGAGCTGCGGACGCTGCGCGATCTGCACCTTCAGCGCCTGCTCCTGGTCGCGCAGGTCTTCGATCTGCGCGCCCATGTCCAGCATCGGCGCGGTGAACCACCAATGCACCAGCACCAGGTAGGCCGCCAGCAGCGCCAGCGCCAGGGCGCCGAGCACGCGCCAACGGTCAGCGCTTGCCTGCGGACGCATTGTCGGCCCCCTTGTCATGGCTGCTGCCGGCAACGATGGCGGTAAGCGTGAAGCGCTCCTTGCCGGTGCGCGGATCGGTTTGCACCGAACCGGTGAGCGTGGGCGTGCGAATCAGCGCGGAACCCTGCAACAGGCCGACCATGGCCGAAGCCTGCTGGCTCTGCCCGATCAGCACCATGTTGCCGTCGTTGATGGAAATCTTTTCCAGCGACGTGCTGTCGGGAATGCGGCGGGTGAGATCGTCGAGGACTTCCAGCGTTGTCGGTACCTGCGCGCGCCGCTTGGCCAGGAAGTTGGCGGCATCGGCGGAACTGCGCAGGGCATTGCGCAGGCTGCGCACTTCGCGGGCCTGCTTCTTGGCTGCGTCCACGCGCGCGCCGTAGTCGTCCAGGGCCTGCTGGCGATTGCCCAGGCTCAGCCACATCGCCGCGACCAGGGCGAGCACCGTGCCCAGGGCGAGCCAGCGGCTGAGGTCACGGCCGCGATTCTGGCGCAGGCTGCGCCCGGCCAGCGGCAGCAGGTTCACGCCCAGGCGCTCGCCATCGGCGCTCAGCACATCCACGCCGGCCAAGCCCGCGGCCAGCGGGCCGAGCTTGGCCAAGGCGGCGTCCAGTCGCGCCTTCGGCAGGACGACCAGTTCGACTTTCAGCTGACGCGATTGCGCATCGCGCGAGAGCACGCGCGCTTCGAAGCTGACCTGGTCGGCGGCGAAGGGCGTCTGCCGGTCGATTTCGTGCTGCATGACCTCGCGCAGGCGCGCTTCGGCGGCAGCGGGCACCGACAACACCGGGCGCAACACCTGGCCGATGTCGAGCATCAACCAGCGCGGCACGCCGGCCGAATTCTGGTCCAGGCGCGCCCGCAGTTCTTCCAGCAGCGAAGCGTCGTCGGTCGGCAGCACGCCGATCAGGCTGCTGCGCTCGTCGAGCTGCGCGCGCAGGCTCAGGCCTTCGGCGTCCAAGCCCAGCAGCAGGCGCCGGTGACGCATGCCCAATTGCCGGCGCAGGCTCTCGGGCAGCAAGGACAACACCGTGTCGCCGGCCAAGCGCAACCAACCCGGCAGCGGGCTGTCCAGGTAGCGCAGGCGTAGTGGTTCCATGAACTGGAACAGGGTGTCGGTAGCAGCCATCAGTCCGATTCTCCCACGCGCCACGACAGGGGCAAATACAGCTGGCCGAAGCTGCCCCCGCTACCGATTCGGATGGCTGCCCGGAGTTGCGCCCTGGTCCCGTCCTTTCGGGTCGCGAGGCTGGAAACACTATACGTGCCCGTTCCCTGCGCGGCGAGCGCACCGACCTGGGTCGGATCCGGCGGCGGCTGGCCGGCCTGAGGTTCCATTCGTTGCGCCTGGATCAGCGCGACCTGGTCCGGCGGCAGGCCCAGGGCCTTGAGCACCACCAGGGATGCGAAGGTCGGATTGGGCCGCGCCAAGCCCGTGTACACGGTTACATGCGGCAAAAGCTTCTGGTACAGCGCCTCGTCCATGCCCAAGACCTGGCGCAACTCCGTCACCGTTTCGAAGGGCCGGTCCTTGGCGCCGTAGGGCAGTTCGGCGGCGGCATATTGCGGGTCTTCGGCGCCACCTTCGGGGCTGAGCAAATTGTCGGGATCGCGGAAGTCGGCGATCGCGCCGGCCAGTTGCCGCGCGCGGTCATAGTCGGCGCCGACCGCGGTCATCAGCCCGACCAGCAAGTCATTCGGGGCGACATTCAGGTCCACTTTGGCGGATTCGTCGAGCACGCGCACTTCCAGGACGTAGCCTTCGAAGTCGACGCGGTTCGGACGGCCATCGGGCACCCAGCGCTGCGTGGGATCGGCGCCTTGCAGGTGCAGGGCCGCGAGTTCCAGTCCGGTTTCGGCGGCGTAGCGGGCGGCTGTGCTGCGCGCCAGGAAGCGACCCTGCAATCCTTCGGTGCGCGCGCTGAGTGCGAACACCGCGATCAGGCCGGTCATCAGCGCAAGAATCCACAGCACCAGCAATAGCGCGGCGCCACGCGGACGACGATGGATCGCCAGGCGCTGCACCTCAGCGCTCCCCGCCCTGGGCCAGCGGGTCGGTGCCCGATGCGTAGGCAACGGCCAGTCGCGGCGACACCACCAGTTCCGGCCAATGCTGCTGCGGATTGCGGAATTCCAGGCGCAGGCGCAACAAGGGCGGCAGGCTGGCCGAAGTATTCCACTCGCCCACCCAGGGCGTCAGGCGCGAACTGTCGTCCACGCCGCGCACCTCGAAGTCCGCATCGGCGATGCCGTCGAGCAATACCACCGGTTCGCGCTCGGGCTTGAGCGGGCCTTCGGTGGACAGCATCTGGTGCTGGTAGACCAGGCGCAGGCCACGCTCGCCCGGCTGCAACTCCAGCGTCTGCAGGTAGGGGCCGCCGCGCGAGAGATAACCAGGCAAGGTCGAGACGAACTCGAGCTTGTTGCGTTGCAGGCGCAGGAAAGTGGCTTCGCCGGTTTCCGGTTCGAACTCGAAAGCCACTGGCATGGCGGTGCTCAGCTGCGTGCGCAGCAAGGCCTGCACCGCGCGCAGGCGCTCCTCGTTTTGCGATGTCTGTTCGGCGCGCGCGGTGGCACGCCCGGCACCGCGCAGGCTGGCGAAGGCCAGGGCCAGGCCCAGCGCCAGCAGCGTGGTGGCGATGATGACCTCGATCAGGGTGAATCCGCGCGCGGGCTTCATTGCGCCAGGCCCTCCAGCGGCGCGCTGCGCGCGCGCAGCGTGACGAAGTGCAACTCGCGCGGACGCGGCGCGCTGCCCCAGCTCACCGCGAGGTCCAGCCGGAAGAGTTTGGGCGCAGCCACCGGCGATGGCGCCGGCGCACCCGGCACTTGCAGTGGCCGGGGCACCGGATCTTCCACTTCGCGCACATCCAGGCGGTAGTGGTAGCGGCCGCCGGCCCAATCGCCTTCGCGCTGCCCTTGCGTGAGTGAATCGAGCACGCCGGCGGAATCGAGCAGGGACTGCGCGTACATGGTGGCTTCGGATTCGTCCTGCGCGCTGCGCACCTGGCCCAGGCCGCGCGAGAGCATGGACAGCAGCATGCCCATCGCCACCGCCAGGATGACGAAGGCCAGCAGTACCTCGAGCAGGGTGAAGCCGCGCGCGCGTTTCATGGCGATGCCTGCGCGCGCGCCAGCTTCACTTCGCCGGTGAGCCATTCGACATCAATCTGCCAGGCGGCATTGCCGCGGTTGAGACGGATGCGTCCGCCGGTGGCGGCGCCTTCCGGAAAGAAACGGATCACCACCTGGTCGGGCGTTTGCTGTTCAACGCGCGCGCCGGTGGCCGCGATGGTGATCTCGCGCGGCAACTGGCCGTGGCGCCGTCCCGGCGCCTGCCACTCGCGGGTGCGGGCATCGAGCGTGAAGGTTTGCGAACTGCCGCGGACGATCGCCTGCGCACGGGTGTAGCGAAGCTGCGCCGCCAGGTCGCGCGCCGCGCCCCGCAACTGCATGCCGGGCAGGCCCGCGCGCATCGCCGAGGCGCCGATCAGCAGCGCGGCCGCCACCAGGCCGACCACCACCAGCAATTCGACCAGCGAGAAGCCGCGCCGCGACTGCATGGACGGCTCCGGGCCCGTCAGGGCGCGGTCACATCCTTGTCCACGCCTTCGCCACCGGCCTTGCCGTCGGCGCCGAGGCTGAGCAACGAATACGGCGCATCGTCATCGCCCGGACGCTTGTACTGGATCGGGTTGTGCCAGGGATCCTGGAAGTCGGTCTTCTTGGCGTACGGGCCCAACCAACCTTCGACATTGCCGGGCGCCGACACCAATTGCTCGAGGCTGTCGGGATAGCTGCCGACATCGGATTGGTATTGGTCCACCTGCGCGGCCAGGGAGTTGAGTTGGGTCACGGCCAGGCGGGCCTCGGCGCGCTTCTTGTTGGCCATCACCTTGCCGGCAATCACCGCCAGCAATCCCGCCACCAGCAGGATGACGATCAGCAATTCGATCAGGGTGAAGCCGCGCTTGCGCCGGGAGCCGGCGCGGGATTGGGTTTGCTTGTTCATCAGCCCAGGTTTCCAGTGAGGTCGTAAATGGGGAGGAGGACGGAAAGGATGATCACCGCCACGACCGCCGCCATGAAAATGGTCAGGGCCGGCACCAGCAGGGTGAGCAGGCGGTCGAGCGTGTTGCGGGTTTCCACTTCGAAGGTGTCAGCCACCTTGAGCAAGAGCGTATCGAGTTCGCCGGACTCTTCGCCAACCTGGATCATCTGCACGGCGAGTCGGGGAAAGGCCTTCTGTCGACCCAGGGCATAGCCCAGGCCGGCGCCGGATTTCACCTCGCCCGCCGCGGCGTCCAGCGCGTTCGCCAACACCCGATTCGACAGCACGTTGCCGCCGAGGTTCAGCGCGGTCAGCAAGGGCACGCCGTTGCCCAGCAGGGTGCCGAGCGTGCGCGCCAGGCGCGCGGTTTCCAGCCGGCCGACCAGCGGGCCGGCCCAGCGATTGGCCAGCAGCCGCGCGTCCAGTTGCAGGCGCCAGGCCGGATCGGCGGCGCGCTGGTTCAGCCACCAGCCCGCCAGCAACAAGGCCGCCAAGATCAGCGGCCAGCCATTGCGCAAGGCCGCGCTCAGCCACAGCACGGCCTGGGTGTACCAAGACAGTTCGACATTGAGGTTGACGAAGATCGCCTCGAACTGCGGCACCACGCTGACCAGCAGGAAGCAGACCGAGAACAGCACCAGCGCGACCAGGAACGCCGGATAGGTCAGCGCGTTCACCACCCGGCTGCGCAGGTCGCGGCTGCGCTCGAGATAGTCGGCGAGGCGGCGCAGGGCTTCGTCCATGCCGCCACCGGACTCGCCGGCGCGCACCAGGCTCACGTACAGGCGCGAGAACAGGCCGTGCTGCTGTTCCAGCGCAACCGAAAGCGGCGCGCCGCCGCGCACGGTTTCGCGGATGCGTTCGATCACCTTGCGCGCTTCGGCGGTCTCGGGCAATTCGATCAGGATGCCGAGCGCGCGATCCAGCGGCTGGCCGGCACCGAGCAAGGTCGCCAGCTGCTGGGTGAACTGCAGCACCTGCGCGGCGTCGAGCTCGCGCTTTTTCCCGAAGCTGAAAATGTTGCCGCTCTCGCCCGCCTGGTCGGCGCGCAAGGCCTGCACCGGCAGGTAGCCCTGGTCCTGCAGGCGTACGATGACCTCGTCGGCGCTGGACGCTTCCATCTGCCCGTCGAGGGTTTCGCCGCTGCCGGCAATGGCCTTGTAGTTGAAAAGTGGCACGGGCCTAGGCGTCCTGGGTAACCCGCAGCACTTCCTCGATCGTGGTGATGCCCTGCATCGCCTTCACCAGGCCGTCTTCGTACATCGTGCGCATGCCGCTGCGGCGCGCGGCCTCTTCCAGTTCGCCCATGCCGGCGTGCTGCATCACCAGGCGGCGCAGCTCGTCGTTCATCACCAGGAATTCCATGATGGTGCCGCGGCCGAGGTAGCCGGTCAGCGACAGCGGCGAAGGCTTCGGCCGCCACAGGTAAATCGTGCCGCTGGGCTGGAAACGGCGCAGGCCGAATTCCTCCACCACTTCCGGCGGCGCTTCGTAGCGTTCGGCGTATGTGGGCTCCAGGCGCCGCACGAGGCGCTGGGCAAGGATGCCGTTCACCGTCGAGGTGAGCAGGTAGTCTTCCACGCCCATGTCCATCAGGCGGGTGATGCCGCCGGCGGAATTGTTGGTATGCAGCGTCGACAACACCAGGTGGCCGGTCAGCGCCGACTGGATGGCGATGCGCGAGGTTTCGAGGTCGCGCATTTCGCCGATCATGATGATGTCCGGGTCCTGGCGCACGATGCTGCGCAGCGCGTGCGCGAAGTCGAGCCCGATCTGTGGCTTCACCTGGATCTGGTTGATGCCCTCGATCTGGTACTCGACCGGATCTTCGACGGTGATGATCTTCACGTCGGGCGTATTGAGCTGGCTGAGCGCGGCGTAGAGCGTGGTGGTCTTGCCCGAACCCGTGGGGCCGGTGACCAGCAGGATGCCGTGCGGTTGCTCCAGCACCTGCATGAACTGCGAGAGGAATTCGTCGGTGAAGCCCAGGGTCTTGAAATCCAGCACCACCGATTCGCGGTCGAGCAGGCGCATCACCACGCTTTCGCCATGCGCGGTGGGCACGGAGGACACGCGCAAGTCGAGCTCCTTGCCCTGCACGCGCACCATGATGCGGCCGTCCTGCGGCAGCCGGCGCTCGGCAATATTGAGCTTTGCCATGATCTTGATGCGCGAGATCACGGCGGCGGTGAGGTTGGCCGGCGGTGATTCGGCCTCTTCCAGCACGCCATCGACGCGATAGCGCACCTTCAGGCGGTTCTCGAAAGGCTCGATGTGGATGTCCGAAGCGCGCAATTCCACCGCGCGCTGGATCACCAGGTTCACCAATCGGATGACCGGAGCTTCCGAGGCCAGGTCACGCAGGTGTTCGACGTCGTCTTCGTCGCCGGCGCCTTCATCGCCGATGTTTTCGACAATCGTGCCCATGGCGCTGCGGCCCTGGCCGTAATAGCGCTCGATCAGGTCGGCGATTTCCGAACGCAGGCCGACTTTCACGCGCACGGGCCTGCCGGTTGCCAGCGACACTGCATCGGCGGCGTAGCCTTCCTGCGGGTCAGCCACCAGCAGGTCAATGCCGTGTTCGTCCTCGCCCACGGGACAGGCCGACTGCTGCTTGAGGAAGCGCAGCGAGAGCGCGACGTTTTCCGGCGGCGCTTCGGGGCAATCGCGGGCCGAGAGCATGGGCAGGCCGAGTACTTCGCTCGATGCCTCGGCCATGTCGCGCTCGGACACCAGGCCCAGGCGCACCAGCAAGCCGCACAGGGAACCGCCCGCCTCGGCCTGCAGGCGCTGGGCCCGGGCCAGGTCAATGTCCTTCAGCCGGCCGCGGGCCGCCAGGGCAGCAGCGATGCGGTCGTCGGGGCTGGGGGCCAGGGTGGGGTCGGCCATCACTGATTCCATGGGAGTTTTCCGGACTTCAAGGCCGGACTTTAGCAGTTTGGGCCGAAAGGGCAGCGGGCCGGGAGCATAGTCCGGTCGGTCTGGACTCCGTGGTAGTTCGGTACCAGTTCACAGAAATGATTTGCGGTCGGTCACGTTTCTGGATAAATTCACGTGGCTGAACCGACCGCGCCGCCCCCCGAGGCCTGTCGCCACGCATCGCGACACTCACGAACCGGGGACTCCATGAATACTTCGAATCGCTTTGGGCGAACTCGCCTGATCGGGCTGCTGGCCGGCGCCCTGCTGTTGGGCGCAGCCCAGGCCCAGGCCGCCAACGACTGCAATGGCAATGCCAACGTGGCCTCCATTTCCCAGGCCGCTGTCACCTCCGCCACCGAGGGCAGCACCGTCAGCATTGCCCTGCACCCCAATGCGAAGGGCTCTCTGTTCACCTGGACTTATGTCTCCGGCCCGGTCGTGACCCCCTCGCCCGCCACCGGCGCGCAGACCACGTTCACGCTGCCGATGATCCCGGGTACCCAGCCGGCCGTGCTGACGATTCGCCTGACCGCCTCCGGTTGCAACCGACCCGCGGCTTCCACCGACTTCCAGCTCAACGTTACCCAGTTGGTGAACATCGAGCCGGTGGCCGTCGCCAGCGCTTCGAGCGCTTCGGTGAATGAAGGCGCGGCGGTGAACCTGATCGGCACCAGCTCCTACGATCCGGACAATGATCCCATCCTGTACGCCTGGACCCAGACCGCGGGCCCGGCCGTCACCATCAGCAATGCCAACACGGCCACGGCTTCGTTCACGGCGCCGTCCGTGGCGGCCACCACCACGCTGACCTTCCAGCTCAAGGTCACCGAGAACACGCCGGCTGCGAAGTTCTCGCTCGCCAATGTTTCGGTCAATGTGCTGAACGTCAACGTGCCGCCGGTCGCGTCACTGTCCTGCCCCTCGCAGGTCAATGAAGGCGCGCTGCTCACGCTCAATGGCTCGGGCTCCTACGATCCGGACAGCCTCGTGCTCAGCTACAACTTCAGCCAGTTGACCGGCCTGCCGCTCGCCGCGCTGCCGCTGCCCCCCTATGGCAACAGCGTGAGCTTCAACGCGCCGGCGCTTGGCTTTGGCCAGACCGGCTTGGTGAAGTTCGGCCTGACCGTCACCGACGGCGACAACGCCAGCGCCTCGGCCGATTGCAGCCTGTTCATCAAGGACGTGACCGCCCCGGTGCTCAGCGGCGCCAGCGACATCACCGAAGAGGCCACCTCCTCGGCCGGCGCCATGGCCACCTTCAGCGTCAGCGCCTACGACAATGTTGACGGCGCTTCGGTCGCGACCTGCTCGCCCGCTTCGGGCAGCACCTTCGCGATTGGCACGACCACGGTGAACTGCAGCCAGAACGACTCCGCCGGCAATGTCGGCAGCGCCAGCTTCACCGTCACGGTGCAGGACACCACCGCGCCGGTGATTGCCTTCCACGGTGATGAAAGTGCCGAGGCCACCAGCGCCGCCGGCGCGTTCGTGAGCTACGCATCGCCCGCCACCAGCGATGCCGTGGACGGCGCCGGTACTGCGATTTGCGCCCCGGCTTCGGGTTCGCAGTTCGCGCTCGGCTCCACCACGGTGTACTGCAACGCCAGCGATGCGCACGGCAATGCGGCGACCCAGACCAGCTTCCAGGTCCTGGTTGCCGACACCACCGCGCCGGACATCACCGCGCCCGCGAACGTGACTGCTGAAGCTACGGGCGTGCTGACCACCGTGGCGTACGACAGCGCCACTGCGACCGATGCGGTCGGCCCGGTGACCATCAGCAGCGACGCCCCGGCGCAGTTCCCGCTGGGTGAAACCACCATCCACTGGACGGCTACCGACGGTGCGATGAACTCCTCGTCCACCACCAGCACGGTCACGGTGGTCGACACCACGCCGCCAACGGTCGATGACAACGCCGACCAGACCCTGGAAGCGACCAGCGCCGCCGGCGCCGCCGCGACCTTCCCGACGCCGACCGCGCACGACCTGGTGGACGGTGACTTCGCCTCGATCTGCGACTACGCCTCGGGCGCGACCTTCCCGATCGGCACCACCACGGTCACCTGCAGCGCGACCGATGCCCACAACAACACCGGCAGCAGCAGCTTCGACATCACGGTGCAGGACACCACGCCGCCGGTGATTGCTGCCCACGGTGACGAAAGCGCCGAGGCCACCAGCGCCGCCGGTGCGATCGTGAGCTACACCTCACCCGCCACCAGCGACATCGTGGATGGCGCCGGTGTCGCCACCTGCGCCCCGGCTTCGGGTTCGCAGTTCGCGCTCGGCAGCACCACCGTGTATTGCAACGCTACCGACGCCCACGGCAATCCCGCGGTCCAGACCAGCTTCCAGGTCTCGGTCGTGGATACCACGCCGCCGGTTATCGCTGCCCACGGCAATGTTTCGGCTGAGGCCACCAGCGCCGCCGGTGCGATCGTGAGCTACATCTCGCCCGCCACCAGCGACATCGTGGATGGCGCCGGTGTCGCCACCTGCGCCCCGGCTTCGGGTTCGCAGTTCGCGCTCGGCAGCACCACCGTGTATTGCAACGCTACCGACGCCCACGGCAATCCCGCGGTCCAGACCAGCTTCCAGGTCTCGGTCGTGGACACCACCGCGCCGGTGATCAGCTTCCACGCCGACGTGACGGCATTTGCCACTTCGGCTTCGGGCGCGGTGGTGAACTACACGCTGCCGACCGCCAGCGACATCGTCGACGGCAATGTGCCGGTGAGCTGCAGCCCGGCCTCGGGCAGCACGTTTGCCATCGGCACCACGGACGTCACCTGCACCGCCACCGACAGCCACGGCAATTCGGCCACCAGCCACTTCAATGTCATCGTCAGCTACAACTTCACAGGCTTCTTCAAGCCGGTGGACAACCTGCCGATCGTCAACGTGGTCAAGGCCGGCCAGGGCATCCCGGTGAAGTTCAGCCTGGGCGGCAACATGGGCCTGAACATCTTCGCCACGGGCTACCCGCGCTCGGTGGCCATGACCTGCTCCACCAACACCCTGCAGGACGCGGTGGAAGAAACGGTGAACGCGGGCGGTAGCAGCCTGAGCTACGACGCCACCGTTGGCCAGTACATCTACGTGTGGAAGACCGACAAGGCCTGGGCCGGCACCTGCCGCCAGCTGCAGGTGAAGTACACCGACGGCAGCATCAAGGTCGCGAACTTCAACTTCACCCGCTAAGCCACGCATAGCGCAAAACAAAAAGCCTGGCCCGAAAGGGCTAGGCGTTCAGTAAATGTGTTGAAAGCTAGGATTTCCGCCGCCAACTAGCGTTTCGGTGACCGAATTCCGTTCCCGCCGCCGCCAGCTTGTCTGGCGGCGGCTTCTTTTTTTCAGGGCCTTCCCGCTCCATAACCAGGGTTCGTTCTTGTTATTCGAAGGCGATTGGGCACATCGGTTGGTGACACGGGACCCGATTGTCTGCATTTGGCGAAAGCAGACAGTGGTTGCCGCCCAATTGGCATGCGGCGCCAGGTCCACCCGAAGTGGGCAACTGCGCCTGCGCATGCTGGGACAGGGAACACTCCTGCGAGTGAGAGGGCCCGCCGATGCCAGGCCCCACATCGCAATTAGCGCGGGTGAATGGACGTCAGGGACGCGCTCATACCATGGGAGAGAAAGTCGAAGTCGACCTGCTGGCCGGCTTTGACGGCTTGCAGCTGTTCGGGCGTTGCGGCAAAGGCCATGGTCATGGCGGGCCACTTCAGCGCGGCGACCGGGCCATGGGCGATGGTGATCTTGCCGTTGACGACATCGACGGACTCGACGGTGCCGGTGGCGGACGCCGGCGTGCCAGGCGCGGCGGCCGTGGCGTCGGAAGCCATCGCGTCCGGGGCCATGGCGTCGTGCTCGGCCGGTGACATCGCCATGGCGTCGGCACTGGACGCCGGCGTCGCGGCGGGCGCTGCGGCAGTCTCGCTGGGTGTGGGGCTGCAGGCAGCCAGTAGAACGGTGGCGGTAAGCAAAGCGATCAGCATTTTCATTGAGCAGTCCTTGTGGGTGGGGAAACAACACGGGCACGCGCCAGCCGTCGCCGAATCAACAGGCGATAGGCAGCGGGAATGAGCAACATCGACAGCAACGGGGCGGTGATCATGCCGCCGATCATCGGACCGGCGATGCGCTGCATGACTTCCGAACCGGCGCCGGTACCGATGAACAACGGCAACAGGCCGGCGAGAATCACCGCAACCGTCATCGCCTTGGGACGCACGCGCATGACGGCGCCATCGCGAATGGCGTCGTCGAGCTCGGCCTCACCGGCGTTCGGATTGAGCACGAGCTGGCGCGCCCAAGCCTGGCGCAGGTAGAGCAGCATGATGACGCCGAATTCGGCCGAGACGCCGGCCAGCGCGATGAAACCGATCAAGGTGGCGATCGAGATGGCATGACCCAACCCCCAGATCAGCCACAGGCCGCCGATCAACGCGAACGGCAGACTGAGCATGATGATGGCTGCTTCGGCCACGTCCCGGAACACCAGGAAGATCAGCAGGAAGATGATCACCAGCGCGGCCGGCACGACCCACTGCAAACGTGCGAGGGCACGCTGCAAGTATTCGTATTGCCCCGACCAGGCCAAGCCATAGCCCGGCGGCAGCACCATCTCTTTGCTGGTGCGTTGCTGCAGATCAGCCACGACCGAACCCAGGTCGCGACCGGCCACGTCGATGAACACGTAGCCGACCAATCGACCATTTTCGCTCTTGAGCATCGGCGGACCGGGACTGAGCGACAGATCCGCAACCTGCCCCAGGGTCAATTGCACCCCGTTGGGCGCCGTGAGCGGCATCTGCATCAACGCACCGAGCGAATCACGCTGGCTACGTGGGTAGCGCAGCACGATCGGATAGCGCTCACGGCCTTCGATGGTTTCGCCAATCGGATCGCCGCCAACCACGGTCGCGATCAAGCGGTGTAGATCGGCCTGGCTCAGGCCATACCGCGCTGCGTTGCCTGGCTGCACCTTGACGTCGATGTAGCGCCCGCCGCCAATGCGTTCGGCCAGAGCCGAGCTCACGCCGGGCACCGTCTTGGCAATGCGCTCGACTTCGTCGCTGAGGCGCTCGATCACCTTGGTGTCCGGGCCTGACACCTTCACGCCAATGGGGCTTTTGATGCCGGTGGCGAGCATGTCGATGCGGTTACGGATCGGCGGCACCCACAAGTTGGTCAGGCCCGGGATCTGCACCGCCGCATCAAGCTCGTCGCGTAGCCGGGCCATGGTCATGCCCGGGCGCCACTGATCGCGCGGCTTGAAGGTCACCGTGGTCTCGAACATCTCGATCGGCGCCGGATCGGTAGCCGTCTCCGCGCGTCCAGCCTTGCCGAACACGTGATCGACCTCGGGCACGGTCTTGATCATCCGATCGCTCAGCTGCAGCAGTTGACCGGCCTTGCCCGCCGACAGGCCCGGCAACGCGGTCGGCATGTACAGCAAGGTGCCCTCGTCCAGCGGCGGCATGAACTCACTGCCGATCCGCGACAATGGCACCAGCGTGAGCAGCAAGGCCAGCCCGCCCAGGGCCAAGGCCGAGCGCGGGAACGCCAGGACTTTTTCGAGAATTGGGCGGTACCCGGCGATCAGGAACCGGTTGATCGGGTTCTGCGACTCGGGTCGAATCTTGCCGCGAATCAGGAAGCCCATCAGTACCGGAATCAGCGTGACCGACAGACCGGCCGCGGCGGCCATGGCATAGGACTTGGTGTAGGCCAGCGGTGCGAACAAGCGTCCTTCCTGCGCTTGTAACGCAAACACCGGCACGAACGACAAGGTGATGACCAGCAGGCTCGCGAACAGTGCGGGGCCGACCTCGCTTGCTGCCTCTCCCATCAACGTCCAGCGTTCCTCACCCTCCGGATCGCGACCGTGCGCCTCGTGAAAATGCTCCAGGTGCTTGTGCGCGTTCTCAATCATGACCACGGCCGCGTCGACCATGGCGCCGATCGCGATCGCGATACCGCCCAGCGACAGCAAGTTGGCGCTGATGCCTTGGTAGCGCATCACGATGAAGGCCGCAAGCACGCCCAACGGCAAGGTGAGCACCGCCACCAGGGCCGAGCGCATATGCCACAGGAACAAGGCGCAGACCAAGGCCACGACCAGGAATTCCTCGCCGAGCTTGTGGGTCAGGTTGTTCACCGCCTCGTTGATCAATTCCGAGCGGTCGTAGACCGGCACGATCTCCACGCCGGGCGGCAAACTGGACTTGAGCTGCGCCAAACGCGCCTTGACCGCCTCGATCGCTGACAGCGCGTCCTTGCCGGTACGCAGTACCACCACGCCGCCGGCGACTTCGCCCTGGCCATCGAGTTCGGCCACGCCACGGCGGAAGGTCGGGCCGCGTTGGATCGTGGCGACCTCCCCGAGCAAGACGGGCACGGCATCGGCCGACGTGGTGATCGGTATCTGCTCGAACGCCGCCTGTGTCGACAAATAGCCTTCGCTACGGACCATCAGCTCCGCTTCGCCCTGCTCAATCACCGAGCCGCCGGTTGCGCCGTTGGCGGCCGTGATGGCATCCGCCAACTGGGTGATGGTCAGGCCGCGGGCCGCTAACGCTTGCGGGTCGGGCACCACCTGCCAGGCGCGCACCATGCCACCGATACTCGCCACCTCGGCCACGTCCGGCAGCGTCTTGAGCTCGTAGCGCAAGACCCAATCCTGGTAGGCACGTAACTGGCCCAGGTCGTGTTTGCCGGTGCGATCCACCAGGGCGTATTCGTAGATCCAGCCCAGGCCCGTGGCATCGGGTCCGAGGGCCGGCGTGACGCCCTTGGGCAGTCGATCGCGCACCTGGCTCAAATACTCAAGCACGCGCGAGCGGGCCCAGTACAAGTCGGTGTTGTCATCGAACAGGATGTAGACGAACGAATCGCCAAAGAACGAATAGCCGCGCACTGCCTTGACGCCCGGCACCGACAGCATCGTGGTGGCCAAGGGATAGGTGACCTGGTCTTCGATGATGCGCGGGGTTTGGCCGCCCCACTGGGTGCGAATAATGACCTGCGTGTCCGACAGATCCGGCAAGGCGTCGAGCGGGGTGTTCTTTACCGACCAAATGCCGGCGATGGCCAGCACCAGAGCGGCAAATAGCACCAGCCCGCGGTTCGCGATCGAGGCGCGAATGAGGGAGGCGATCACTGCTTGTCTTCCTTCGCTGGCGGCGCAGCGTCCGTCGGCTTGTCCGACATGGCGTCGTCGGGTGCGGACGTCATCGGTGCTATCGAATCAGCGGGCGCCATCGGTTCCGGTTTGGCCCTGGTCAAGCGATCCAGGGCTCCGGACAGGCTGGCTTCGGAGTCGATCAGGAACTGGCCGGAGGTGACGATGCGCTCGCCGCCCTTGAGGCCGGACAATATCTCCGTTCGACCGCCGGCACTGCGACCGATCTGCACGTGCACGGGCTCAAAGCTGCCATCGTCCGCGACCACGATGACGCGGCTGTCGCTGCCGGTGGCCACCAAGGCCTCGGTCGGAATCAGCGGCACCTGGGCGCGTGGGTCGGTGCGCAGGGTCAGTTCGGCAAACATGCCAGGCACCAACACGCCATCGGTGTTGTGCAGCACGATGCGGGCGCGCTGCGTGCGTGAGGCGGTATCGATCTGTGGCAGGAGCGCTTCGACTTCACCGTCGAAGCTGCGCCCCGGCAACGCACTGACCGTCGCACTCACTTTGGTGCCGCGCGTGATGCCGGCGGTACTGGCTTGCGGGATAGCCGCCTCCAGCCACAAGGTTGCGATGCCATTTACCCGAAACAGCGGCATGCCGGCGGTGGCCAACTGGCCTTCACGCACCATCACTTCACTGACCACGCCGTCGCTGGGCGAGCGCAGGACGATGCTGCCATCCGGGCTGCTACCCGATCCACTCAACCCCAAGGTCCGCAAGCGCTGCTGCGCGGCACCGCGCAAGCTACGCGCCTCGGACGATTGCGCCTGGTCCAGGGCGCGTGCCTCGGCGAGCGCGCTGCTCCACATCGGCGCCAACACGGTGGCCAGGGGTTGTCCGCGCTTGACCGACTGGTAAGGCGCTTTGACGTGGAGTCGCGACACGATCGAATCCACGCGGGCGCTGACCACCGATTCCTGGCGCAGATCCCAGGTCAGTGTGCCGGGCACGCGCAGTTGCGTCTGCAAGCTGCCGACCGATACCACGCTGGTGCGGATGCCAACGTTCTGTTGGGCCATCGCGTCGATGCGCACGCCACTGGAGGATTCGCCGTTGGCGTACTTGGGCACCAGTTGCATATCCATGAATGGCGATTTGCCCGGTTTGTCGAAGTGCTGGTCCGGCACCATCGGGTCGTACCAATACATCGCTTTCTTGTCGGCCTCGCCAGTGGACATCGCCGACTCGGCCATTGCCCCGGAAGGACGCGACCAGAAATAGCCGGCGCCCAGGCCGATCAATAACAGTGCCGCGGCCGAGCCGATGAGGATCGGGCGGGAAAGAGTCAGGCTCATGGGTGATCCCCTGGGGATGGAAGGAGGTAGGCCAAGGCCGTCCAGGCCCGGCCGAGTTCGCCCAGATGGCGGGCGTGTTCGATGTGTAATTCGATTTCGTCGCGGCGCGCTTCCAGCCACGGCTGCAAGTCACCGCCCCCGCGGTAGTTGGCTACCGCGATCTGGGCGCGATCCTTGGCCAAGGGCAGCATCTGGCTTTCCTTGCGCTCGACTTGCTCACGCAGCCCCTCCCACTCAGCGAGCAGACGGCGAACGGTTTCGGTTTGAGCGCGGCGCGCATCTTCGTGCTGCGCCATGACGGCATCCAGATCCGCGCGACGGGCGGCGATGCCTCGGTCCTGGCGGTTGACAGTGAACAGCGGCAGGTCGATGGAGAACTGCAGCGTCAGCATGTCGGTGCGTCCGCCGTCGCGTTGCCCGTAGGACGCGCCGAGACTCCAATCGGGTTTCTTCTGCGCACGCGCGAGCGTGACTTCCGCTTCCGCGACCGCTTCGCGCGAGGCCCAGGGCAAGACCGGCCCCTGTTGTTCGATGGAGCCCAGCAATACGGCCTCGCTCACCGGCAAGGTCATCAGGTCAGGCGGATCGCCTTCGATACGTACGTCCTCGGGCGACAGATCCAGCCAGCGCGCCAGGCTGTCGCGAGCCGCGCGCACCTGCGCGTCGGCGCCGGTAATGCGATTCTCCAACTCCAGCGCACCGGCTTGGGTCGCCAAGGCCTCCACCGCCGAGCCGGTACCCCCGCTCAGTCGCGCCTTGGCCACGGACACCGCGATCGCAGTCTGCCTACGTAACTGACGCAGTTCGGCCGCTTCGCGCTCGGCGGCCCACAGGTTCACCCAGGCTTGCGCCGCGGTACGGCGCACGGCCAACTCCTCGGCCGCGCTCAAGGCTTGCGCCTCATCAATGCGGCGGTCGGCCAAGCCTTGCAGCGCTTGCCGCTTGGCCCGCGCCGGAAACACTTGCGTGATCCCGACCCGTTTCATGGTCTGGTCGTCGGCGGCAAAATCCAACGTGTTGGGACCGGTGATCGTGAGATTGTCTATGCCTCCGGTCAGCATCGGGTCGGGCAAGGCGGCCGCGCGGACCGCCTCTTCACGTGCCGACACGGTCATCGATTCGCGGGCAGCCACAGTCGGCGCGACACGCACCGCCTGGGCGACGGCCGAATCAAAACGCAGGGGCGCGGCGCGCTGGGAAGCGCTTTGCCCCCACGCGGCGGCAGAAAGCACCAGGCAACTGGTAAATAACAAGGGTCGAAACATCGGCTACATCCTCGATCGCCCAACGGGCAGTAAATGGGATGGGGAGACCGGGCGACCGCCCGATCTGCCACCCGGCTCAGGCACTCAGCCCCACTTGGAATAGCGGTGCGGCGAGCGCTTGAGTTGCTGCGTAACGTACTCGAAGGAATTGTTGGAGTGCCGGATGCTCGTGACGGTCTGCCCGGCCCGGGCCAAGCGGTCCGAGACTTCGCTGTCGATCATCCGCTGACCGTCGCGAACCTCGACGGCGTACACACGACGCTGCGTGCTGACATAGACGTTTGCGGTTTGCGGCAAGGCGCGCAGGGCCTGAGTGCCGGCGCGGGCATCGGCGGAGGTGACGCGCTCCTTGACGGTCACTTTGAGGGTTTCGGCGTAAGCCAAGCTGGCCATCGACAAGATGGCGGTGAATACAATGGACTGAAAAACGCGCATGACAAATCTCCTGGTGGCAGGACCGCGCATGTCGTTTTGGCGACGTAGGAATGCGCTCGATCCCGTGAATGACGGGGAATGGCAGCGCTGCGAGGAAGATTCGGCATCGGGTTCTGACGCCGCCATGGAAACCGGGGCGGACCAACGATAGACCAGCGGTCGAATCGTTTTACGTTCAGAACGGACGCACGAATGCCCCTATCAGCGCCTCTACGGCATTGCGCCGTAGCAAACCAGCTGACAGGAGATCAGACGATCGGGGGAGGCGTCGGGGGCGGCTTGAGGAAATCGACGAGCGAGGGCTCAAGCGTCACGACAACCGTGCTGGCCAACAGGCCTTGCGGCACCACCATGCGCAGGGGAAGCACAGCGGAGGTCACGGTGCAGCCGGGGGTGCACTCACCGTTGTGCCGGTGTTTTTGCTGGTCTGGGCAGGTCGTGCAGCCCGCACAGTCAGCGGCTTGCATGGCCGTGCTGGAGGCGCTTTTGGCCGTCGAGCCCATGTCACCCATCTTCATGCCACTGGCGCACGCCACCCCCATACCCTGAAAAATCAGGGCGAAGGACAACACGACGTGGAAGAGAATTTTGCGCACAGTGGCCTCAGGTTACCCGCTCCGACCGGGATTTCAAGCAAAAGTTCCCGGCCGACCCTCGGCCAGAGCCCCTGTCGCCGCTTTAGCCACAGCAGGATTTCTGCTCCTGGATCGGCGGACAGGCCACCGTCCCATACGAGCAGAACACACAGCAGTCGCCCGATTTCGGGCGCAGCAGTTGACCACAGCCGAGGCATTCGTAAAAAAACTGACAGGCGTTCGTCGGCATCGTCTCGGTCGCCTGGTTATTGCAATGGGGACAGGTCAACGTGCTTTGAAGTTGCAGCTCAGTCGCCATCGGCGCGGGCCTTTGCCGGGAAGCCCGCTTCGGTAATCGCACGGCTAAGGGCGGACACCGAGGTGCGACTTGGATCGAAGACCACCGTCACCGTCGCCGCCTGGGCATCAACCTGCTTGCTTTGCACGCCGGGTACCTTGTCGAGCGCCCTGCCGATGGTGATGCTGCACGCGGCACAGGTCACGTTCTGCACGTCCAACACGACCCGCTTCGGTGCCGCTGCGGCCGCCAGTCCCGCCGACAAAGCGAAGACGAGGCCAATCAACCATTTATTGCGCATTAGGACTCTCCTAGAGGAACCAGACCACGTAGTAGGGGAACAGCAATAGGATGGCGATGACGATGACAGCCAGCCACAGCCAGCGCCGCCGCCGGGCCAGAACCTGCGGATCGACGCAGGCGCCGTCGCTGCGGCAGCGCGACGAAGGGCCATAGAGATTCCAGAAGGCTAGCGCCAGGCACAGAAGGGTGGCGCCGCTGAACCAAGGCCGCCAAGCGTCCATGGCCGTCAGGTTGGCAATCCAGGCGCCGCTGATGCCCATCAGTACCAGTACAAGCGGCACGACGCAGCATACCGACGCGCCGATGGCGGCCAGGGACGCCACCAGAAGGGCGGGCGTGGTCGACTTGGGGGGCTGAGCGGACATAGGCGCATACTACCTTCCGTACCCACGTACGGAGTCAAGCGTGCCTGACGAAAGCGTGACCATCAGCCGACTGGCGGCGGCAGCCGAGGTGCACGTCGAGACCGTGCGCTACTACCAACGCCGAGGACTACTGCCCGAACCGCCGCGGCCGGCGGGCGGTATACGCCGCTACGGGCCCGGCGATATAACCCGGCTTCAATTCATTCGGCGGGCGCAGACGATGGGGTTCAGTCTGGACGATATTGCGGGACTTCTGGAAGTCAAAGGGCAACACGCCTGTGCCCAAACGCGTCAGCTGACCGAACTCAAACTCATCGACGTCCGTCGAAGACTTGGCGAGCTTCAGCAGTTGGAGAAGGATCTTGTCGCCCTGGTAGCGGACTGCATTGACGTACGCCCCGGCGAACACTGCCCAGCGCTGGACCACCTTGAACACGTGGGAATCCGCCGGTTGAACCGCTAAGCGAAGATACCGATATTCAATGCTTTACGTGCTAGGTGGCTGCAATTCGCATGAATCGCTGCCGACCCTCTAGTTGGTCAAGACGCTCCGTCGAACCAAGCTTGTCTGAACTTGCCTTTCAGCGACGAACTACGACGTGCCAAGACGAGTGACCGTTCCAATGATCGATTCAATCTTGGGAAACGAATGGACGAAGCGGTACCGCCCTGGCGGCGTGGCGTTTTCGGCCGACCACGTTGCGGCATTGCTCAAGGTCGATTTGGGGGCGCTTTCCAGGCAGTCGGGGCTATCGACAGAACAACTGCGCAATGAGGTGTCCTCGCCGGCCGTGCAGGGATTTCTGACGACGGTGATGAACGTCCTGCTTGCCGCGTATTTTGTCATCGGCGATCTCGATCGAGCCGTAGCGTGGTATCACCAAACACCGGTGTTCGGGTCGGGGGTGCGGACGGCAGAGGACTATGTCAGCTTGGGCCAAGCGGATTCCGTGCTGGCGTACCTGGAGTCGTTGGAGGTCGGCGCCATTGAGTGAGCGCGGCAGAATGGGAGTGGTATGCCCAGAATGGAATGCGGAGTTATTCCGGTTCGCGCTGGTCCCTGATGGCGCCAATTACCTGAATCGCTTCGGCCACGCTGTTGTACTTGCGATGTGGGTCTGCGTCCGGTCCGATCAAGCTGTAGCCGACGACCCGTGGGATCGCTCCGTCCTGATCGTCAATGCGCTCAACGACAGTGAGTTCCCTGTCGACGTGAACCGTCGAGCCCAGTCTGAAATTCATCGAACCCTCCTGCTCGCCCGGCTGGAAGCAATGGCTAACGGCTATTTAGATGGCGGCGGAGGCGCTCCGGATCGCCGCCAACAGCTTGCACCGCGTCCTGAAGCTGCCCAAGCGAGCAGCCCAACAACAGAGCCCAGGCCCGAGCCTCGTCGATATCGGCCAAGCTCACGGCCCGAAGCTCGTCGAGCTCAGGCTTCGCAATCGGTTCATCTTCTTCTTTGCCCATGGTCGCCCCCTTGCCATGCGGCCCGACCAATCTAGCGTGGGATACCTCATCCGTCTTGGGTCAGATGCACTATCGGGGGTGGGCGCCGAAGGCATGTGCAGAACCCCAGTTCGTCCTCGTGCGGGTGGACTTCGCCCGCTAGGCTCTGTTCGCATCCTCAAGCCGAAATAGTCCTCGGGTATTACCAGCCAGAACAGTAGCGCGGCTCCGTCGACACACATCTGCGTCAGGCTGGTCATCGTGCACAACTGAACCCCGTCCGGCATGGCCCCAGGGGGTGGCAAGCAAGCGACTGACGGTGGGCGCGACGCGTAGCAAAAGCAAAGAAAATCAGCAGCATGAGCCACGAAACCTGACTTTTTCACGCATCCCTGCCACCGGCCTCATCGGAAGAAACGGCCTTCGGCGAGGTACCCGCGCGGCACCGGGTTGGGCAGGGCCTCAAGCGATTGCCGCTCCCCGCGCCGGGTGTAGGTTGTCAGGTGATCGCCGCCGTGGCCTTGCAAGTGGCGGCCGGTCAGCCGCTCCAGCCAGCCCCCGACGACAACGCCCACGAATCGCGGGAAGTGCTGCCGCTTGGCCAGCGGTTCGTCGAAGTGAAAACGCTCGCGGGCGTTGTCTTTCAGGTTTGCCTGCGGGTGGTGGCTGTGGTCGTACTTCCACCATACCGCCAGGCTCAACTCGTCGCCGCTGATGCCGTTCCAGCGCACCACGCTCGTCTCGCCAGCCAGTTGCGTGATCAGGTGGCCGTAGGGTTCGTCCTTGCCGTCCAAGGACACAAGCCCGGCATCGAGCGCGGCATTGAGGCCCAGCACCATTAGTTTGCGGTGCGGATGCATGTCGGTGCCTGTCGCGGCTGCGCGTGCCAGTGGAAGTGGCGCTGGCTGGGCCCGCACCAGATTGTCCCAGGTGTGGTACCCGTGCTGGCGGGCGATGTCATTGAGGTAGCGGGTGATCGGCGTGCCCGCGCTGCGGCGCGCCGCGCGCGCGTCACGCTTGATCTTGGTGAGGTTGAGCGTCATCTCGGTTCTCCGTGGCAGGTGCCAGCCAAGCTCGCCCACAAGCCAAGCAACACCTACCGGGGCAGAACCGCGTCGGATAGGAAAGGAATGCGCCGTGGCGCTTTCGACGAAGTGGGCGTGCGGCGCTTCCCAGCGCCTTGGAGATGATCCTACGCCGACGATCACGCCAGCTCAAGCGCCGGCACGCCGCGCAATCTACTCGCCTTCCAGCGCCGTCAGTGTCGCGTCGCGCGGGCTGCCCTTGCGCGCCGGCAGGGCGTAGCCGAACTCCAGGAAAAGGTGCGCGACGCGGATGGTTCGATGGGCAGGCCCCAGATCGTCCGGACGCAGGTGTTCGGTGTCGAAGGCGCACTCGACCGGGAACAGTTCGGAGGGGGTGTGCAACCACTGGCCGTCCGGCGCGGCCACCATGCGCAACAGGCCGGCCGTCGCCGGCTGTTGCAAGCTGCGCCTGAGCGAGGTCACCGTCGGCGCGGGCTCGGAGATCAGGATCGCTGCCATGACCGCCACGGCCTGGCCGCGGCTGTAACTGCCGGTGACGAAGCGCTGCATGCCCCCAATGCCGTAGTACTTCTTGCGCGACTCGGCTTGGTGGCTCACGCGCTTGAACTCAAACACGAGCCGCAAGCTGCGCTTGTCGTCGTTCCAGGCGTACAGGATGTCGGTGCGGGTTTCCTCAGTGATCTCGCCCGATTCGAAGTCGACATCGTTGTCGACGCCTTCCGCGCCCCAGTAGCCCAGCAAACCGAGCTGGCGTGCGGACACGCGCTCGGCGTGCTGCTTGATCACCCGGGTGAGCTTGGGCTCAGGGATCGTGGGCCCGAAATGCGACCGGTTTCGCGAGGCCAGCTCGGTCCAGCTCGCATGCACGGCGCTGACGGCGGACTGGGCCTCGGCGTGCGGGAAGGCCGCCAGCCAGCCCAGGCCCGCGGTCATGCGGCCGCCGTTTCGCGCGACGCGCGACGCTGGGCCTCGCGTACGATCCGCTCGGCATCGCGCAATGCGGTGCGCAGCAGCCATCCGCGCTGGGTCAGCGGCCGCACCAGATACAGGCCGCGGGGCGTCCACAGGCACTGGTCGGGCACGAAGCGCAGCCCGTCGGGCCGCTGCAAGGCATCAAGCGCGTCGCGACGCAGGGCATGCAGGGTTTCCTGCACCAGGGCATCGTCCACGCTGGTACTCACGTCGGCCGCCGCCGTGCCGTCGGGCAGGTACTGCACGCGCACCACGCCCACGCCGCCGGTGCGCGCTGGATCGGTCGCGACCACCGCAACCGAAAAGTGTCCCACGCCACCCATACGCTCGCGCCACATCGTCAGGGCGGCACCCAAGGCCTCGGCGTAGCGCGGCAGCGCCTCCGCGGACGTGCGTCGCTGCAGCGGGGTGTACAAGCTCTTGTAGCTGCGCGGACGGATCGAGGGCATCAGGACCGATACCGACTCGCGCACCATCACGCGCTCGGTCAGCGACAGCCCGAAGTAGTCGAACACCAACTCGTCCAACGCCTCGCGCTCGGCCCGGTAGAGCACGGCCTGCGTCTGGGGCGAGGGCGCCGCCTCGAGGCCGCGCGAAAACGTGGCCGCGCGGGCGAGCACGGCCTGCGCCTGCGCTGGCTCCGGCGCATGCTCGGGCGCGAAGAACGGAAACGCCTTGATGTCGTCCAGGTGCACGCCGTTGCGCTCGGACAACATCTTGGTACAGGTCAACATCAAGAAGTAGCGCGCCAGGCTCGAGCGCAGGAAGATCGCGACCATTCGCAACAGCGCTTCGTCCTCGCGCGGTCCGGCGATCACGCCGATGCTGCTCTTGAACGACATCGGCCCATCCGCGAACACGGCACGCACGTTGTGCTCGTCCTTGGAGAACCCATCCGGGTAAAGCACGCGTGGGCCGTCGAACACTGGCAAAACGGTGTCCAGTCCCACCACAGTCTCCTGTGCGGCGGGCCATTCCGTCTTGTCGCTGGCGTGCAATACCGGCACGCCGCGCTTGAGCCCGTCGGTGGAGACGTAGGGCATCTCGCGCAGGGGGCCGGGGTCCACCGGCGCGCGCTGGCGGTCTTCGAAGTGCACACCCTTGCGATTGCGCCACCGTGCGCCCTTGCCGCCTTTCCAGAAGTCGCCGAGTGTGCCGCGCAGCGACAGCCGGGTGAGCAGGCTCAGGTCGTTGGCATCGCCCCACATCAAAGTCGTGAGCAGCGAGGGATCCTCCTGCACCGCCTGGGTCTGCAGTTCGTGCCGATCGGCCGACTGCAAGGTCAGCCGGCCGAAGGCCAAGCTCAAGTCGGCCTTGGGTACGCAGTAATCGAAGGTCTCGGTGAAGGACACGCGCCCGAGCTGCGCACGCGGGCGACGCGAAGCCACCAGCACATGGCAGGTGTTCTCGGCCGTCGGAAACAGCAGCGCCTGCAGGTCGCCGAAGTTGATCAAGCGACGTGGACGCACGCGATCGAACAGGTAGGGCACATAGCGGCTGGCGCCGGCGCCGAGCAGCTGCGTGATCGGCAGGATGAGACACAGCGTGCCACCCTCGGCCAGAAAGTCGAGGACACGCACGGCATACATGCCGGCGACCTGACGCAGTACCGCCGGCATTTCGACGGCATTGGCATAAGTGTCCGCCGAGGTTGCGGCTCCGGAGGCTTCCTTCCACGGCGGATTGGACACGCACAGCGTGAAGCGCTTGCCGGCGAAGGGGTGCGCGTCGCTGAAAATGTCTGCCGAGGCGCCATCGCACAAGTTGCTGCCGCGCAGGCGCGGCAACTTTACGCCGTCGCGCTCTTGCGCCTCCAGCACGTCCGCCGGATCCAGGCCTTCGAGCAACGACAGGTACAAGCTGAAAGCAGTAACGCGGCAGGCCATGGGGTTGGTGTCGCCGCCGAAGATCTGTCGCAGAAGTAGGTCGCGACGCGCTGCGAAGCCCAGCGGTTGACCGAGCCGGGACTCGCTCAGCGCGATCAGTTTGCGGTAGGCCGTAGTCAGCAGGATGCCCGACCCGCAAGCGCCGTCAAAAATGACCTCCTGAAGCGGATCGGACGAGGCGGCGAAGGCCTCGTCAATGGTCAGCGTCGCCAGGTGGCGCGGCGTGTAATAGGCGCCATCTTCGGCCTGCTCCTCCACGCTGAGGAAGGACTCGTACAAGCCCGACAGCAGCTCCACCGGGATGAAGCTGAAATCGTAGTTCCACAGGTCGCCTTGGCCCGAGGCGAGGTCGACGCGACTCAGGAAGTGATCGAGCAACTCGTAGCCGGTGGCTGGCAACGCGTCCCAAGGGTCCGCGATGGCGTCCGCTGATGGGGCGCTGTCGGGCTCGGGCGGACGCAGAAAGTCGCCGTTGAAGTCATTGCGCAGTTGGGCAATCAATGCGCTCACGCCCTCGCGGTCGCCGGCCTGCACGAGAGCGTGCAAGGAGCCCACGCCACGGCGCGATCGGTAGACGTCGCTGACGATATGGCGGTGCTCGAGATAAGAAACGAACAGCACCTGACCCATCAGGGTCTGCGCCTGCGGGCGCTCAAGGCCCTGCGCCATCAACTGGCGGACCGCTGCGGAGAGGTTGTCCAACAGCTTGCGATCAACCCGAGCCTTGGCCTCGAACCAGCGAGGTAGACGCTGCGACAGGTCGGAAGAGCGTACTTCCGCGGCGGAGAACGGACCATCCGGACGGGCTTCGGCCAGCGCCAGGGGCTGCGCGGCGTGACGCAGGCGGCGCACCGGCAGGGCCGCCGCACGGGTGCCCTCGATCACGATGACCACGCTGGCCAGGTTTTGGTTCCACAGGCGCTGGCGCACGCCGTCGAGTTCAGCCGCCGTCAACGGATGACCGTCGCGCTCGGACACGAACACCACGGTCGGCACACCCTCGACGTCGAACACCGCCTGGGCCTGAATCGCGCCCTGCGGCTGCAGCAGCGCGTGCATCTCCAGCGCGTATGGGTGACCGGGTGCGATGTGGTCGCCAGCGCGATGCAGCGCCTCGGCCTCGGCGCTATAGCCGAGCCGTTCCAGCCACTGAGAGAGGTGGTCTGCAGGCATCTGTGAGCCCAGCTCCTTCTTCACCAAACCCTACCCGAATTTCTGCTGTTGCCAAGATACACATTTTGCGTACTATACGCAATATACGTACTCCACTTCTTTTGAGTGCTCTAAACATTTTATGGGTACTGCCATGGCCACCGGATCGCCCGCCTTTGCGCTCGAGGAGCGACTGCGCTTTGTCGAGGCGGTCCTGCTCTGGGAAGGGCTGGTGCGGCGGCAACGCGTCTCCGATGTTTTCCGCATCGCCCCCAACCACGTCTCGCGCGACATGCGCTACTACCTAGACAAGTTTCCGAACGCGATCGACTTCCGGCCGGAACTGCGCGGCTACATCGCCGGCCCGAATTTCAAGCCGCGCTACGCCTCCGACGAACCGGGCGAGTACCTGGGCCTGCTGCAGGCTCAGACGGATAGCCAGGGCGAGGCTCTGCTACCGCTGCTAGGTGGCGGCGGCATCCAAGCCAGTGCACTGCCCTCGCCGGCACTGGGCATCGACAAGACGGTGCTGAAGCACGTGGTGCGCGCCATCCATCAACAGCAGGGCGTGGCAGTGACGTACCTGGGGATGCGCGCCGAGGGGCCCAGCACGCGCACCTTGTGGCCACATGCGTTGATCAACACCGGTCTTCGCTGGTATGCGCGGGCCTATGACAGCGAATCGCAGAGCTTTCGCAGCTTCGTGATTGCGCGGATCAGCGCGGCCCGCAAGACCACAAACGTGAGCCCGGTGATAGCTAGCGAGGATGTCGGCTGGCACAAGCAACTCACCGCGCACGTGATCCCGCACCCCAAGCTCAACGCGCATCAGCAGTCGGTGGTCGCCCGCGAGTTCGGGATGAAACGGGTGGGCAAGCAGTGGCTGTGGTCGGTCGAACTTCGCCAGTGCCTAGTGGGGCATTTTGCGCGGCGCTACGGGCTCGACGCCAAGGCCCCGGTGTCGAGCAACTCGCATTGGGTGATGCTGCGCAACCCCGCCGAGCTCAAGCTCTACTTCCTTCCCGGCGGCAACGAGTAGGACACCGGCGAGTTCGCGCATAGGTCGGTCAGCGACAGCGGCCTGTCGATGAGCCCCAACCGTTGCGCCGGCGTCTTGCCATCCTGGCCACGCAGGTGAAAGTTGTAAACGGTGCGGAAGATGTCCAGCGTCTCGGTCACTACCCGGGGACTGTAGGCGTTGTAGCCATGCCACGCGCGGCGGTTCGAACTGGCGCTATGAATCGGGCGCTCCAGCACGTTGATCTTGCGCCGTACCTGCATGAAGTAGCGGTCGAGTGCGCGCAGCGTGGCACGAGACATGCCGGCCACCAACTGCGCGTCAGGTCGCCGACCATCGTCGGTCAGCGGCTGCACCGAACGCTGGGGCTCGGTCATCGTCGGGAACGGATGCCCGACCCACAACCGACTCGGTAGACCACCTTGGGCCTTCGCTTCCTGCCATCGCATCGTCAGGATTTGACGGACCAATTCGCTGTCGGCAAGCTGAGGCCACTCCTCGCGCAGGCGATCTAGCTCAGCCTCCGCGTCGGCAAGAGCCTGCTTACGCTGGGCCACCGTCATTTCCTTGTTGATCCGCACCAGAAATGCGTCAAGGGTGCCCGCGCGTACACGGTCAGCGAACGTCACGATGCACAGACGATCCAGTCCCGGGTCCAGGTCGAGGCTGAATTGCACGTAGGCTGCGCGCGCCACCCAGGGCTTGAGCACCTGCAGGTGCGCGGCCATCGTGAAGATCTCGTGGACAATCCCGCCCACGCCCGGGACGCGCAGATCCGCGCCGCTCTTCGGTCGCGTGGGGTCGCCCTCTTCCGCGGATTCGTAGGGCAGCCACAGCCGCGCGTACTTTCGAAATGTTGGTCGCATTTGTGGGTCACCCGCTGCGTAGGCGAGCAACTCCGTCGCCCGCGGGTTGGCGTTGGGATCGTAGTTCAGATGTTGCGCCACCACGTACCCTGACTGAACGTCCGCAGTGGCGATGGCCAGTAGGGCGATGGGCTGGCGTTCCAGCGCGGTACCCCAGTTGAGGAAGTGCACCTGGCGATCGGTGTTGAAATGCAGACGCGGCCACTGCGCCTTCGAAAGCCCACTTGCCTCGTAGTGTGCCGACAGCGCGCGACATTGGGCTGCCAGTCGCGAGATGCGGTCATACAGCACCTGTGGTCGTAGGCCGGCGACGTCGCACATGCGCCGCATCGGCACCTTGTTGACGAGTAGCCGAAGCACCTCCTCGCTGGCCTTCGGCAAACGCAGTCGATGACCACCTCGGCGGGACGCTGAGCAAGTGGACCCGCAAGCGCGGCAGCGCCACCGGGGAGACCCCGCGTTGGTGCGCCCGAACTGATAGTAGCGGTCGGGGTGCGACGCAGCGGCCACGCCTAGATTCGCGCAGGCGGCCGTTCGGCAGGCTGGCTGTTCCACCGGAAGGGTGAAGCGAACGAGTTCCTCGGCGATCGCGGCGTTGTTGAGCATCGTGGTTACGGCCCCACACCGTCCGCACCTCATGCCCATGTTGCCCAATGGTCCGTGACCTGCGCCAAATCGGATGTACCCGTGAATTTCGGCGTCGGCGTCGCGGGTTGAGGCGCGCGGCGTCGGTGGGACGCCGAAGTTCTCGCACTTCGGCGTGCGGCACCCGTTGAGATCGATCCCGTCGACCGCGGGCGGACACCAGGGAGACCCAGGCACTTTGTCCTTGTGCTTCGCCACACCTTCCCCGGAAAAGAAGCGGCGCCCGGGTGGGCGCCGCCGGAGAGGGGTTTCAACCCAATAAGTGAACCCCAAGCCCCAAACGGCCCGGCTTTTTTGTTTCCCCTTCCCATCTTGTTCGTGCGACAAGAGCATCATC
>CBHTVR010000029.1:0-36898 GCA_966096795.1 uncultured Gammaproteobacteria bacterium
CGATCAGCACCGGCGTAATGTCGTCGTCTTCGTCGGTGCCGGCGATCTGGTGCGGAATGTAGGCGTCCGGGTCGAACTCCCAGAGCAACTCGTCCAGCAACTCGGCTTGCACGGCGGACGCGGCGAGAATCAGCAGCGGCTGGCCGCTGTCATTGGCCTTGCGCGCCAGCTCGCAGACCAGCAGCAGCGGCTTCTCCAGGAAGCGCGGCTTGGCGATCAGGTAGAAGTCGGCGCGGGCCACGTCTGCGGTCGTTGAACGAAACGTGGCCGGCGCGCGATCGGAATCAGGCGCTGCGGTCAATCAGCCACTGCGCCAGCAGGCCCACCGGGCGGCCATTGGCCATGCCCTTGCGGCCTTCGTCCCAACTGGTGCCGGCGATGTCCAGGTGCGCCCAGCGCTGGCCTTCGGTGAAACGCGACAGGAAGCAACCGGCAGTGATCGCGCCCGCGCCCTTGCCACCGATGTTGTAGATGTCGGCGAAGGCGGACTCGATCATGGTCTGGTATTCGTCCCACAGCGGCAGGCGCCAGGCGCGGTCGAACACGGTCTCGCCGGCGGCGGACAGCTCGTTGGCCAGGTCGTCGTGCTTGCTCATCAGGCCGTGCGCGTACTTGCCCAGCGCGATCACGCAGGCGCCGGTCAAGGTCGCCACGTCCACCGTGGCCTGCGGTTCGAAGCGCTGCGTATACGTCAGCGCATCGCACAAGATCAGGCGGCCTTCGGCATCGGTATTGCCCACTTCAATGGTCTTGCCGCTCATGGACGTCAGCACATCGCTCGGGCGATAGGCGTCGGCGTCCGGCATGTTTTCCACCGCCGCCACCACCGTCACCAGGTTCACCGGCAGCTTCATGCCCACGCAGGCCTTGAAGGCGCCCATCACGCTGGCGGCGCCAAGCATGTCGAACTTCATTTCCTCGATGCCGCCCTGGGTCTTGAGATTGATGCCGCCGGTGTCGAAGGTGATGCCCTTGCCGACCAGGGCAAAAGGCTTGGCGTCGCCGGCGCCGTTGTAGCGCAGTACCACCAGGTGCGGGGCGTTGGCCGAACCGCGGGCCACCGCCAGCAGCGAGCCCATGCCGAGCTTTTCCATCTCGGCGCGCTCGAGCACTTCGCATTCCACCGAGTCGTGCTCGGTGGCGAGCTTCAGGCCTTGCTCGGCCAGGTAGGCGGGGTTGCAGATGTTCGGCGGCAGGTTGCCCAGTTCGCGCGCGAACTCCACGCCGGCGGCGATGGCGATGCCGCGCTGCAGTTCGGGGGCCAGCGCCGCATCGCCCACCAGGGTCAGCGCGGCCAGGGTGACTTCCTTGGCCTTGCTGCGGGTGGCGGTGTACTCGTAGGCGGCATTGTCGGCGGCCACCACGGCCTGGCGCAGCGCCCAGCCGGCGTCGCGGCTGTTCACCGGCAGCTCGCTCAGGCTCAGCACGGCCGACTTCACCGGGCCGCTGCGCAGGGCGCGCACGGCATCGGCCACGGCCTTGAGGTACTGCGGCACGCCGAACTTGGCTTTTTCGCCCAGGCCAATGACCAGCACGCGCGGGCTGGCCACGCCGGCCAGGTCCTGCAGCAGGGCGCTGCGACCGGTCTTGCCCGACAGGTCGCCACGCTCGGCCAGGGCTGCCAGGCGGCCGCCGCTGGCGGCGTCCACGGCCTGTCCGGCCGGGCTCAGGCTCTTGTCGGCGTACAGGCCGATGACCAGGCAGTCGGTCTGGGTGGCGGCCGTTGCGGCTTGGGTCAGCTGAAATTCGAGGGCCATGCAAACTATTCCGTACAATTGGGGGGTTGGCCGGGGCTTGGACCCCGCGCAAGGCCTGACAGTCTAAATCAAGCGACCCCCTCCGATGTCAAAGCGGCCCGCATGCTCCTGATCGAACGGCACATCACCCGGCAATTCGCCGAGAGCGTGTTCGCCGTGGCGATCGTGCTGCTGCTGGTGACCCTGGGCGCGCTGTTCGCCGACCTGATCGGCGAAATCGCCAAGGGCAAGGTGCCGGCCGGCCTGCTGCTGTCGCAGTTGGGCCTGCGCTCGGTCCGTTTCATCACCCTGGTCATGCCGCTGGCGCTGTTCCTGGGCCTGCTGATTTCGATCGGGCGCATGTACGCCGAATCGGAAATGGCCGTGCTCGCATCGGTCGGCCTCGGCCCGCAGCGGCTGTGGAAGCCGCTGGCCCTGGTGACCGCGCCGATCATCGTGGTGGTGGGCATGGCGTCGCTGTGGTTGGCGCCGTTGTCGGCCAACAAGGCCAAGGAAATGATCGAAGTTGCGAACCGCAGCTTCCTTATCGCCGGGCTTGAGCCGGGCCGCTTCGTGGAATTGCCCGGCAAGGGCGGCGTGCTCTACGTCACCGACCTCACGCCCGATGGCACGCACTTCAACCAGTTGTTCGTGCAGCGCGAACACGAAGGCCGCCTCGACATCGTTACCGCCCACGAAGGCAGCCTGCACCTGGAAGGCGAGACCGCGCGCTACCTGCGCCTGACCGATGGCTTTCGCGTGGAAGGCGCGCTCGGCCAGAAAGATTTTCGCATGATGCGTTTCCAGACCAATGACGTACGCGTTCCCGACCGCGAGAACGACGACAAGTCCGACGACCTCTCGGCCGATTCCACGCTGGACCTGGCCGAATCGGGCAAGCCCAAATCCGTGGCCGAAGTGCACTGGCGCGTGGCCGCGCCGATCTTCGTGCTGGTGCTGGCGATCTTCGCCATTCCGTTGGCGCGCAGCGAGCCGCGCCAGCCGCAGTACGGGCTGATCCTGTTTGCCCTGCTGGTGTACATCGTCGGCATGATCCTGTTGCTGCTCGGCACCGGCCTGATCGGCAACGGCAAGTTCCCGGCCTGGCTGGGCCTGTGGTGGGTACACCTGCCGATGCTGGCGCTGGCGCTGTGGCTGTTCCATCGCGATGGCCGCCTGCCGGCACCGGAACGGGCACGCGCATGATCCTGTTCCCGCGCCGCATCACCTTCTACCTCGCGCGCAATGTGCTGCTGGCGACGCTGGCGGCCTGGGTCATCCTGCTGGGCTTCGTCAGCATGATCGACTTCGTCACCGAGCTGCGCGACGTCGGCAAGGAAAGCTATACCCTCAGCCACGCCGTGCTGTACATGCTGCTGACCACGCCGCGGCGCATGTACGAACTGTTCCCGACCATCGCCGTCATCGGCAGCTTGCTTGGCTTGGGCGGCCTGGCCGCACGTTCGGAACTCACCGTGATGCGCGCGGTGGGCCTGTCGAAATTGCAGATGGGCTTGGCCGCGCTGCTGCCCCTGATGATCCTGACCGCGCTGATGGTGGTGAATATCGAAACCATCGGCCCGGCGGGCGAGCAGAAGGCGCAGGTGCTGGCCAATGCCAAGTCGCGCCAGCTGATCATGGCGCGCTATTCGGGCCTGTGGGCGCGCGAGGGCAATCTGTTCCTCAATGCCCGCGGCAATTCCGCGCCGCATACCGACGCCAATGGCCAGAGCTGGATCGAGCTGGAAGACGTGCGCCTGTACCAGTTCGACGACAAGGGCCGCCTGCTTTCGCTGGCGCATGCCCGCCAGGCCATCCACCGCAACAACGGCTGGACCCTCAATGGCGTCGAGCGCACCTGGTTCGATGCCCGCTCGGTGCGCGTGGACAAGATCACCAGCGAGCGCTGGAAGACCGAACTCGACGACAGCACGCTCGCCGCGCAGCTGGCGCGCCCGCGCTACCTGAGCAGCGCCGAGCTGCGCAGCAATATCGAATACCTGCGCCGCAACCGCCTGGACGCGCTGAAGTTCGAGAGCGCGTATTGGTCGCGCTTCTTCTACCCCTTCAATGTCATCGTGCTGTGCCTGGCGACGCTGCCCTTCGCCTTTGGCTCGCTGCGCAGCGGCGGTTTCGGCAAGCGCCTGTTCCTGGGCATTCTTATCGGCATCGGCGCGTTGCTGGTGCAGCGCATGTTCGTCGGCCTGGCCGATGTCTATCGCTTCGACGTGCGTTGGGCTTACCTGTTCCCGCCGCTGATGATCCTGGCGATTTGCTGGGGCTGGCTGGCGAAGCGGATCTAGGCGTTCGCTTCCAGGCGCACGAAGGCAGTTCCCGCCGCGATGTCGTAGAGCGCGCGCCGTTCCGAATCCACCAGCGTCCACAGCAGGCCGACCACTGGCGTCAGGCAGGCCACTGCGTACCGCAGCCACAGCGCGCGCCAGTTCGCGCGGCTGCCGTCCGCGGCCAGTACGCGCAGGCGCCAGGGGCGCATGCCCATGGTCTGGCCGCCGCGGGCCCAGGACAGCACGAAGTAGGCACCCACCAGCAGCCACATGGTCAGGAACTCGACGCCCGCCAGCAGGGGCGAGCGCTCCACCGTATGCCCGCCATTGACCCACAGGAAAACCGCGCTGGTGATCATCAGCAGCGGGATCATCGGCAGGCAGTCATAGGTCAGGGCGAGCACACGCCAGCCCAGGGCGGCGGGGCGCGCGCTGCTGCGCGTGGTGGCATCGGTTTCGGTAGTCATGCCGCATAGGATAGCCGGGGCGGCAGCGCGCCGCTAAGCTTCGGCCATGAGCACCGGCACGCCCGCCAGCCGAAGACGCGACCGCCAGGCCCTGCCGCCGACGGTGGACGAAGACTTCGATCTGATCGCGCGCTTCCTCGAACGCCTCTGGGCCGAGCAAGGCCTGGCCCGGCAGAGCCTGGACGCGTATCGCCGCGACCTCGACGGCCTGGCGCGCTGGTTGCGCACGCAGGGCAGCACGCTCGCCGGCGCGCAACGCGAACAACTGTTCGCCTACCTCGCCGAACGCAGCCGCCAGCAATACGCGCCGCGCAGCAATGCTCGCCTGCTGTCGGCGATCCGCGCGTTTTACTCGCAGCAACTTCGTCTCGGCGAGATCCGCACCGATCCCAGCGCGCTGCTCGATCCGCCACGCCTCGGCCGCTCGTTGCCCAAAGCCTTGTCCGAAAGCGAAACCGAAGCGCTGATGCGCTGCGATGACGGCGAGTCACCCGAACAATTGCGCGACCGCGCCATGATGGAACTGATGTACGCCGCCGGCCTGCGCGTGAGCGAGCTGGTGAACCTGCCCGCCGTCGCGGTGAACCTGCGCCAGGGCGTGTTGCGCGTGATGGGCAAGGGCAGCAAGGAACGCCTCGTGCCGATGGGCGAAGAGGCGCAGCACTGGCTGGAGCGCTACCTCGCGCAAGCGCGGCCCGCGCTGGCCGGCAAGCGCAGCCTGGCGCCGCTGTTCCTGGACAAGCGCGGCGAGGCGCTCACGCGCCAGCAGTTCTGGGCCATCGTGAAAAAGCGCGCCGCGCTCGCGGGCATCGAGCCGACCAAGGTGTCACCGCACGGACTTCGTCACAGCTTTGCGACACACCTGCTCAACCACGGCGCCGACCTGCGCGCACTGCAGATGTTGCTCGGCCATGCCAGCCTCAGCACCACGCAGATCTATACGCTGGTCGCGCGTGAGGGCCTGAAGAAGCTGCACAAGCAGCACCATCCGCGCGGTTGAGCCCGCGTCAGATCGGGTCACTTGTCCAAGGCCGCGCCCGGGTCTAGGCTCTGGCTTATGAACATGACCCCCCGCATGCGTCTGGCGCCGGCCCTGGCCGGTTTATTCTTCCTGCTTGCCGGCCTGGTGCCGAGTGCGTTCGCGCAGACCGTCACGCGCGGGCCCTACCTGCAACTGGGCACGGCCACCGGAATGACGGTGCGCTGGCGCACTGATATCGCCACCGACAGCCGGGTGAACTTCGGCGTGGATTCGGCCAATCTTTCTGGCGTGGCCGGCAACGGTACCGTCACCACCGAGCACGAAGTCCGCCTCAGCGGGCTTTCGCCGGTGACGAAATATTTCTACTCCGTCGGCAGCAGCAGCGGCACGCAAGCCTCGGGCAGTGACTTTGCCTTCTACACCTCGCCGCCGATCGGCACCGCGCAGCCCACCCGCGTCTGGGTGCTGGGCGACTCGGGCACGAAGGACACCGTTGCCGCTGCCGTGCGCAATGGCTACACCAGCTTCGGTGCCGGCCGTTACACCGATGTCTGGCTGATGCTCGGCGACAACGCCTACGAAACCGGCACCGATGCCGAATACCAGGCCGCCGTGTTCGACATGTACCCCAGCTACCTGCACCAGACGCCGCTTTGGTCGACCATCGGCAACCACGACACCGCGCAGCTTACCAATCCCTCGCTGTCGATCCCGTACTTCCAGATCTTCAACAATCCCACCGACGGTTCCGCCGGCGGCGTGGCCTCGGGCACCGAGAAGTACTACAGCTTCGACTACGGCCGCATCCACTTCATCTGCCTGGACTCGATGACCTCCAGCCGCGCCATCGGCAGCCCGATGCTGACCTGGCTCGAGCAGGACCTGGGCGCGACCACCCAGGACTGGATCATCGTCTTCTTCCACCACCCGCCCTACACCAAGGGCTCGCACAACTCCGACACCGAAACCCAGCTGATCGAAATGCGCACGAATGTGCTGCCGATCCTCGAGGCCGGCGGCGTGGACCTGGTGCTGACCGGGCACAGCCACAGCTACGAGCGCAGCTTCTTCGTCAACGGCCACTACGGCCTGAGCACGAGTTTCACCCAGGCGATGAAGATCGAAGCCGGCTCCGGGCGCGAGGATGAAGTGGGCGGCGTTTACGACAAGCCCACCGACCTGGTCGCGAACAAGGGCGCGGTGTACATCGTCGCTGGCAATGGCGGCCACGTGACCAATTGGGTGGGCGGCAGCACGGCCGAATTCAATCCCACGCCGCCGCCGGTGATGTATCGCTCGGTGCTGCACGTGGGCTCTCTGGTGTTCGACGTTGACGGCAATCGCCTGGACGCCAAGATGATCCGCGACACGGGCGCAGTGGACGACTACTTCAGCATCGTCAAGACCGCGGCGCCGCCGGCGGTACCCGCTGCGCCTGCTTCGCTGACGGCGACGGCAGGCAACGCCGTGGTCGCGCTGTCCTGGCCGGCCAGCAGCGGCGCCAGCAGCTATTCGGTGAAGCGCGCGACGGTCAGTGGCGGTCCTTACGCGAGCATCGCGTCGGGCCTCACGGGTACCAGCTACAACGACAGCAGCGTCAGCAACGGCAGCACCTATTACTACGTGGTCAGCGCCAGCAATGCCGGCGGTGAGAGCGCCAATTCCGTGCAGGCCAGTGCGACGCCGACCGCGCCGCCGGCCATTCCGGCTGCACCCACGGCCCTGAAGGCCACTGCGGTTTCGCGCACCCAGATCAACCTCACCTGGACCGACAACGCCAACAACGAGACCGGTTTCCTGGTCGAGCGCTCGACCAAGAGTGGCAGCGGCTACATCCAGATCGCGATCATCGTCGGCAGCAATGTCACCAACTTCGCCAGCACCAGCTTGAGCGCCAACAAGACCTACTACTACCGCGTGCGCGCCAGCAACGGCGCCGGCAATTCGGCGTACTCGAATACGGCCAGCGCCAAGACGCCGCGATGATTGCTTCGCGGTCTTGGGCGGCTGGCCTGGCGGCCAGCCTGGCAATGGCTGCCGCGCTCGCGGCGGCGCCGGCCTTCGCCCACGGCGACCTGCACGAGCAGATCGAGGCCATCAGCGCGCGCATCCACGCGGATCCCAGCAACGCGCAGTTGCTGTTCCAGCGCGCCGAGCTCTACCGCGACCACGAAGAATGGGCGCTCTCCGCCGCCGACTACGATCACGCCGAAAAACTTGCGCCCGGCAATGTCGTCGTGCGCCTGGGGCGCGGCCGGCTGTGGCTGGCGATGGGCAAGCTCGACGCCGCGCGGGTCGAGTTCGACGCCTTCGTCGCCGCGCAACCCGATAACGCCGCCGCGCGCGCCGATCGCGCGCAGCTGGCGCAGGCCCAGGGCCGTTTCGCCGACGCTGCCGATGACTACGCCGTCGCCATCGCGCACGCCGACCCCGTCGATTCCGAACTCTACCTGGGCCGCGCCCGCGCCCTGGCCGCCGATGGCAAGACCGATGCGGCCATCGCCTGCCTGGATGAAGGCAGCGGCAAGCTAGGCCATCCACCCACACTCGGCCTGCTGGCAGTGGAACTCGAGCGCGACCGCGGCCATTACGACGCGGCGCTTGCGCGCATTGATGCGCTGCGTGCCGGAGCCACGCGCCAGGAAGCCTGGCTGGAACGGCGCGGCGATGTCCTGCTCGTGGCAGGCCGATCCGCCGACGCGAAACAGGCTTGGGCCGATGCCCTGGTTGCGCTCAACGCGCTGCCAACGCGACTGGCCGGCACCGAGGCGATGCAGGCGCTGCGTAAGCGCCTGGAAGCGAAGATCGCCGCCGCTACGCGCTGACGCCAAACATCGTGCCCACGCCAGCGGTAATCGCCAGCGCCAGTGCGCCCCAGAAGGTCACCCGCGACGCCGACACCAGCACCGAAGCGCCGCCCGTGCGTGCGGCCAGCGAACCGAGCGCGGCCAGGAAGAACAGCGAAGCAATGGATACCACCCATACCAGCTTGGCGGCCGGCGACACCAGCGCCACCAGCAAGGGCAGGGCCGCGCCCACGGCGAAGGTGCCGGCCGAAGCCAGCGCCGCCTGGATCGGCCGCGCCGTCATCAGTTCGTTGATGCCCAGTTCGTCACGCGCATGCGCGCCCAGGGCGTCGTGCTGCATCAGCTGGGTGGCCACTTGCGTGGCCAACGCCTTGTCCAGGCCGCGGTGCACGTAGATGGCGGTGAGTTCGGCGTGTTCGTGCTCGGGGTCGGCGGCCAGCTCGCGGCGCTCGCGCTCGAGGTCCGCGTTCTCGGTGTCCGATTGCGAACTCACCGAAACATATTCGCCGGCGGCCATGGACATCGCGCCCGCCACCAGGCCGGCCACGCCGGTTACCAGGATGGTCTGCGTGGTCGCGCCTGCGGCGGCCACGCCCACCACCAGACTGGCGGTGGACACGATGCCGTCATTGGCGCCCAGCACCGCAGCGCGCAGCCAGCCGATGCGGTGGCTGCGGTGGCTTTCGATATGCCTCATGCAAATTTCTCCGAAGCGAAGGCGGCGATATAGCAGGCAAGTGACAGCGCCACGCCGACAAAAGGAATACGGAACCAATACGCCCGCGCCAACACCAGGTAGGCCAGCAGGAACACAAAACCAAGCCAGGCCAGGAAGCCCGACGCGAAAAACATCACCGGCTGCGCGATGGCAAAGTAGCCATACACCAGCCCGAACAATATCGCGCCCAGGCTATGGCTGGCATTGAACCCCACCCAGGCCTTCCACATCGTGGTCTGCCGCGTCAGCACCGGATGCGCCGTTTCCATCTGCGCGCGCAGGCTGGCATCGCGCGGCGTCAGCTTCGGGCCATGGAAGGTGTAGAGCAGATGGATCGAGCCCAGCACCAGCAGGATGCCGGCACTGCAAAGCAGGAGCTTGGCGGGCAGGGGCATGGTGTCCTCTCGCGGCCGCAATGGCCTCTGCGGCAGTTTACGCCGAGCGCGGGCCGATAAGGTCCCACTTGTTGCCGTACAGGTCCAGGAACACCACCACGGTGCCGAAATCCTCGTGCCGCGGCGCCTCGGTAAAGCGCACGCCGTGCGCCTGGAGGCGATCGTACATGCGCTGGAAATCATCCACCTGCAGGAACAGAAACACGCGCCCACCGGTCTGGTTGCCGATATGCGCTTCCTGCTCGGGCGTGGCCGCGCGCGCCAGCAACAGGCCACCGCCGCGCTCGCCCGCAGGCGCCACCACCACCCAGCGCTTGCCGCCACCGCGGTCTTCATCGGCGCGCAGTTCAAAGCCCATCGCGCCGGTGTAGAAGGCGATGGCCTCGTCGTAATCGCGCACCACCAGGCTGGTCAGGGTCAGGGACAGTGTCGGGGAAGCTGCCATGTCAAAGCTCGCGGGTCATGAATATGCTGTACGGGTCTTCGGCATAGTCGCCGAACGGACCGCAGGCAATGAATCCGAAGCGCGAATACATTTCATGCGCGGGACGGAAAGCTTCGGCCGAACCGGTTTCCAGGCTGAGCCGGCGATAGCTGCGGCGGCGCGCCTCGTCCAGGATGTGCGCAAGCAAACGCGCGGCCACGCCGCGCCGCAGGTGGGCGCGCGCGGTGCGCATGGACTTGATCTCGCCGTGCTGCTCGTCCAGTTGCTTGAGTGCGCCGCAGCCGAGCAATTCGCCGTTCTCGCGCAGGGTCCAGAAGCTGATGTCGGGCTGGCGCAGGGAATCGAGATCCAGCGCGTGCACGCTTTCCGGCGGCGAGTGCAGGGCCATGTCGCGCAGGTGCTCGCCGAGCAACTCGGCAACTTCCGGCCCGCTCAGATCATCGAGCACGATCTGCAGGTGCACTTCAGCCCACCTTGCGGCGAACGATGATCAGGCGGAACAAACTCCCGTCATCCACCAACAAGCCGCCGACCAGGGCGTCGCCGTCCCAGCGGAACTGCCACTGCCCCTGGCCCTGCGGGCAGACCAGCTGCTGGCGTAGCGCCTCGAAGCGGCAGGCAAAGTCCCCCATGAACTGCACTTCGCCCTTGACGATCTTGCTGGCCCGGATATGGAAGGCCTCTGCGTCCGGCTTGTCCTTGCGGATCAGGTACTGCACGGTTTCATCGGTGCAGGCCGGTCGCGTAGTCACGCAAAGCGAGCGGCCGTCCCACTGCCCGACCAGCTTTGCGCTGGGTCCATTGGGAATCGTCGGCGCCGCCACGGCGCCCGCCGACAGCGCAAGCAAGGCCAGGAACCAGCGCCTGCCCACGCTATGCCGCCGGCAAGTGCAGCAACACCAGCGCGATCGCTGCAGGCAGTGCCTGCACATAAAGAATCTTGCGCTTGGCGGTGATGCCGCCGTAGATGCCCGCGACCAGCACGCAGCCCAGGAAGAACAGCTTCACATGGAAGCCTTCGGGGCCCAGCAAAAGACCCCACACCAGGCCGGCCGCAAGAAAGCCGTTGTACAAGCCCTGGTTCGCCGCCAACACCTTGGAAGCTTCGGCCGATTCAGGCGTCTGCCCGAAAGTGCGTAGACCGATCGGATGCGTCCACAGGAACATTTCCAGCACCAGGAAATACAGGTGCAGCAGCGCGATGATGGCAATCAGGACGGTGGCGACCATGCGTTCTTCCCCGGAACGGACAAGGCACGAAGATACACCCGCCGCGATGCGCCGTCAGCGCCTTGCCGCCATGCAGGAAAAGCAGCCCGGGCGGGCGTTGTGCAGGTGCACGTAGCTCGTGCCGGCAACCTCGAACAATGCCTGCAAGCGCTCGCCCACCTGATCGCCCGGCAGCACGTCGGCGGACACCATCAGGTGCCCGGCATCGTAGGCGCGCAGCGAAATAAGCCGCCGGCGCACGTAGTCGGGCACGTCGCCCGGCGCCAGTTGCGCCTGCGCCACGCCGCGGCGCACGAAGATCGGCCCCGCCGCGCGATAGGGCGAGTCCACCGCATGGTGCTCGTAGGGCAGCAACAGCACCTCTTCGCCCAGTGCGGCATCCTCGAGGCTGATGCGGCAGGGCACGCCCGGATATTCGTTCACCACGTGGCGGCGCATGCCGCGCGCCTGCAATTGCCCGTCATCCAGCTCGAACAGGTCCTGGAAGGGCGCCGGGTCCAGGCCCAGCAGTTGGAAGTTGGCCACGCGGACTCTCCTTTGCGAAGAGGCCATCCTGGCTCGCGCGGGGCCCGGACGATATCCGGGTCTTGCGATTCAGTGCGTCGCGAACAGGATCCATGCCGCCCGCAGGGCCAGCCAGAACAGCAGCAGGCTGGAAACTGCGAACAGCGCGAAGCGGATCGGAATGTGGTTGGACAGGCATTGGTGCAGGCTGTGCACCACGCGCAGGGCGACGTAGCTCCAGGCGATATACAGGCTGGTGGTCGAGAAATCGCCCAGCATCGCCAGGCTCAGGACCACCGCGTAGAACAGCGTGGGAATTTCCAGCAGGTGGTTGAAGTTGTCGGCCTTCCAGCGCACTTGCGGCGGCAGTTCCGACATCTGCTGGCCGCGCGGCGCCATCGGGTCCAGGCGCATGCGCGCCTTGCTGATGGCGGGAATGCGCGTGGCATACATCCAGCACCAGATCACGCCGGTCCACAGCACCAGGGCAATAACCGGTCCGAGCAAGGCGGTATTCGCGCTCATGGTTTTCTCCGGACTATTTCTTGCCGCCGGCGGCCAGCAACACGCCGCCCAGCACGATCGCGCCGATGCCCGCCCACACCGGCACGTTCACGGTCTTCTTTTCCTTCACCGTCAATTCCACCGGGCCCAGTTTCACCGCGGTGCTGTCCTTGGTGTAGCTGAAGCCGCCATAAGCCAGCGCCAGTGCGCCAGCCAGCAGCAACAAGAATCCCGCGATCTTTCCGGCCGCCATGACAGAACCTCCGTAGGGGTAGGGCAGTGGCATCATGCCACCAAGCGTGGTGGCGCGCGCGGCGGTGGGTCAGACCAGGCTTTCGCGGACCTGAAAGACATTGCCCTCCGGGTCCATCGCATTGCAGACGATGAAGCCCGGACCCTGGTACTGCTCTTGCAGCACCGTGCCGCCCAAGCTCGCCGCGGTCTCGCGTGCCCAGGCCAGGCCCGGCACGGTGAAGAAGAATTTCAGGGCCGTGTCCGCGCGCCGCACCGGTGGTGAAGCGATGTGAATATTCTCAGCGATGGCAGCGGGCAGGGCATGGATCAGCAATTGCATGTCCGCGGACTGCAGCACCACCAGCTCGCTGTCATTGCGCAGGCGGCGCATACCGGCCAGCGCTTCGTAAAAACCCGCAAGGTGTTCAACGTCCTTGGCATAGATAAAGAAGCCCGCGCGCGCGGGGCCGGACGGTTCAGTTCGGGAGTTCATATTCAAACTCATACAGATGGGCGCCGGCCTCGATCTTGATATCGAAGCGTCCGGTCAGGCCAGTCAATTCATCCGTGCCCGAATCGGGCACCACATTCACGTTCAGGCTGGCAGCGCCGCGATTCATCACGCCCACGTGGTGCAAGGCGAACGAACCCTTGCGACCCTTCAGGCTGCCGCGCACGCGCTCCACCGCCACGTACACCGCCGAGCCTTGCACCGCCGTCATGGCGGTCAGCATCTGCCCCTGCGTGGTGGCGATCAGGTCGCCCTCGATATTCTTGTCAATGGACATGCGGCCAAGGCCGGCGTCACCGTCCATGCCCTCCATCGCCAGCGGCTGGAGTTTGACCTTGAAGCTGCCGCGGGCAATCTCGGACATCTGAAGCTTCCTGTGTGCGTGAGCTACGCGTTCTTGTTCTTCTCGTCCCAGGCCATCGGTTCCCAGAGTTCGACCTTGTTGCCTTCCGGATCCATGATCCAGGCGAACTTGCCGTTCTCGTGCGATTCCGGCCCATTCTCGATCTGCACGTCGGCCGCGCGCAGTTGCTCGAGCAGTTCGAGCAGGTTGTCCACGCGGTAGTTGATCATGAAGTTCGAATCACTCGGCGCGAACCACTGGCTGTCCTTGCCCGCCACCGTCCACACCGTCAGGCCCTTGTCGCTGCCGCTGTCGTTGGGCCAACGCAGCACCGCGCCGCCCCAGCTCTCCAGTGGCATGCCCAGGTGTTTGTGGTACCAGGCCGCGAGCGCGGCGCTGTCGCTGCGGCTCTTGAAGAATACGCCGCCAATCCCCGTTACTTTCGCCATCGTTCGTTCACCCCATGCGCGCGGCTTCCGTCACCGCCGGCCTACAGCATACCAATCTGCTTGAGCCAGGCTTCAACCAGCAAGGGCCAGCCCGCCACGGGTTGGTCTTTCGCCCTTAGCCCAAACGCATGCCCGCCCTTGGCGAACAAGTGCACTTCGGCGGGCACGCCGGCCTGATCAAGCGCGCGCGCATACACCGTGCTGTTGCAGATATCGTCCACCGGGTCGTCCCAAGCCTGCAGCAGGAAAGTGGGCGGTGTTTTCTTGCTGACGTGGATGCCCGGATCCAGGCTGCCGCCGGCGCGACACAAATGGCCGGGGTAGGCGGCAATCGCAAAATCCGGGCGGCTGCTGATGTCATCCACGGCATCAACGCGCCGGTAAACGGGCGCGAAGTTATTGCTGGTCTGCGCCACCAGGTAGCCGCCCGCGGAAAATCCCATCACGCCGATCTTGTTCGGGTCCACACCCAGCTGCTTCGCCCTGGAACGAACCAGGCGAATGCTGCGCTGCGCGTCCTGCAATGCCCGCGGAATCTTCGGCGTGATATGGCATTTGCAGCTTTCGTCCCAGTAATGGTTGCTGTTGGGCACGCGGTACTTGGACAACACGCAGGTCATGCCGTGCGCCGTCAGCCAGTCGCAGATCTCGGTGCCTTCCAGGTCCATCGCCAGGAACTTGAAGCCGCCGCCCGGGAACACCACCACCGCCACGCCGGTGTTGCGGCCCTTGGGCGGATACACCGTCATCGTCGGTTGGCTGACATCGTTGGCGCGCGGCCACCAATCGCGACCCGCGGGCGGGCCCACCGACTCGGGCTTGGGATTTTTTATGGCATCGGGCGGCGTGCCCGGCCAGATCGGCACCTGCACGAATCCCGCCGAAGGCTGCCAGATTCGAGCGGCATTGGCCGCAGCCGGACTCGAAAATCCGAGGACCCAGGCAAGCATCATCAGCAGCCGGAGTCCCCGGAAGCACATGGGCGAATCAGCCCATCGCGCCTTTGATCGCGCCCAGCAAACCGCCAAGCGCTCCGCCCTCGGGCAACGCACCGGTGGGCGTCAGTTTGTCCACCACCTGCGGCAGCACTTGCGCCAGGTGCGCGGACGCGTCCTGCGTCGAGATGCCCAGCTTCTGGGCGATGGCCTGGATCTGTTCATTGCCAAGCACGGCCTGCAGCTGCGCCGGCGCAATGGCCTGGTTCTGGCCGGTGCCGACCCAGGAACCGATCACGCTGCCAAGGCCCTGCTTTTCGAACGCCGACACCAGTCCTGACAAACCGCCTTCATGGTTGCTCAGCAGGCCGCCAACGGCGTCCACGATGGCCGAATGCTGGCCGCCGGCATTGCCCGACAATGCGCCGGAAACCTGGTTGGTAAGAGAATCGAGAAGTCCCATGTCGCACTCCTTCGCTGGGGGGAGGGCCAGCTTACTCCTAACGCAGGGCGTCGGCGGCCGCATCCCGAGCACGGGCAGCCGGCATGCCTTGGTACGGGGATCATTGATGGGTGCCCACAAGCGCCCAGGAGCCAGCCCATCGGCAGGAGCCCCTTGCGAGGCTTCAGTCCGAAATGTTGTGCCCGATACGCCAAAGCACACCCGCGGGGTCTGTGAGCGTGAAATCCCGGACCCGCCATGGGCGATCCTCCACGGCACCGAGGCGGACCGAGAATCTGGCAACAACACCTGAGGCCGCAACATGCTGATACCAGTCGTCCGCATCTGTGACGAGCAGGTGCATCATGAAATTGTTGGCATGGTCGGGAACGTAGAACTGCTGGAGCAGAAAACTCGTCCCTCCATGGCGGATGTAAGCCAGATCATCCGAGCGCCACGGGACCTCAAAGCCGAGCGCCTCGTAGAACGCAGCAGAATCCGCGAGCTTGCGGGCCGGAACGAATGCTTTGATCTCCACGGCTTCGAGCTTCATAAATTTGGCCAATGATCCCTAATGATCTGGTTGGGGTGTGCGGGGGGGGGGCGGGATGCGGAGTTCATTCGAGCGAACCGTCAGGCGCCGCGCCGAGAATTTCCACGGCCGAGTCCCTTTGCTGTGGACAATCAGATCCTTCCACCCAAATCGCGAAGATTGCAGGACGCGGATGGGCGGAGAGGTAATCGTGCTTCGGGATACCAGCGCGAACCCCTTGGGCGTGCCCTTGAATATGAGCATGACGCAGCCGCCGGAACCGCACCATTTCGCATCGCGCACCAGCACCACTGCTTCTGCCCGACGGTCTCGATTGAGATCTGCGCGCGCACTCGTGAACTCGACGCGGGCACCAAGCGCTGCAGCGACGGCGGACTCCAGCGACGCTGGCGTCGCAGCGACTCCGGTCAACGGCCAAAGCATGAGCGCTGTTGCGAGGGTGGCGAGCTTCAAGGTTTCTCCCGGGTGCGATTGACCATCGATCAGTCCCCCGCCTCCGTTCGAATGAGTGGTTGGACACCCGTATCCGGACAACGGTCTGGGTACGGCACCTGATCTTTGCTATAGATCACGCCGCCGAGTCGAACCGAACGCGGCGACAAAGTCGAGATCGGCAACTGGAAAGTCCCAGGCGCCCTTGTCTGGGCCGGCGCGCCGATGCAGCCATCGCAACCAACGAATGACAGGTTGGCGACGCTGCCTTGCTCGGTCGCTGTGATGAATCCGGAGTAGGAAAGGGACCCTCCGTCACCTTCTGAGGACAGGATGCGCCCGCCTTGACAGATCACCGTCGTCTTTCGCAGTGCTATCTTGTCGCCGCTGATCTGCACAGCGTTCTGCCAATACCAACGGTCGGTCGAACCCTCTTCGTCCAGGTCGGGAGCGCGCTCAAATGCAATATAGGCGTCATCCAGCCAAGGCAATGGTCTCCCGGGCGGTGGCGGCACCTGTTCGTGGCTGCAGCCAGCAAGGACGAGGACAAATGCAGAAGCGCGAAGGAAACTCATCTGGGGTCTAACGATTGAATCGAGCGGCCGCACGAAGGCCTGGAGTGAACGTGCCTGCCTTGCATCCTATCAGGGGCAGGGCGGGCACGGCCCGCGGTGCCAGTGCGGTCTGCCTGAATGAATGGCTGGACACCAAATCCAATGCTCCAGGCACCTAATACACGACCACCAAGTAGGCCGCCACAAAGGACCCGGACCTGAAGATCGCAAATCCGTCGCCAGCGTTGTGTCCGACTTTGCGGAGTTCGTCGCCAGGCAGCATTCGGCCCAAAAAGGTTGCCCACGTCTCGCCTCCAATCGTATTGTCAGTGCCTGACAAATGGGCTAGCTCGGTGGCCGCCTCCGGAGAGATCGGCGGCGAGATTCTCCAGCCGAGTTTCGTAAGCGCGACAATAGTACGCCCAGGTCCAAGCAGGTCTGCCGGCTCACGAGCAAGACGTGATTGGGCACAGCCACCCACAAGAAGCGCCGACAAGATCAATGCGGACAGAACCTTCATTGGCATCTAACGATCGAGTTGACGTGCACGGTGTACTGGCGCCCAGCTTGCCACCGCAAGTTGGGCGCCAGGCCGCCGCGTCACCTTGAATGAGGTGTTAGGCCACATTGCCAGAATCTTCAGGGGCGTCCCGACGAGGTCGCCACTTCCGTGCGCGCACCAGCACGGTGAACCAAAGAGCAAGCGGCCAAACGACGGCAGCAATCGCCAGTGCAACAGCATCCCAGTAGATTAAGGACTCTGAGCCAGGGACGTAGCAGTCACCGGCGGGCGGGCAACCTAGCGCGTCCATGTGTCGCACTTTTGCCAGTTCGATTATCAGGGGCACCGACGACAATGCGCCCCAAGCTAACCACTTGCGAACGGATCGATAGTTGATCATGGGGCCTAATGATCGAATTTAGGGGCACGGGGGACTGGCGCCCAGTTTGCCACCGCAAGCTGGGTGACAGGACGCCGCGTCCGTTCGAATGAGGGGTTAGACCTCATCTGCCCATCCCCGGGCAGTTCTCTATTGGCTGGCTCGCGACGCACGGATCGGGCAAAGCTACCGGAGGACCGAAGCTAGTTTGGATTGAGGGGTATAGGCCATACCCAGCCATACAGTTCTGAGTTGAGTCTTGGTATGCATCCTTGGCGCCGCCGGATACGTGACATTGCTCGGCCGCCATTCGAACTTCACCCATGTTGGCGCACTTGCGTGCCATAACGCCGGGGTTCGTCGTCCAACAGAACTCTCCTAGCCCCGGCACGAACTCCACAAACGTGGACGTTCGTGTGAGCGCCGCACAGCCGGGAAGCAATATCAGGAGTGCGACAACAAATCTCATGGGGTCTAACGATTGAGTTGAGGGGCGCGGGGGACTGGCGCCCAGTTTGCCACCGCAAACTGGGTGACAGGACGCCGCGTCCGTTCGAATGAGGGGTTAGACGACAGCACCTGGATCTGCCTCGTCATCTTCCGGGTAAAAGACATGCCCCGCGTTGTTGAACCGGAGAGCGCCAAGGAATGAATCGCGCCAAACCCATTCGACCTTGAGCCTTGGGAGCGACCCAGTATTGGCTGAAGCAAGATCGCCGGTCTTCCAATCGGACTCCACCATCGTCTTCGCTGCAGCGATCGCCTCGCCCTCCGTTTCCGCACGCACGACGCGGGTCGTAAAGAATCCGACGACGTCCCGCTCTCCCTCACATGGAACCGCGATTCCCTCGCCATGCATCATCACGCGAAAGTAGGGGAGCGGCGTGCCCCGCAATAGTGAAGTGATGGCGGCTGGGATAACCGGATAGATCACTGGCGTCTAACGATCGAGTTGAGGTGCGCGGCGGGCTGGCGCCCAGTTTGCCACCGCAAACTGGGTGACAGGACTGCGCGTCCCTTCGAATGAGGGGTTAGGGCACACCCGCGTTGTCCTCCGGAGTGAATGCAACAACCTCGAAGGAAAAGTATGCATCATTCATTCCGGGCCTGCCCACGTAGAACTTGGACGGATATCCGTAGGCTGGATCAAATGTGGCGGAGGCGTCGCCCTGACGCTGGACCAACAGCTCTCGCGCGAACTTGAAGAGAGCGGGCACGGAGCCAAACGTGTCTTTGCGAGCGCTGCAATCTGGCGGGCTGATAGATTTGGTTCGACCCTTTACGACCCGGAACGATTGCTCATTGCACCCAAGTGTTGAAGCGAAAGTCGAGTAGCGAACCCTGAGGGTGTAGTTGCTTGGTGCGTGGGAACGCCAGAGCGCCTCTCCCAGGCGCAGCTCCTCCTCAACTTGAGTTTCGGGCTGGGTGGCTATAGCAACCTGTGCCTTGCCCGCTGATCTGTCCGTGGTCGCGCACCCAGCTGATAGCAGCAGCGCACAGAAGCTTAACGCTGACAGTCGGGTAACCATGGAAATGTCCAGTGGGGCCTAACACCTGAGTTAAGCCGCGCCGCGAAGCGGCGTCGGCTTGGACGAATTGTTAGGAGGCCAGCCCGACTGCCGCCCACGTGTTGCCCTTGCGCACAAAGACGTGTTGAGAAAGGGCATACCTCTTGTCCTCCAATTCCTTGGTTGCGAGTTCAGAAAGGAACGCGTAAGCGCCTTCCCAATCCTCGCCGCTGACAAACAGCAAGTCACGGGCTGGTACCGCGACCATGGCAGGACCGGGAAGACTCTCGGCGAGGGTTTCCCAGAGTCCGTCGTGTAGCAGAAGCGTGGCTTCGAAATTACCGCCGCACGTGAGCATGTGCCGGGGAGATTCTCCGTGCAGTTGGATCTCCGGTAGCCGACTGGGAAGATTCTGAAGTGCGAGTTCGTGAAGCTCCGCGGCAGTTAAGCCGAGCTGTTCCATGCGGTGCTTGGATATGAACTCGAAACGATCTGGGAAGTCCTCCGCATAAAGCACGATTAGGTCCGCCGCGAGCGGCCTGGAGATCGGACTATGCTCGGGCGGTAGATCAATAGGAAGCGCGTCTGACGGTCCGTGTTCAACGGCCTTAACGACCGGGATGACGCGGGCCAAAGTTTCCTTCCGGGATTCCTTCGCGGCAGGGGGTGCTTCTGTCTTTTTCTTGCGGAAGAGACTAAACATCCATGGCCTCCTAACGATCGAGTTGAGGGGCGCGGGGGACTGGCGCCCAGTTTGCCACCGCAAACTGGGTGACAGGACGTCGCATCCCTTCGAATGAGTGGTTAGGCCCCAATGCCCGTGGTTGCGCGGCACGCCTCATGGGGAAGTTCCGATTGAGTTCTTTCCCCATCCTCGGCGCCACATACAAGCAACAACTGTTTTGCGCTTGCTTGATTCCGTTTCGGCTGAGGAGCCCTCTACGAGGCACGCTGCCTCGTCCGCACGGGCGGATTCGTCGCAACTGGCAGGCAATCGAGATTGCGTCGTCTTGACCCAGCACCAATTCTGCGGCGCAGATGGAAGCGCGGACTGCTTTGCCGACGCAGCTACACAACTTGATAGCAAGAATACCAATGGAAGTGCGAGAACCTTTCCCATGGGGCCTAACGATCGAGTTGAGGGGCGCGGGGGACTGGCGCCCAGTTTGCCACCGCAAACTGGGTGACAGGCCGCCGCGTCACCTTGAATGAGGTGTTAGACGCCGGCGCCGACTCCGGCAATGGCCTGTTGCCAGAGGCCGTGCACACGGTCATCGTGAGATTGAACGACAGCCTAGTTCTCCGATCTCTGACGCTTGGCGCCACGACGCCGCTTCTGCGGAACTGTAACCTGCGGCCCTTCACCGCGCAGCACGACCTTTTTGCTTTCCTCTACTACCTCAATTAAATAGTCAATCAGACGCTCGACATCCTCAGGGTGAACGATGACGTAGTCAAACTCGCCAATCCGGTTCCGTTGGCGCAAAACGACGTGGCGCATAGAGCCGGCGTAAACGGCAATTTCCTCGGATTGATCCGGACTCTCGACACCGTTTGGGTTACCTCGCCGGGCGATTGTGTGCGGATATGGTGGTTCCACGAACATGTACCCCGGTGTCTAACTACTTTTAGACCCCAAAGTGGGGCATTTCCCGGAGCATCTCCCCGCGCCCCGCGTTCAGTCAAGGAGAATTCCCACACGGCTTCAATGACTTGCCCGATGTTCGGGGAGCGCGTGCGTGGGCAGTCTCAAGATTTAGACAGCGAAGGCGTCCTTTTATGCGGAGCGACGAGGACAAACGGGGTGGGGAATTGCCTCAGGTGACGGTGAATGCGGCGCCGGAGGCTCCTCGGCTTTACCAGCAATATCGCGAGCGAATCAGGCTGAAACACTACAGTTTGCGTACAGAACAGGCGTATTGGTTTTGGATCCGTCGCTACATCCTGGCGAACGGAAAGCGCCACCCGCGCGAATTGGACGGGGTGGTGGTTGAGCATTTCCTGTCCAAGCTGGCAACCGAGGAACGGGTGTCTCCTGCCACTCAGGGGCAGGCGTTGGCGGCCCTGTTGTTCCTCTACAAGGAAGTGCTGGGCATCAAGCTTCCGTGGATGGACAACGTGGTCCGGGCGAAGGAGCGCCACCATATTCCGGTCGTGCTGTCAGTGGCGGAAGTGCAGCGCGTGCTTGCAGCCATGTCGGGACGCGAATGGCTGATGGCCAGCCTGCTCTACGGCGCCGGTCTGCGCCTGATGGAATGCGTGCGCCTGCGAATCAAGGACGTGGATGTCGCCCGCGGCGAAATTATTGTCCGCGACCCGAAAGGCGGGCGTGAGCGCCGCACCATGTTGCCCGCCATCCTGCGCGAAGCCCTGGAGGCGCAGCGGCTTCAAGCGCTGCAGGTGCACGCGCATGATCTTGCATCAGGCTTCGGCGAAGTGGCGCTGCCCTATGCCTTGAAGCGCAAGTACCCCAACGCGGCAAAGGATGCGGGTTGGCAGTACCTCTTCCCTGCGTCGCGCCGCGGCATTGATCCACTGGATGGCCGTACCAAGCGCCACCACATTGACGAAAAAGTCTTGCAGCGGGCGGTCCGATCGGCCGTGCGTTCCTGCAAGATCGACAAGCCTGCGACTTGCCACACCTTCCGCCACAGCTTCGCCACCCACCTGCTGGAGGGTGGCTACGACATCCGCACCGTCCAGGAATTGCTCGGCCACAAGGACGTCACCACCACCCAGATCTATACCCACGTACTGAACCGGGGCGGGCACGGAGTGCTCAGTCCGCTGGACCGGATCCGCGAACCAGCAGCGGCTGGCGCGCCTGGAAGCGCCCAAGTCGCCCACCCTTGACCCAGATCAGGGCCGCCGCGGCACCGGACCGGCAAACTGCCGCCATCCGATCCGCAGACCAAGGCGTACTCCAATGATCCGACTGTCCGTCCGCAATCTTGTTATCGCCGTACTGGTAACCGCGACCGTGCTGGTCGCGGGCATGGCCAGCTTCCGCACCGGTGCCGTGGCCGACGCGCCGCCACCGCCGCACTATTCCACCCTCGTTCCGTTCTGAACGAAGAGGGCGGGTACGCTTCAGGCAGTGGTTATTGCCTGGGCGTGTTCGCGCGTGGCCACGAAGTTCAAGTCGGGCCAGCGTTCCTGCGTCAGCTGCAGGTTCACCCGCGTGGGCGCCAGGTAGACCAACTGCCCGGCGGCATCCAGCGCCAGGTTCAGCGCGGCCTTTTCGCGGAACTCTTCCAGCTTCTTGGCGCTGCCGTGCACCCAGCGCGCCAGCGCCACGGTGACGGGCTCGAACGTCGCCTCGACGCTGTATTCGTCTTTCAGGCGGTACGCCACCACGTCGAACTGCAGGGTGCCCACCGCGCCCAGGATCAGGTCGTTGCTCATCATCGGGCGGAAGAACTGGGTGGCGCCTTCTTCGCTCAGCTGGGCCAGGCCCTTCTGCAATTGCTTGAGCTTGAGCGGGTCGCGCAGGCGCGCACGCCGGAACAGCTCGGGCGCGAAATTCGGGATGCCGGTGAAGTGCAGGATCTCGCCGGCGCTGAAGCTGTCGCCGATGGAGATGGTGCCGTGGTTGTGCAGGCCGATGACATCGCCCGGAAACGCGGTTTCCACATGCTCGCGGTCACTGGCCATGAAGGTCAGCGCATTGGCCAGCTTCTGTTCCTTGCCGCTGCGCACATGGAAGGCCTTCATGCCGGCCTCGAACTTGCCCGAGCACACGCGCAGGAAGGCCACGCGGTCGCGGTGCATCGGGTCCATGTTCGCCTGGATCTTGAACACGAAGCCCGAGAACGTCTCCTCCTCGGGCGACACCATGCGCGAGGTGGTGGCGCGCGGCTGCGGCGAGGGGGCGTGTTCGATGAAGAAGTCCAGCAGCAACTGCACGCCGAAATTGTTCACCGCCGAACCGAAAAACACCGGCGTCTGCTTGCCCGCCAGGTAGTCGTCCAGGTTGAACGGATGCGAGGCGCCTTCCACCAGCTCCAACTCGTCGCGCAACTCGGCCAGCATGTCGGCGCCGATGCGTGCTTCCAGCTCCGGGTCATTGATCGAGCTGAAGATGGTCGAGTCCTGGCGCGTGAAGTTGCGGCCCTGCTCGTACAGATGCACTTCGCCGGTGATCAGGTGCACCACGCCCTTCAGGCGCTTGCCCATGCCGATCGGCCAGGTTACCGGTGCGCACTGGATGCCCAGCACCGACTCCACCTCGTCCAGCAGGTCAATTGGCGACTTGCCTTCGCGGTCGAGCTTGTTGATGAAGCTCATGATCGGCGTGTCGCGCAGGCGGCAGACTTCCATCAGCTTGATGGTGCGTTCTTCCACGCCCTTGGCCACGTCAATCACCATCAGCGCCGAGTCCACGGCGGTCAGCACGCGGTAGGTGTCTTCGCCGAAGTCGGCGTGGCCCGGAGTGTCGAGCAAATTGACGATATGGTCTTCGTAGGGGAACTGCATCACCGAGCTGGTGACGGAAATGCCGCGTTCCTTTTCCATCGCCATCCAGTCGGACGTGGCATGGCGCGCGGCCTTGCGCGACTTCACGCTGCCGGCCATTTGAATGGCCCCGCCAAAAAGCAGCAGCTTTTCGGTCAGCGTGGTCTTGCCGGCGTCGGGATGCGAAATGATCGCGAAGGTGCGGCGGCGGCGAGTTTCGCGCAAGTGTTCGGACATGGTCGGGCGCCGCGGCGGGGCGGCAGTTCAGCGGGCTTGGGGCGCGAATTGTACCGCGAGCGCCCGGTCGGGCCTATTTCTTGGGCAGGTTGAGGAATCCGCGCCCGCTGACCATGCGGAAGGGAATCGACACCAGCCGTAGCCCGGTGTTGACCTGCAGGCAGAAATGCAGGTGCGGTCCGCTGGAAAAGCCGGTATTGCCGCTGACGCCAATCTGCTGGCCCAGGCCGACCTTCTGGCCCACGCGCACGTAGGAGCCGTTCTCGGCCAGGTGCGCATACACGGCCATGGTGCCGTCATCGTGCAGGATGCGGATCAGGTTGGCGCGCTCGGCGTACTTCTTGGCATCCAGGCCGGCCTGGTCGAAGGCCGATTCCACTTGCATCACCACGCCGCTACGCGCCGCCAGCACGGGCGTGCCTATCGGTACGATCAGGTCCACCGCGTAAAGGTTTTGCTCGTCCTTGTGCGAGAAGCCGCCATGGAAGGCCTGCCCCAACTGCCAGCCGCTGTCGTCGGGCAGCGGCAGCGAATACACGCTGTTGTCGGGAAACGCGCGTGGATCGCCGGGCACCAGGTTCACCCGCGGCGTGTAACTGGCACCGCCCTGGCCGAACTCCAGGCGCGTCACCAGCACGCGCTGGCGTGGACCAATCAGCTGCTGCACAGGCAGGCTGGGCAGGGTCTGGACATTGTCGGAATCGGCCATCTCCATGCGGATTTCGAGTGGGCCGGCCAAGTTGTTGTTGATGTACAGGTCGGTGCCGTGGCCGTAGGGCACTTCCTCGATCGCGGCCAGCGCACCCGGGTCGGCCAGGCGCTCGGGCACGTTTACGCGCTGCGCGTTGGCCGGCGCGTTGTCGCCGTAGTGCACCCGGCCTTGCGCGTCCACCCAGCGGTAGACGCTGTTGCCGGCGAGGGCGTCAGTACCCCAGGGCAGCAGCGCGCCGCCGGCGAGTGCGATGGCAAGCACCGCCAGCGCGGGACCGGTGCGGCGGGGAAATCGGGGCATGCGGGGGGGCATGGCCGCGATTATGCGCAAGCACGGGGGCCGCGCCCAGCCACAGGGCTGTCCCGGCGTCACATATCGCTTAATCCGGATGAATGTGTTGACACGCCCGGGGCGGCCCGTTACAGTCTTCCCCGTACACCCATCAAGACCGGCAGAGGGAATGGCCCGATGACGCCGGGGCAACCCGCGAGGCTCGCTCACGCGAACCGCGCAAAGGTGCCAACTCCTTCGGAGGACTTCGGTCCCCGGCAGATGGGTCGCAGCGATCGGGCGTCATGCCCGGTGGGCGATCTGTCCGGCTGAATCCGCAGGCGTTCGATGGAACCGCGGAGCCTGCGATGAGCCTGACCGAAGCGTCTTTTTCCCCAAGCCACGAAGCGGTGCAGCTGCCGCCGGCGCCTTCGCGCGCCGCCGGTGCGTTTGAAGCGGCGGCGAACGAAAGCTGCGTCATTGCCGCCGGGCGCGAGTGCTTCGACATTGACCTGCAGCTTCGCCACGCGGGCACGCGCCGGCTGCGCATCGCCTGCGAGTGGCAGGGTCCGCAGGACGCGCCCGTCATCGTAGTCGCCGGCGGAATTTCCGCGCACAAGCACTTGTCGGCCAGCCTTGAATACGCCGAGCCGGGTTGGTGGCAATCGCAAGTGGGCCCGGGTCGCGCGCTCGACAGCTCGCGCTTTCGCCTGTTGGCGATTGACTGGATCGGTAGCGACGGCACGTTCGACGCGCCGATTGACAGCGCGGACCAGGCTGATGCCATTGCTGCGGTGCTCGACCGGCTGGCCATTGTTCGGGTGGCCGCGTTTGTGGGTGCTTCCTATGGCGCCATGGTCGGGCTGCAGTTCGCGGCGCGACACGGCCACCGCCTGGGCGCGCTGGTGGCGATCAGCGGCGGCGATCGTGCCCATCCGTATTCGCAGGCCTGGCGCGGGTTGCAGCGCGAGATCGTGCAGCTTGGCGCCAGCGAAGGCGGGCGCCGCCAGGCCCTGTCGTTGGCGCGGCAGTTGGCGATGCTCAGCTACCGCACGCCCGAGGAGTTTGCGCAGCGCTTCGACGCGCCCGCGCGTTTCGAAGACGGCGTCGCGCAATTCGCTGCCCAGGACTACCTGCACGCCTGCGGCGAGCGCTACGTTGCGCGCACGCCGGCCACCGCCTTCCTGCGCCTGTCCGAGTCCATCGACCTGCATGAAGCGGATGCTGCGCAAGTGCGCGTGCCCACCACCCTGGTCGCCGTGCACGAAGACCGCCTGGTGCCGCGCGACGATCTGGTCGCCCTGGCCGAGCGCCTGCCGCGCCTGCGCCGCCTGCATCTGCTGCGCTCGCCCTTCGGCCACGACGCTTTCCTGAAGGAGGAAGGCGCCATCGCCAAGATCCTCGGCAACGCCCTGGCCGCGGCCTGTCAGCCGGGAGCGCAGGCATGAGCGCTTCCGCGAACGAGGGCAGCTGTTTCTCGCCCGCCACCGTCGCCGTGCGCGCCGGCATTGATCGCGACACCGCCTTCGGCGCGGTGGTGCCGCCGATTGTGTTGTCGAGCAATTTCAGCTTTGCCGGCTTCGACGAAAAGCGCCGTTACGACTACACCCGCAGCGGGAACCCTACCCGCGATCTCCTCGCCGAAGCGCTGGCCGAACTGGAAGGCGGCGCCGGCGCGGTGGTCACCTCCACCGGCATGTCGGCGATCACCTTGGTGCTTGCGCTGCTCGAGCCCGACGACCTGTTGCTGGTGCCGCACGATTGCTACGGCGGCAGCTGGCGCCTGTTCAACGCGCTGGCGCGCAAGAATCACTTCCGCCTGCGCACCGTGAACCTGACCGACCCGCGCGAACTGGCCGCCGCCCTGGCCGAGAAGCCGCGCCTGGTGTGGATCGAAACGCCGTCGAACCCGCTGCTGCGCGTCACCGACATCCGCTTCGTCGCCGAGGCCGCGCATCGCGTCGGCGCCCTGGTGCTGGCCGACAATACGTTCCTGTCGCCCGCCCTGCAGCGACCGATCGAACTCGGCGCCGACCTGGTGCTGCATTCCACCACCAAGTACATCAATGGCCACAGCGATGTGGTCGGCGGCGCGGTGATCGCCCGCGATGCTACCTTGGTGGAAACGCTGACCTGGTGGGCGAATGCGCTCGGCCTGACCGGCAGCCCCTTTGACAGCTTCCTGACCCTGCGTGGCCTGCGCACGCTCGATGCGCGCCTGCGCGTGCACCAGGACAACACTCGCCAGATCGCGGATCTGCTGCACGGCCACGATGCCGTCGCCGCGTTGCATTACCCCGGTCTGGCCGAGCACCCGGGCCACGCGCTTGCCGCGCGCCAGCAGAACGGCTTCGGTGCCATGCTCAGCGTCGAACTTGCTGGCGGCGAACCTGCCGTGCGCGCCTTCCTCGACGGCCTGCGCTGCTTCACCCTGGCCGAATCCCTCGGCGGCGTGGAAAGCCTGGTCGCGCATCCCGCCACCATGACCCACGCGGCGATGTCCGTCGAAGCCCGCGCCGCGGCGGGCATCAGCGAAGGCCTGCTGCGCCTGTCGGTCGGCATCGAATCCGCCGACGACCTCGTCGCTGATCTGTCGGCCGCGTTGCATCGCGCTTCGGTGGCGCGCGCACTTGTCGATTCACGGCCGTCGTTGATTGGGTGAGGCGCTTCGGCGGTGGAGTGGGTGCAACGCACCCGCAGCTCGCTCCTCCGACTGGATGAGAAGCGACGCCAGCGCTGACGGTGCCGGCCTCGGCGGTTAGAAGCGCGAGGTACCGAAGCGGGCAGGGGCAGGTTTTTTCAAACCGGAAACAGGAAACTCAGCGCGAAGAAGCCGCCGAGGCCGGCACCGTCAGCGCTGGCGCCGCGGCGAAGTAGGATTCGATGGGCTCCGGGCGATGGATGCCGAAGCCTTGCGCGAAGTCCACGCCCAACTCCCGCAACTGCGCAAAGATCGCATCGTTCTCCGTGTGCTCGGCGATCGTCTGCTTGTTCAGCACATGGGCGATGTCGGTGATCGATCGGATCACCGCGGTGGACAGCGATGACGACTCCAGGTCGCGCACGAAGCTGCCGTCAATCTTGAAGTAGTCCACGTCCAGCTGGCGCAGGTAGTTGAACGAGCAGAATCCGGTGCCGAAGTCGTCCAGCGCGAACGCGCAGCCCAGCGAGCGCATCTTGGTGATCAGCCCCTGCGCCCGCGCCAGGTCGCGCACCGCGCTGGTCTCGGTGACTTCGAAGCACAGCTTGTAAGCCGGCACGCGGCTGTTGCGCACGCGGTGGTAGAGGAACACGCCGAAGCCCTCGTCCACCAGGGAGGCGGCGGTAAGGTTGATGGCGCAGGTATGCACCTGCGCGGCGGCATCGGGTCGCGACTCCAGCCAGCCCAGGGTCAGGTTCACCACATGGCGGTCGAGCAGCACGCCGAGCTGGAAGCGCTCGGCGGCGGGAATGAAAGTATCCGGTGCCAGGCGCGCGCCGGTTTGCGGGTCGCGCATGCGCAGCAGCACTTCGAAATGCCGGCCTTCCACCACGTGGTCGTGAAGGGGCGCGATGGACTGGCAGTCGATCTCGAACAGGTTGCTGTCCAGGGCTTCGCGGATGCGCAGGGCCCAGTGCATGGCCTGGGTGCGCTCGTGCATCTCGCCCGGTTCCAGGCTGGCCAGGATGACGCGGTTGCCGCCCAGTTCCTTCGCGGTGAAGCAGGCGGCATCGGCCAGCGACAACAGGCGCGCGTATTCGATCTGCCCCGGTTTGAAGTTCACCAGGCCGATGCTCACGGTGATGTTCAGCACGTGGCTCTGCCAGCCCACGCGATAGTTTTCCACCGCGCGTTGCAGGTGCTGCAGGCGCAGTTCCATGGTCTCGGCATCGCCGGCCAGCAGCAGCGCGAATTCGTCGCCGCCGATGCGGAACACCTGGTCGCCGGCGCGCAGGCGCGCCTTCAGCAGCGAGCCGATGCCGTGGATCAGGGCATCGCCGGCAGCGTGGCTGGCGGTGTCGTTGATCAGGGTGAAATGGTCCAGGTCCAGGTACGCCAGCGCGCGCCCTTCGCCTTGCCCGGACAGCGCCTTCTGCACGGCTTCCTCGAAGGCGGCGCGGTTGGGAAGGTTGGTGGCGGCATCGGTGGTGGCGCGTCGCAGCACCTTGCGCGTGGCCATGCGCGATTCGTTGATGGACGCCACGAGTACCAGTGGAATCGTGCCGAACAGCCCCATGAAGCCCAGCAACAGTCCGGAATCGAGCGTGGTTTCCGGTGGACGGAAACCGGCCAGGCCCATGCCGGTGAGCGAGGTCAGGAACAGCACCGCCAGGCAGGCGCCGGCCGCGGTCCAGATCGGCTGGAAGCGCAGCGCGCTCCACAGCAGCAGTGACATCGGCAGCGCCACCATGCCCAGCGCATACACGCTGCTGCGCAGTCCACCCCAGTAGACGAAGCCGCAGGACAGCACCAGCAGCACCAGCCAGGCGGCTTTTTCCTGCGGCGAGGAATAGTCTTCGGCGCGCGGCGCGTCGGGATTGTTCGAGGGCGGTGCCGCCAGCAGCAGCAAGGTGGGGGTGGTGCAGATGATGCCGAGCAGGTTGCCCAAGCTCCATTTGAAGAAGGCCGGCCACAGCGCGTCCACCGGCACCATGCCGGCATACACCAGTCCTGCCGTTCCGATGGCGCCCGACACCAGCACCGCCACCACGCCGCCGCGCAGCATGACGAAGCCGCTGGCCAGGCGCACCCGCGGCGGCACCTTCGACTGCTGTACCACCCAGGCGCCCAACAAGGGCCCGAGCAGATTGCTGATCGCCGAGAACGGCAGGAAGGCCGCCGGCACATGCGCGAAGGCCAGATGCGCGATCAACACCGCCACTGGAATGAAGGCCGCCTCGCGCCAGCCGTAGCGCAGGATGGCGGCATAAGCGATGCCCGCGGATGGCCAGAAGATCGCCACCTGGGCCGGCCCGCCAATAAAGGCGGTGGCATACCAGATGCCGAACAGGTACAGACCGGTCAACAGGATGAAGCGCAGCATCGCCTGCCCCTAAACCCCTTTTTCCGTCAGGCCGCCGAAGCCAGCCCTTGGCCAGCATGCGCCCACGGCGCGTCGCTGAACAGTGATGGCCTCAGCATTCAATCACGTTCACGGCCAAGCCGCCGCGTGAGGTCTCTTTGTACTTTTCCTGCATGTCCCGGCCGGTGTCGCGCATGGTCTTGATGACCTTGTCCAGGGACACGCTATGGGTGCCGTCGCCGCGCAGGGCCATGCGCGAGGCATTGATGGCCTTCACCGCGCCCATGGCGTTGCGCTCGATGCAGGGAATCTGCACCAGGCCGCCGATCGGGTCGCAGGTCAGGCCCAGGTTGTGTTCCATGCCGATTTCCGCGGCGTTTTCCACCTGGCCCAGCGAGCCGCCCAGGGCTGCGGTCAGGCCGCCCGCGGCCATCGAACAGGCCACGCCGACCTCGCCCTGGCAGCCGACTTCGGCGCCGGAGATCGAGGCGTTTTCCTTGTAGAGGATGCCAATGGCGCCAGCCGTCAGCAGGAAGTCGAGCACCTTCTGCTCGCTGGCGCCGCTGCAGAAACGGTCGAAGTAATGCAGCACCGCCGGGATGATGCCGGCCGCGCCATTGGTCGGCGCGGTGACGACGCGGCCACCGGCGGCGTTTTCCTCGTTCACGGCCAGGGCGTAGAGGTTCACCCAATCGAGCACGGTGAGCGGATCTTTCATCGCCGCTTCCGGGCGCGAGCTCAAGTCCTGGTACATGGCCGGCGCGCGCCGCGCCACTTTCAGGCCGCCGGGCAGCACGCCAGTCTCGCGGGTGCCGCGCGCCAGGCAGTCCTGCATGGCGGCCCAGATTTCCAGCAGGCCGCTACGGATCTCGGCTTCGCTGCGCCAGACTTTTTCATTGGCCAGCATCAGCTCGGCGATGCTCAGCTTGTGCTCCCGGCACAGCGCCAGCAATTCATCGCCGCTATGGAAGGGATAGGGCAGGGCGGTGGTGTCGGCGACGATGCGGTCTTCCGCCGCCTCGTCCTGGTTGACCACGAAGCCGCCGCCGACCGAGTAGTACTCGCGCGCGGCCAGCACTTCGCCGTCCGCGTCGAAAGCCGAGAAGCGCATGCCATTGCTGTGGAAGGGCAGCTTCTGGCGCTTGTTGAAGACCAGGTCGGATTTTTCGTCGAAGGCGATGGCGTGGCGGCCGGACAGCGTGAGTTTTTTCTCGGCGCGGATGCGCGCCAGCGCGGCCGGGATCAGGTCGGGGTCGATCTCGTTCGGCCAGTGCCCTTCCAGACCCATCAACACGGCCTTGTCGCTGCCGTGGCCGCGCCCGGTCAGGGCCAGCGAGCCAAACAGTTCCACGCGCACGCGGGCGCACTGCTCGAGCTGGCCTTCCTCGTCCAGCCACTTGCCGACAAAGCGCGCCGCCGCCCGCATCGGCCCGACCGTATGCGAGGACGAGGGCCCGATGCCGATCTTGAACAGGTCGAAAACGCTGACGGCCATATACACTTCGAAGGCGGCGAGACCCCCATTCTAGCCCCGCTGAACGGCGAAAGACCGTATTGCTGGTGCATTTGCCCCAGCCCATTTGAGCGAAATCGCATGATTGAGCTGACCCTGTTCCAGCGTGACGATTGCCCCCTGTGCGATGAAGCGCACGAGCGCCTGCTGGCGGCGGGCGTGGCCGATTTCGAGCCGGTGTGGATTGATGGTGACCCGGTGCTGGAAGGAAAATACGGCACGCGCGTACCGGTGCTGCGGCGCAAGGACAGCGGCGCCGAGCTCGGCTGGCCCTTCGAGGTCGAGCAGGTGCGGCGTTTTCTCGCCGTGGGCTGAAGCCCACGTTTAGCTGCGATTCCGGCTATTTCGCCTTCGGGCCCAGCACCAGGCGGGTGTGCACCTTCACCGCGTCGGCCAGCTCGCTGGTGTCGGCCCAATCGCCCGAGCCCACGCCGAAGGCCGTGCGCTTGAGGCTGGCCTCGCCCACCAGCACCGGCTTGGCGCCGGCGGCCCAGGTAAAGCTAAGCGTCACCGGCTGGCTGACGCCGCGCAGGCTCAGGCTGCCGTCGGCGGCGTAGCCATTGCCACCCAGGGCGCGGAACTTGCTCGCGACAAAACGCGCCTGCGCCAGCTTGCGGACATTGAAGAAGTCTTCGCTGCGCAGGGTGTCGTCGCGTTCGCCATCGCCGGTGTCGGCGCTGGCCAGGTCTATGGCGACGTCGAAGCGGCCCTGGTCCAGGTGCGCGGGGTCGAAGCGGATCTGCGGCGTGAAGCGCTTGAACTCGCCGTTGACGGCCTTGCCCTGGAAGCTGGCGGTGAAGCCCAGGCTCGAGCCGGGCAGGCTGGCGTAGTCCGCGCCCTGCGCCAGGCCCGAGACAAGCAGCAGTGAACAGGCAAGCAATCGCATCAGTAGTCCTTGAACGGGGTCTTCCACGGCAACATGCGCCGCAGGGTGTCGTCGCGAAGTGCATAGTGGTGCCAGAGCGCGGCGGCGGCGTGAACCGCGACCAAACCGGCCAGCACGTAGAACAGCACTTCGTGCCGCTCCTTGGCCATGTCCTTCAGCGCGGCGTCGGCCACGCCCAGGTCGGGCACCTGGAACAAGCCGAACCAGCGCAGCCCGAAACCGGCAACGGTGTTGTACCACCAGCCCGACAGCGGAACGATCAGCAGCAGCGCGTATAGGCCCCAATGCCCCAGCCGCGTAGCGAGCGCCTGCCAAGCGGGCGCGCCGGGCAATTCGCGCGGGCGGCCGGTGAACACAATCCAGGCCAGGCGCAACACGCCCAGCGCCAGCACGGTGAGGCCCAGGCTCTTGTGCAGCGCGTACACCTTCACCTTGTACAGGCCCAGCGGCAGGTCGGTCATGTACAGGCCGAGCACCGCAATCGTGATCACCAGCAGCACCACCAGCCAATGCAGGCTGATGCTTACCGCGCCCCAATGCCTGCGGTCATTGCGCAGGCGCATTGGCTTCGCCTTGGGCATTGCCGCGCACGGCTTCGACTTCAATGATCAGCGTCACTTCATCGCCCACCAGGTTCTTCCACTTGTCCATGCCGAAGTCGCTGCGATGCAAGACGCCGGTGGCGGAAAAACCCGCCGTGCGCCGGAAGGTCAGCGGGTGGCGCTTTAGCTGGTTCAGCGTGACCTCCAGCGTGACCGGCTTGCTGGCGCCGTGCATCTGCAGGGTGCCGGTGACTCGCGCATGCGTGGCATCCACCGGCTCCACGCCGGTGCTGGTGAATACCGCTTCGGGGTAGCGCTTGGCGTCAAAGAAGGTCGGGTCGAGGATGCGCTTCTGCCAGTCGGCATCGCCCAGATCCAGCGTGGCGATGGGAATGCGCACGCTGAGTTTGGCGCCGCGCCAGTCGTCGGGGTCAAAGCTCAAGTCGCCCTGCACCTTGGAAAAACTGCCGATGGGCTGCGAGAACCCGGCATGGCTGACCTGGAAGGCCACGCGCGTGTGCACCGGGTCGAGCCGGAAGTTTTCCTCGGCGGCCATGCTGCTGGTGCACAAACAAAGCAGCGCCAAACCGGGCAGACTCCGGGCGAAACGGCGTGTCGTTGCAGGGGCGGACATGACCGGGATTCTAGCGATACCGCGTGAACATTAGGTGCCGGCAGCGATAAACAAGCGTTACGGAGCGCTGCTGGCAGGGGATTTCGGGGGACGTCATGCGTCATTGGCTATTGGCGCTGGCCCTTTGGGCTGGCGCGTCGGCGACGGCATGGGCCTTGCCGGAGACACCACAATTCCGAAGAGTGGGCGTGGCCGAAGGACTGCCTTCGAGCTTCCTCAACGGCCTGGCGAGCGATCGCGACGGCTACCTGTGGATCGCCACCCGCGACGGCCTGGCCCGCTACGACGGTGTCGGCTACAAGGTTTTCCAGCACGTGCCGGCGGACCCGGCCGCCTTGCCGGGCAATCTGGTCCACACCGTGTTCGTGGATTCCGCCAATCGCGTTTGGGTGGGCGTGGAAGGCCAGGGCTTCTGCGTGATGGGCAGCGACCGCGCGCATTTTCGCCACTTCAGCATGGCCACGCGCCCGGTGCTGCTGAGCAATGACGTGATGGCGATCCAGCAGACCCCGGACGGCAACCTGTGGTTCGGCACCTTCGGTGGCGGCCTGTACCGGATGGATGCGCACGAGCGCATCACCCGCTATTTGCCCGTCGCGCAGGATGCCCGCAGCCTGCCCGACGAAAACATCGTGTCACTGGTCGTGGATCGCCGCGGCCAACTCTGGGTAGGCACCACGAAAGGCCTGGCGCGCTGGACCGGAAAAGACTTCGAAGCAGTGCCGCAGCAGCAACTGAGCGGGCCGGTGATCATGAGCCTGTCGGCCGACAGTGACGGCAGTGTCTGGGTAGGCACCGACAGCGGCCTGGACCATGTGCTTGCGAGCGGCGCGGTGGTGAAGCCGGCCTGGCGCGAGCATTTGCCCGATGCCATCGTGAGTTGGGTGCTGCGCGATCGCGAAGGCACGCTGTGGATCACCACCCGGCGCGGCATGGCGCGTGAGCGCGGCGGCGAAATCGAAGACCTTGCGCTGCGACTCGACGGCAACCCGATGGTGATGCAGGCCCTGGAAGATCGCGAGGGTGGCTTGTGGTTCGCCACCTATTCCGAAGGACTGTTGCGCCTGCCGGCGGGCTGGCGCCATTTTGCCGCCTTCGGCAAGGCCGGCGATGGCAAGGGGTTGTCGGGGCTGCCCATCCGCAGCAGCGCGCCGGCCCGCGATGGCCGCGTGTGGTTGGTGGGCATGAGCGGCGTCGTGGACAAGCTTGACCCGTTGACCGGCAAGATCGAAGCGGTGCTGGACACGTCGGCGGAATTGCCGGAACGGCGTATCCGTTCGGTGCTGGAGGATTCGCGCGGCGGACTGTGGCTAGGTCATTCGCGCGGCCTGACCCGTTACGACTTGCATAGCCATCGCTACCAGCATTGGCATGCCGGTGATGGTCCGCAAGATCTGCCCCAGGGTGCGGTGCAAATGCTCGCCGAGAGCGAAGGCATGATCTGGCTGTCCACCTATGGCGGTGGCGTGCAAGCGCGCGACCCGTCCGGGAATCGCCTGTACAGCTTCACCCCCAAGGACGGGCATGGCGTGGACAGCGCCGAGCAATTGCAGATGTCCTCCGGACCGGATGGCGCGATTTGGCTGGCCGGCCCGAGCGGGCTGAGGCGCTGGAGCGCGGCGCAAGAGCGCTTCGAGTCCATCCCGGGCGCACCCGCTGCCCATGTTTTCGGTTTTGCCTCGGTGCCACCAGACACCTTGTGGTTGCACCGCCTCGGCAGCCTGGAAGCCTATCGCTGGGACGGCCGTTCGCTGTCGCGCTTTCGTTCGGTCGGCGCCGATGCCGGCATGCCGGCGGTGGAGTCGGGCGGCTTGCTCGCCGATCGCAATGGCGCCCTGTGGCTGACCACCAGTCGCGGCCTGTGGCGGTACGACCCGGTGGGCGATCGCCTGCGCGTGTTTGGTGTGCGCGATGGCCTGCCCAGCCAGGAGTTCCTGCCACAACCTTTCATGCTGCTGCCGCAAGGACTGGGCCTTGCGAGCACGACGGCCGGCGTGTTGTTGTTTGATCCCGCACGCATCCGTGGCGACGGCGAGCCACCGCGCCTGACGCTGGACAACGTGAGCCTTCGTCGCGACGAAGACCTGGTAACCCTGCAACCGGGTCGCGATGGCCTGGTGATGGAGCCGGAGGATCGCGACCTGCACGTAGGCGCGCGGCTGTTGTCATTCTCGGATCCTGGCGCGCATCGCTATCGCTTCTGGCTGCACGGCTACGATGCCGACTGGGTGTCGGTGGGGGCCAAGGGCGACCGCGATTTCTCGCGCCTGGAGCCGGGCAATTACCGCATGCAGATTTCTGCGAGCAATGCCGATGCGGTGTGGTCGGCGCCGATCGAGTTCCGCCTGCGGGTCCTGGCGCCATGGTGGCAACGGCCGGTTGCCGTCGGGGCATGGACGATATTGGCTGCGGGCTTGATGCTGTATGCCGGTTGGGCCTGGCGCCAGCGCTGGCATCGCCGCATCAGCGAGCAGGTGCGCGAACAGCGGCGCGAGCTCAGCGACCAGGGCTCGGAAGCCAAGAGCCGCTTCCTGGCCATGCTGGGCCACGAGATTCGCACGCCGATGACCGGCGTGTTGGGCATGGCCGAGTTGCTGCAGGGCTCGGACCTGGCGCCGCGCCAGCGCCAGCAGGTCGATGCCATCCAGCGTGCGGGCGAGCATCTTCTTCGCCTGGTGAATGACGCACTGGACCTGGCGCGGATCGAATCGGGCAAGCTCACGCTCGAGGACAAACCCTTCGACCTGCACGCCCTGCTCGATGAAGTCAGCGCGTTGTTGCAGCCCCTGGCGCAGGCGAAAGGCCTGCAATTTTCCTTGCAGCGCGCGCCGGGCACGCCGCGCGTGCTGCGAGGCGACGGTGGCCGCGTGCGCCAGGTCCTGCTCAACCTCGGCAGCAATGCCATCAAGTTCACCGATCGCGGTGAAGTGGCCTTGCGCAGTGCACGTACGCCCAAGGGCCTGTTGCTCGAGATCAACGACACCGGCCCCGGCATGGAACCTGAGCAGGTGGCGAAGTTGTTCCAGCGCTTCGAACAGGGCACGCGCTTGCAAGGCTCCAAGCGCCAGGCCGGCAGCGGCCTGGGCCTGGCCATCTGCCAGGAGTTGGCGCTGGCGATGGGTGGCGAGATTGACGTGCAGAGCCAGCTGGGCCACGGCACCACCTTCCGCCTGCGCCTGCATTTGCCGGTTGCGCAAATCGAAGACCTGCTGCCGCCCGAAGCGCGGCGCATGCCGCGCAAGGCCAATGCCCTGCGCATCCTGGTGGTGGAAGACGACCCGACCATCGCCGATGTGGTCACCGGCTTGCTCGAGTCACTGGGCCACGAAGCCGTGCATGCGGCGCAGGCACTGGCCGCGGTCACCGAGCTTTCGCAGTCGCGTTTCGACCTGGCCTTCCTCGATCTTGACCTGCCCGGCGTGGATGGGCTCGTACTCGCACGCATCATACGCAGCCAGGGCCACACGCTGGCGCTGGTGGCACTGACCGCGCGCAGTGATCCGACCGCCGAATCGCTTTCCTTTGCCGCCGGCATGCACGGCTTCCTGCGCAAGCCGGTGACGCGGCAGATCCTTCAGGAAAAGATCGACCAGATCATGACGCAGATGCGCGCGGCGGCGTCGGGGCAGCAGGCGAAGCAGCACTGATTCTTCTTGGCGCTTCGGCGGTCGAGGGAGGGGGTTTCGGCGGTCGGTCATCGGTACGCCGCGTCCTGCCAACCGATGCCCGCC
>CBHTVR010000030.1:0-33115 GCA_966096795.1 uncultured Gammaproteobacteria bacterium
CGATGCGGATCTCGCGGCTGGCCTTGAGCTTGCTGCCCTGCACCCGCGAGATGGCGGTATGCGTGCCGAGCGCGTGCTTCATCACCTGCAGCTTGCTGTCGTAGACAATCTTGGCCAGCGGCGCGGACATGCGCAGGTGGCGCTCTTTCAGCGCCTGCACGTAGTCGCGCAGCTGCTGGTCGGTGCGTACCGTGTGCGCCTCGCCGTACTTGTCGGCGAGCATCGTGCCCAGGCGATCCTGCGCGATCAGTTCCTGGGCGCGCGCCAACACGTGGGGCGGGTAGCCGGCGAGGTATTTCAGCGCGTTCATCGGCGGCTAGTACGACAGGCGATCGAACTCTTCGATGTTTTCCAGCAGCAGATAGACACTCTGCTCCACCGCCTCGCGGGTTTGCGCGCGCGAAAGCTGGCGCATGCTGTCCACCACCGCAATCCACCAGCGCATATGGCTGGCACTGAGCTGCGCGGCCACCGGAATCATGTCGCGGGCAAGCGCTAGCGCCTCGACGCTTTCGCGCTTGAGCGAGGTCATCGCGCGCAGGTTCAGGCGGTTCTCGCGCAGTTCCTGCATGAAGCGGCCCACGCTGTCCATGTCCTGTTCCAGCACACGGGTTTGCGTGGGCTCGGCATTGGGCGCGAGGAAGGCGATATCCAGGTTCGACAGGATGCCGCGCAGCGAACCGCGCAAGCTCAGCCACAACTCGCGCCGGCGCGCGCGTTCGCGCGATTCCTGGATGATCGACAGCAGGCCGACGAAGAAGAAGCCTTCAATGCAAAAGCCGATCAGCTCCGGCACCAGGTTGTCGTGGAAGGGCCCGGACAGGTTGGCCGACATGAAATAAATCGTCAGCGCCACGCCCGACAGGCCGAAAGCGGCCATGGGCGCGACCAGCAGGGCGCGATTAGTCTTCATCGGGCCCCGCCGCGTCGGCATCCTGTGCCAGGGCCATGATCACCCGCGAGATCTTGCTGGCCTCGGCGCGGCTCAGGTCCAGCGGCAGGTGTTGCACGTAGATCGTGCGGTCTTCGCGTAGGGGAATGGCGATGATGTCCGAGGCCCACTCGCTGACCGACAGCGTGATCTCTTCCAGCGCTTTTTGCTCGCGCGCCACCTCCTTGTCTGAGGGCGAGTAGCGCTTTTCCTTGCGCAGGCTGTCGCCGCCCACCGACGAGAAACCCTTGGGGTTGTCCAGCCAGGCGAAGTAGTCGGCCAGCGCCGCCTGCACGCGCTTGTTGTAGAGCATCACTACTTCGGGGCGAATGCTGCTGTCCTGGATCTTGTGCAGGCGCTGGCACAGGCGATCAACGTCAATCTTGCGGATGTCGGCGCGTTCTTCGTCGTTCAATTCGACGAACAGGGCTTCGATTGCGTTCACCCGGCTCTTGGCAACGGCCGGATTGATCAGGCCCTGCATGCCGGAACTGCGCAGGAAGTTCAGCAGGCGGTCTGGCGTGTAGTCACTCGGGGCCACAGCGCTCACTCCCACGCGTTGGTTGCAGCGGGAGAATATACCTTGGCTAGGGCAAGGGCAGATGGAGGAAGTGCGGAAATACCATCCGGGGTTTCCTGACCAGAGATTGGGAGGATTGCCGACTCGGAATGCTTCAGCGGCGCTCAGACTGGATTCCCAAGCCCTTGACGCGTGGTAACGTATACGTTACCTTATCCATGAGCATTCGAATCGAAGAGTACCTGCGAGACAACGGTCGCAGCCCATATCGGGCCTGGTTCGATCGCCTTGACGCCACGTACGCTGCCAAGGTGTCCATCGCACTGTTGCGCCTGTCGCAGGGAAACACGTCCAGCATCAAGTGGTTTGAAGGCCTGGGTGAGTTGCGTATCGACTGGGGCCCGGGCATTCGGGTGTATCTGGCGAAGGACGGCGATTCGCTTGTCGTGCTGTTTGGTGGCGGTTCCAAGGCGACACAGCCCAAGGATGTCCTGCGAGCCAAGGCGCTGTTACTCGAATACAAGGCGCGCAAACGAGCCCTGGCGGCGGGCGACAGGAATCAAGGGAGATAAAGCATGGCCCTGACACGCGACTTCAAGCAGACCATGGTGGAGCGCGCCGAGCGCGAGCCGGCGTTTGCCAAGGCGCTGCTGGACGAAGCGGCGACGCTGTTCCTCAATGGCGAGCCAGAAACGGCGCGCCTGGTCCTGCGTGACCTGGTGAATGCGACGGTTGGCTTTGAAACGCTGGCGCGCCAGACCGACAAGAACGGCAAGAGCCTGCACCGCATGTTGTCGGCGGGCGGCAACCCGACGATGGACAACCTGGCCGCAATCTTCGATGCGGTGCGCGGCGCTTTGAAGGTCCGCCTGCAGGTCAGTGTGGTGAAGTCGGCCGGCCGCTAGGCCGGTTGCGTGCGCCCACACGTAGTATCTTGGCTCCCGGGCACCAGCCGGGGACCGTCATGCGCAAGCGATTGCCACCGCAGGCCAAAGGCAAGTTCTACCTGACCGAGGGCGGGCAGGAAACCGAGGTCATGTACCGCTTCGGGCACCAGTTGCCCGAGTTCGCCATGTATCCGCTGCTGGATCGGCCCGATGCCGTGGCCGCGCTCACCGGCATGTACCAACGCTACTTGGAAGTCGCGGCGCAGGCCGGATTTTCAGTGTTGATGGGCGGCCTGGACTACCGCGCCAGCCAGGACTGGGCCAGCAAGCTGGGCTATTCGCCCGAGGCGCTGGCGCAGGCGCAAGTGCGCTCCATTGATTTCCTGCGCACGGTGGCCGAGCCCTTTCGCCAGCGCATTCCCGAGATACTGATTTCCGGCGTCGCCGGCCCGCGTGGCGATGCCTATTCGCTCAACGCCACCATTACCGCCGAAGGCGCCGAGGCCTACCACCTGCCGCAGCTGCGCACCCTGGCGCAGGCCGGCGTGGACTTGGTAACAGCCATGACCTTCAACTCCGTGCCCGAAGCCATCGGCGTCGCCCGCGCCGCCGCGCGCGTGGACTTGCCGCTGGTGGTGTCCTTCACGCTCGATAGTGGTACGTCCAGGTTGAAGTCCGGACCCACGCTGCGCGAAGCCATCGAAACCACCGACCGCGAAGCCGGCGCGGCGAAGCCGGATTTCTATGGCGTGAACTGCTCGCACCCGCTCGAGTTCATCCCGGCCCTGGAGCCGGGCGAATGGATTCAGCGCGTGCGCATGCTGCGGCCCAATGCCTCGGCGAAGGACAAGGTCGAGCTATGCCAGATCGGGCATCTGGAAGATGGCGACCCCGAGGAGCTCGGCCGGCAGATGGGCGAGTTGGCGAGCCGCTACCCGCATATGGATGTTTGGGGTGGGTGTTGTGGGACGTGGGAGCGGCATCTCGCGCAGATTGCGCAACGCGTCAAGGAAGCACGGCGCTGATGGCGTTTCGGGTTGTTTGAACGCCCCGCGCTATGGCAGATTCCTGCGCTGGAAAGAGGAAGGCCGAATGAAACTTCGAGTGAAGATGCTGCTGGCGCTGCTGGCATCGGCCGGCGCGGGAAACGCGCTGGCCACCGAGTACTACTACTGCTACGTGCGCAACTACAACGGCAACGAGCTGCGCTACTACAGCGAAATCATGAGCACCGCCGGCGAGATAGACGATCAGGACACCGGCTTCGCCTACGGTGAAGAGATCGCGCCGCAAATGCAGCGCGACTATCCGGGCGATGGCGGCAGCATGCAGAAATGCTCGTCCAGTTCGAACCTGGCTTACCTGAAGAAGGAATGGGCGAACCTGCCCAAGACCTGGCCCGGGCCCAATCCGCGCATGATTCCCTTCACCCGCCCGCCCGTGCCCTCGACGCCCGTGGTGGAGACCGCGCCCGGCCCCTACATCACCATCGAAGAGCGCAAGCCCACCGGGCCGACACCCGCGCAACTGGCCGCGCAAGCCCAGGCACAGCGGCAGGCCGACGCCGCCAAGGCAGCCCAGCGCGCGCGCACCGCGGCCGCCGCCACGCAAGCGGATGCGAAGTGGCAAGCGCTGCTCGAGAAAGAACGCGAGCGGCGCCGCAAGTGCCCGAGCTGCCAATGAGGGCGCGCGCGATGATCAAGCTGCTGAATTTCCTGCTGGCCTGCTGCTTCGCCACCTGCGCCCTGGCGCAAGAGGCGCCGCTGACGATGGACCAGCCTCGCACGCAAGTGGGCGCGGTCGGCAACGGCGGCGAGCTATACCCCTTCATCGGCCTGGCCGGCGACCGGATTGAAACGCGCGTGGCATCGGCCGTCGGCGCCAGCCTGGCCGTATACGGCCCCGACGGCGCCCTGCTGGGCAGCGATGCCGGCACCGGTTCGCGTTCGCTGCCGCTGACACTGCCAAATGATGGCGTGTACTTCGTCGGCGTGTCGGTGTGGAAGGCGGGCGAGTACCGGCTCGAGCTGAAGCGCCTGTTCACCGCGGCCCCGGCCAAGCGCGTGCCGCCGCCGGTGGACCCGGTGTGGGGCCTGTATGCGCGCCTGCCCGGGCAGCAGCGCACCGGGCAGATGGAAGGCTCCACCGCCGGCTACACGCAGGCCTGGCGCTGGGAACGCGAAGGCGAAGTGCTGGTGGAGGAATGGCACCCGCCCAGGAACTTCGCAAAGATTGTCTTCACCGCGCGCATCACCCGCGGCGCCACGCCGGGCACGCTGCTGCTGAGCGGCGACTCGATGGGCAACAAGCAATGGAACGGCCAAGTCGCCACCGACGGCAGCGTCACCTGGGTCGGCGCGAAAGGCATGAAGCTTCCCTTCCGCGTAAGCCTGCTCGACGACGACCGCATGCGCGTGGACTACCTGGACAAGGCGGGCGGGGTGAAGAATAGTTTGTGGTATGGGGTTTCGGAGTAGGTGGTGCAGGTGAGGAGCATTCCCTTGCTGCTAACGGGAAAGCCTTGCGACAACTGACGCGAACGCCGCTTCCGGCTCCATTCCCTCCATCAACAACTGGATTATCAGTTCGCGCTGACCGGTGATAGAAGCTGGATAGCGTGCACGGTGCTGCTTGTAGTGTTCAGACATGATTTGTGTTGCCTGTTCCCTGCGAGGCTTCGAGGGGGCGTCCGGCTTAGTCGCGTTACCAAAATAGACTTCGATGTCTGGGAATATCTCGGCCCAGTCCTTGGCAAACACCTCGGCCCGTACCGCGCGGGGATCGGCGTGCTCGCCTGGGAAACTTCCACACTCGCCACTCGCCTTCCCAACCACAAGTGAGGCCAGATCCGGTAGTCCCTCGATTTCGCAGTAATGCTTGATCACATCGAGCCGGCGCCCCACGGAAACGGCGATGACCTTCTGCACTTCCGGCTGATTCGGATGGTCCCTCTTCGCGAGCTCGACGAGTTCCGTGTACGTGCAAGTCCTCTGTTCCCGGGCAAGAGCTACTAGATAGGGAAGAAAAATGCGCGCGAGCTGAACGTCCAATAGAGTGACGCTTTGGAATTGGACTTTAGGCAGCATGAGTGTTGGTTCCCTGTGGGAGAGGCTTCGAATTCGTCGCGACCGGGTCAGCCAGGGCGCCGATGGCTTCCAACTCTGCGGTCTTTCTGGCCGTCCTGCCCCACACCGAAAAGTGAAGATGGCGGTAGACCGTGGTGAGGCCAGTACGGTGCCAAATTTGAAGCGGGGATTCCGTTCCAGGCATCCTCGGGAGCCACGGAAACTTGCCGGATGCACGCATCAGCCGGGCTACACCATCCGAGAGAAATACACTCCGTGGCGATCCGTCGATGGCGTCGCCAATGCGGCGAAGGTGATCTTCGTCTAAGTCTGAGGGAACTAGCTTGCTTTGCCCAAAGGTGGGTACGTGCACCAACTCCATAAAGCAGACACTGGCGGCATGCGCCGGGAGGAGCCCGATCCTGGCGAAATTCTGGTGGAAGTAGCGGCCATCTCCCTTGTAGTCAGGCAGTAAGAACGGATGACTCACGCCGTGGCGGTGCCAAAAGGCCACCCCGTCCTGCAGATACTCCACCACTTTGGGGAAGCTCGGGCTTGCCTCGATCGCCAGATCAAAATTCGCGTCCAGCCCAACGAAGAGTAACTTGGCGCTCTCTGGGGGTGCGCCCTGGTATGACCTGCGCTCGAATAGACCCTTCAGAATTTTACTTGGGTGAGCGTGGAACATCGACGCTTGGCTCCTCTAGCTCAATCTTTGTCTTTATTCTGATCGAGCGGCGAGTACCGATAATGGGTCATCTCAGGGATGTTCATGTTGTCCAGCACGCGTTTCGTTTCGGCATCTCGGCGATCTTGCTCAGCCTTCGCTCGGGCCAGTTGCTGAGGCGTGGGGGGAGGCGGTGAGGGAACGACGGCCACTGGGCCGGGGAAATTCGTGGTGGGTGAGCTGCTCGGCTGGTAGGGATGCGGTGCCAACGGCAGCGGCATCGGCCTAGGCTGACGATTATCCGGCGCCGATGCACCTGCCTTGGTCAGTAGTGACTGATCACCGAGCTTGACCATTCCAGGCACGATGAATATCAACGCCGACATTAGCGCGATCCCCACAGCTATTTTGATCAGCACTTCATCGCGTGAATCGTCCCGGCTTTGACGGGAGCGATTGGGGCCGCGCCTTCTGTAACCGTCAGCCGGTTCGTAACTTTCTCCCACCTTCTCCCAAATCCCAGAATTTTCAGCTGATGTCGAAGGGGACAAGGTTTTGAGCCGGTCTGCCAACAGATCCCGTACCTGAATGCCATCAATCAGCTGGACGTGACCCAGCTTCCGCCCCGCCTCCAATGCCGCCTGGGTGAACTCACCACTCGTGATTAGGATTGCCCGGCTCGCGCCTTCGTTTGCCATTACACCCAGCAGTTCGTGCACCGGGTTATGCGTAACCTTATAGACATTCTCGTGCTTGCACTGAACCAGCACATACTCATCGTTCTTGCGCAGCTTAAGGTCGATTCCGCCATCAAAACCGATTCGCGACGATGCGCCTGTACCACTGTGATCTACTTCAAAGCCTTGGTCGCGGTAGTAGTCCGCGATAAGCCGCTCGAACGCGCGCCAGTCGATTCGGCTAAGAGCGTCGTGATGGCGGCTACTGACCGGCTTAAGGCCGAACCTGTTGCCTCGCCTTGGCTTACTCATGGACTAAAGGATTCGGGCCACAGAAAGTAGCTGCCGAACTTCGAACTCTTGCGCCACTCACCTCCCGCCTGCTTGCCCTTGTCGGTCAGGAAGGGCTTTCCACCTTTGAGCTCGAAGTAGCCAGCATCGACCAAACACGTGGTCAGATCAGCTGTCTTCACGCCCAGCTTGGTTGCGAGCTTAGAGGTCGTCAGCTTTCCCGGCGCCTCGTCGGCGTCCTCGGCCTTGTGATCGGCCTCAGCCTTGGCATCTGCTTTTCCATCGATTCCCTCCACCACCCGCTCCATCGAAATCCGAACTTCGTCGCTGATCCTGATGATGCGCTGGGCTTCCTCGTAGGCATCCCGGTACAGCTCGCCGTCCTCTCCCCTGCGAATCAGGATACCCATCTCGTTGTTGTTGACCTGGCTGAACTCGTACAGATTCAGGCTGGTGATGATGCAAAGCTCTTCGTTCAAGTAGCACTTGGCGTGGAGGTTCTTGCAGAAGCTGGTGCGGATGTAGGTGAGCTCTTTGAGCCAGCTGATCTCCTGCGGTTGAAGCTCGCTCTTGCCGTAGACCATGCGGACATCGATCTTCAATCGGTTCTTGTCGGCCAGCAGCTCCTTCATCCGGTCGTTGAGCTTTAGATAAGGGCTGATCAGGATTAGGCGATCTCTGGCGTCCTTGATTAGTTCTTCAAGGAAATAGTTGGTGGCGCTGGTGTTGAGGAACTTAGCCATACCGTTGTGCTCGTCCAAAGAATCGGGTTCATCGGGGCCATGACATTAACGCCCGGGGTGCGAGAGGGCCACCCCTTACTCGAGATTCGTTGACACCGTCACGGCCGACTCAAATCTGCGACTTGCCCCGGCGTTCGGAGAGGACGCGGCCACTTCACTTCGGCTCACCACGGCCGACTTGGCAAACCAGGCTCACGAATTCCCGTATCCTGGAGGGAGTCCTCACCCATTAGTTGCCTATGCCTCTTGGCGCGTACTACTCCGCTCCTATTGCCGAGTTCCTTCTTGAGGAGCCGCCGTCGATTCTGGGCAAGATAAGTGCCGCAAGCCAATTTTCGATCACGCTAGAGCAGCGCGAAGCTTGGCTCCAGCAAGTTCCTATCTTGAAGGCCGCGCTTGAACAGGTTCATGGCCATTTGTTTCTCGAATTTCAGGTTCCCCGAATCGGCGCCCGTCTGGACGCCGTTGTGCTCTCAGGCGCAACTATATTTGTTATCGAGTTCAAGGTTGGCGACACGACCTTCTCGCGGGCTGGACTTGAGCAGGCGTGGGACTACGCGCTGGACTTAAAGAATTTTCACGAGGCGAGCCACCACGCCTATATATGTCCGATTCTGGTATCTACTGAAGCAAGTTCGGCGCATACGTATATCTCGGAGCCACATGCCGACTATGTGTTCGCCCCCATCAAGTGCAACCCCGTAACGCTCGCTAGCGCGATCCGCGCGGTGAGCGGTAGGCACGCCAAGGAAACGATCGACCCAGTGGCGTGGTCGGCCGCCCCTTACAGGCCGACCCCAACCATTATTGAGGCCGCGCGCGCGCTTTACTCCAGTCACAGCGTTGCTGAGCTGGTCCGCAACGATGCCGGGGCAAAGAATCTCGCCACGACCGCGAGCACCATCGACACGCTGATTGATCGGGCGCGGGCAGAGAAAGCAAAGATAATTGCGTTTGTCACTGGCGTACCAGGGGCCGGAAAGACTTTGGTGGGCCTCAATACCGCGACAACCAGGTTCGATTCGAGTAGCGCGACACATGCTGTCTTTTTATCCGGCAACGGTCCTCTTGTCGCGGTCCTCACAGAGGCGCTTGCGAGGGACGACTTGGCGCGGGCGAAGAAGGCAGAGCCTAAGGCACGGAAGGGCGAGTCCCGCGTCAAGGTCAAGGCGTTTATTCAGAATGTCCACCATTTTAGGGATGCGGGACTTTCAGACTCCAAGCCGCCTAGTGACCACGTAGTTATTTTTGATGAGGCTCAGCGGGCGTGGAATCGCGAGATGACAGCGGACTTCATGAAGCGCAAGAAGGGCCGTCCGGGTTTTACAAAGTCTGAGCCAGAGTTGCTGATCTCTTATATGGACCGCCATGACTGGGCGGTTATCGTGTGCCTGGTTGGCGGCGGACAGGAGATAAATCGCGGAGAAGGCGGCATTTCCGAGTGGCTAACGAGCCTTTCGACGGATTTCGAAGATTGGCATGTCTATGTATCGCCATCTCTGGCTGATTCAGAGTTTGCTGCCGGCGATGCGCTGGCAAAGCTCGCGGGTCGGCCAACTTTCCACGCCGAAGAAAACCTACACCTTTCTGTTTCAATGCGCTCATTTCGAGCCGAGTCGGTATCGGCTTTTGTTAAGTGCATTTTGGACTGTGAGACGAACCAGGCGCGAGAGGTTCTTTCGTCACTTGTGGAGCGATACCCTATCGCGGTCACAAGGGATCTGGAGATTGCGAAAGACTGGATTCGAGCGAGGGCCCGCGGGTCTGAGCGATATGGTTTGGTTGCTTCGTCGAGCGCGATGCGTCTCAAGCCGCACGCAATTGACGTTCGCGCAGCCATTGACCCTGTTCATTGGTTCCTTGATGAGGCACACGATGTCAGATCAAGCTTTTATCTTGAGGACGCTGCGACAGAGTTCCAAGTTCAAGGCCTGGAGCTAGATTGGGTGTGCGTCAATTGGGATGCGGATCTTCGCTTCGCGGATTCTGAGTGGAAGCATCTCTCGTTTGCCGGAAGCAAGTGGTCGAACATCCTGCAAGACTCTCGGCAGCGGTATCTTCGAAACGCCTACCGCGTCCTTCTGACTCGTGCCCGACAAGGGATGATCATATTTGTGCCGCCAGGCAGCGATCGTGATGCAACTCGATCGCCTGCGTTTTATGACCCCACCTATGAATATTTGAGAGCACTGGGTATCCCGTCGATCGCCTAGTCTGGGGTTGTCACTTTCCTAAGGGAATTCGCGGCTCAAGGTTTATTTCCGGCGTACGATATCCGAATGAAACCCACCCCATCCCCCACCGGCCAACTCCACCTCGCCGTTCTCATCGACGCCGACAACGCCCAGCCATCGGTGATTGGCGGGCTGCTGGCCGAGGTGGCCCGGTTTGGCATGGCCCGCTGCAGCAGTTCGCCTATACAAGTGGCAAGAATGCGACAGACTCGTCCCTGATCATCGGCGCCACCTCCGTTAGCGCTGGGGGCTAGGTCCGGGGCAGGGACGCGAGATACGCCGCCAGCTCCATCATGTCGCGGGCGGTCAGGTTCGCGACTACGGGTTTCATTAGTTCGGCGCGCGTGCCATCGCGTGCGCCGCTGCGGAAGCCGTGCAGCTGCCGCACGAGATAGCTGGGGGAGCGGCCGGCAAGCGGCGGCACATCGCCAACGCCGCGCAGTCCCGGACCGTGGCAGCTGCCGCAGGCGCCGGCTTCGGCCAGCGCGCGACCACGCGCCACGCTGCCCGGCGGGACGTAGGCCACGTAGCCGACGCGTGGGTCGTCGGTCTGGTTGATGCGCTCGAAGTCGGCCGGGACCTCGATGATGCGATCGCCGAGCGGCTCGGTCGGCTCATCGGAGGTCTTCACGAAGAGGTTGCCATGCATGCGCGTTGGTGGCGCGAGCGCGCTTTCGATCACCTGCAGGCGCGGGCCGCCGTCCTGCATCGCCCAGAACTCGGCGACTGCACGCGCTTCTTCGTCCGACAGCGCCTTGGCGAGTCCGATCATGGTCGGCACGTTGGGTTTGCGCGGATCGGCCGAATGCCGTCGCCCCGCGCGGAAGTCTTCGATCTGGCGCAGGAAGTACGCCACGGGCAGGCCGTACACGGGCGCATTCTCCGGTCGTCCGCCGCCCTGGACGCGATGGCAGTCCCCGCAGGCGAGCGTGAGCTTGCCGAGGCCCGCGGGGCCATGCAGGATCGCCGACGGGACCGGACCGTGGCTGTCCGGGAACCAATCGGGCGCGTGCTGCCCACTGTTGAGCTCCACCAACGTGTAGCTGGCGGTACTGCCCTCGAGATGGATCGGCTTGAGCTGTTCTTCGCGCGGGATGGCAGGATCGAACCAGGGCCCGGGCGGGCTTTGCGGCTTTGCCGTGTCGCCTGGCTTCGGCGGCTCGGCGACGCCGTAGGCCCAGAGCGGCCAGTCGCCCGCTGCAGCGAGCGGTGCCGCCGTTCGGACCTGCGCGCAGGCCGAGAGCAGCAGGACTGCCGCGCCCAGGCCCCATCGACGCAGGTCGCGGCGAAGACATGCCGCGCGCAGCCGCGCGCCCAGCGCCAGGCGTTGGCGACGGCCGACAGGTGGCGTTTGGGGAGTGCGCTTGGCCATAGGTTCGACATTCTGCCCGAGTCTCACTCCCGGGCAACGGTGGTTGAAATTCCGGACGCCCGACGCCTTCGTGCAGGCCTGCGACAAGTATGTGCGGGCCCTGCGCTAGCGAAACGCGGCCTAGCCGAAGCGCTCCAGCAAGCGACGCACGCTGTTGCCATTGGCCTGCGCCACGCGGCGAAAGCCTTCGCTGATGTCGGTGCTGGCTTCCACCGCCGACCAGAATTCACTCGCCGCCTTCGCGGCCTTGCTCCACTCGGCCTGGTAGCGCGGCAAAGGCACCGGCGGCGTGAACTCGCGCCGCACGAGCGCGCCGCCGGGGCCGGGCGCGTAGAGCATGGGCAGCATGTCGTAGGCGGGCACCAAGTTGAAGGGCGCGGCGTCGGTCAGCTCGAAGGCCAGGTTGCCGAAGTGCATGTCGGTGTTGCCGATCAGTTCACCGAACAGACCGAGTGTGCGCAGGGCCTGCGCGTTGCTTGCCGAGATCCAGCCTTCGTCCAGCAACACGTCGGCCATACGTGTCCAGGCGGCTCTACCCTGCGCGAGATACGCAGCATCCAAAGCGCGCAAGCTGATCTGCCCGCGCCGACCCAGCACCGGCGTGCGATCGAAGCGTGTGGATTGCAGGAAGCAGCGACCGCCGGCTTCGACGATCTCCGTGGGGGCGGCGGCGATGCCCGCGGCCTGCAGGCGCTGGCCGGCGAGGTACTCGCAGCGCAACAGGTCGGCCCACCGCGCGGCGCTTTCCGAGGCCTTCGCGGGTTCGCTGAACTTGACGACGGTGGCGCGATAGCGGCCGGGCGCGTCGCGCAACAAGGCGGTGAACTTGGCTTGTTCGCCGCCCGCCGACGAACCCACGGGGCCGCCTTGCAGGGCCGCCTGCGCGCGCTGCAGGAATTGATCCCCACGCTCAGCTGCTTCGATGACGTCCGTGGGTTCGACGATGTCTTGCAGGGCGCGCGTGAGCGCTTCTTCGCCCAGCACCAGATTCCCGGGCAGGTTGTCGCCGTGACGCAACAGCGCGGCCAGCACGTGCTCGCTACGCCACTGGTCCAGATCTGCCGGCGCGTCCAGGTCCTGCGCGTGGGCCGACACGAAGCTGCGCCCGAGAAAGCCCTGCGGGCGCAACTCCTCCAGGAACCAAGGCAGGTCGGGGTACAGCCCTTGGCGGAACTGCCCTGCCATCCACGCCGGCCGCGGCGCGCTGCTGGCGAAATGCCAGCTGCCGCCCTGCAGGGCCGACATCTCGCCCAGATATTCGGGACGGCCCTGGGGGTCGATGCGATGCAAGGGCCAGCGCCCGCCGTATCGGCCGACCGGCCGGACCAAGGCATAGCGGGCACCGCGGCCGCGGCCGATGCGCACCAGCTCGTCGCCCAAGGCGGCCAGGGCGCGCGACAGGCTGGGCTGGCTGACCTGCAGGCGCTGGGCCAGATCACCGCCGCCTATGCCGCTGCTGTCACGCAGCAGCTGGCGCAGGGCGTCCAGCGAGAGTTGTCGGGGTCGCATCCGTCGTTTCTGCCAGGTTATGAATGATATTTTGCATCTATTGTTGGCACATAATTTTTATTAAAACAATAGGTTATTGCCAATATTTCCCGTAATTACAGCTACTAATACATACATTTGTGCATAATTAATTCGGCGCTCGCCCTGATAGCCGAGGTCCCCGCGGCCCCGTCCCGGTCCACGACCGCCCGGCCGCGTTAGGATTTGCGACCGTTCGCCGCTCGGGAGTTGGCATGAAGCACTGGATTCGCCCTGTCTTGCTACTGGCCGCCTCTGCCGCCGCCCCCGCCTTCGCCGCCAACCGCCTGCTGGTGGACAACGTGCAGGGCACCACGCTGGATGGTTCGGGCAAGGTCCAGCACTTCCAGGCCCTGCTGATTGAAGACGGCAAGGTGCTGGCCACCGGTTCGCACGCCGCCATGGTCGCGAAGGCGGGCAAGGCGAAGGTGATGGACGGCGAGGGCCGCGTATTGCTGCCCGGATTGATTGATGCGCACGGCCATGTGATGGGCCTGGGCGAGATGCGCATGCAGGTGGACCTGGCCGGCACCACGAGTCTTGAAGTTGCGCAGGCCGCGCTGAGAACCTATGCCGCCGCGCACGCCAGCGACCCGTGGTTGCTCGGCCGCGGCTGGAACCAGGTGATCTGGAATCTTGGCCGCTTTCCCACCGCCGCCGAGCTGGACGCGGTGGTAAGCGATCGCCCGGCCTGGCTGGAGCGCGTGGACGGCCACGCCGGTTGGGCCAATTCGGCGGCAATCAAACTCGCCGGCATCAGCAAGGACACCAAGGATCCGGTGGGCGGGCGCATCGAGCGCGACGCCAATGGCAGCCCGAGCGGCGTGTTCGTGGACGGCGCGATGGAACTGATCACGCGCAAGATTCCCACCAGCACGCCCGCGCAAAAAGCCGCCGCGCTCGACTTGGCGCTGAAGGAAATGGCCAGCCTGGGCATGACCGGCGTGGGCGATGCCGGCATCGACTATGGCACGTACAAGTTGTATCGCCGCTACGCCGACGAGGGCAAGCTGAGCACGCGCATCTACGCCATGATCGGCGGCACCGATGCCGACTTCGACACCATCAGCAAGGACGGTTTGCTGAAGAATTATGGCAACGACTTCCTGATGGTGCGCAGCGTGAAGCTCTACGCCGACGGCGCCCTGGGCAGCCGCGGCGCGGCGCTGCTGGCACCCTACTCCGATGATCCGCACAACAAGGGCCTGCTGTTCAGCACGCCGGCGCAGCTCACCGCGATGATTGATAAAGCCTTCGCGCACGGCTACCAGGTCGGCGTGCATGCGATTGGCGACGGCGGCAATCGCGAGGTGCTCGATGCCTTCGAGGCGGCGTACAAGAAGTATCCGCAGGCGCGCAGCTATCGCAACCGCATCGAGCATGCGCAGGTGGTGTCGCTGCAGGACATTCCGCGCTTCAAGTCGCTCGACATCATCGCTTCGATGCAGCCCACGCACGCGACGTCCGACATGAACATGGCCGAAGACCGCGTCGGCCCCGAGCGCATCAAGGGCGCCTATGCCTGGCAGCGCTACTTGCACCAGGGCACGCGCATCGCCGGCGGTTCCGACTTCCCGGTGGAGTCGGCCAATCCTTTCCTTGGCCTGCACGCGGCGGTTACGCGCCAGGATCTGGAAGGCCATCCGCCCGGCGGCTGGTATCCCGACCAGGCGATGAGCGTGGCCGAAGCCCTGCGCGCCTTTACGCTCGACGCCGCTTATGCCGAACACGCCGAGGCGCGCATCGGTTCGCTGGAGCCGGGCAAGTGGGCGGACTTTATTTTCGTGGACCAGGACATCTTCAGCGTCGAGCCGCTGAAGATCGGCCGCACCAAGGTGCTGGAGACCTGGGTGGGCGGCAAGCGCGTCTACCAGGCCGACTGAGGTGAGCGCGGCCTGGGCTGACGACGTACTGCGCTTTTGGTTTGACGAGCTGACGCCGGCCGACTGGTTCGCCAAGAGCGGCGCATTGGACGCGCGCATTCGCGAGCGCTTCGGCAAGTTGTACGAGCAGATCAGCGCGGCCGATGACTTGCCCACGGATGCGCGCGAGCTGCAGGCGGCGGTCATCGTGCTCGACCAGTTCTCGCGCAACCTGTTTCGCGATGATGCGCGTGCCTTTGCTGCCGATGCGCGGGCGCGAGCCTTGGCCGCGCAGGCCGTGGCGCGAGGGCTGGATGCCGGCCTGCCGCCCGAGCAACGCGTGTTCCTGTACCTGCCCTTCGAACATAGCGAAGACCGCGCCGACCAGACGCGCGCGGTGGCGTTGATCAGCGCGCTGGGCAACGAACAGTGGACGCGCTACGCGCTGGCGCACCAGGCGTTGGTCGAACGCTTCGGACGCTTTCCGCATCGCAATGCGGTGCTGGGGCGCGCGTCCACGCCCGAGGAAATCAACATGATGAAGCAGCCCTTCGGCAGCTTCTGAATCCGGGCGCTAGGCCAAACCTTTCTTGAACTCGACATCCATGGCCGTCCAGGCCTCAACGATGGCGGGCTTGGTGGCGGGCAGCGCCACCGGCTGGCCGCGCCGGTCCACGCCCAGCGGCACGCGCTTGCCCTGCGAATAGAAAGCACCGCGCGAATAGACTATCGCCGCCAACTGGCCTTCGTGGCTGATGCGGTGTTCGAACCAGGCCATTTTTTCGTCCCACCAGATCAAGGTGGTGCTGAGCTCCACCCTGTCGAACACGCTCAGCGCGCGCCGGTAATAGACCAGTTCGCTGTGCGTGTAGGGCGTCCAGCGCTCGCGCCACATCCGCCCCAGGTCCATGCAGGCCAGGTTCCAGGACCAGCGGCCCAGGGCGGCGTAGGCCATGTAGCTGTAGGACGAGGCGTGGGTCAGTTCGGCTTCGAAGGGCGTCACCCGCAGGCGCACATTCACCGGAGCCAGCAAATCGTCCTGGCGCTTGCCCATCAGCAAGGCCAGGAACAACTTCAGCAGGCGGAACTTGTACACGCCCCTAGCGCTTGGGCGCCGGCCCGGTGGAGCGACGCAGCTGCAAGGTGTACGGCACGCGTACCAAGCCGCCCGAGCCCGGGTTCTGCACTTCGTCCAGCAAGGCCAGCGTGGCGCGCTTGCCCATGTCATGCGTGGGCTGGTGCACGGTGGTCAGCGGCGGGAAGATGTTGTGCGACAGCGGCGTATCGTCGAAGCCGCAGATGCTCAGGTCTTCGGGCACTTTCAGATTTCGATCCAGCGCCACGCGAATCACGCCGGCGGCCATGTCGTCGTTCGCCGCGAACACGGCGGTGGGCGGCTTCTTCAGCGCGAGCAGGCGCTCGGCACCGTGCACGCCCGAGTCGAAGGTGAATTCGCCCTGCACCACCAGGCTGGGGTCGAACTTCAAGCCGGCGTGGTCCAGGCCCTGCTTGTAACCGGTCAGGCGCCAGCCGCTGGCACCGTGCGCAGGGTGGCCAACAATGTGCGCGATGCGCTTGTGGCCCAGCGATGCCAGGTGCACGACCATGTCGAAAGCCGCCTGGGTTTCATCCATGGCCACGCACAGGCCGCGCTTCTGAACCTTCGGCGACACGCTGACATAGGGGATCTCGAGCTCGGCCAAACGCTTGAGCAGCGTGGGCGAATCGGTGATCGGCGGCGTCAGGATCAAGCCATCGGGGCGCGAGCGCGCGATCATGGCTTCGACGTTGGCCAGCAGCTTCGGGCCGTCGGGTTCGCAGGGACACAGCACCATGTTGTATTGCTGGGCCTGGCAGGCCTCGAGCACCCCGCCCATCACTTCCATCAGGTAGTTGGCAGAGGGGTTGTTGTAGATCAGCGCGATCAGGTAGCTCTTGTTGCCGGCCAGGCTGCGCGCGGAATGGTTGGGGATGTACTTCAGGCGATCGACCGCGCGCATCACCTGGGCGCGGGTGTCCTCGCGAACATTGGGTTCGCGGTTGAGCACGCGGGACACGGTCTTCATGGACACGCCGGCGGCCTCGGCCACGTCCTCGATTCGCACCCTCGACGCCATGCTCGCTCCCTGACAACGCTGTCTCTGCCGGGAAGTATAGCCCCGGGGCCTTCACGCAGGCAGCCGCCGGAGCGGGACCAAAGGCCCATCGGCCATGCTGCGACGCCGCATTGTCCCTTTTTATGACAGCGCTATCATTGGGAGGGGATTTGTCACAGAATGCGGCCAACGTGAACCCGGAGGGGCGCTTCACCATGGAACCGATCACCAGCTACGAGAAGTCGACGGCCGCCGGCGGCGCAGCCGAGAACCACACCCGCTCCCTGGTCATCGTGACCATCCTGTTCTTCATGTGGGGCCTGCTGACCTCGCTCAACGACGTGCTGATTCCGCACCTGAAGGCGATCTACACGCTGAACTACGTGCAGGCGATGCTGGTGCAGTTCTGCTTCTTCGGCGCCTACTTCATCGTTTCGTTGCCGGCCGGCGCGCTGATCAAGCGCATCGGCTACCAGAACGGCGCGGTGGCCGGCCTGGTGATCGCCGCCAGCGGTTGCGCGCTGTTCTACCCGGCGGCGCAAAGCGGCTACGCGCTGTTCCTGGCCGGATTCTTCGTGCTGGCCAGCGGCATCACCATCCTGCAGGTGGCGGCCAATCCGTACGTGACGGTGCTCGGCCCGCCGAAGACGGCCTCGAGCCGGCTGACCCTGACCCAGGCCTTCAATTCACTGGGCACGACGGTGGGGCCGCTGTTTGGCGGCATCCTGATCCTTGCGGCCGCCGCTCCGGCGGTAACCGCCGTGGCGCCGGAGGCCATGAGCGCGGCCGAGCAGGCCGCGCATCGCGCCGCGGAAGCGGCCAGCGTGCAGGTGCCTTACCTGATCCTGGCTGGCCTGTTGCTGACGCTGGCGATTGTCTTTGCCATCGCCAGGCTGCCGCGCATCACCCACGCCGATGACGCCTTCACCCACGGCACCGAGAACGTCAACCGCTCGATCTTCCACCACGCCAACCTGGTGTTGGGCGCGGTGGCGATCTTCCTGTACGTGGGCGCGGAAGTGAGCATCGGCAGCTTCCTGGTGAACTTCATGGGCGAGAAGAACATCGCCGGCCTGCCGGCCGCGGAAGCGGCCAAGTACGTCAGCTATTACTGGGGCCTGGCGATGGTGGGCCGCTTCATCGGCTTTGCGGTGATGCGCTACGTCAGCCCGGGCAAGACCCTGGCCTTCAATGCCGCCTGCGCGGCGGGTTTGATCCTGGCCACCATTCTTGGCGAAGGCCGCATGGCCATGTACACGATCCTGGGCGTGGGCCTGTTCAATTCGATCATGTTCCCGACCATCTTCAGCATGGCCCTGCATCGTTTGGGCAAGTTCACCGGCCAGGGTTCGGGCCTGCTGTGCATGGCCATTGTCGGCGGCGCGATCGTGCCCTTCGTGCAGGGCTTCTTCGCCGACCGCATCGGCATCCACATGAGCTTCTACGTGCCCATGGTCTGCTACGGCTTCATCCTGTTCTTCGGGCTGAAGTACGCGCGCCTGTACCACCACGTGTAAACCTTAGTCTTTGGCGGCCTGCAAGGCGAGCGCGGTGGCGCCGAGCAGGCCGGCTTGCGGGTGCATCACCGCCAGCACCGGCACCCGCGCCATCGCTTCGGAGAAGCGGCCCTTGGCCTCGAAGCGACGGCGGAATGCCGGGCCCTGAAGTTCGCCCAGCAACTTGGGCACCAGGCCGCCGGTAAGGAACACGCCGTCCCAGCTACCGAGCGTAAGCACGAGGTCGCCGGCGATATTGCCGAACACCTCGCAGAAGATTTCCACGGCGCGCACGCAACGCGCATCGCCACTGCGCGCGCCGGCGGTGATGTCGGCGGGCTGCTTGGGCGCCGGATCGGCGTCACCGGCAAGCCGGCACAGGGCGCTATGGATATTGCACAGGCCGCGGCCGCTGAGCAGACGCTCGTTGGACACGCGCCCGAATTGGTCCGACAGCAACTTCCAGATCGCAGCTTCTTCTTCGGTGGAGGCGGCGAAGCTGACGTGGCCGCCTTCGGTTTCCAGCGGATAGATGCGGCCTTCGCGAATCAGCAACGCGCTCACGCCCAGGCCCGTGCCCGGGCCGATGACGGCGAAGGTGCGCTCTTCGCCGCCGACCGGTGGCAGCGGCACATTGCCCACCAGCGCGAGATCCGCGCCGGACAGCAGGACGGTGGCCATGGCCTGGGCGGTGAAGTCGTTCACAAGCTGCACGCTGTCGGCTTCAAGGCCGAGCGCGAGCGCAGTGTCGGGGCGCGAAATCAGCCAGGGATGGTTGGTGATGCGCGCGAAGTCGCCGTCCACGCGCCCGGCCACGGCGAACACCGCGCGCTCGAGATGGCCAGGCAAGGGCGCGATGTCCTGCAGGTAATGCTGCGCCGCGGAAACCAGCGAAGCGTAGTCGGCAACATTGAGCTGGCGCACGCTGTCCATCAGCAATGGCGCCGCGCGGCCGCCGTCGGCCAGCGCGAAACGCGCGTGGGTGCCGCCGATGTCGGCGACCAGGGCCAGTGCCGGGCTCATGCTGCGCCGCCCCTCCCAAGGTCGTGCGGAGGCAGAGTAGGCCCGACAATTGACAACGCTGTCAACACCGGCGCAATAATCGCCGCCGCAGGGCGGCGCGCGCTCGCGTTTGATTTCGCGCTGGCCCGGCCCATTGGGAGGTGGCATGCACTCGATCCAAGCCCGCGCGCGCTTCGGCCGCGTTCGTTCTCTGCGCGCCGGCAAGGCGTTGGCATCCATCCCCCTGGCGTACATCGCCCTGGCCTGCCTCGCGCTGACGGGCTGCAAGCCGGCCGCCGCGCCGGCCGCTGCGGTCGCCGGCGCCAAGGAGTCGCCCTCGCTGGCGCACCCGGAACTCTGGCCCGAGCAGCATTCGCCCATCGCCCGCGACGAAGCGCTGGAAGCGCGCGTGCAGGCGCTGCTCAAGACCATGACGGTGGAAGAGAAGGTCGGCCAGATCGTGCAAGGCGACCTGGGCAGCGTGACGCCCGAGGACGTGCGCAAGTACCGCTTGGGTTCGGTGCTGGCCGGCGGCAACTCCGACCCGGGCGGCAAGTACAACTCCACCGGCCCCGAGTGGCTGGCGCTGGCCGACAAGTTCTACGAGGCCTCGATGGACACCAGCGGCGGAGGCAAGGCCATTCCGGTGTTGCTGGGCATTGATGCCGTGCACGGCCACAACAATGTGGTCGGCGCCACGCTGTATCCGCACAACATCGCGCTCGGCGCGACCAATGACCCGGCCCTGCTCAAGCGCATCGCCCAAGCCACTGCGGCGGAACTTCGCAGCACCGGCTTCGAATGGACCTTCGCGCCGACGGTCACGGTACCGCGCGACGATCGCTGGGGCCGCAGCTACGAAGGCTATTCGGAAAATCCCGAGCTCGTCTCGCGCTACGCCACGGCGGTGGTGGAAGGCCTGCAGGGCGAAGTCGGCAAGCCCGGCTTCCTCGATGCCACCCATGTGCTGGCTTCGAGCAAGCATTTCATTGGCGACGGCGGCACCTTCGAAGGCAAGGACAAGGGCGACACCCGCGTCAGTGAAGCAGAGTTGCGCGACATCCACGGCGCTGGCCATATGGCCGCGTTGAAAGCCGGTACGCAGACGGTGATGGCCTCGTTCTCGAGCTGGAACGGCCAGAAGATGCACGGCAACAAGAGCCTGCTGACCGACGTGCTGAAGAATCGCCTGGGCTTCGACGGATTTATCGTCGGTGACTGGAACGGCCACGCCCAGGTGGCGGGCTGTGACGACCACAGCTGCGCCGCGGCGATCAACGCCGGCCTGGACATGTTCATGGCGCCGGACACCTGGAAGGGGCTCTACACCAACACCGTGGCGCAGGTGAAGTCGGGCGAGATCCCGATGGCGCGCCTGGACGATGCGGTGACGCGCATCCTGCGCGTGAAGATGCGCCTGGGCTTGTTTGAAGCCGGCGCGCCGTCCAAGCGCGCGCTGGGCGGGCACTTCGAACAACTCGGCAGCCCCGAGCACCGCGCCCTGGCGCGCGAAGCGGTGCGCGAATCGCTGGTCCTGCTGAAGAATGAAAACGCCACGCTGCCGCTGGATCCGAAGGCGCATGTACTGGTGGCCGGGGACGGCGCCGACGATGTCGGCAAGCAGGCCGGTGGCTGGACGCTGAGCTGGCAGGGCACGGGCAACAAGCCCGCGGATTTTCCGGGCGCAACCTCCATATGGAGTGGCATCCGCGCGGCGACGAACGCCGCCGGCGGCAAGGCCGAGCTCGCCGTGGACGGCGCGTATCGCCGCAAGCCCGATGTGGCCATCGTGGTGTTCGGCGAGAACCCGTACGCGGAGTTCCTGGGCGACGTTGCCAACCTGGCCTACCAGCCCGGCAAGGAAACCGACCTGAAGTTGCTGCGCAAGCTCAAGGCCGAGGGCATTCCGGTGGTCGCGGTATTCCTGTCGGGACGACCGCTGTGGGTGAATCGCGAGATCAACGCCTCCGATGCTTTTGTCGCCGCGTGGTTGCCGGGTTCTGAAGGCGGCGGCATCGCCGATGTCCTGTTCAAGAGCAAAGACGGCAAGGTCGCGCACGACTTCAGCGGCAAGCTGCCCTTCTCCTGGCCGGCGACCGCGAACCAGGGCCCGCTCAATATCGGCCAGGCCGACTATCACCCGCAGTTCGCCTTCGGCTATGGACTGAGTTACGCCAAGCCCGCGGCAGTGCCGAAGCTTGCGGAAGAATCGGGGCTGCGCCACGACGATGGCGAGCCTGGCGTGTTCTTTGCGAACGGCGCGCTGGCGAACGGCGCGAGCTGGCAACTGGCCGAGGGTGAAGGCGAAGGCCGCGCCGTGGCCAGCTTGCCCAGCGGCGAGTTGGTGAAGGGTCTCACCCTGAGTGCTGCCGACCATCGGGCGCAGGAAGACGCGCGCCGACTGCAGTGGCAAGGCACTCAGGCTGCGCGCAGCTGGTTGCAGCTCGACGCGCCGGTGGACCTGAGCCGCGAAAGCAATGCCGGCGCTTCGCTGGTGCTGACCGTGAAGCTCGGCGCTGCGCCGGCCGGCGCGGTGTCGGTGGGCCTGGGCTGCGGGGCCGCGTGTGCCGGCCGCGTGGACCTCGGCAAGACCTTGGCCAGCCTGCCAGCGGGCGAATGGACCACGGTCGGCGTGCCGTTGGGCTGCTTCGAAAAGGCCGGCGCCGACCTGACCCGGATCGAACGCGTGTTCGAGCTGTCAACGGCGACAGCGTTGGACTTTTCCGTGTCCCGGGTAGCGCTTGAAAACGTTTCCACGCATTCCGTGGCCTGCAACAAACCCTGATTTTCGCTGCAGCGCAGCACCTTTTTCTTCACATGGGGCGGCGAAAACATTTTTTTCACCCTTGTTGACAACGCTGTCATTTAGGCGTCGAATGGCCCGCGACCATGACGCGGCGTACGGGCGCCCGCTGTCACACCACATCGGCATCACATGAATTTCCTGGGAGGGAGAATCCATGACTCAAGCGCATCGCGTTCCGAAGCAACGAATCCTGACGGCAGCCCTGTTGCTCGCTTTGGCGCATCCGGCCTGGGCCCAAGACGCAGCCGCCACCAGCGATGACGCCGCGGCCAAGGACGCGAAGACCGACGCGGAAAAAAAGGCCGAAGCGGACAAGGTCAAGAACGGCGAGCTCGACACCGTCGTGGTCAAGGGCATCCGCCACTCGATCGAAACCTCGATCGCGACCAAGAAGGCCTCCAACTCGATCGTCGAGGCGATTTCGGCCGAAGACATCGGCAAGCTGCCCGACGCCAGCGTTGCCGAGTCGCTCGCACGCCTGCCCGGCCTGACCGGCCAGCGCGGCAGCGATGGCCGCGTCAATGTCATCTCCATCCGCGGCTTGTCGCCGGCATTCTCGGGCGCCCTGCTCAACGGCCGCGAGATCGTCAGTTCCAATGACGGCCGCGCAGTCGAGTACGACCAGTTCCCGTCCGAGCTGATCGGCGCCGCCACTGTCTACAAGACCCCGAACGCCGCGCTGATCGGCCAGGGCCTGTCCGGCACCGTCGACCTGATGGCGCGCCGCCCGCTCGATTCCGACGGTCGCCAGGTCGCCCTGAACCTGCGCGTGGAGAACAATTCGCTCGGCACCCAGGTGGACGGCGTGTCCAGCCCGCTGGGCAAGCGCTTCAGCGCGTCCTACATCAACCAGAATGCCGACAAGACCTTCGGCTGGGCGATCGGCTTCGCACACCTGGACCAGACCACCCAGCTGCGCATTTCCGAGCTGGACAACTACGGCGACTACACGCCCTACGGCATTCCGATTGGCGGCACCGTCGATTCGCTCAACGATGCCCCGGGCGTGAACAGCCAGGCCATGCTGCCGATGTTCTGGACCGGTTCGCAGTCGACCAAGTCGAACAAGCGCGATGGCCTGATGGCCGTGTTCGAGTGGGCGCCGGATCCGGACTTCCACAGCGAGCTGGACCTGTACTACTCCAAGTTCGACACCCACGAAGTGGGCGGCAAGCTGACCGAGAACATGTTTGCCAGCTGGGGCCAGTTCTATGGCCTGGGCGTGCACAACGACTTGTCGGACATTGATACCGTGCAGGTTGGCGACAACACCTATGCCACCCGCGCGCATGCCAGCGCGTTGCCGACCACCACCACCAACTACGACACCCGCCGCAAGGACACCATCTGGGCGATGGGCTGGAACACCTCGTTCAAGCTGGGCGATGAGTGGACCGCCGTCACCGACCTGAGCTGGTCCAAGGACACGCGCGACGAGAAGTACCAGGAGGTCTATGCCGGCCCCTGGGACAACAACACCAACAACTGGGCCTACGGCGCCTTCGATTGGAATATTCCGGTGGATGGCAGCGGCCAGTCGATCACCCCGACCGATCCGAACTTCCTGTCCGACCCGACTCGCATCCATTTCGGTGACGTGGTGGGCTTTGACTATGTCCCCGGCGAGCCGCGCTGGACCGGCGTCATTCGCACGCCGCATGTGGAAGACGAGATCAAGACCTTCCGTTTCTCGGCCAGTCGCGGCTTCGACGGCTGGATCAGCAAGTTCACGGGCGGCATCAACTACACGCAGCGCGACAAGAACGTGGAGAGCAACGAGAACCGCCTGTTGTATCCGGTGGGCGCTGATCACTCCGGGCAGGTCATTCCTGCCGGCGCGGTGCTTGATCCCTTCGACATGTCCTGGATGGGCGTGGGTTCTTTCATTCGCCTGGACGTGCCCTACCTGGTCAGCTCCGGCGCGCTCACCACCAAGCCGGCGGTGCTGGGCCTGAAGGCCAACGACAGCTCGGTGCACGAGAAGATCTGGACGGCCTTCGCCATGATCGACATCGACACGACCTGGGGCGATGTGCCGATCCGCGGCAACTTCGGCGTCCAGGCGGTGCACACCAAGCAGGCTGCCGATGGTTGGCAGTACTTTGGCAACGCCGACAACGTCGACTTCAACCTGCTGGTGGCCAAGCACGGCGAGACCAGCTACACCGATTTCCTGCCCAGCCTGAATCTGGTCGCCGAGATCAAGCCGGACTTCATTGCCCGCCTGGGAATCGGCATGGCCACCGCGCGTCCGCAGATCAATGACCTGCGCGCCGGCAGCAGCACGCCGACGGTCAACCTCAACCCGGGCCCGGACCAGGGCAAGTGGAGCACCTCCTACGCCGGCAATCCCTACCTCAAGCCCTGGAAGGCGGCGGCCTTCGACCTGTCGCTGGAGAAGTACTTCGGCACCCGCAGCTATATCTCGCTCGCGGCCTTCCGCAAGAACCTGATCAGCTACATCACCTACGGCGTCAGCGCGATCGACAACTCCGCCATTCCGCTGCCGGACAACGCGCCCGACGGCTTCGTGGCCGACCAGTTCGGTCCGTCGTTCCAACCGCTCAATGGTGCCGGCGGCAAGATTGAGGGCATTGAGGCCGCGGCCTCGCTGGAAGGTGGCCTGCTGTGGGACAAGCTGGACGGCTTCGGCCTGGTGGTCAGCGCGTCCAAGCTCAACAGCACCATCCGCGACCAGCGCGTGGACCAGAACTCCAACCAGGTGATTCCGGGTTCGAAGACCTCGATCAACGGCCTGTCGGGCATTTCCAACAGCGCCACGCTCTACTACGAAAAGCACGGCTTCTCGATTCGCCTGAGCCAGCGTTACCGCCAGCCCTTCACCGCGACCACGCGTGACATCTTCTTCCGCCCGACCACGCGCCAGCAGGGCAAGGACAAGGTGGTGGACTTCCAGATGGACTACAACTTCGCCGAGGGCAGCGCGCTGGAAGGCATGACCTTGCTGTTGCAGGCCTACAACGTCACCAACAGCAAGTCGCAGAGCTACAAGACGCCCGGCAACCCGGACGTGCCCGATCCGACCCAGCTGGTGCCCAACTTCACCTACGAGTTTGGTCGCGTGGTGCTGTTCGGCGTGAACTACAAGTTCTGATGTTTTCCCCGGGCCGCCCCGTCGCAAGGCGGGGCGGCCTTGTTTTTTGCCGGGCACGGGCGTGCTAGCGTGAAACGATGAGCCTGCAACCGATCCGAAACATTGTCATCGTCGGCGGCGGCACCGCCGGCTGGATGAGCGCGGCCGCCCTGGCCAAGGTGCTGGAAGGCCAGTGCACTATCCGCCTGGTCGAGTCCGATGAAATCGGCATCATCGGCGTGGGCGAGGCAACGATCCCGCACATCGGCGAGTTCAACAAGGCGCTGGAGATCGACGAGAACGAATTCCTGCGCGCGACCCAGGGCACGTTCAAGCTGGGTATCGAGTTCGTCAATTGGGGCGCGATAGGCGACCGCTATATCCATGGTTTCGGTTTCGTCGGCCAGGCCACGCAAGCCCTGCCTTTCCACCATTTCTGGTTGCGCCTGGCGCAATTGGGCAAGGCCTCCCCGCTGGAGGCGTATTCGATCAACACGGTGGCCTGCCAGCAGGCCAAGTTCATGCGCGCGCGCAAGGACATGGCCGGCTCGCCCGTCGCCGATATTTCCCACGCCTACCACTTCGATGCCGGCATGTATGCGCGCTATTTGCGCGCGTATTCGGAGAAGCGCGGCGTGCTGCGCACCGAGGGCAAGATCGCCCAGGTCCTGCAGCGCGACCCCGATGGCTTCATCGAAGCGCTGGTGATGGAGAGCGGCGAGCGCATCGAGGGCGACTTCTTCATCGACTGCTCGGGCATGCGCGGCCTGCTGATCGAGCAGACCCTGAAAGCGGGTTTCGAGGACTGGTCGCACTGGCTGCCGGTGAATCGCGCCCTGGCCGTGCCCTGCGAATCGGCCGGCCCGCTGTTGCCGATGACGCGCTCCACCGCGCACCGCTCGGGCTGGCAGTGGCGCATTCCACTGCAACACCGCACCGGCAACGGCCATATCTACTGCAGCAGCTTCATGGAGCAGGACGAGGCCACCGACATCCTGCTGAAGCATCTTGACGGCAAGGCCCTGGCCGAGCCGCGCCCGCTGAAGTTCAGCACCGGCCGGCGCAAGACCTTCTGGGACCGCAATTGCGTGGCGGTGGGCCTGAGCAGCGGCTTCCTGGAACCGCTCGAGTCCACCAGCATCCACCTGATCAATACCGCCATCTCGCGGATGATCAGCTTCTTCCCGCACGCCGGCTTCGACGCCGCCGACATCGCCGAGTACAACCGCCAGACGCACTGGGAATACGAGCGCATCCGCGACTTCCTGGTGCTGCACTACAAGGCCACCGAGCGCGACGATTCCGAGTTCTGGAATTACTGCCGGAACATGTCCATTCCCGAGGGCCTGCAGCACAAGATGGACCTGTTCCGCAGCAATGGCCGCATCCAGCGCGACGGCATGGAGTTGTTCGCCGAGCCCAGCTGGCTGCAGGTGATGGTTGGCCAACGCCTGCGCCCGAAGGCCCACCACCCCTTCGCCGAGCTGCGCCCGGAAGCCGAAGTCGCGGCCTATGTCGGGCATATCGAGCAAGTCATCGCCAAATGCGTGAAGGTCATGCCCACGCATGCCGATTACATCGCCAAGCATTGCGCGGCCACGCCGCCGTGATCTTGGCCGGCCGGCGCTAGCGCGGTGCTGAAGGCCTGGCTGCTGCTGGTAGCACTGAGCGGCCCCTCTGCGGCGCAAGCTCCCGTGACGGCGGCGAAGCCCTTCGCCTGGCCGCACGGCGAACAAGCGGCGGTAAGCCTGAGCTACGACGATGCCATCGACTCGCAGCTCGATCATGCCTTGCCGGCGCTGGATCGCTACGGCCTGAAGGCGAGCTTCTACCTGACCCTGAGCAGCCCGGTGCTGGCCAAACGCCTGCCCGAGTGGCGCGCGGCGGCCGCGCGTGGCCACGAGCTGGGCAACCACACCTTGTTCCACCAGTGTTCGCGGTCGCTGCCGAGTCGCGAATGGGTCACGCCCGAGCGCGACCTGGACCACACCAGTGCGGCGCAGATGCTCGAGCAGGTGCGCGTGGGTAACGCCATGCTCAAGGCCATTGATGGGCGCAGGGAACGTACATTCACCCTGCCCTGCGGCGACCGCCTGGCGACGGGCGTGGATTATTTGCCGCTGCTGCGCAGCGAGTTCGTGGCGATAAAGGCCGGCGACGGCGGCGTAGTGCCGGATATGCGCACGCTGGACGTGTACGCGGTGGGCGTGACCGCGCCTTCGGATGTTACCGGTGCGCAGTTGATTGAACGGGTGAAGCAGGCCCAGGCCCGGGGCACGATGATCAACTTCACCTTCCACGGTATCGGCGGCGACTACCTGCAAGTGTCCACACAGGCGCACCAGGAATTGCTGGCTTACCTGGCCGCGCACCGCAAACAGGTGTGGACCGACACCTTCATCAAGATCATGACCCACGTGAAATCACAACAGGCGGGGGTCGCCGGCGCAGCGCACTAGGGGGAAGGGGATGAAGCTGTCGTTGCTCGATACATCCATCGTGATTGTCTACCTGCTGGGCATCTTCGCCCTGGCTCAGTTTGTCTCGCGCGAGAAGGCCGGGCATGCCAAGACCGCCGAGGATTACTTCCTGGCCGGCAAGGCCCTGCCCTGGTGGGCGGTCGGCGCGTCCCTGATCGCCGCGAATATTTCCGCCGAGCAGATCATCGGCATGTCGGGCTCGGGCTATGCCATTGGCCTGGCGATTGCCTCCTACGAATGGATGGCGGCCTTCACCCTGCTGATCGTCGGCAAGTTCTTCCTGCCGATCTTCCTGCGCCACGGCATCGACACCATGCCGCAATTTTTGGAACAGCGATACGGAAGCCGCATCCGCACCCTGATGGCGGTGTTCTGGCTGGGCCTGTATGTGTTCGTGAACCTGACCTCGATCCTATGGCTGGGCGCGATTGCGGTGTCGCAGGTGACAGGCATGGAACAGATGCCGGCGCTGGTGCTGATCGCGATATTCGCCTTGGTTTACCAGCTGTACGGTGGCCTGAAGGCGGTGGCACTGACCGATATCGTGCAGGTCACCCTGCTGGTGATCGGCGGGCTGGTGCTGTCGTTCGTGATGCTCAACCGCATCAGCGGCGATGCCGGCATGGTCTCGGGCTTCATGCACCTGTGGCGCGAGCATCCCGAGCACTTCCGCATGATCCTCAGCGCCGACAATCCCTTCTACAAGGACCTGCCGGGGCTGGGCGTGTTGCTCGGTGGCATGTGGGTGATGCATGTGAGCTACTGGGGCTTCAACCAGTACATCATCCAGCGCGCGCTGGCAGCCAAGGATATCCACGAGGCGCAGAAGGGCATCGTGTTCGCGGCCTTCCTGAAACTGCTGATGCCGATCGTGGTGGTGTTGCCGGGCATTGCCGCGCTCACGCTCGCGCCGGGGCTGGAGCGGCCGGACCAGGCCTACCCAACAATGCTGGCGCTGCTGCCAACGGGTTTGCTCGGACTGGTGTTCGCGGCGCTGGCGGCGGCGATCGTGGCCTCGCTGGCGTCGAAGATCAATTCGATCGCTACCATCTTCACGCTCGACTTGTATGCCAAGTTCACGCCGGCGCGCGGCGAAGGCAACGAGCAGCACCTGGTGCGCGTGGGCCGCATTGCTGCCGTGTTCGCGGTGCTGGTGGCGGCGCTGAGCGCGCGGCCCTTGCTGGGTAGCTTCGACCAGGCCTTCCAGTACATCCAGGAATACACCGGCTTCTTCACGCCGGGCATCGTGGTGATCTTCCTGCTGGGCTTGTTCTGGAAACGCGCCAATGAAGCCGGCGCACTGGCCGCGGCGCTGGCCTCGTTCGTGTTGTCGGTGGCCTTCAAGCTCGCGCTGCCGGAGATTCCCTTTATCCACCGCGTGGGCATCGTCTTCCTGCTCAGCCTGGGACTGGCGGTGGCGGTGTCGCTGGCGCGCAAGGACCCGCGCGCGCACGAGCGCGTGTCGCATACGCATGGCGTGAACTTCGGTACGTCGCCGGCGTTCAATATGGCGGCGACAGGCGTGGTCGCGGCCTTGGTCGCTTTCTACAGCAGCTTCTGGTGAGGACGCCCTGATGCGCATTGAATCCTTGACTCGCTTTCGTCGCCCGCTGGCGCTGTTGGTGCTCGCCACCGCTTGTTCGGTAGCCCTGGGCCGCGCTGAACCCGAGCCCGCAAAACCGATGCCCGACTTGGTCGTGCCGGCCGATTACAAACTCGTGTGGTCCGATGAGTTCGAAGTGCCCGGCCTGCCTGACGCCACGCGCTGGGACTACGACACGGCCCGGAACAAGGCCGGCTGGTACAACAACGAGCTGCAGTACTACGGCAAGGCGCGGATCGAGAACACCGAAGTGCGCGATGGCCACTTGATCATCACCGCGCGCAAGGAAAAGCATCGCTCGGCGCGCGACTGGGGTGGCCAGGCCTATACCTCGGGCCGCCTGTACACCAGCGGCAAGGCCGAATGGACCTACGGATTCTTCAGTGTGCGCGCGAAGTTGCCTTGCGGCCCGGGCACCTGGCCGGCGATCTGGCTGCTCGGCAGCAAAGGCGATTGGCCGGCGCGCGGCGAGCTGGACATGATGGAACAGTTCGGCCACGACCCCGGCCGCATCCTCAGCACCACCCACACCACCGCCGCCAGCGGCGACAAGGGCATCGGCGGCGCGACGCGATTGAAGGATGTCTGCACCGCCTTCCACGATTACCAGATGCTGTGGACGCCGGAGGAGATTCGTTTCGGCATCGATGGCAAGGAGCACTTCGTCTATCGCAACGCCCACACCGGCAAGGACCAGTGGCCCTACGATGCGCCCGAGTTCATGCTGCTCAATGTCGCCATCGGCGGCAGCCTGGGCGGGCCGGTGGATGAATCGCTATTGCCGGTAAGGATGGAAGTGGACTACGTGCGGGTCTGGCAGAAACCCTAGGGCAGGCGCGGGCGGCCGGCGACCTCGCGCAAGTCGTTCATCATCTGGCGGTTGTTGCCGGTCATGTCCCCGATCCGGGTTTCGATGTCGGCGATGCGCAGGCGTAGCAAGGGCAGCAATCGCGGATCGGCGCGAAGCGCGGCGGCGGCGGACTTCAGGGTGGCGGCATCCAACCCGGTCTTGCAGGGGTAATCCAGGACGTGTTCGATCGAGGCGTAATCGCCTGGCGGGCTGAGCTTGTCGCCGCAGGCCCTGGCCAGCGCGCGCTGCACGGGATTGGGCAGGGACATGCGGAAGGCTTCGCGGTAGCGTGACTGCATGCCTTCGCGGGCCATGTTGTCGATGGTGGCGCTGTTGTACAGGCGCACGGCGGTCTCACGCAGCAGGCGGTCGCGGATCAGGCCGATGGTGCCGGTGGAGATGAGTTCGTCGTAGGTGCCGCGGCGGCGCAGCTTCTGCTTGTACTGGGTGGCGCGGTAGGCGTTGACCAGCAGGGCTTCGTCGTCCAGGGGCTTGCCGCCCTCGAGCGCGTCGGCCGCGCGATTGGCGCTGGCGAGAACTTGCTGACTGTAGTCGATCATCAGCTGGTAGCCCCAGTCTTCCTCGCGCAGGTCTTCGCGCAAGCGGGCGCTGAACACCGCGGCTCGCTGGGACGTCTCGCGCTCGGCATTCCAGTTGGACACCTGCATGCCGATGAACACGCCCAGCACCACGATCACCAACTCGATGGCGACACCAGTCCAGTGTTGCTGTTTCAGGTTTTCGAGCAGTCGGCGCAGGATCATCGGTCCTCAGTCACAGGCGTAGTTGTCAGGGCCAAGCTTGCGGCAACGGTCGGGCGCGCCGTACTGGTTCCAGACCGCGACATAACCCATCTGGCGCATCGTCTGCTGGAACTCCGGAAGCCGGCGCGTGGCATCGCCCAGCGGGCTCCACAGCAGGCTGAAATAGTCGGTGCTGTCGGACATCTTGTGGTCGCGCACGATGGCCAGCGCCTTCGCCGGCTCGGCGATACGCACCAGCACCAGCGGCACCACGCCCGGCACTTGGTGCGGATGCGTAGTCAGGAAGCGGTCAATCTGATCCACGGCACGCTGGCGCGCGGCAGCGTCGCCGCCATACATGGCGTTCGCGAAAATATCGGCGCTGTCCTGTGGCATGCCGGACAGCAAGCTGCGGCCACCGGCGATCCACAGGCTGCGCGCCAGCGCAGTGTCACCGCGGGCCATGGCCAGGTCCGCCAGTTCACGGTTGGCCGAGGCCTGGCCGAGGTCGCGCGAGCGCGTCAGCAGTTCCTCGGCCTTGGCCGACTCGCCCTGGAACAGATACAGCACGCCTCGCCAACGCAGCGCGTTGGGCACCAGCGGGTCCACCTGCAGCGCATGGTCAATCAAGCTGCGGCCACGGTCGAAGTAGCCGCATTTGAGCAGGGACAGGCCAAACCAGAAGTTGGTGGTGACATCGTCGGGCTCGAGCGACAACGCCTTTTCCATCAGCTGGCGTTGGCTGACCAGGCCGTTGCGCCGGTTCTCGTCCGCCAGCCCGCGCGCGGCATAGGGCTCGGCCAGGCGTGGGTCGAGCGCCGTGGCCTGCTTGGCGTATTTGTCCAACAACGCATAACTCGTATCGATGTCGGCGCCGGTGTAGGACACCAGCACCAGGTGCAGCGAGGCCAATCGGGCATAGGCGCGGGCGTAGTTCGGATCCAGGCGCACCGCTTCCTGCAGCGCCGCGATCGCATCGGGCATCTGCGCGCCGTCGCGGCGATTGAAGATGCTGGTCGCCTGCAGGTAGAGCCCGTAGGCTTCGGAATTTCGGGTGCCGGTGTTGACCAGGCGCGTGCTCTGCTGGTCACTGAGCACGACCTGCAACTTTTCGGTGATGGCGCGGGCGATTTTTTCCTGCAGCGCGAACACATCCTTCAGGTCGCCGTCGAAGCTCTCCGAATACAGGTGGTAGCCGTCGCTGGTGCGGATGAGCTGGGCGGTGATGCGCACCTTGTCGCCCTGCTTGCGCACGCTGCCCTCAAGCACATTGGCCACGGCCAGGGCCTTGCCAATGACGCGCAGGTCTTCGTTGCGGCCCTTGTAGTAGAAGGACGAGGTGCGCCCGGCCACCTTCATGTCCTTCACCTGGGCCAGGGCGTTGAGGATTTCCTCGGCCATGCCGTCGGAAAAATAGTCCTGGTCGTGCTCGGGGCTGAGGTCGGAAAAGGGCAGCACGGCGATGGACTTGTCGCTGATGGCGGGCGGCGCGTTGGCGGGCTTGCCCGCAGGCGCGGCGCTGGCGAGGCTGGTGGCGGCCGCGGCCTCGCGCTTGGGCGCCAGCACGAACTTGTCGAAGCCGAGGTACGACAGCGCCAGCAACAGCACCGCGATGATCATGCGGTTCATGCGCTGCGCCGTTTGCGGCGCGATGGATTGGCCGGGCGCGACGTCGGCATCGAGCTTGAGGCCTTCGGGCGTCATTTCGAACACCCAGGCAAAGATCAGCGCCGGGATGAAGCCGATCGCCAGCAGGATGACCACGCTGCGCGGCATCCACTCGGGCGCACCGAACATCGGCAGCACGGTGCCGGCGACCTGGGTGATCAGCCAGGCGGCGACCAGATACAGGCCGGCCATGCGAATGACATTGCGACGGCGCAGTTCGGCAAGCAGGCCCATCGTCCGTAGCCTCCCCGCTGCGGATACGCGGCCGCGTGGCCGCACGTGCATCCTACGTCAAGCGCCGTAACCGGCGAAGCGGGCAAAAAAGAAGGGGCGCCATGGGCGCCCCTTCCGGTCTTGCGTGATTCAACTGCCGGCGATCACTTCAGGTAGCGGTAGGCGTTCCACATGTCTTGCATGCGGGTGGCTTGGCCCGAGGTGAACTCGACCATGCAGCTGTCGTCGGTGTAGTCCATGAAGTTGTAGATCGGGTCGGCGCCGGCG
>CBHTVR010000031.1:0-32386 GCA_966096795.1 uncultured Gammaproteobacteria bacterium
CTGTTTACTTCTCTTTGCATTTTTCTGAGCCTGCCCCCCGTTTCTAAATAGCTACTTTGACACTGCCGCCCGGGAAATGTCGCAAGAAGCCCTGCATTTGACGCCGGAGCCTGAGCCCGCGGGGCGCACTGGGCTCCGCCATGATCTCCAGCACTACGCCGACCTCTACGGCACCCCGCTCGCCACCATCAAGCGCTGGCGAAAAATCGGCCTCAGCGCGAACCCCAAGTCACCGCCGCCTCTCGACGACCCGGTCGCCATGCCCGATTGGTATGCTGCGCATCACACCTGGAAAGTCCCCGATCGCCTGCTCGCTGCCGCCTCGGCCGCCCAGGCTGCGCGCGCCCCCGTTCCTGCTGCCCATTCCGCGCAGGTCCCCGAAAGCCCCGCCGCTCCCGCCCCACCCGCGCCCGCCTCCAGCGAAAGCGCCCTCTTGCTCACCGACATGGCCCTCGCCGAGGACGAAGAGGTCCTGCAAGCCGAGCGTATCCTCAAGGCCACCATCACCCGCATGGAGGAAATCTTCGCGCGCGGCGACAACGTCGCGCAGGCCATGCGCAATTACACCGCCGCGCAGGACGTCCTCACCGGTGCCCGCCGCGCCGCCATCGCCCGACGCAAGGCCGCCGGCGAATTCGTCCCCATCGCCGCCGTGAAAAGCGACCTCTCCCGCCTGGCGCAAGATCTCCGCGACCTCGACGACTGCACGCCCCGCCTTGTCTGCGAGCTGCTGCCCGATGTCCCCCCGGAATTCCGCGCTCGCATCGCCGCCGCCTTTGCGAAAGTCACCGACCAGCGCCAGGCCCTCATTCGCCGTGGCGTCGGCGTGCCCACCGGCGACGAGCTCGCCCTTGCCCTCGTCGCCGCATGAGCATCCGCCGCGAAGGCCCGCTTGGCTACCGCACCCCGTTCATCGCTGCCGCCCTCGCGCACGCCTACGCGCCCGAGCCCGCCGTGCCCTTCTACGAATGGGCCGAAACTCACGTCTGGCTCGAGGGTAAGGATGCCGCCGAGCCCGGCTTCTATCGCTCGGCAAAGACGCCCTGGACCCGCCGCGTGCAGCGGCTCGACCGCGACCCTTGCCGCTTCGCCTACGACTTCCGTGCCGCCGCCTGGGTGCGCGTGGCGTGCGCGCTGGTGGCGGTGAAAAAGAGCAGCCGCACCGGCTTCACCGAGGCCTGCTTCAACGGCCTCCGCTTCCGCTCCGCGCATCGCCCGATCAACAACTACATCATCGCGATCGATACCGACAAGCAGGCGCGCTTTGTGTGCTCCCGCGTCAAGCGCTCGCTCCGCGACCTGCGCAACTTGGAGCCTCACCAGCGCGTGTTCACCGGCGACCCCGACGACGTGCGCACCTCTTCCATCGAGCTGCCCGGAATGCTGGTGGAGTTTTACGGCTCGGGCTCCCCGGGCAACTTCGCCAACAAGCCCGCCGCGCGCGTGCTCATCGACGAGCTCGATGAGCACATGGCCCCGGCCGACGACACCGACAGCGTCACGAATCTCAAGAGCCGCATCAAGGACGCCAAGGGCGGCCTGGTCTTCGTCATCTCCAAGCCCAAGCTTGAGGACGGCCCCATCGACAAGGTGTTCAAAACGGGCAACTGCGAGGAGTTCTTCGTGCCCTGCCCGCACTGCGGCACGTTCCAGCCCATCACGTTCGACCACGAGGAGCTGGAGACCGATTTCGATTTCGCGCAGCCCATGGAGTGCCGCGACGGCGAATGGTTGCCCGTCCCGCTGCCGCAGGGCAGCAAGGCCAAGCTGCGCACCGGTCGCCTCGTGTTCGACCACTGCAAATACGGCGTCACGGGCGAGTGGGATCTCCTCGCGCTCTCGCAGGGGCAGGCCTACTACGAATGCAGCAGCCAGGCTTGCCGCGAGGGCCCGCAGCGCGGCATCATCGCCGAGCACCACAAGGCGCAGATGGCCGCGCAGGGCCGCTGGATTCCGCTGCGCCACGGCGACCCGGCCATCGTCTCGCAGCATGCCAACGACCTGCTCAGCGCCGAGGCCAAGTCCACGTGGGGCGAGATCATCAAGGAATTCCTCGTGGCCTCCAAGGCTGGCCCGCAGGCCCTCCAAGGCTGGCTCAACAACCGCCTCGGAAAGACGCGCAAGGTGGAGGCCAGCAACACGACCGAGGGCGACATCATCAAGAATATTGCCGGCCGCGAGCCCGCCGAGGCCAAGCGCAAGTGCCCGCCCTATCAGCGCGGGCTGCTGCCGTTCCGGCCCAAGATGGTGCTGCTCGGCGCCGACGTCGGCCTCGATTACTGCGCGTGGGCGGTCGGCGCGGTGCATGAGAATCTCGAAGACATCGCGCTCATCGATTGGGGCACCGCCACCGGGCCCGATGCCTTAGCCGAGCTGCTCGTGGGCACCACCTACCCACTCGCCGCCGAGCCGCATCGCAAGTTCCGCATCCACATGGGCTTTATCGATGCGAAGTTTCGAAAGCCCGATGTGCGCAAGGCCTGCTTGTCCGTGATGCGCGCCCGCGGCGGCGCTCACAATCTGGTGCCCACCTCCGGACTGGGTGGCTCCGCCGCACGGCGCACGGATCTCTCCTATGGACGCGTGCCCAACATGCCGCCGAATTTCAAGCACCTCACCTACCGCGATTCCGACGCCAAGACCGAGCTCTACGTCACGGTGCTGGCGCGGCAACACCGTCGCCTTTGGTTCCCGGTCGACGTGATGAACCAAGTGCCGGGTCGCGACGACCCCGATTTCTTCCTACCCGAGCAGCTCTGCCAGGAAAAGCTCATCGTGGCCCCCGGCCAGCCCGCCTACTGGAAAGAAGAGGTCAGCAACAACCACCTCGGCGACGCCGTGAAAGAAATCGTCGTCGGCCGCATGATGCTCACCCGCCTGCAAGCGGGCACCCTCGACCTCCCCGATACGGCCAGCTCTTGACACCGCCCGCGCAGAGATGAGCCACTACCATCAACCTTTGCGCGCGCCGTTCCCTTGGTTCGGCGGGAAGTCTACCATCGCCTCCGCTGTTTGGCAGCGGCTGGGCTCGGTGGTGAATTACGTCGAGCCTTTCTTTGGTTCCGGGGCGATGCTGCTTGCCCGCCCTCAGCCGTTTTCCGGCAGCGAGACGGTCAACGACCTCGACGGCTATCTCGCCAATTTTTGGCGCGCGATTCAAGCCGACGCGGACACCGTAGCGCGCTGGGCCGATTGGCCGGTGAGCGAGTGCGATCTGCACGCCAGGCACGCGCATCTCGTCGCGCAAAAGGCGGCTCATCTGGCACGCATGATGGGCGATCCCGATTACTACGACGCCAAGCTCGCCGCGTGGTGGGTCTGGGGTCTGTGCTCGTGGATTGGCCCCGGCTGGTGCAGCGGAGAGGGGCCGTGGCAAGTGCGCGATGGCCAGCTCATCGACAACCGCAAACTCCCCCACCTCGGCACAGCGGGGCAAGGGATCAACCGCAAACTCCCCCACCTCGGCGATGCGGGGCGAGGGATCAACCGCAAACTCCCCCACCTCGGCGATGCGGGGCGAGGGAGCAACCGCCGCGATGGTGATGGTATTTTCGCCGACCTCGCCACGCGTCTCCGCCGGGTGCGCATTGCGTGTGGCGATTGGTCGCGCGTGGTCGGGCCGAGCGTTACCACCCAGCATGGGCTTACCGCCGTGTTTCTCGACCCGCCCTACGCTGCCGAGCGCGACACGGTTTACGCGCACGATAGCGCGGACGTCGCCCACGAGGTTCGCGAATGGGCGATCGCGCACGGGTCCGATCCGCTCTTGCGCATCGCGCTGTGTGGCTACGAGGGCGAGCATGCGATGCCTTCCGACTGGGCCTGCCTCGCCTGGAAGGCTGGGGGCGGCTACGGATCGCAAGGCGCGGAGCGCACGGGCAACTGCCGCAAGGAGCGCATCTGGTTTTCCCCGCATTGCCTCGCCCACCCCACGCAAGCCGCCCTCCCGCTTTGACACCCCGCCCCCGGCGATGCCCGGCGACGACGCTATTTTCACCACCGCTCTTGCGCACTATCGCACGCTGAACGCCACGTGGCTCACGGCTTGGACGGACCGCGACAGCTCGGGCACCACCTGGGCGGGGACCGTGGTCACCGAGTGGCAGGCGGAATACGATGCCGTGTCGGCTGTGGCGCTGGATGAGACGCTCGTCACCAGCTCCAGCCTGAGCGATGGCAATGCCGCCGGCATCGCGAATTGCCCGCCCGCCGTGCGCCTGCGGGCCCTGCAAGAGTTTCGCGCCGAGCTACAGCCCGCCTACGCCACCGCGCTGCGCACCCCCGCCAAAAAGCCCCGCGCCCGCGCGGGCTTCGTCATTCGTTTCGGCCCGCACTCTGCGTAATGGCCGCCGATTTTCCGCCAATGAATCTTCACACTTTCGGCTTCTCCATCGCGCCCGCCCCCGCCGCACCGCCGCCCGCGGTGGCCAAGTCTCGCTCGCCGCGCCGCCGCACTTCGGCGGGCTCGTGGTCGGTGAATTATGGCAGCGTTTACGATGCGGCCACCCGCGCCGATTTCAGCGGCTACCTTTACGTGCCTTCGCTGGAGTTGTCCGCCTCGCTTCGGGCGATGCCCCTGCGCGTGTTGCGCGAGCGCTCCCTGCTGCTCTACGCGAATACTCCCGCCGCCCGCATGGTCTACACCAGCCTGGCCAAGCAGGAGGCGGCGGGCGGCCTCTGGCCGTCGTGGGTTACCGAGTCCACGGAGTTTAACGACGCGATGACGGACCTGTGGCATTGGCAAAATCACGATGCCCGCTTCTTCTCGGCCGACGGCCACGATACGGCGTATTCTTTCCAAGTCACCGTCGGCATTTGCATCCGGCTGTGGGGCGATTGCTTTGTGCAGCTCCTGCGCCCCGCCGAGGGCAGCACCCGCCCCAGCGTGAATATCATCCCCGGCTATCGGGTGGATAATTTCGGCGTCGAGACCCCGGGCGATGGGTGGACGGATGGCGTGTTGCTCAGCCCGTTGGGGAGGGCGCTCGCCTATCGTGTGATCACGGTTGCGACCGATGGCACGCGCAGTTTCCAGGATGTCCCGGCCGACGACATGATCCATTGTCACGATGGCCTGCTCCCCGGCCAGGTGCGCGGCGAGCCCGCGCTGGCCTGCGCGGCGCGCAAGCTCTTTCGCCGCGAGGATATTCTGGAGGCCGTGGCCAATGGCACGCTCTCGCGCGAGCAGCTCGGCTACGCCATCGAGCGCCAGCTCGGCGCCAGTGCAGAGATGCCGCTCCCGAGCAACGGCGGCGAGGTGGTGGAGGAGGAGAACGACGACGACGAGAACGACCCCACCACGGTGGCCAAGGTCTTCGGCGCGAATCGCAAGGGCGATGTCGCCATTCCCGTGCTCCCGGCCGGGCAGACGCTCAAGACGGTGGAGAGCGATCGTCCGGGCACGAATGTGCGCGAGTTCTGCGACGAGATCTTGCGCGAAATCGCGTGGGCGGTCGGCTATCCGCCCGACTACATCTTCTTCATTTCGGGGATGTCCCAAGGCACCGCCGTGCGCACGGTGCTGCGCCAGGTGCAGGCCGCGCTCGATTCCGTCCGCGAGTATCGCCTCAAGCCGCTCCTCCACCGCTATTCAGTGTTCGATTGCTGGCAGCGCATCAAGGCGGGCGTGTTCGGCAGCAAGGTGCCGGCGGATTGGTGGCGCTTCGAGATCGTGCTGCCCGCGCCCATCGATGTGGATCCCGGCTACGTCGGCGCGCTGCTCAATGAGCGCGCGGAAAATGGCCTCATGGCCATCGATACGTTCTCCGGCCTCATGGGCACCACCACGCGCGACATTGATGAGGCCAACCTCCGCGTCTACGGCCGCCGCCAGCAGATGGTGGAGGAGTTCAATAAGAAATACGGCACCTCGCACGACTACGCGTTCTTCTGGCCGCGCTCCAGCAACCAGCTCCCGCCCGCCGCCACCGACTCCACGCCCGCGACTAATCAGTGATTAGTCGCCCCATCTCATCGCATGAATACCACGCTTCTCTCGCACCTGCTCACCCGCCCCTGGGCGATTTCCCGCGCTCACCTCGAGCGCTTTTTGCGCGTCGCCATCGCGGGCGATGCTCCCCGCCGTCTCGGCGCTGGAGCGCTCACCCCCGCCATCGAGCACGCCGCGCGCTTCAGCCCGCGCAGCGATACCTCGTGGGACACCTACTACTGGGCCGACGAGGAGCAGCGGGTCGTGCGCGGCAAGTTCCCCACCAAGCCCGGCTACACGGTGCTCAATTGGGAAGGGCTCGACGCCAATTTTCGCGGCACGCTGCCCGATGTTCCTCCGGGCACGCACGTGCTGCTCGTGTGGGGGCCGCTGGGCCGCGCCTGGGGCGCCAACGAGCGCTACTGGTGCGACGGCATCGAGGTCGATGAGATCGTCGCCTCCATCGCGGCCCGCCCGCCGGGCGAGCGCATCGTGCTGTGGTTCCGTAGCCCGGGCGGCTTTTGCACGGGCATCGCCGAGACCGCTGCCGAGATCCGCCGCCTCGCCGCCCAGTATGAGATCATCGCCTTCACCGACGACCTCTGCGCCTCGGCCGCCTATTGGCTGGCCAGCCAGTGCGCCTCCATCGCCGCCACGCCCAGCGCCGAGCTCGGCAGCATCGGCGTCTATCTCGCTTTCTACGACTACGCCGGCCAGCTCGCCGAGATGGGCGTAAAGCTGGAGCTCTTCAAGGTGGGCACCCTCAAGGCCATCGGCGTGCTGGGAAACCCGCTCGACGCCGCCGCCCGCGCCTACCTGCAAGCGGGTGTGGACGAGGCCTACGCCGCGTTCACCGCCGCCGTGCTCAGCATGCGCACGCTCGCCGAGGAGACCATGCAGGGCCAGACGCTGGCCGGCCCCGCCGCCCTCGCCGCCAATCTCGTGGACGCCGCCCAATACCCCAGCGCCGCCGCCTTCTTCGCTATGCCCGCCGTTTGACACCCGCGCGCGGGCAAATGAATCGCCATCTCATCGCCCGCTGGTCCAATCCTCGCTTCTTCTTCGCTGCTGCCGACGACAAGTCGGGCAGCGCCACGCCGCAAGCCGAGACCCCGAAAGATCCCGCCAACCTCACCGAGGCCAAGGCCCAGCTCGCCGCCGCGCGCGAGGAGGCCAAGGGAGCCCGCGAGGCCAAGGAGGCCACCGCCACGCAGCTCGCCGCCGCGCAGGCTGAAAACGCCCGCCTCACCGAGCAATTCGCCACGGCCACCCAGTCCGCCGCGACCGCCCAGGCCGCGCTCGCCACCGAGCAAGCCGCCCACACCGCCACCAAGGGCCAACTCACCGCCGAGACCGAGAAGCTCACCACCGCCAACGCCAACGTGGACCGCCTCGAAAAACTCTGCGGCCTCAGCGGCGTCGACCCCAAGCACGCCGTCCCGCAGCAGGCCATTACTGCGCAGACCACGGGGCGCGATGCCCTGCTCGCCACGCTGCAAGCGGCCACCGATCCGGTCGCCCGAGGTCGCGCTGCCGCTGCGCTGCGGGCCTACGATCTCGCGCAAAAAACTCCGGCCACCAAGTAGCCGCACCCTCACCCGCCCGCCTCACCGCAAACCATCACCTTTGACAGCCCAGCACACCAAATGAAACTCGCTCATCGCCTCGCGCTTCTCGGCGCGCTCTTCGTCACCAGCATCGGACAATTCGTGCAACATGGTTTCCACACCGCGTGGATGCTCTTTGCCGTCGGCTCCGCTTTGATCACCGCTTGCAATCCCCAGCGCCACGGCCTGCTACAAGCGCTCACCCTCACCACGTCGGAAATCACCGCCGACGTCTTTGCCGCCTTCCGCAAGCGTTTGGTAGCGCTCGGCTTCTTCGCCACCGATTTCTCGGGCGCGCAGGCCAAGTATGGCCAGGCGCTCATCGCCCACGTAGCCAGCCTGCCGAGCATCACTAACCACGACACCACCAACGGCTTCTTCTATTCGCCGTCGAGCGCTCGCAATCTGCTCACCGACGTGCCGGTGACGATGGACGTGTGGCAGGACGTGGTGCTCAACCTGCAGACCAACGACCTCGTGGCCGACCGCAACGTGAAATACACGCAGGCCATCAACGGCGCGGCCTACCAGCTCGCCAAGTCGATGCTCGATTCTGTGCTGGCCAAGGTCAACGGCACCAACCTGAGCTACAGCGCCACGTGCGCCGATGCCTCGGCCACCGCCGCCAAGCTCCGCCAGTTCGCCGCCACCATGAACGCCAACGGCGCGGGCGAACAGCGCGCGGGCATCGTGTCCTCGGGATTCATGACGGGCCTGCTCGGCGATAGCATCATCGCCAGCGGCGATTACTACGACCAACGCCAGACCTCGGGGCCCTACGCGGTGCTCAACAACATCGCGGGCTTCCAGTCCGTCATGGAGTATCCGGACTTCGGGAACATCGGCACCTTCACGGCCGCCACGAGCGACCTGTGCACGATGGCCAATAGCGTGAAGCATGGCTTCGCCGCGGGCGATGTGGTGCGCTTCACCACCACGAATACGCTGCCCGCGGGCCTCGCGGTCAATACGAGCTACTACGTGATCGCCTCGGGGCTCACCACCACCGCCTTCAAGGTCTCGGCCACGCTGGGCGGCTCGGCGGTCGACATCACCGATACTGGCACCGGCACGCACACTGTGCAGCGCTACGACCTCACCGGCTTCTTCTTCGAGAATCGCGCCGTGGTGGTCGCCAGCCGTCTCCCGGCCGATAGCGTGGAGCTCGCCATGCAGCGCGGCATTCCGGTGCCGCTCAAGGTGGAGACGCAGACCGACCCCGAGACGGGTCTCACGCTGCTCGTTTTGGAGCGCCTCAACACCGGCACTCTCGACGTGGAAATCTGCTTCTCCGTCATGTGGGGCAGCTCGGTGGGCAATCAGGGTGGCACCGCCGCCACGCTGATGGACAAGGCCGGCCTCCGCATCAATCGTGTGTAGTATGTTCGTTCGCCTGGGCGGCGGTGCTCGCTTCGCGCCGCCGCCCAGGTCCCCCCGCTTTTCCTCACCATCACCTTTCTTTTCGCTCTATGATCCTTCTTGCCGGTTTCCGCACTCCCGAAGCCAACTGCCCGCCCGAAATCCTCTTCATTGGCGAGGATGGCGAACAGGCCGCTGCCATCGCCGCCGCCGCTACGCATCCCCGCCTGGCCAAGCTCTGCAACCCGCCTTGGCAGGCCATCCGTCACTGGAACGAAGAAGACTCGGCCATCCACGAGGCCGCGCTCATTCAGCCGCAACTTTCGCAATCTATCGCCGCACCAAGCGCGCCGGTCCCCTTGGTTGGGGGGGCCGGTGTCGCTTTGGCGGAGCCCGCCCCGATCGGCGAGCCTGCTCCGGCGGCAGTGGCGGCCGATTCCACGGAAGACCCCGATGGCCCCGCCTCGGATCTCCTCGCCATCGCGGGCGGCCGCGCTGCGAAAAAGAAGTAACCGTTCACCAGTCATCTCATCGCTCGTAGCCAGCTTTGGCCCCACGGGGGTGGGGACCGAGGAGGAGAAAACGACGGGGGCGCCTTGTAGTGGGGGCGCCCCCGTTCGCTTTTCCACGGGCTCGGCATATTGACACCGCCGCTCCTGCGATGCCTATCGCCACTACCGCCGAAACTCCCCCGCCGCCCGCGCCCGAGATCTACTGCTCCCACGCCTTCGTTTTCCACTGCTACACTTCCCACGAGCGCTGGTACCGCTGCACGAAATGCCAGGTGCTCGCCCCCGACGTCTTCACCGTCGATGGGCTGGCCGAGCGGGCCCGCTCCCAAGCTGCTGCTCCCGCCATTCCATGAACCGCATCTCGCTCGAACGCTTCCGCGCCCGCGCCCAGCGCACGCTGGAGGGCCTCTTCCCCTGCACGCTCACCTTCGCCGGCGGGGACGACATCGCCGCCGCCCGCGGGGCGTGGACTTCCACCACCACGATGCGCGGCGAGCGCGGCGTGGGCATGGAGCTGCGCACGGCCACGGTGCGCGTGCGGCGGGCGCTGCTGGAGGCGCAGGGCGTCACGCTGCAGCCGGGCACCACCACGCTCACGGTAGACGGCCTGGAGTGCTCGGTGCGCGAGCTGCGCGCGGGCGCTTCGGAGGATGCGCTCAGCTTTGTCGCCGGCTCGGCCGCACCCGACGCCCCGCAATCGTAAGCAACGAAGCACGAGCACGAGGAACCAAGAACCAAGAACAAGGAACCATCCACATGCCCGTCTCCATCCATCTCATCCCCAAGGTCGCCGAGGCCTTTCGCGCCTATCTTGCCTCGCTCAATCTGGCCACCCTCAGCGGCTACCACTACCTGCGCGGCATGCGCACCGGCACGCAAAAGCTCCCGTGCGTGCAGGTGGCCTGTCCCGGCTTCGGCCCGGGCAGCGAGGCCGAGACCTCGCCGCTGAAAACGGCCCGCGTGGTGGTCTTCGTGGAGTCGCGCGCCACGTTCACCGTCGAGCACACGAGCGACGCCAGCGAGGACGCCCACCACGAGGACGTCGCGGCCGTCCTGGAGGCGCTCTGCCCGCAGGGTGCCCAGCGCAACGCCGAGGCCCTGCGCGCCTTCGTGAATAGTGAGAACGTCACCGACCGCCCGGTCACCGCTTTTTGGCTCGGCGAGATCCGCGACCCCGCGGTGCAGACCGGGTTCGACGAAGAGCGCGGCACGTGGCTCTCGGCCATCACTTTCAGCGAGGTGCCCTGCATCAACGACGACTGCGACACCGCCCCGTAGCGCGCGCCGCCGTGCGCCCGTCTTTGACACTCCCTGCCGTGCATGTCGCAAACACATAGCTACGCTTACCTCAAACGCGTTCCGCTTCTCGGCGGTGACCTCGGCAACGGAGACACGGCCACCGATGCGGGCTTTGCCGCCTGCCGCATCAAGGCGCTTTCGGTGAAGCCCTCAACGCTCATCAATCTGCAAGACCACAACGAGTCGGGGCAACTGGTCGGTGAGCTTCACGACGACAATCAGCTCGTGCTCGACCTGACGATCGAAGTCACGGAAGGCTTCGTGTTCCCGGCCATTCACAGCAAGGTCACGCTGGATACCGACGACACGTTCGGCACCCAGTACAGTAAAGACTACCAGCTCGACGAAATCCCCGCCGACTACAAGCCCGGCGCGGCTGCGGAGGTGAAGATCACCCTCCGCTGGAATGAGCACATGACGCTCGCTTCCTAGGCCCACGCGCGCCGAGGTTCGCGGAATTTCCTCGCCCACTTTCTATGCCCGATTCTCCTGCGCTCGACCCTCGCTTCTTCCGCGCTTACACGGCCCGTGCCTCCTGCGAGGCCGGGCTGTTTGTTTTGCTCGGCCGCCCGCTGCGCCCGTTCTCCGCGCATCACAAGATGCTGCTCGATAGCCTCGACGTCGCGCTCCTGGCTCCGGATGGAGAGGATCTCGACCTCACCACGCTGGAGGTCGTCTCGCTGCTCTGCTCGCAGCGCTGCCCCACGGGCGACCTTTCCGCGCTGGGGCAGACGGAATACCTCGGCCTCGACCTCGCGCGCGAAAACGCCGTGCTGCTCGCCTGGCTCACGCTCTGTGTGGCCAGCCTGCCCGCCAAGCGCAACCTCATCAAATCCCAGCGCGCCGGCGGCGGCACCTGGCTGAGCCATCTGCCCCACGAGCGCTACCAGATCTCCTATATCCTCGCGCACCTTCACGGCTACACCCGCGACGAGCTGCTCTACGACTACGCGCTGGCCGAGCTCGCGTTCGAGTTTGCCGCCGCCCGCGAGATCCACGAGGAGGAAAGCCCCATCACGCCCATGGGCGAGCCCGTCCCGCCCGAGAGCACGGAGGAGGCGCTGGAGCGGGGCCGTATGGAGAAGTTCGCGCAGCTCATCCTCAAGCGCGAGCAAGAGGAGATCGCCGAGCTCGGCCCGGTGAAGAGCACGGCCGACTACCGCGCGGCGCTCAATGCCGTTCAGGCCCGCCGCCACGACCGCTTTGCCCTCGCCCGCCGCGGTCGCCTCGCCGAGGATCTCACCATCCTGCACCCGCCCGAGGAAACACCCGCCGGCGACGAGGCCCTATGATTGCGCTCGATTTCGAGGTGAAGCTCACGGGCGAGTCGGCGCTCTCCCAGCTCGCCGCCGCCATGGGTAAAGACTTGGCCACCGTGGTGCGCGAGCGCGCGCCGGCCATGGCGGCCTCGCTGGCCCGCTACACCATGCCAGTCGCCGATGCCGATACGGGCGGCGGCATCGACCTCAATACGGTGAATTTCACGGGCGACGGCAAGGTGGCTCGCGACCTCGGGCGCGCAGCGGTGCGGCGCGACATCCGCCGCGTTTACATGGTCCCCAGCGAGGCCTTTGCCGCCATCAGCGCCCGCCAGGGCGATGCGGCGGCGCGCGCGTTCTCGCGGCTCATGAAGCAGGGCCAATACCAGCAGGCCCAAGCCGCGTTCCAAAAGGCCACCGGGCGCATCCTCAACGTGGTACCCTTCGATGGCGGCAACCTGCACCAGCAGTTTCGCAACAATCGCGGCCGCGTTTCGCGCAAGAGCCCCCTGGTGATCGTGCAAGACCCCGCCGCGCTCAAGGCCTACATCGCCCAGGTGGAAAATCTCGTCGGCTGGGCCAAGTCTGGCTGGGTCATGGCCGGGCGCTCCGTGCAGGGTGGCCGGGGCGGGCGCGTGCCCGCTTGGATGCAACTCCCCGCGCCTGGGCACGCCACCTTCACGCAGCGCGACGGCTCGTTCTCGCTGCAGCTGCACAACGACGTTCCCTACGCCGATTCCGCGCTTTCCAATCGCTACTACGTGCGCGCGCTGGAGGCCTTCGACGCCCGCCTCGCCAAGGAAGCCAAGCACATCGTGCGCGCCCATCTCACCAAGCCAAAACCCATCTAATCCTATGCCCGCCGTCGTCCAAATCACCGGAGATACCAAAGGCCTCGCTCTCGCCGCGCAAAACGCCAAGAGCATCATCGACAAAGTGCGCGCCGACACGGCCAAGGGTGGCCATGGCGGCGGCGGCATCCTGGAGGGTGAGAGGAGGGTCGAGCGCAACGTGCTCGCCCTCGCGCAGGGCTTCAGCACCACCACCTCGTGGATCAACCTCGCCGCGGGCGCCGCCGACCGCCTCGCCGACGTCTTCCAGAATAAGCTCTCCACCGCCATCGGCATCGGGCTGGTCACCACCATGGTGAACTTTGGCTATCAGGGCTACCAAGCCATGCTCACCGTGCGCAAGGAGACCGACGCCGTGCGCGAATCGGTCGCCGCGATGGCCGGGCAGGATTTCTCCGGGCTGCTCGGCTCGCTCAAGACGTTCCGCACGCAGCTCGCAGACACGCAAGTGGAGCCGAATAGCCCTGGCCAAAAACTCACCGATCGTTTTGGCGGCGTGGCCTCGATGATTATGGGTGGCAGCTTCAACGATCCGCTGAATGCCCGATACGAAAAGCAGCTCGCGCTCATCCAAGCTCAGGGCGATGCCCACATCGCCATGGGCGAGGAATTGCGGAAACAACTCTCGATTGCCGAGCAGCGCGCGCGGGGGAATTCGGAGGCTGCCGACGCCGCTGAGCGGGAGCTGGCGGCAGACCGTGAGATTGCCAAGGCTCGCCAAGATGGATTGAGCGAATATGAGGTGGGGCTCATCATGCAACGCCAGTCGGCCGTCGAAAGAGGCATCAAGCGAGATGCCGCCATCAAAGAGATGATGGAACAACGGAAGGCTCGCGAAGAAGAGCAGAAGGCTCGCGAAGACGAAATCGCCACCGCCGCGAAGGCCGCCGAGCAAGTGGTCGCGGGCTTGGATGCCGAGCAGCGCGCCGCCGCGCAACGCGATTACGAAAACCACAAGGCGATGGCGGCCGACCAGGCGCAGATCGCTGTGCTGAAGGAAAAGATTGCGGGCCACGACGAGGAAGCTGCAGCGATCGAGATGAAGGCGAGCCACGAGGCCGAGCTGCTCGCCGCCCGCCAGCAGGGTGCCACGGTCGAGCAGCAAGCGCTCATCACCCAACGCCAGGCGCTGCAAGTGGCCGAAGCCAAGAAAACCGCCGCTGAAAAGGAAGCAGCCGCGCAAGACAAGATCGCGCAGGCAGCGGCGGCTTTCCAAAATCAGGCCGCCAACGCCTTTGTCGCCAATGCCCTCAAAACTCCGCAGCAAAAGGCCGCGGAGGCGGAGAAGGATAAGCACGACCGGATTGCGATTCGGAAAAGCATCAACAAAGCGCTCGACGATGAAGACCGCAAGAATCGCCAGGACGGTGGAACTGGCTTGACGGCTGAAGAGCGCGCCGCCCGCCGCCGCGAGATTCAGAAGGGAATCGACCGCACCAAAGACCCTGTAGCCGAGCACCTGAAGAACATTCACAACGTGCTGAAGGCGCTGCAAGGAGGCCTCGTAAATATCGGCTTGGCGTAGCACAAGCCGGTGGTTCCGTATAAAGATTCCCCGGGAGGCGCGAAGCTGTGTCGCGACTCTGGCCACGGGGAGATGAGCGCCCCCGCTTTGACACGCCCGCTCGGCGATGTCGATTCGCCACGGCGCCACTCTCACACTGCTTCGCACGCCGGAGACCAAGTTCAAGGTCGGGGCGCTGGGGCGCTTCGATTCGGGCACCCGCGCCTTCCTGTGCCTGGCGAGCATGGCCGATTTCTACCTGCAAAAGGTGCTGCGCCCGGGCGAGAGCGATCTCAAGTCGCTCCGCGCCGCCACGGGCGGGGATTCGGCCGGCTACCCGCAAATGCTCATCCTCGATGGCGACAAGGAGAACCTCGGCGGCGGCGAGGCCAAGCTGCTCATCCGCTACGAGGGCAGCATGGGCCCGAAGGTGGACGCGCAGACCTACAAGAACCAGACGTACGAGCAGAGCATGCTGCTCTACAACGAGGGCAGCGCCCTCTACATCCCCACCCGCGAGCTCGTCTCCAAGCCCACCATCGTTCACAAGCGCGTGGTCATCGGCCCCCGCCCGAGCATGTGGGACATCGGCCTCAACAAAACGCCCCCCGGCATCAGCGCCCGCGAGAACAACACGCTGGCGAGCCTCTACGACGATTTTCGCGGCCCGCACGTGGTGGCCTTCAAGGGCTGGCGCTTGGCGGATCGCCTTATTCGCGCCCCGGGCGATCGCTTCCGCTCTACCGTGTGGGAGGTGGACGACGTCTACGAGTGGACCGTGGTCGAGTATCCCGACCCTGCCTAACATGGAGCAAGTCGACGCCAAGAAAACCTACGTGGTCTCCGGCGAGACGCTGGAGAAGCTCCTGCGCGCCCCCAACGGCGTGGCCGGGCAGATCGACGTGCACAAGCTGGCCGACGGCACGGTGAGCATCGGCTTTGCGAACCCCACGATTTTCTACGGCATCCACAACGGATTTCTCGCCGCCTGGGTCATCCCCGCCGAGCAGCGGTTCGACGTGCCCGGGCTGGTGTAGCTGCTGCCGCTATGCGCCACGCCACTATCTACAGCACCGACCGCCACTGCGTGTTCCCGCCCCCGAGCACCGCGGCCAATGCTCGCCGGGGCGTGCTGGAGGATACTTGCTACGACCTCACGGTGCCGCTCCTCACGGCGGTGGAATGGTATTGGCGGCTGGAGGCGTGGTACGTCACCATTCTCTACACCATCGATCCGCTCACCTCGGCGGGCAGCCACGGCACGTATGGGCAGGAGTTTGCGCTGTATCGCGCCGTGGATCCTGTGCGCAAAGAGCTGGACCTGCTCCTCGGCCGCTACCAGTGGAGCGGCAGCTACAACGTGACGAACCCGCCCGGCGACGACGTGTTCAACACGTTCAGCAGCGCGCCCAGCCTGGAGATGTGGCACGATGGGTGGGACATCCCCACCGACCCGGGCCGGGGCTTTGCCTCGCCGCCGCCCACCGATAGCATCATCCCCAGCCTGCGCCTGCGCCTCGGCGGCGCCTACGACGACGGCACGGAGGCCAGCCTGCTCATCGAGAGCATCCCCAGCAGCCTCGATGCGCCCTCCTACGCGGCGAGCACGGTGGTGCCCATCACCATCAACATCGGCGGCCTCGCGCTCCCCGCCGTGTGCATCGATACCAGCGGCCCCAGCGGCAGCGCCTACATGTTCGGCGGCGTCGGCCCCGTCGTCACCATCACGCCCTTTCGCTGGTACCGCCGCGCCAAGGCCGACAACACCGTGGAGATCATCAACCCGCTCGACGGCACCCTCAACATCGACCCCGATACCGGCCAGCCCCTCTCGCCCTTCGTGCCGGATCTGTAGCGGCCACGATCGGCCCTATCCGACCTATCCGTCCTATAGGACTCACCGCCCTACCTTTGACACGCCCCCGCGGGCAGCATGCTCACTTTCCGCTGGAACCGGGCCGATAACTCCATCACGTGCGACGGCGCTTCGTCCCCCATCGCCACGGGACAAGTGACGATCGCGGCCGCGCTCTACGAATCGCCGCTCTTCCGCGTGGCCTTCGTGGACTCCGACCCCGCCGCCGGCGACCTCGGGCAGAACTTTGGCAGCGACCCCGGGCTGCAGCTCATCGTGAAGCGGCAGACCGGCTCGCAGCGGTTCGACGAGGCGGCTCTGCTGCCCTCGCCCATCTTTACCCGCCAGGCCGCCGATGCGCTCGGCAACTACTACTACGATGGGGCCCTCAGCCTCGCGGAGCCCATCCTTGAGAAAATGCTCGGCGCCGACCCGGCCCCGCCGCGGCGGGAGGTCTTCACGCTCACCATTTCGGGCGGCCTGGCGAATCGCGAGGGCGTTTACTTCACCATCCGCAAGCCCGGGGCCACCGCCTACTATCGCCCATGGCTGAAGGTTTCCAGCGTGGGCGATACGCCGGCCGCAGATGTCAACGCGACCGATATCGAGATTGCGGTGGATGGCGGCGACGATGGCGACGATACGGTGGCGGCGGCGATTGCCACGCAACTGGCGGCGTTCAGCGGGTTCAGCGATGACTGGGATGTGGTGGTCGCTGGCGCAACCATCACCTTCACGGCAGCGGAGACAGTGACCTATGGCTCGGCCACGGCCACGCACAGCGCGGGCAACACCGGTTACACCCTCACCCTCACGCAATGCGGCAGCACCGGCCTGGGCGAGAGCGATGTGGACTCGGTGACACTCTCCGCCTGGCTCGTGCACAGCTACACGGGCGACGTGCAAGTATCGCCCGAGTTCTACATCGAGGTGAAGAACGCGGGCTATCGCGGCGCCGCCGTTCCCACGCTCGGGGTCACCTCCCGCACGCGCGTCGGCACTGTGGCCATCGGCAACGGCGACTCCTCGGTGACCACGCTCTTTGCCGACTCCTCCACCGAGGCCGCCGCCTTCCCGAGCGCGAGCTGGCGCTTCCGCGACGTGCGCGTGGTGAACACCACCGACGGCAGCCCCGCGACGCTCAACCCGGCCACGCTCACCGCCCGCAGCGCCACGGGCTTCACCATCCTGCTCACCGGCCCCACCGACTCCGCCAACTACACACTCGAATACACCGCTGACCTCACTCTATGACCTCGCGCCACAGCCTGCTTGCCTGCCTCCTCGCCTTTCTCGCCGCTCTCCTGCCGTGCGACCTCCCCGCCGCGCAGCCGCTCAAAGACGTGACGCTCAGCGGCACTTTCAGCGGCACGCCCACGAGCGGCACGCTGAATCTCACGAACCTCACGCTCAGCCTCTCGGGCAGCGCCATCAGCACGGGGACCATCTCCAATTCGCGGCTCGACGCCGAGCTGCAAGCCCTGGCCGGCCTCACCAGCGCCGCCGACAAGCTCGCCTACTGGACGGGCAGCGGCACCGCCGCAAACACCACCTTCACGAGCTTCGCCCGCACGCTGCTGGACGATGCCGACGCCGCAACCGCCCGCACCACGCTGGGGCTGGCGATTGGCACGGATGTGCAGGCCTACGATGCCGACCTCGCCGCCATCGCCGCGCTCTCCACCACGAGCTACGGGCGCTCCTTCCTCGACGATGCCGACACCGCCGATGCGCACGCGACGCTGGGCGGCGACTGCGAGCTGTGGGTGTGGCCGCACTTCCAGGCCACCAACAATGCGGGCGGCGTCGACGAGCGGCTGTGGATTGATGTTTCCAGCGACGGCGTGCATTGGCTCACGCTGAACAACGGCTCGCCAGTCTACACGGCCTCTGGGTTTGGCGGCGCAGGCTCGGGCACCGGGGTCGTGCGCGATCCGTCGATTCTGCCCGTAGTGAGCGGCGGCTATTTCTGGGTGTGCTACACGAGCGGGCCCATCGGGATGCACCAGTCTTTCGGCATCGCCAAAAGCCGCGACCTTATCACGTGGACCTTCGTGCAGGAGGTGGATACCTCGGCGAAAACGGGCAGCGGTAAAGCGTCGTGGTCGCCGAGCTGGGCCAAGGACGAAAGCGGCGTGTGGGGCGTGGTGGTGAGCTGCGACTCGGGCACCGTTTTCCGCCCCTGCTGGTTCAAGCCGACGCTCGCCAACGCCTTCGCGGGTACGTGGAACTCGGGCACGCAGCTCAACCTTCCCGGCACGCTGAACGGCTACAACGACGTGACGGTGTGGACCTCGCCCGTGGATGGCCGGTTGCGCATGAGTGTGATCGACCCGAACTCGTTCGCCGGGTCCTGCTATTCATTCCTGCATGCCTCGACGATGACGGGGGCGTGGACGCTCGATTTCTCGCTGGGCTCGCCCACGGTGGAGGGAGGCTGGCCCATGCCGCGCGCGGGGACCGATGATGTGGACTGGATGGAGGAAGGCCAGGGCAACACGCCCGGGCGGCCTTACTACCGTTACCTCGTGACGGCGGCCGGCGTGGTGCATACGGCGGGCACTTACAACTATATCACGCAATCGCCCGTGCCCACGAGCCGCACCGATGGCAAGCCCAACAACGCGTACAACGGCAAGGGCGCGAAGATCCGCAGCCCGCTGCTCGCCGCCTATGCCACGGGCACGGTGACCCGTCTCGGCCAGCTCGCGCAGCAGGACCCGCACGCGGTGGCGCTCACGGGCGGCACGCTGGATGCGCTCACCTCCACCAACCTCAAGAGCACCACGCTGCAAAACGGCTACAGCCTCGACGTGGGCCCGCACGGCTCCTGGACCGACGGCGGGCTGAAGATGTGGAACACGGCGCGCACGCACTACGGAATCATTGGCATGGCGGCCAACGATTTCTATTGGCGCATGCCCGACAGTGGCGCGGGCCTGCACTGGTACAACGGGGCCGCCAGCACGGAGATTCTCACGCTCACTGATTCCGGAGCGCTCACCGTCACTGGCCGCGCCACCAGCGTGGGGCTCACGGTGAATGGCACCGTCACGCTCGGCAGCGCTGGCACCTCGCTCTCGGCGATCATCAGCGCCACCGCCTCCATTGATTTGCCCAACATGGGCAGCAGCACCGAGCAAACGGTCACCGTGACCGTGAGCGGCGTGCTCCTAGCGAGCAACGGCGCAGTGAGCCTCGGCTGGGATGACACCATCTCGACCGGCATCGCCGTGCTGCAAGCCTGGGTAAGCGCCGACAACACGGTCTCCATCCGCTGCCGTAACGTGACCGGCGGCAGCATCAACCCCGCCGCCCGCACCTGCCGCGTCACGGTGATTCAATAATCATGGAACCGCTCGAATACGCTTGGACTGACCTGCTCATGGCACTGCCCGCCGCCGCCTTTCGCGTGCTGCTGGAATGGCGTGCGCGCCCAGGCGTGGCGCTCGTCGTGACCGCCGGCGAGAAAGCCCGGGCGCTCGCCCTCTCGCTGCTTGCCGCCATCCTCGCCGGGCAGGTCGCCCGCGCTTACCCGGCCTCCACCCAATACGTGCCGCTCGCGCTCATCATCATCGGCTCCGCGCTCATGGGCCAAGAGCTTGGCATGCGCGGCCTGCCCTGGCTGCGTGCGCGTCTGTTTTCCATGTTGCCCCCGCCAAAATCGACGAAGAAACCCGATGAAAACTAGCCTGCTTCACCCTGCCCAAATCTGCCACTTTTCGCGCGGCACCATCCGCCTCCTGCGCTGGGGGGCCCTTGTCGTGGGCGCCCTCGTCGCGCTCGGCCTGCTCACCGGATGCGCGGCTTTCAGCGTTTCCGCCACCTACGAATTCGGTGCGGGCCGCAAGGCCTCCGTGACGCTCGAAAAGCCCGCCGGCCTCGCCAAGTAAGGTCCTGCTCGAAGACTGAAAATGGCTTGCCGATGAAAGCGCTGTCACCTACTGAGGCGCTCTCATGAAACTGCTCCCCCCGCCAAGAGATGGACCTCGACGGCGGCACGGTGCTCGTGGCAGAAAGCACTATCGCGCCGTGCGCCTCCCCGATGGGCCCTCGTGCAGCGCGGTGCGGCGTGGTGGCGGGTCGATTCTTCCCATGCTGCGGGCATAATGTGGCGCATGGCCGTAAAATCTTTGTCATCGATTCGCTTTCTCATTGCCCGCCGAATGCCTCCGGTGTCCGATCGCCGCGAGCACCGCTTCGCAGCGCGATTTCAGCGCGGGATCGAGGCGAACTTTCGGCCAGTTGCGAACATTTTCTTCCATGAGTTTCCCCTAGAAACCCGCTTTGTGGGCCCCCGGCGAGCATTTTTTTCTTGCATGCGGGCTCACGCGGGCCCAATCTTTGCCCCACACGACCCGGCACGGACGTGTAAAACGCAAGATGACGACGGACCTCACAACACGAACTTCGCATGGCTTTGGCCTGCCTTCCGGCAGCGAAGTTCCACGCGTCTGCCAGGTCGGCAGACCGGTTCAATCGTCAATCCGTGCCAACGAAACCGGAGGGCAGGCCCAAGCCATGATCCAAGACCAAGACCAAGCGAGAAGACAGGGAGCGCTGGAAGTCCCCACGAACGAGGCCGAGCTTCAAGCGCGTTGGCGGCGGAATGAAGAGGCGCACCGGGACCATTGGAACTTAGAGCGGAGGGCGTGCTACTGGGCCTTTGGCCGCGAGGACTGGCCAGCCTCGCGGCGATTGTCCATGAGGTCTACGCCAAGGGTGGCGGGAAGGGGGGGCAAATGAACCCAATGAACAAGTGGGCTTTTCTCGGCTTTCTTTTCGCGGCGAGTGTCGCGGCGATTGTCTATGAGGTCTACGCCAAGGGTGGCGGGAAAGGGGGCAAATGAACTCGGCGGAATGGGAGATTGTCTCCGCTGGGCTCAGCGGCTGTTTCCTGGGCGCCTTCATGGGCATGCTCGGAACGCTGGCGGTGATGGCCTGGCGGGCCAACGTGCAGCGCGAGCGCGCGCAGCGGCGGGCGGCGGCCCAAGCCAAGGCGGGAAGCCTGGCGCCGAATCTTCGCGAAGCGGCCTACGATGCGGGGTGGGCGGCCGTGGCCACGCCTGGCGCGCCGACGCGATGCCCATTCCTCGCCGACAGTATGCTGGCGCAGTGGTGGCACATGGGCTTCGAGGCCGCGCAGTACCATGCCGGGAGAGACGGCAAACAGGCCCCATGATTACGCCGAGCGCCAACGACGGCGGGCCGGAGGAGTCCGCGCCCAAGCCCACCGGAGCCGCTTTGCCAGCATCGGCGGGCATCCCGTCGGTGGTGCATCGGAGCTTTGAGGAGCGCTTTTCGGCGCTGCTCGATCGCGTTGAGGCGCTGGTCGCTCAACTCACAGCCAGAGAGGCGCAAGCGAGCGCTCCGGCGACTCCCGCCGCGCCGCCCGCGCTGGCCGCCCCAGCGCCGAACCCGGCCCCGAGCGCCGCGCCGCCCTGGCCGCTCACGGTGGCGCAGTACGCCGCGCTGCGCGGAGTGACCCCGCAAAGCGTGAACGCCTGGGGCCGCGCGGGCGTGCTCGCCATCACCCGCCGCCAGGGCACCAAGGCCGTGATTACCGAGGCCGCGCACGCCGCCTTTACTACACCCGATGAGCAAAAATCAGCACACTACAGCCGATCCGACCCCTGATTATCATTCCCGCGACTCCATCCTCCTCGGGGCGATTCGCCACCAGTTTTCGCTGATGCACCTCGCCCAGAGCGGGCATGGGAACATGAGCACGGCACGCGACCTTTGCCTGGAGGCCTGCGAACGCATCCTCGGGCAACAGCCGGAGCGGTACAAGCCGCAAGCGGTGCTTCGCAGCACCGAGGCCGCCGAGCAAATGGCGCGGGAGCTGCGCGAAGAAGAGGACGAAGTGGCGGAGCTGGTGGAGCGCGAGCTCGCGCAGTGTGAATACCAGCCCGACCGCCCGGCGCACGAGGCGAGCGTGTTTTGGACGGCCCGCCACCTCGACGCGAAACTTTCCACCGTCGGCCTGAGCCAGGCCGCGGCCATCGCGGCGATGCGCACGCTGCTCACCGAGCGAGTGCAGGCGAGGAGACGCGCGGACCTAGCCGTTTGGCGCGAGGCCCGCCGGCAAACGCTTTGATCTCCTTCTCCCCACCTCACCCACCACCACTATGGAAAACCGTTCGAAATCCCGCCGCGACCTCAGCGGCCTGAGCTTGGCGCAACTGCTGGCCGAGCTGCAGCAGACGCTGGAGACGCAGGTCGTCGGCGAGCGCAATCTGGACCAATCGGCCGCCGCCCGCATCCGCGTGGAATTTCGCCCGCCGAGCACGCTCGCCGAGCGGATGGGCACCCGCGTGAGACGCGGCGTGAGAGTCCCGCGCATCGAAGCGCCCACAGGCCCGACCCCGCAGGAGGTGTACGCGGCGACGGCGGAGCGGATGGGCGAGCAAGATGGGGAAGGAGGTGCTGCTTGAAAGCGTTTTCTCTGCTGCTGGTTGTGCAGTGCGACGAGTGCCAAAAGCGGGAGGAGATTCCAGCTCCCGAAGGCAAATCTCAGTTTGCGATTGAGGATGCTGCGTATCGAGCAGGTGCCCGTTTCCTTGGAATGCACACGTTCTTTTGTTGGCGGTGCCAGTCCGCTAAAACGGGCGAGCGCAAATGGTCGGAAACACGGGAGGTGCGGCCGTGATCGGCAAGCCGGTGGTGACGGTGCAGTGCGACCAGGGCTCGGCGCGCGGGCAGGTGCGGTGCCTGCATTCGGCGGTGGTGCAGCTGCCGGGATGGGTGAGCAACGCGGCGGCGTCGGCGCTGATTCGCGGGGAGCTGGTGGGCTGGGCGGTGCTGCTCGATGGCCAGGTCTTTTGCCCCACATGCGCGAAGGCGCGGGGGATGGCCACGCTGCGGGAGCGGGAGCGGACTTTTGCCGACGATGCGGAGATAGGTGGTGCGCGATGAGCGGCACGCAACTCACGCCCGCCTCGGCGAGCTTTGGCGCGGGGCTCGCGGGCCTTGGGCCGGCGGAGCTGGCGGGGCTGGTGCGGCACGTGGCGCATGGGGGCGAGGCGGAGTCCTCGCAGGCCATGCCGTTCGATCGGCTGCTGGCGGCCGAGGCGGGCGAGCTGGAGGAGGCGGGCTACTCTTCCACCGATGCGGCCGACCGCGAGGCGGCGTACGTTTTCAAGCGCGGCGGCGCGAGGGCCGTCGTCTTCTGGCTGGCCGAGCAGGGGCAGAATCCGCAGGGCAAGCTCGAGCTCACGCGGCTGCTCAAGGCCGTCTTCACGCTCGGCCGCGCCATGGGTCTCCCGCAGTTCACCACGCTCACCATGCAGGAGGAGGCGCTCATGTTTGGCGAGAGCAAGGCGGCGGTGTCCTGGCGGCTCAAGCAGGTGAGCGGGATGGTGCAGGCCACGGGCGCGCGCGGCTTCAAGCTGCCCGGCCAGAAGCGCGAGACCACCGCCTACCGCGAGGCGCAAAAGGGCAATCGCAACCGCCGCGGCAAGAAAAAGCGCCCAAGCCAACCCGCCGCCCCGGGCGGAGCAAAAGCCCCGAAGGTGTAAGGCCAGGGCCACGGAATTTCACGACGACGAACCACGGAAAACGCAAGCAACCAATCCACCAACATGGCTAAGAAACCCGCCCCGAAACCCGAGACCAACCTCACCCCACGCCCGCCGGAGAAGACGGAGGCGTGGGAGGCATTGGACAGCGAGCAGCGCGATACGTTGCTGAACCTGAACCTGGAGAATATCTGCGAATGCCGCTTTGTGTTGCATTCGACAGGGGCGGTCATTGGAGCCCATTTTCCCAAGATGTTCGATCGCGGGCAGGCGGTCAGTTGGGGCCCACTGGAGGCGATTGAGGAGAGTGAAGATGATCCGATTGCCGTGCAAAGGGACGGCGAAAAGGTGGCGCTGCGAGCCGAGGAGCTTGCCATGATTTCGCCGGCGAAAATCGGGGAGAAGGGATGCGATGCGGGCGCGGAACCCGGGTTGAAAACCCGGGCCACTTTGGCGGCGGTCTGCGCGGTGTGTGCGGCGGCTTGCTCGGGCGAGTGGTCGATTGAGGCGGCGGGGCCCGGCACGGGCGGCGAGGTGCCGCTATGCGCGACGTGCGGCGATTTGGAGCCACGAGTGATTTGGGCGAAGCTCGCCGCGCGGCATGGCAAAGCCTACACGGAAACCGTTCCTGATACAGGGGGCGTTTCCCAAGGACAGCCCCGGCCGTTGACGATGTGGCTGCCGGTGGCGCGCCTGGTGCCCTCGGGGTGGCAGACGGGGCGGCGGGCTTCGGCGGAGCTGGTGGACTCGATGAAGTCGCACGGGTTTGACGAGGCGATCTCGCGGCTGCTGGTGCGTCCGCTGCCTGGGGAGGGCTCGGGCGAAGTGGGCGGGGTTGAGCCGGGGAAATTCCAGATTATTGCCGGGGAATGCCGGTGGGATGCGGCGCAGCAGGCGGGGCTGAAAACCGTGGCGTGCGTGGTGCTGCAAGGGATGGACGATGCGGCGGCGCAGGTGCTGCATTACCTGGAGAACCGGGGGCGGCAGGACCTCACGGCCATGCAGGAGGCCGAGGCGATTGGCCGGATGCTGAGCCTGCGCGATGCCGCGGGGCAGCCGTGCTTTACCTGCCGCACGCTGTGCGAGCAGCTGGGCGTGACCGAGGCCCACGTGGGGCGCATGGCCCGGGTGGCGGCCCTGGGCGGCGACGAGCTGGCGCGGCGGGAAGGCGCGGCCGGGCGCCTCGGCGTCTCCCACCTCACGCTGATCGCGGGTCTGCCCACGCCCGAGCTGCGCGACCAGGTCACCGCCGCCGTGCTGAATCCGCCGGGGAGACCGGGGGAGACGCTCAACGTGGAACAGACGCGGCTCTACATCGCCGAGAGCTGCGTGCGGCACCTGCAAGACGCGCGCTTCAATCCCGAGGATCCCGACTTGGTGCCAGCGAAATTCAACGAGGCAGGCGAGCGTTTCGCCGGGGGGAAATGCAGCGATTGCCCGAGCATGACCAAGAACCTGCACGCGCGCGGTGGGGACGCCATGGGCGTGTCGCGCTCGCGCTCGTGCATCGTGCCCGCGTGCTTCCGCGCCAAGGAGGCGGCGGAGTGGGCCCAGTGGCAGCGGGAAGTACTGGCGGAGAAGCGCAAGTTCTTTGGCCCGGGGCAACCGCTGGAGATGCTCGATGCAGCAAAGGGCGCGGAGCTCTTTGACCACTCCGGAGCCAAGCTCGCGCCGGCGGCGGGGCGGGTGCTGGTGGAGTGGGGCGCATGCCCCGAGGCTGGCGACCTGCGCGGGGGCGTGGAAGTGGGAGCCGCGCAAGCGTGGTCGGAGCTCACCAACCAGCGGGGCGTGCCCATCCAAATCGCCCGGGTGCCCGCGACGGCCCGGGCGATGCTGCTGATGAATCGCGAGGCCGCGCTGGCGGCGGCGTGCGAGAATGGGCATGCCGCGCTGTTCCGGCGGGCAGTGGTGGCCAAGGTGGCGCCGCAGGCCGGGCCCGAGGCGGTGCCCGCGCCGGGGGAAGTGGGGCGCGCCACGGCGCAGGCCGCGCAGCAGGCGCAGGAGCAGCAGGCCGAGCGCGCGGCGGAGATCGCCGAGGAAGAGGCGGCGGTGGAGAAGGCGCAACTGCGGGCGGCGGTGGAAGCGGCGCTCGCGGTGAAGGTGCTGGAGCCGGAGCAGATGCGGGACGCGGTGCACCGGCTTTTGTGGGCGGTGGTGAACGATGACCACGGCGAGGCGGTGGCCGGGCTGCTGGGGCTGCCGTTGACGGCGAATCAATCCGCCGCGGCGGTGCTCGGCAAGCACATCGAGACGGTCGACGCGGTGAAGCTGCCGGGGCTACTGGTGGCGCTGTCGCTGCTGGGACTTCCCGCGCTGTGGAGCCGGGAGATGACGCAGCGCCAAGGGGCGATTCGCGACGTTTGCAAGTCCATGCAAGTGGACGCGAAGCGCGTGGCCAAGGAGGCCAAGGCGCAGGTGGCGGCGGAGCGCGACCGGAGACGCGAAGAGGCGGCAGTGGCCACGGGCTTGGAGTGGGAGGATTCGCGGCACAAGGTGGACGAGTTTGGGTGGGAAGAAGGGGTGGCCACCAAGCCCACACGGGTGCGCGTGGCGCTGCCGGCGGAGTGCAAGCAGATGATGGCGGCCGTCTTTGTAGCGCGGAGATCGGCCCGCGAATGGCACAGCACGTTCGTGCTGAATATCAGCGGCCAGGTGACGGGAGAGCCCCAGGTGAGCAGTCGCGGCCGCGCCGATAGCAACCGCACGCTGGCGGCGAAGAGAGCGCTCGAGGAGCTGCGGGATCAGCTTCGGCAAATGGCCGAGCAGGATGCCAAGAAGGCCCCGGCCTTGCACTCGGCCGGGGCGCGCGTGGAACGCTACATGGAGCAGGTCGGGAAGGGGGGCAAATGAGCCAGCCGTATTTCCATTATGGCGAGGTGAAGCGGGCGGCGCAGGGGCGGTGGGTGCAGGTGCTGGGTTCGCTGGGGGCGAATGTGATGCTGCTGCGGAATATGCATGGGCCGTGCCCGGCGTGTGGGGGGCGGGATCGGTTCCGCTTCGACGATCAGGATGGGGAGGGGACGTTCATTTGTTCGCAGGGGGGTGGGGGGAATTTGTCGGGGAATGGCTTTGGGCTGGTGCAGCATTTGCGGGGATGCGAATGGCGCGAGGCGCTGGCGCTCGTGGGCGAGGCGCTGGGGATGCAACCGCGCATCGGCACCGAAGAGCGGGCGCGCGCGGCGGCGGAAGATGCGGTGGCCCCGGAGCCGGTGGCCGAGGCCACGAAGGGCGCGCCGCCGCTGGATGTGGAGGCGGTGAAAAGCCAGGTGCGCGGCATGCCATCCATCGACACCGAATGGCTGCGTCGGCGGTCACCGGTGGACATCTGCCCCGAGGGCAAGCCGATGAGCAGCGGCGTCTTCCTGGACCACCTCTATGAGCGCGGCGAGCGCGTGCTCGTCTTCATCAACGAGCACAGCCAGGGCGACTTCCTGTGGTGCTCGCGGGGGAGGCGGGACGTGAGCGAGGGGCCCTCGCCCGTGGATGGCCGCCTGCTGGGCGGGTGGCGGCTCTCGCAGGAGCGCGGCGTGAAAGCGCGGCCCTCGGCCCTGCCGCCGAGCGGCCGGGGCGGCGCGTGGTTCCTCACCAACCCGGTGCGGGGGGATTGGGAAATCAAGGCCGGCACGGGCGACCGCGCGCCGCAGTACACGAGGCGATCGCAGGGCAACGTGACCGATTTCCGCCACTTTGTGCTGGAGGCCGACCACCCGCAAGACGTGCTGCCCGCGGCGCAATGGCTGCAAGTGCTCGCCTCGCTGCCGCTGCCGATCGTCGCCATCTACACCTCCGCTGGCAAGAGCATCCACGCCCTGGTGCGCGTGCGCCAGCCGAGCAAGGCGCAGTGGGACGTGGTGCGGCGCATGTTCATCGACGGGCTGTGCCCGCTCGGGGCCGACGCGGCCGCGCTCACCGCCGTGCGGCTCTCGCGCCTGCCCAACACCCTGCGCGAGGGGAAGATGGAACGCTACGAGCGCGCGGACGGAAGCAAGGCGCAGCGGTATGTGAAATTTCCCCAGCCTCGGCGGCAAGAGCTGCTGTGGCTGGCCCCGGCCGCCAAGAGCGAGCCCTTTTGCCGAGCCCGCGAGCTGCGGGCGTAGGGGCCCGGGGAGCAGCAGAACAAGCAACCAATTGGGGGCATGAAGGTGCCTTATCAGGGGCCGGGGAGACGCGGGGAAGAGCGCCCGGAAGGCGCGCCGACACTTTGAGCGAAAATCAACACCAAACCAACACCATGAAATTGACGATCGAACGAAAGAAACTGATGGCCGCGCTCACGCAGGCTGGGAAGGTAGCCTCGGCGCGGGGCACGCTGCCGGTGCTGAGCTGCGTGCGGCTCGTAGCCGACGGGCTCGGTGGGTACGTGGAGGCGACGAACCTCGACCAGGGCCTGCGCGTGATCCTGGACGGGCTGAGCGTGCAAACGGGGGGAAAGTGCTGCGTGGCGGCGGCGCGCCTGCTGGCGGCCGTGAAGGGGATGACCGGTGAAACGGTATCGATGCGGCACGAGAAGAGCCGCCTCACCGCCTCGTGCGGCGACCGCGAGGTGACCCTGCACACGCTGCCGGCGGAGGAATTCCCCGACGTGCCCACGGTGAAGGGCGCGGCGGTGGTGCTCACGCCCGAGGGCGCGGCGGCGTTCATCGGCGTGCTCGGCAAGGTGGTGCCCTTCGCCAGCCACGACGAAACGCGCTACGTGCTCAACGGCACGCATCTCGCGCCAGTGGGCGAGCGCTTGCACGTGGTCGCCACGGATGGGCGTCGGCTGGCCGAGGCCTCCATGGAAGCGGAGAACTGGCCCAACGTAGCTTGCACGCTGCCCGTGGTGGGCGTGCGTCGGCTGGGCGGGCTGCCGCTGGGCGACTCCTCGGCGCTGGAGGTGACCTTGGGCGAGAACAACGCATGTTTTTCCACGCCCGAGTGGGCGCTCACCTGCAAGCTGATTGAGGGGAATTTCCCGAACTACAACCAGGTGATTCCCAAGCCGTCGAAAGTGACCATTTCCGCGAACCGCCTCGCCGTGCTCGGCGCGCTGAGCTTTGTGCAGGCGCTGGCCGATAAAAGCGACGCGTGCGTGAAGCTGTTCGCCGAGAAGGGCAGGCTCAAGCTGAGCATGGCCGCGCCGGAAATCGGCGAGGCGCACGACGAGGTATCGGCGGAACTGGCGGGCATCAAGGGCTCGATGGAGGTGGCCTTCAACGCGGCCTTTCTGAGAGAGGCCCTGAGCACCCTGCGCGACGAATCCGTCGTGCTCGACATGGCCGACCCGCAGAGCCCGCTGCTGCTGCGCGAGGAGGGATTCACTACCGTGCTCATGCCGATGCGCTGGAGCTAATCTACATGACGGCGACCAATGCCTACTACAACGAGTGTGACCCGAAGGCGGCGGCGTGGCTGCGCGAGCTGATTCGCGGGGGCCATATTGCGCCGGGAGACGTGGATGAACGGCGAATCCAGGACGTGAAATCGAGTGACCTGACCAACTATGCACAATGCCATTTCTTTGCCGGAATCGGGGGGTGGAGCCTCGCGCTGCGCCTCGCCGGAGTGCCAGATGATGCTCGCGTTTGGACCGGGAGTTGCCCTTGCCAGCCCTTCTCGGCGGCGGGGAAAGGACTCGGGACCGCCGACGAGCGGCACCTGTGGCCCGTCTTCGCCAACCTCATCCGCGAGTGCCGCCCTGCAATCGTCTTTGGCGAGCAGGTTGCGAGCAAGGCTGGGCGGGAGTGGCTCGCTGGAGTATTCGCTGACCTGGAAGGAATGGAGTATCGCCGGGCAGCCGCCGATCTGTGCGCTGCGGGGGTTGGGGAGAAAGGCTACTTCCAAGCGGAGGCCGAGTATCTTCGATGGTGCGCTAGCCGCGGTGGCGATTTCCTGCGGGGACACAGTGTCGCCGAGATACTTGCCTTTGCCGATTACTTGGACGGAATCGTTGTCGGGCCCCCTCACATCCGCCAGCGCCTTTACTGGGTGGCCGACGCCACGAGTGACGACCAATGGGGGGAGCGGAAATCCGGAGAGGTCGGAGCAATGCCGAATCGAGGACGTGGCGCAGCTTTCAGGGTGGAGCACTCCGACAGCGCAGGACCACAGTCGGGGAGACAAGCCGCCGAGGCCAACGGACACCGGCGTTCCTCTCTCGCAAATGGCAACGTTTGCGGGGTGGAACACGCCCCACTGTCCACGGGAGCACGACTCGGATCACAGCGCGAGCACGTATCTCGACCGACAGCTTGGAGCAACTTTGACGTCATCCCCTGCCGGGACGGAAAAGCGCGGCGCGTTGAACCCGGCGTTTTCCCGCTGGCTCATGGGGTTCCCGGCCGCGTGGGATTGCTGCGGGGCTACGGCAATGCAATCGTGCCGCCGCTCGCGGCGGAGTTCATCGGAGCCTGCCTAGAAGCCATGGCGGCCGCTGAAGGGGGGGCGCGCTAATGGCTGCTCCGACCGGGCCGGGGGGCGAGCGGGTGACGGTGCCCATGGAAACGCTGATGCAGCTGATGCCGTTTGCGCAGCAGCTGGGGCTGGACCTGCCGAACGCGTCGCGCTTTGCGCCGAAGATCCAGCTCGGGCAGTCGTATCGCACCCTCGCGCAGGACATCGGCGCGCTGCTCTCGCGGCATCCGTTTTTCGTGAAGGGCGAGCTGGTGGTGCGCGTGGACTTGGCAACGGGGAAGGAAGAAGAGATGACGCCGAGCCGGTTCATCGGCGAGGTCGAAGAATTCTGCGTCTTCGAAGCTCCGGCGCGAGCGGGCCGCGTGCGGGAGAGCCTGAGCGAGAGCGAGGCCAAGGTGATCCTCGCCCAGCGCGTCTTTCGCGATCGGCTGCGTCCGCTTGCAGCCGTGCATACGGTGCGGCTGCCCGTGCGGCGCGCCGACGGGAAGGTGGAATGGCTGCGGGGGCCGGAAGGCGACTTCGACGGCTACGACGTCGAAACGGGCATCCTCACCCTCGACCTGCTGCCGTATCCAGCCGACTGGTCGCTGGAACAAGCGCAGGCGTGGCTCCTGGAGGTGTGCGAGGGCTACTCGTGGAACTGGCCGGAAGAGGACGCCGAAGACGCCCCGCCGGCGGCCGCCGTGGAGGAAGCACCGCACCATTGCATTGCATGCGATGAAATCACTCTCTGGGGCGTGGAATGCCTGGCCTGCGGGGCGCAGCAGCCAATCAAGCCAGCCCCCGCCATCCCCCCAGCCCCGGCCCCGGCGGCGGCGCGCTCGCTGCTGCAGAATCGCTCGGTGGCCGTGCATACCCTGGCGATGCTCGGCACCTATTGCCGGGGGATGTTTGCCCAGGGCACGCTGCGGCCCATGTTCTCGTACTTCGGCAACAAGCCGGGCACGGGCAAGACCACGCTGGTGGCCATGGCGCTGGCCATGCTGCACGGCGATGTGGGGGCCATGGTGCCGCCCAAAGACGAGGACAAGCTGACGCTGAAGCTGGAGACGCTGGCCGCCTCGCTGGCGCCGTATGCGCTGCTCGACGACCTGCCGGGGGGACTGCGCAGCGCGGCGCTCAATAATTTCATCACGGCGCGCAAGCACAACTTCCGGCGCTATCATTCACAATTCCTGGAGAGCATCCCAAACGTCACCCAGCTTTTCGTGACGGGCAACGAGACGCCCACGAGCGAGGACATCGGGCGGCGCTCGCTGCTCGTCAACCTATTCCTCGCCGACGAAGTGCGCGAGAGGCGGTTCAAGCGGATCATCGACGGCGAGTGGCTGAGCCTGCCGGAGACGCGCGTGAAGTTCCTCGCGGCGATGTGCGCGATCGTCAAGACCTGGCTCTCGCACTGCGAGCTGTGCAGCAAGGAGGTGCTGCATCCATCGCCGACGGCGACTTTCGAGAGATTCACGGGCGTGCTCGGCGCGATGGTGATTTGCGCGGGGTTCACGGACCCGCTGGTGGCGCCCGAAACGGACGTGGGCGGCATGACGACGGCGGAGGAGGTGAAGCGTCTGGTGCAGGCCGTGGCGGCGTCGATTGAGGTGGAGGGCCCGCTGCCGTTCGTGCGCGAGGTGAAGCGCGTGGACCTCGTCGACAAGGCCCGGGAAATCGGGCTGCTGGAATCAATCGTGGGCCTGCCGGGAGATCCGGAGATTGACGATGCAGCGAAGAAGAGGCTCGGCCTCGCGATGAGGCGCATGAGGGCGCAGCGGCTACGCGATAAGCGGGGGCGAACGTTCCTGTTCGGCCACAAAAAGAAGAACAGCGGCGCCGTGTATCCGATCACCTTTGTCGGCAACGGACCGGGGCCGGCGTAGCCGGTCGTGAGCGAGGCGCGAAGCGCGTGTTGAGCGGCGTAGCCGCATCGTGCCGCGGCGCGAAGCGCGTCGATGAGAGCGGAGGAGAGCGCGGGGAACTCGTCACCAACTCGTCACTTTTTGCATGCAACACGTCACTCGGCGTGCCCATGCGCGGCGGCGGCGGCGATTATTATCGTAGAGAGTGACGTTACACTCGTCACTAGTGACGTTCGCAGAATTCAACTCACCACTGGCTAAAATGCTTTCGATGAGTGGTTTGCAAAACAAGGTGACGTTGTGACGAGAGAAACAGATATTATCGAATTCAAAGTCTGTGTTGGGCGTTTGATGTTTTGGCACTCAACTCGCAAGCGTCGGGTGTTTTCGCAACTTTGAGAATGGGGACCCTCTGAAAAATCACCTTACCTTATCGCTGTTTACTTCT
>CBHTVR010000032.1:0-31690 GCA_966096795.1 uncultured Gammaproteobacteria bacterium
AGCACACGCCCTTGCCGACGATGGCCACGTGCGGATGCGCGGCCTCGCCCCAGCGTAGTTCGATCAGGCGCGGTTCGCGGTGGCTGGCGCGGCCGACCGCGTGGATGGTCGGGAAGTTGTTGGTCAGCAGGGCCTCGCCCTTGAACACGCGCAGCTGCGCGCCATGCTCCTTGGCCAATTGCGCGGCGACCGCTTCCAACTCGGCCGGGCCCATGTGTTCGGTCGGGGTGTTGACCAGGTCGCGCACCAGGCCGGTGGCGCGCAGTTGCGCCAGCGCGCTGCCGTCCGCGCGGGGTTCGCTGGCGGGCAACAGGCGTGCCGGCGCGCGGCCGGGCTTGAGATAGCGATCGAAGCGATAGGCGCCCAGGCCCCAGCCCAGCAGCAGCGCGTCGGCATCGGGCTGCACCGGCGAATCGGCGGCGACGCGGTACACGCCCGAGGGCAATACGCTGGGCAGGTGCGAGAGCGCCAGCGGATCGGCGGCATCACCGATGATGGCGATGACGCAGCGCGCGCCGCCGTTCGCGTCGGGCACCAGCAACCAGCTGCCGGTGCCGGCGCTGAAGGCATTGGTCTCGAGCCAGGCGCGCAGGGCGCTGTCCTGGGCCTCGCGCCAGGCCGGGAAACCGGCCTTGTCCACGACCAGGATCGGGCAGGCCGACGCGGCGTCGGCAGCGGTGGCGAAACAGCTCGGCAAGCTCATGCAGATTCCCGGTGCGGGTGGGCGGCATCCAGCCAGTCGGCAAGTCCGGACAGCGTGGTGAATTCAAGATCGGGTGGCGCGAATTGTTCCGGCCAGCGTTCGCCGCGGCGATTGAGCCAGCAGGCGATCATGCCCGCGCCTTGCGCGCCGACAACATCGAGCAGCGGGTCGTCGCCCACGTGCAGGACTTCGCCCGGCTGCAAGCCCAGGCGCTCGCAAGTGGCGTGGAAAATCGGTGCATCCGGTTTGGCGTGGCCGGTGTCGCGCGCCGCCACGAAGACCTGGAAACGATCAGCAATACCGATGCGTTGCAGGTCAGCATTGCCATTGGTCAGCGCGGCCAGCGGCCAGCGCGCGGCCAGGCGTTCCAGCGCAGGCAGCGCATCGGGGTAGAACTCGATGGCATTGCGCGCAGCATAGAAGGCGGTGAAGGCATCTTCGACGTGCTCTTCGTCATCGCCCGCCGTGCGCAGCGCATGCGCGAGCGACAATTTGCGCTGGTGGGTGAAGTCGTGCGCGTACTGCGGATGCGCTGCGGCGATTTCCTCGCGCAGTTGGCGCATGGCCGCAATCGGATAACGCGTGGCCGTGCGCGGGCAGCGCTCGAGCAGGAATTCGTGCAGGGCCGCTTCGGCGCGCTCGATCACCGGCCAGATCGGCCACAGGGTGTCGTCGAGGTCCAGGCTGATGGCTTTCGGGGCGGTGTTCATTACAGCCGCCAGTTTACCCGCTTACTCGATCAGCTTGGCCCAGGCCTGCCAGCCCTCCACGCGCTCGGCCACGATCTTCAGGCTGGCCAGCATGGGCACCGCCAGCAGCAGCCCGGCGATGCCCCACAAAAAGCCCCAGAGCATCAGCCACAGCAGCATCACCAGCGGCGAAATCGCCATGCGCCGACCCAGCACGATCGGCGTGATGAACTGCGACTCGGCCACGTGCAGGCCCAGGTACAGCAGCGGCGGCACCAGCATCTGCGCCGGCTTGTCGAAACCCACCACGCCCACCAGGCCCAGCACGAGCACGCCGGTCAGCGGGCCGACATAGGGTACGAAGTTGAACAGCGCCGCCATCGTGCCCCAGAGCAGGGCATCAGCCAGGTCCAGGCCCAGCCAGAACAGGCCGCCGGCCAGGATCAGGCCGAGCAGCACATTGATGCCGCTGATGGTCATCACGTAGCGCGACAGGTCGGCTTCGATGCGTTTCAAGATGTCCACGGTGAGCTGCTTGCGTTCGGCATCGGGCAGGTTGGCGATGGCGTTGCGCTGGATCTGTTGGCCGTATACCAGGAAGAAGAACGACAGCAGCACCACCGCCAGCACCGAGGCGATCATGCGCGGCGCGCCGCTGACCAGGGCCCACAGGTTCGGCGCGCGCGGCTTCTCGGCATCGGCCAGGGCGGTGGCGCGCGCCGCTGCACCGGTGGCGGTGACGATGGACGCGGCCGCCTTGTTGGCCTGGTCCACCTGGCGCGTGAGTTGCTTGAGCTTGGGCGCGAGCTGGCGAAGTTCGGTCGGCGCCTGCTTGACCCAGTCGCTGGCGGGGCTGATCAGCAGGCTCGACAGCCACACCGACAACACCAGCCCGCCGAGCACCACGCCCAGTGCCGCCAACCAGCGCGGAAACCAGCGATGGGTCAGGCGCGTCACCAGCGGATTGCCCAGCAGGGCCAGCATCATCGCCAGCATCACCGGCACGAGCAGGTCGCGCGCCAGCCAGCAGGCGCCTAGCCCCAACATGAGCGCGATGAAGCGCAGCGCGCCGGAAGATTTCATGGTTCGGTCGGCGCGTCGGCGCCGGCGTCGGCATCGGCGGGCGCGCTGGCTTTGTTGTCGCGGCTGCCCGCGGCCATGCCGGCTTGCATGGCCTTTTCCATCTCCGCGCCCGCTTCGGCGCTGATGCCGGCGCCGAAGGCCGTCACCACCGCCTGGGTGGCGGCGGCGAGGAATTTTCCGGCGACGCCGTGTTCACCGGCCTTGTTCTTGCGCCCGGCCAGGAAGCCGAGCAGCGCGCCAGCGGCGACGATGCGCCAGGGCGTGGCCAGTTGTTTGGCATTGGCCTTCACCGTTTGCAGGGAAGCGCGCGCGCGTTCGATCTGGGCGTGGCAGCGCGCCTCGGCTTCGGCCACGTCCTGCAGGCGCTTGTCCAGGCTCAAGGCGCGGACTCCTGCGAAGGCGTGGGCGCAGGCGCGGTGTCGGGCGCCGGCGCGGCGGCGCGCGCGGCGTCTTCGGCCGCTTCATCGTCGGGAAACCAGGCGGCCAGTTGCCGGCGCGTAGCGTCGAGGTCGGAATACGACAGGGCGTAATTGGCGCCCTTCCACGCGAAGTAGGCGACACCCAGGCTGACCAGCAAGGGAATGAGCAAGGCGATTTGCAGCGGCAGGCCAAGTTGGATCAGGCCGATCACCAGCATTGCCATCGCAACGACCCAGGCGGTGCCCGCGGCCAAGGCGCAAAGCAGCAGGAACACCAGGCCGCGAATCATCGCGTCGCGCGCCAGCATCACATCGGCCACCAGCAGGCGGCGCATGGATCCGCCGGCGCGACCGTACTCGCGCGCCGCAGCGCGCCCGGATTCGTTCAGGTCGGCCAGTTCCTGCTTCAGGCGCCTGGCGGCATCGAAGACCGACACCGGTCAGTCTTTCGAGCGCGTCAGCTTGGCCAGCAGGTAACCGGCTGCGAAGGCAGCGCCGAAACTCACCCAGGGGCGGGTGCGGATCAGTTCCTCGGCCTTGTCGATGACGTCCTTGCCCGAGTCGAGCAGGCCCTCGAACTTTTCATCGAGCACGGCCTTGGCGCTGCGCGCCGCGTCCATGCCGCTGTCCACCGCGTCGGCCACGCCGACGGTGAGATGGTCGCGCGCGAGTGCCGCCTTTTCACGCATGGCGGCGGCGTGGTCGGTGTTGGCATCTTTCTCGGACATGTTCGGCTCCCGGTGGGCCCGGGCAGGCCGGGCCGTTTCAGCGCAAAAGCGCGCAAATCAAAGCCTGCGCGTGAGCGCCTGAGCGTGCCTTAAATTCATTGCATGGGCAACTCGCCACGCGCGCTGCCCCGTTGCAACACCAGCACCAGTTGCTTGGGCGGCGGCGAGAAGCGGGTGCGGAAATCGCTGATGTCCACCACGCCGCGGCGGTTGATGCCCAGCACCAGGTCGCCGTTGTCGAGTTGGTTGGCGGCGGCGCGGCTGCCGGGCGCAACCTTGGCCACCACCACGCCGTTCATGCCCTGCTGGCGATAGCGCTCGGGCAGGTCGGTGAAAGTGGCGCCGGCCAGGCGCGCATCGAGCGACTTGCCGTCGATTTCCTTGGGCTGGGCCTTGAGCGTGGCCTGCACGGTTTGCACGCGGCCGTCGCGCTGCAGGTCCAGCTTCACGGCCTGGCCCACCGGCAGCAGGCCCTCGAGATTGTGCAACTGCTGCGCGCTGTCAATGCGCTGGCCGTTGGCGCCGACGATCAGGTCGCCCGGCTTCACGCCCGCCGCTTCCGCCGGCGAACCGCGATACACGCGCGCGATCAGGGCGCCGCGGGCCGTGGCCGGCAGCTCGAATTGCTTGGCCAGTTCGGGCGTCAGGTCGCGGCTGTCCAGGCCCAGCGAACCGCGCCGCACTTCGCCGTAAGCCATCAGCTGGCGCATGACTTCGCGCGCCAGGTTGGAGGGAATGGCGAAGCCGAGGCCGATATTGCCGGCCTCGCTGCCGCGCGGATTGAAGCTGGCGGCATTGATGCCGATCAGCTCGCCGCGCAGGTTCACCAGCGCGCCGCCGGAATTGCCCGGGTTGATCGAGGCATCAGTCTGGATGAAGTTCTGGTAGCCCAGGCCGCTCAGACCGCTGCGCCCTACGGCCGAGACGATGCCGCTCGTTACCGCCTGACCCAGGCCAAAGGGATTGCCCACCGCCACCACGTAGTCGCCCACGCGCAGCGAGGCCGAATCGGCCAGCGGAATGGATTTCAGGCCGGTGGCTTCAATCTGGATGACGGCGACATCGGTATCGGCGTCCGAACCGATCGGCTTGGCCTCGAAGCTGCGGCCGTCCGACAGCGTCACCGACACCGAGTCGGCGCCTTCGACCACGTGGTTGTTGGTCAGGATCAGGCCGCGGGTGGCATCGACGATGACGCCGGAGCCGAGCGATTGCTGCACGCGTTCCTGCGGGAAGCGGCCGCCGCCGAAGAACTCGGCGAAGGGGTTGTTGATGCGCACGACCTGCTTCGTATAGATGTTCACGACCGCAGGCGTGACCCGTTCCAGCATCGGCGCCAGCGAGGGCATGGGCGAACCCACGGCCGCGGCCGGGGTGGCGGCCAGGGCCTCGGACGGCAGGGCGGCGCTGGCGGCCGACTCGAGCAGCGCACGCGCCGGGGCCGGATCGGCCGGGGAAGGGGTCAAAAGGCGGGCCGCCACCCCGCCGCCCAGGGCGGCCAGGAAGAGGCAGGAAACGAGGGCAATTCGGCGCATGGGAACGTGTCCGGAAGCGTAAATACAGTGAAATCCGAGCTTAACAAATGGGGCTGACCCCAGCCTGAGCCAAGAGTTTCAGTAAAAAATCCTAAATCTCAGGAGTGTTGGCTAAACCCTCGCCAGGGCAGGGGAAATATTTTCAAACCCCGGCAATCCAGGCGGTTGACAGTGCCGGTGTCGGGGGGTACTTTTGGTTCCCGGCGGCTCCCCAACATCTTGGGTTGCCGACGGGGAGGGGCCCCAACCCGTGGGGTCTGGTTCAAGCCGGTACGGCGCGCGAGCGATACGTAATGGGGTCGATCCAGAGGACAACATGCCGCCTATCTGGGCCTTTGCCTGGCGGGCGGGTTCACCCGGCATTTGCCCCTTTTCCTGAGAATTCCGTCACACGGCGGGGTTCCCGGTCGGGGTCCCCGGCAGAGACACACATAACAACCTCGATCCCGGGCCACCGGGACTCGCACTGAAGGATTCAAGCACGATGAGCACTGTTCGCCTCGAGGCGGTCAAAGCCGAGCACCTTACGGACGCCGCACAAGGCATCGCGATGCAGCCGGCCTCGGCTGATATCTGGGACAAGAAGTACCGCCTCAAGACCAAGAAGGGCGACCCGGTCGATGTGACCATCGACGACACCTACAAGCGCGTGGCCAAAGCGCTGTCGGACGCCGAAGCCACCACCGAAAAGCAGAAGTACTGGTACGAGCGCTTCCTGTGGGCGCTGCGCCGCGGTGCCATTCCCGCCGGCCGCATCACCTCCAATGCCGGCGCGCTGGAGCACAAGCCCAGCACCAGCACGATCAACTGCACCGTGTCGGGCACGATTACCGACTCGATGGACGGCATCCTGGACAAGGTCCACGAAGCCGGCCTCACCCTGAAGGCCGGTTGCGGCATCGGCTATGAATTTTCCACGCTGCGTCCGCGCGGCGCCTATGTCAGTGGCGCCGGCGCGTACACCAGCGGCCCGCTGAGCTTCATGGATATCTACGACAAGATGTGCTTCACCGTGTCCTCGGCCGGTGGCCGTCGTGGCGCGCAGATGGGTACGTTTGACGTAAGCCATCCGGACGTGAAGGAATTCATCGGCGCCAAGCGCGAAGACGGCCGCCTGCGCCAGTTCAACCTGTCGCTGCTGATTACCGACGGCTTCATGGGCGCGGTGGAGAACGACCAGGACTGGCCGCTGGTGTTCCCGGTGAACCTGAAGGAACGCGACGAAGTCGACGTCAACGACCCCAAGCAAGTGGTCTGGCGTGATTGGCCGCACTCGGAAATGTATGTCACCCGCGAAGACGGCCTGGTGGCCTGCAAGATCTTCGGGCATATCCGCGCGCGCCAGCTGTGGAACCGCATCATGGCGAGCACCTACGACTTCGCCGAGCCCGGTTTCATCCTGATCGACCGCGTCAATGAAATGAACAACAACTGGTGGTGCGAAAACATCCGCGCCACCAATCCCTGCGGCGAGCAGCCGCTGCCGCCCTACGGCGCCTGCCTGCTGGGCTCGATCAACCTGACCAACTTCGTGCGTGACCCGTTCACCGACAAGGCGCGCTTCGACACCGAGGAATACAAGGAAGTCGTGCGCGTGTTCACCCGCATGCTCGACAACGTGGTGGAAGTGAACGGCCTGCCGCTGCCGCAGCAGCGCGCCGAGATCACCCGCAAGCGCCGCCACGGCATGGGCTTTTTGGGCCTGGGCAGCACCGTGACCATGCTCAAGATGAAGTACGGCTCGCCGGAAAGCTGCGCCTTCACCGAAGCGGTGTCGCGCGACATGGCCCTGGCCGGTTGGGAAGTGTCCCTGGCCCTGGCCAAGGAAAAAGGCCCGGCGCCGATCATGGACGAGGACTTCACCGTCACCGCCGAGATGCTGCGCAAGCGCCCGGAAATGGTCAGCGATGGTTGGACCATCGGCCAGACCATCAAGGGCCGCGTGCTGCACGCCAAATACTCGCGCTACATGCAGCGCGTGGCTGGCGAAGCGCCGGAGCTGGTGAACGAGCTGGCCGAGCACGGTGGCCGCTTCACCCACCACAGCTCGATCGCGCCGACCGGCACGATTTCGCTGAGCTTGGCCAACAATGCCAGCAATGGCATCGAGCCGAGCTTCGCGCACCACTACAGCCGCAACGTCATTCGCGAAGGCAAGAAGAGCAAGGAAAAGGTCGAGGTCTACAGCTTCGAACTGCTGGCCTACCGCACCCTGGTGAACCCGGATGCCATGCCCTTTTCCACCGATGAAGCCACCCGCCTGCCGGACTACTTCATCGCGGCCGACGATGTTTCGCCGAAGGCTCATGTGGATATCCAGGCGGCGTCGCAGAAGTGGATCGATTCCTCGATCTCCAAGACCGCGAACGTGCCCACGGACTACCCGTACGAGGACTTCAAGGACATCTACATGTACGCCCACAAGCAGGGCTTGAAGGGCTGCACCACCTTCCGCTTCAACCCGGCCGCCTTCCAGGGCGTGCTGGTGAAGGAAGCGGACCTGGAAAACACCACCTACCGCTTCGAACTTGAGGACGGCACGATTGTCGAAGCCAAGGGTAACGAGGAAATCGAGTACGACGGCGAGATGCACAGCGCCGCCAACCTGTTCGATGCATTGAAGGAAGGCTACTACGGCAAGTTCTGATCATTGATCGACCACCGGAGGCACCGCGCCATGAACAAACCCAGTCCCCTGAGCAATGCCATGGATAGCGTCGGCGAAAAGGCCGGCGAGATCCGCGACGCCATCGCCAAGAAGGCCGCGCCCATGGTGAAGGCCGTGAAGAAGAAGGCTGCCGCCGCCCAGAAGGCCGTGAAGCAAAAAGCCGCCGCGGCCGAAAAGGCCGTGAAGAAGAAGGTGGCCGAAGCCGAGAAGAAGGCTGCGCCCGCCGTGAAAGCCGTGAAGAAGCGCGTGGCCGCCGCCAAGAAGTCGGTCAATGCCACCGTGGCTGCCGCGCGCAAGCGCGTGGAAGCGGCCAAGAAGAAGGCCGCGCCCAAGAAGGCCGCAGCGAAGAAGTCGGCCCCGAAGAAAGCCGCCGTGGCCAAGAAGACTGCGACCCGCAAGGTCGCTGCGCGCAAGGTGGCCGCCAAGAAGGCGCCGGCGCGCAAAGCCGCCAAGAAAACCGCCGCCCGCAAGGCCAGGCGTTAAGCAAGAACTCGCATTCAGCTCGCGCTGATGCAAGCCGGTTTTACCCGCAGTACGCTACACACAATAAGATGTCCCGATTGCTTTAAAGCCTAGCCCCCTCCCGTTCGCGGGAGGGGGTGAACGCTTCCCCGCAATGCCCCCATCCCCCGTCGGGCGCCAGGATCGGCGAACGGCAACAGAAAAGTTCCAGGAGCGTTTTGTTTCATGACCATCAAGATCAGCAAGAAGATCAAGGCTTACAGCGTGCAGAAGCCGGAAGACAAGGCGGCTGCTGCTGCCGCGGCTGCCGCTGCACCGGCCGTGGTCGCCCCCATCGCCGTCGAGCCGGTGTCGAACATCGTGCAGATGCACGAGAAGGTCGAGCGCCCGGACGTGCTGATCGGCAGCACCTACAAGATCAAGTCGCCGCTGGTGGAACACGCCATGTACGTGACCATCAACGACATCGTGCTCAACCAGGGCACCGAGCATGAGCTGCGCCGCCCGTTCGAGGTGTTCATCAACTCCAAGAACATGGACCACTTCCAGTGGATCGTGGCGCTGACGCGCATCATGTCCGCCGTGTTCCGCAAGGGCGGCGACGTCACCTTCCTGGTGGACGAGATGAAGGCCGTGTTCGACCCGCGCGGCGGCTATTTCAAGGCCGGCGGCGTGTACATGCCGTCCATCGTGGCCGAGATCGGCTCGGTGGTGGAAGAGCACCTGAAGATGATCGGCATGATCGTCGACCCGGAGCTGAGCGACGCCCAGCGCGCCTTGATCGCCGAAAAGCGCGCGGCGTACGAAGGCAAGTCAAAAAAAAAGTCTGATTCCCCCCGTGTAGGCGGCGACCTCGCCGGTGCCGGAGCCGACGGCGCATCGCGCGCCGACGAGGCGGCCCCCACCACCGGCGAGGGCGCATCCTTCCCCGCCAGTGCCAGCCTCTGCCACAAGTGCAGCACCAAGGCTTTGGTGTTGATGGATGGCTGCCAGACTTGCTTGAATTGCGGCTATAGCAAGTGCGGCTAAACGCCGCGTTGGGTTTCGCTCTAGAGTCGCAAGTGAAAGGGACGGCATTCCGTCCCTTTTTTAATATGGAGGGTTGCTGAATGACGATCCGCAACGCGAACGAAGCTACGGAAATAGTCATTGGCCTAGTGGGCCCAATTGGCTGCAACCGACAATTGGTGATTGGTCAGCTCTCTACGATCGCAGCTCATCACAAATACCGACCAGTCACGATCGGAATGAGTGGGGTGATCACGAAATACGTGCAGGTTCCTCCGACCGGGGAGGATCAGTTTGAGCGAGTCATGCTGATGATGGATGCCGGAAATGCGTTGCGCAAGCGCACGGGCGACAATTCAATTTTGGGCAAGCTCTCGGCAAAGCGCATTAACGAGGAACGGAAAAAGCAGAAGGACTCACGCGTCGTCTATATTGTGGACTCAATAAAGCACCCGGAGGAAGTCGAAGCACTTCGTGCCATCTACGGGCAAGGGTTCTACTTGATCGCAATTAGTTCGCCCGAAAAGACGAGAGACGAGTACTTGAAGACTGAGTGCTTTGTTTCAGACGCTACTAAGCGCGAAATTCTTATCAAGCGAGATAAGGACGAGAACCTAGGCTACGGCCAGAGCACGCGGGATGCATTTCATCTCGCTGACTTCTTCTTGTCAGAGTACGGAAATATCACCAAGACAAAGAACTGGCTCACGCGATTTATGGATCTGGTTTTTGGGGACCCGTTCCGGACCCCAACATTCAACGAATACGCAATGTTCATGGCCTACGCGTCATCGACGCGCAGCGCGGATCTGTCGCGACAGGTCGGGGCGGTCATTACGTCGGGGACGGAGATCATTTCCAGCGGTGCAAATGAATGCCCCAGACCATTTGGTGGTACATATTGGCCTACATACGACGAAAAAACCGGAAAGATTGTGGACGCCGAGCGTGGTAGGGACTACATGCGTGGGGAGGATCGCAACGCGAGAGAGAAGAACGAAATAATCTCGAAGCTGATCGAGGGAATATCTGAAACCGAGGTCGATCGGCTCAGGCAGAACATCGCGGCCTCGGGCATCAAGGACATCACCGAGTATGGCAGGGTGGTGCATGCGGAAATGGATGCGCTTCTAACCTGCGCCAGGAGGGGAATTAGTTCCGATGGCGCGACGCTCTATTGCACAACGTACCCTTGTCACAATTGCGCGAAGCACATCGTGGCCAGTGGAATAAAAGAAGTTGTCTATGTAGAGCCGTATCCGAAGAGTAAGGCGCTGGAGCTGCACGATGACTCCATCGCGCAGGTCGAGGCTGATGAGGGCGGAAAGGTGAAGTTCCGACCATTTGTCGGAGTCGGGCCTCGCCAGTTCGTGAATCTTTTCTCAATGAACCTAGGCGCTGGTGAAAAGGCGCGCAGAAAAGTAGATTCAGGCTTTGCGAAAGCCACCTGGTCCAGGGAAAAGTCAACTCCGCGCGTGAAGCTATTTCCGAGTAATTATGTCGAGAATGAGACGTTGGCTTGGGAACAGGCAGAGAGGCTGATTAACGCAGCAGATCCAATTTCTGTATCAAAAGAATAGCGGTTGGCAACGGATGGGCAGGCTTTCAGTTGGAAGGCCAACCACGCACTGCTCGATTGGTTAGGGCGCCGGAACTAGTCGTCAGCAAAATGCGCCAAAAACATATCCACCGCCGTCTCCGCCACATTCTTGCGTTGCGCGGCCGTTAGCACCGGCTGCCCCAGCGTAATCTGCGGCCAGAAGGCGAAGCCCTTCACCATGCCTTGCAGCAGCATCCCGGCGAAGGCGGGGTCTTTGGTTTTCAGGCGACCGTCGGCGGCGGCGGCGCGGATCCACACGGTCAGGCCTTCTTCCTTGTCGCCCATGCGCGTGAACAATTCCTGCGCGCGTTCGGGCGAGGGAATCACCGCGGCGATGCCGACCCGGGCCAGATCGATGAAGGCGGGGTCGTGCAGCAGCTCGAGTTTTTGGTTTACCAGCTGCAGCAATTGCGCGCGCAGCGGCTTGTCGGCGCGGTAGCCCAGCTCCGGCGTGGACAGGCTGCGTTCCCACAGCTGCTGCATGATTTGCGCGAACAACACTTCCTTGCTGGGGAAGTGGTTGTACACCGTGCGCTTGGACACGCCGGCGCTGGCGGCCACGCGGTCCATGCTGGTGGCGTCGTAGCCGGCCTGGCGGAACTCGGCGACGGCGGCCTCCAGGATGGCGGCGCGCTTGCGATCGGTGAGTTTGGTCGGGGCAGGGCGGCTGGGCATGGTGGCAAGAGTACACCGGGGGGTTTACTTTCTGCAAAAGTACACTACACTGGGTAGTGTAACTATTCAGGAAACCCCGCCCGTGAATACCTGCCTGCTCTCCGCCAAGCCCCAGGCCCGCCCGGCCAGCCACGAGTCCTCGCCCCAGTTCGCCGACGGGCGCTTCCGCAACCCACTGCCGCGCCCCGGCATGGGTTTCCTGAAGACGCTGGGCATCCTGCGCGACGCCCTGTTCCGCAAGCCCGCCGATGCCACCCCCGCCGTCGCGCCGGAAGTGCTGGCGCTGACGCCCGAGATGCTCGCCCGGGCGCCGGACCACAGCCTGTTTCGCCTCGGCCACTCGACCATGCTGGTGAAGTTGCAGGGCGGCTGGTGGATTACCGACCCGGTGTTCGCCGAGCGCGCCTCGCCGCTGCAATGGCTGGGGCCCAAGCGCTTCCACGCGCCGCCGATTGCGCTGCAGGAGCTGCCGCCGCTGCGCGGGGTGATTCTCTCGCACGACCACTACGACCACCTCGACCGCGAAGCGGTGATGCATCTGGCCGACAAGGCCGATCATTTCCTTGCGCCGCTTGGCGTCGGCGATCGCCTGATCGCCTGGGGCGTGGACGCGGCGAAGGTGCAGCAGTTCGACTGGTGGGAAGGTACGCAGATTGATGGAGTGCGTTTCATCGCCACGCCGGCGCAGCATTTCTCCGGGCGCACGCCGTTCGACAGCGACACCACGCTGTGGGCCTCGTGGACGATTCTTGACGAGCCCATCGGTGGGCCTTCGCTGCGCCTGTTCTTCAGCGGCGACAGCGGCTACTTCGATGGCTTCAAGGAGATCGGCCGGCGCTTCGGCCCCTTCGACGTGACCATGGTGGAAACCGGCGCCTACAACGCGCAATGGCCCTTCGTGCACATGCAGCCCGAGCAAACGGTGCAGGCACATATTGACCTGCAGGGCCGCTGGCTGATGCCCATCCACAACGGCACCTTTGATTTGGCGATGCACGGCTGGACCGAGCCCTTCGAACGCGTTACCGCGCTGGCGGCGGAGCGGGGCATCGCGCTGACCACGCCGCGCATGGGCGAACACCTGCACTTGCAGGCGCCGCAAGCGATGTCGCCCTGGTGGCGCAAGGGCGCAAGCAAGACATCCGCCGAGTTCTCGTCCTGGGAGGCCGCGCTTTGAAACTGCAACTGCAATCAGCGATTGATACCGACGCCATGCGCCGCATCACTGAAGCGGTGCTGCGCGCGGACCTGGGCAGCCGCGTGAACTTCGAACCCGAAGCCAAGATCGTGCGCGTGGAAAACTGGCTGTCGGTGGCGCAGACCGTCGAGGCCATCGTGGCTAGCGGCTTCGCCGTGGCCGCGGTGGTGGATGCTTCGAACGCGATGCGGCGCTTCCAGCCGGCCCTATAAAGCGGCGTTGCCGCGGGCCTTCGCCCGGACTGCTGACGCGCCCTACACGGGCCGCTGCCTATGCTGCCGGCCGGTTTTTCACCACGGGCGCGGGCGGGCATGGAAACGAAGAACGAGATCGTGCGTCTGGTCTACGCCAGCCGGGCCTGCTTTCCGGTGGCCGTGGACAAGAGCGGCTTGAATGCCGATGTCGGGCGCATCCTGATGCAGTCGCGCAAGAACAATCCCGCGCGGGGCCTGGTGGGCGCGCTGTACTTCGGCGACGGCTGTTTCTTCCAGTGCCTGGAGGGCCCCGCGGCGGAAGTGGACGCGCTGTACGCGCGCCTCGGCCAGGACGAGCGCCACCGCGACCTGTTGGTGCTAAGCCGCGAGGCGATCGCGCAGACTTCGTTTTCGACCTGGTCGATGAAGTACGTGCCCAATGCCTCGGTGGTGCGCAAGCTGCTCGACCGCCACGGCGTGGCGAGCTTTGACCCCTACCGTTTCCCGCCTGCGCTGGTGGCAGACATGGTGGACCTGTTGCTGGTCGGGCCCGACACCGTACTCGCCGCGCCGCGCAAGCCGGCGCCGCTGTCGCGCGAAGACCAGGCGCTGGCCACGGCGCGGCGTGCGCAATGGCTGGCCGCGCTGGCTTTCGCCATGTCTTTGGCCGCCCTGGCCAAGCTGCTGCTCGGGCCCTGAGGCCGCGCCCGCGGCGCGCCTGCTAGCGCGTTGGTCGCGCCGGGTCGCGCACGGGCGGGCCGTCGCGCACCTCGGGCGCGGCTTCACCGCCGGCCTTCGCTTCCAGCGCGTAGATGGACACCATCGAGCGCGGCAGATAGCGCTCCTCGTCCCGGGCGGGGTAGGCCCAATACCATTCCGGCGTTTCACGAAGGATTCGGCCATACAAGGACTTGCCCTTGTACTTGGAGGTTTCGAATGCATTCGCGCGCCTGGTCAGCATGGCGCGGCCCGCGGGCGAGAAATCGTAGGCCAGCATGTCCATATTGTGGGCGATGCCCAGGTCGAGCAGTCGCTCGATCTCGGGCTTGCCGATGCCGTCCCAGCGGCGCTGGTTGACCTCGGGCTCCACGCCCCAGGCGCGGTCGAGCACGGCATCAAAGCTGTAGGAGCGACTCAGCAGCACCTCTTCCTCGATCTTTCCCTTGCGGTCGAGCGAGCGCCGCACCAGGAACAGCGAGGTGCGCACGTACAACTTCTGCAGCGTGTAGGACATCGCCCATTTGCCTTGTACCTTCAGCACCAGGCCCATGGGCGGGTCGGTGGCGGGATGGGCCTGGTCGTTGAGCGCGTAAGGAAACGACTCCCAGCGCAGCAGCAGGTCGAGCGGGGTGATGCGCGGGTCGGGGCTGATGTCGGCGGGGAAGGCGCGGCGAAAGGCTTCGAGGTAGCGCGCGTTGAAGTCGTAGTCGCGCAGCAGTTCGCGTGTGTTGGCGATGCGTTGCTCGCCGCGCTGGGTGCGTCCGGATTCCACCCCGTCGGCGAGGTAGTCGCCAAGTATTCCGCCGGGGTGCCCCGTCGCCGGCGTATCGATGCCCAACGCATGCTGCGCCAGATAAACCTCGACCGGCAGCGGCGAAGCGATCGGCAGCACGGGAACATACTCGCCGGCCTGCGCAAAAGCGGACCAGCCCAACAGCGGCAAGACAAGCAGCGCGCGAATTCCCATGCGAGTTCCTGATGGCGGTGCGACGGCGCGAATTGCGCCCGTGGCCGAGTCTAGCGGACTCGCCCACGACCCGGCGGGTCGCTTTAACGCTTTCTGCACACTCGGCAGGACTGCGCGCCAAGCCTTGGCCGGCAAAGGCGCCCGAGTGCGTGTTCAGGTAAATTCAGCATCGACGTGGCTCTGGGGAGTGCCCGCGTCGACCAGGGAAAGCAGGCATCAGGACGAGAGCTCCCTCCCTCCGTCGTAGAACCACGCCAGGAAGAACTCATGAAAGTGATCTCCCGTGTCCTGCTTGTCTTCTCGCTGTGGCTGGCCGCCATTGGCATGGCTTTGGCCCAATCCCCGCCGGTGCAGGTGTGGGGCGTCAATTCCGCAGGGCAGATCTGGCAGTCGAGCGGAGGCGCGTGGACGAATGTGCCTGGCGCGGCATCGCAGGCCTCGGTCGCTGCCGATGGCAGCGTGTGGGTGGTGAACGCCGGCGGCCAGGTCTTTCGCCGCGTTGGCAAGCAGTGGGAAGAGATGACCGGCGCGCCGGTGCTGGCGCAGGTATCGGTGCGCAATGCCAATGATGTCTGGGGCTTGGGCAAGGACGATGCGATCTTCCATTGGACCGGTTCCGATTGGGCCCAAGTGGGCGGCCGGCTGACCAGCATTTCGGTCGCTGCCGATGGCGGCGTCTGGGGCGTGAATCGCGGTGGCGCGGTGCTGCATCGCGTGGGCAACGACTGGCAAGGCATCCAAGGCCAGCTGGTGCAGATTTCCGCGGCGCGCGACAACGATGTCTGGGGTGTGAATGCCAACAACGACATCTGGCGCTGGAATGGTTCGGGCTGGGCGCAGATTCCCGGCAAGTTGAAGCAGGTCGCCGCCGGTGCCGACGGCAGCGTGTGGGGCCTGGCGGCCGCCGATGGCGCCATCGTGCGCCGCGAAGGCGAGAATTGGACAGTGGTGCAAGGCGGCCTGGTGCAGGTGGCCATTGCCAACCCGGCCAACATCGTCGTGAACATCAATCCGGCGCCGAACATCACGCCGCCGCCGGTGGTCATCACGCCGCCGAGCAATTACATCGCGCCGCCGCCGGTGGTGCTCCCCACGCCGAACGTCAATGTATCGGCGCCGACCCAACCGATCGTGATCGCCGGCACCGGCAGCATTGACGTCACGCCTGGCGCGCCGACCAAGCCGACGACTCCTACCGGGCCGCAGCTGGAAGTCCGCGGCACGATTGATGGCACCCCCTTGCCGACGTCCTTCGGTATTGGCCCGGTGGGCAGCTCCAAGGCCACCTGCGGCACCCCGGACACGGGCAAGCTCTGCCGCCCGGTGGCGGCGAGCTTCGTGCACAACGCCTCGGCGCTGTGCCCGTCCGGTACCTTCCCCGATGTCGGCAAGTGGTCCTGCTGGTCCTGCCCGAAGGACTATGAGCGCTCGGCCGCCGCGGTGGATTCGGACAAGGCCTGCCAGCAGAAGGATTCCACCCAGAAGGGCGGCTATCTTGCGGCCATCTTCCATGGTCGGCTGTGCGCGAGCGGCACGTTCTTTGACCCGATTCGCGGTGGCGAATGCTACAGCTGCCCGCCGAATTACAAGCGCTCGGCGGCGCATATCGATGCCGCCAACGCCTGCTACATCCCCGCCGGTGAAACCCTGAAGGCCGCGACCAAGAGCAAGAGCACCATCTGGCCACATGAATGCGGCAGTGGCACGTTCTGGGACGGCATCAATGGCGGCGGCTGCTGGAGTTGCCCGTCCGGCTACAACCGCACCGGTTACGCGGTGAACACCGACAAGGCCTGTTCCACCGCCACGTCCGAGAAGCAAAGCGTCGCCAAGAACGAAGGCAAGGCCGCCTGTGATGCGGGCGAGTTCTACGATATGCGCATCCAGGGCGACCAGGACATCAGCGCCGGCGGCGGTTGCTGGTCCTGCCCGATCGCCACCGACCGTACCATCCTCCCGGTCGATGGCAGCCAGGCTTGCCAGCGCGCGCCCGGCCTTCGCTTCGCCTCGGCCACGCAGGCCAAGGCCCTGAATTGCGAGTCGAAAGAAATCTTCGATCCGATCAGCAGTTCCAATTCCCTGATGTCGGCAGCCTTCAACGCGCGCAACGCGCTGCCCGGCGACAAGGAAATCAAGCACGACATCGGCGGCACCTGCTGGACCTGCCCTGCGGGCACCAAGCGCAACGTACTGCCGATCTACGGCGCGGCTTGCCAGCCCCTGGGCATCACCTGGCAGGTGGCGCCGTATAACCAGCCCGGCCTGTTTGGCTTGAATAGTGCCGAGGCGGTGGCGCTGAAGTTGGTGGCCGAGCGCACCACCATCAACAAAATCATCGAAGGCATGAAGACCGGCCCCGAAGGCAGCAAGCTGCCGGCCGATTTTGCCCGCAGCACCTGGGACCAGATCGGCAAGAGCCCGCAGGACAGCGCTGTGCTGCAGCTGGCGGTGTTCTCGCGCGTGGTGGCGGCCGCGAAGGAGCGCGCTTCGGCCAGCCCCGAGGAAATCGCCCTGCTCGAAGACGTGATCGCGCAGGTGCGCAACTTCCGCATCTATGTCGCGCAGAACGCGCTGGATTCCTACCGCGCCTGGAAGGGCGGCCAGACCTTCCGCCAGAACCAGTACCCGCGATCGCAGTTGCAATCGCTGTTCGACGTGGATGAGGTGCCGCCGGACTTCGATGAGATCAGCATGGAAGCGATCATGGGCAGCATGGCGGCCCAGCGCGCGGCCAATGCCGCCATCGTGGCCTCGATTACCTCTGATGCGGTGTTCCAGAAGCTGTTCCCGTTCGCCGAGCGCGGAAAATTCGTCACCCAGGCCTCGGTGGACGCGTTGGCCAAGCTCCTGGCGGAGCGCGCCGCGATCAGGCTGGGTGAGAAGGTGACCGAACAGTCGGTCAAGGCCATGGCCGGGACGGCCCGCGCCACCCTGGAGGCCGCGGGCACCATGACCAGCCTGATGGCCAGCATCGGCCCGCAGATCATCGTCACCATCGGCATCGAGATCCTGATGGTGGCGATTGAACAGCAGATCGACATCGCCAATGCCGAGCCGAAGTTGCTGACGAGCCTGGCCACGGCCAAGAACCTGAAGGTGGACTTCAACCGGATGATGTCCACCTCGGCGGGCAACAACGAAGCGCAGGGCTACTGGGCCACGCTGATGGGCGGCCCGGCCAAGGTCGGCAACACCCAGCCGGCGATGCCGCTGCCGCGCAACGCGGCGGCCTTCGCCGCTGGCGCCGCTGCTGCCAAGGCCGGCCTGTAATCGGATCGGTATGACTTCCGGCCGCAGCGTTTGCTGCGGCCGGCAAGCTAGACTTCCCTGCATGCGCGGGGTACCCGCGGGCCGGATCCAGGGGAAGTCATGATCGAGGTCAGCAATCTCACCAAGCGTTACGGTGATTTCACCGCCGTGGACGACTTGAGCTTCATCGTGCGCCCAGGCGAGGTGATGGGACTGGTCGGGCCCAACGGCGCCGGCAAGACCACGACCCTGCGCTGCCTGACCGGCATCATTCCCGCCACGCTGGGAAGCTCGAGCCTGTGTGGCTTCGACGTCGCCAATGATCCGGTGAACGCCAAGCGCCAGACCGCCTTCATCCCCGATGAGCCGCGGTTGTTCGACTACCTTACGGTTTCGCAGCACCTGAACTTCGTCGCCCGCCTGTATGGCGTGGTCGACTACCAGGAGCGCGCGCAGCAGATCCTCACCGAGCTGGAGATGGCCGACAAGCAGCAACTGCTGCCCAGCGAATTGTCGCGCGGCATGAAGCAGAAGCTGGCGATTGCCTGCGGCCTGCTGCACCAGCCCAAGGTGGTGATCTTCGACGAGCCCATGACTGGCCTGGACCCGGTGGGCATGCGCCGCATGAAGGGCGTGATGCGCAAGCTCGCGCGCGAAGGCGCCGCCATCATCCTGAGCTCGCACCTGCTGGGACTGGTGGAAGAGGTCTGCACGCACCTGCTGATCCTGAAGAACGGTGTGAAGATGGCCGACGGTTCGGTGGCCGATGTGCGCGCCCGCTTCGCCGACCATGCCGACGCCAGCCTGGAAGACGTGTTCTTCCGCGCCACCGGCGAGACCGACGAAAGCCTGCCGCAATGAGCAGCATCGCGACGGTGCTGCGCGCGTTTTCCTACCTGCAGGCGCTGAGCCTGTACAACGGCGTGCGCCAGCGCCTGCTGCGCCTGCGCCAGCCCAAGTACCTGTTCGGCGCGATCGCCGGCGTGGCCTATTTCTATTTCTTCGTCATCCGGCACACGTTCGAAAACAGCGTGCGTCATGCCGGAAGCAGCAGCGACATGCCCGCCGAGATCATGCCCTTGTTCGCGGTCCTGGCAGCGGCGGCGCTGCTGGTCTTCGTGCTGATCGCCTGGCTGCTGCCGGGTGATCGCGCGGCCCTTCAGTTCAGCGAGGCCGAAGTCGCCTTCCTGTTTCCCGCGCCCTTGTCGCGCGTGGCCTTGATCCAGTTCACCTTGCTGCGCTCGCAGCTGGCGATTTTCTTCTCGGCCTTCCTGATGTCGCTGCTCCTGCGCAAGGGCAATGGCCTGGCGGGAAGCGCCTTCCATCATGCGATCGGCATCTGGATGGTGCTGGCGACGGTCAAGCTGCACTTCATGGGTGCCTCCTTTGCCCGCGAACGCCTGCTGGACCTGGGCATGCGGCCGATCATGCGCCGGGCCATCGTGCTGGCCGTGGTAGCGCTGGTGGCGGCGGGCTGCTGGTGGTGGATGCAGCGCAACCTGAGCCTGCCGCGGCGCCAGGACCTGGCCGATGCCAGGGCGGTCATCGCCTATGTCGGCGCCGTCCTGGGCACGCCGCCGGTGACCTGGCTGTTGATGCCGTTCAAGGCGATGGTCGCGCCTTTTTTCACCGCGGGCACGAGCGAATTCCTGCGTTCCCTGGTTCCCGCGGTTGCCCTGCTTGCGCTCCACTACCTGTGGGTGGTGCGCTCGCATGTATCTTTCGAGGAAGCGTCCATCGACCACGCCCGGCGCCGCGCCGAACGCAGCCAGGCGCGCCGCGAGGGCAAGCGCGAGAACGCCCCCAAGAAGCCGCGCGACTCGGCCTTCCCGCTGGCGCCGCAGGGCTTCGTGCCGATCGCCTTCTTGTGGAAGGGCCTGATTGCTGCCGGCCCGTTCTGGCGGCTGCGCAGTTTCCTGATCATCGCTGCGGTCATTTTCGCTGGTGGCTTTTGGCTGGGCGCAGCGCCCTCGCGCCTGGTGTTCCTGAAGGTCGCCGGCATCTTCATCGGCATGTTCTCGGTCTGGCTGCTGATTGGCGGGCCGATGTTCATGCAACGCGGGCTACGCCGCACCTTCGAATACCTGGACGTGCTCAAGGCCAGCCCGGTGCGCGGCTGGCAGATCGCGCTGGGTGAACTGCTGACGCCGATGGTGATGCTGGCTTTCGCGCAGTGGTTGCTGCTGCTGGCGATGACGGTGTGCCTGGTGCTGCGTGGCGGCAGCGGTTTGCTTTCGGCGCCCAATGTCATCAGCGCGGCGATCGGCATTGCGCTGGTCAATTTGCCGCTGTGCGGGCTGATGATGTGCCTGCCGTTCGCGGGCATGCTGGTGTTCCCGGCCTGGCTGATCTCGCCCGGTGGCCGCGAGGCCGGCGTGGAGGTGATGGGCCAGCGCCTGATTTTCGTCGGCGTCTACCTGGTGAGCTTGGCCATTGCCCTGATTCCGGCGGTGGTGGTCGGGGCGATCGCCTGGTTCCTGGTGCAGTTGTTCGCGCCTTTGGCCGCGGCGCTGCTGGTGTCTGCGGCCCTGGCGGCCGTGGTGCTGGCACTGGAGTTCGGCGCCGCCATCCACTGGCTGGGCAAGCGAGTGGATGGCATTGACGTGGCGCTGGAGCTGCGCCAATAGCGGCACTCAGGCGGTAACGAAGGCCTTGCCCTTGTTGCCTTCCACCACTTGCTCGAACACCTGGTTCACGCTGTTCCAGGACTTGAGCTTGCGCATCTCGCCCAACCAGCGGCGGATGTTGGGATAGTCGGCGAAGTCGCAACCGACCAGGTCGCCGATCGAGACCAGGCAGGCGCCGAAGTAATCGGCCAGGGTGATGCTGTCGCCACACAGATAGGCCTTGCCCTGGCCCAGCCAATGCTGATCGAGCACGGTAAGCCAGCGCTGCGCGCCCTTCTTGCCCCATTCGATGCAACCGCCGTGGGCTTCGTCGCTGCGGCGCTTGTGGTGCGGGAACAGCTGCGGGTACACCAGGCCGTAGCCGAAGTCGCGGTAGAACTGGGTGTTCAGCCAATCCATGGCCTCGTTCACGCGGGCGCGCTGCTTGAGGTCTTTCGGATACACGGCGAGGTCGAACTTGTCGGCCAGGTATTTCATGATGGCCGAGCTTTCGGTCAGCTGGAAACCATCGTCATCCAGCATCGGGATCATGCGGTTGGGATTGATCTCGGAATAGGGTGGCTGGTGGTGCTCGCCCTTCATCATGTCCACGAACACTTCCTCGCAGGGAATGTTCTGCTCGGCGATCAGCAGGCGCACCGGGCGCGCGCCGGTGGAGATGGGATGCATGTACAGCTTCATGGCGGGCCTCGGCGGGGTTGGTGTGGCGGCATTTAACTCCATTGCCCGATGACTTGCCATGGTTGAAAACGACAGCGCGGGCGTCCGTGGCCGGGGCGGGGAGAAAGTTTCGTTAAATCCGGATGCCAGCCCCGGGGAGCCGCCATGACCGAAGATTCCGTCAATCCTTACGCCGCCCCGAGCCACGACCAGCTCGAACTGGCGACGGAGGCGAGTGATCGCTTCTACATCGTGTCCGGCGTGAAGTTCCTGCTGCTCTACCTGCTGACCATGGGGCTGTACGGCCTGTACTGGGACTACAAGCAGTGGGCCCTGATCAAGCGCGCCACCCGCGGCGACGAATGGCCGGTGATGCGGGCGATCTTCAGTGTCTTTTTCCAGCACTCGCTCAATGCCGAGATTGACCAGTCGCTGCGGCGCCAGCAGATCGCGTTCGACTGGAACCACAACGCCCGCGCCACTGCCGTCGTCATCGTGATGCTGGTCGCCAGCATTTCCGGCCGCATGAGCAACCGCGAGTTTGGCGGCCTGGCGGTGGACTTGATCTCGGTGGCCTGCGTGCCCTTGCTGGCGGTGTTGCGGTTGCAGGTCCAGAGGGCCGCGAATGCCGCCTGTGGCGATCCCGATGGTCGCGGGAATTCGCAATTCACTGCCGCCAATATCATCTGGTTCGTGATCGGCAGTCTGTTCTGGCTGCTGGTGCTGGTGGGCATCTTCATGCCGGCCGAGGCCTGAGCCGTGGCCGCCCTGGACAGCATTGTCGGGGCGCCTACATCGATGGCCGCCATTGTGGGTTTCTTGGGCTCGGGGCCGACCCAGGCACCGGTGGCGCTGCGCTCCTGGCAGGATTTCGAACGTGCTTTCGGGCCGCTGGATGTGGCTTTTCCCACGTCCTACGCCGTGCATTGCTTCTTCGCCAATGGCGGTCGGCAGGCCCTGGTGCTGCGCGTGGAGCGGGGCGCGCGGCCAGCGGTGGAGGCTTTGCTGGGCTCGTCGCCCGACTCGGGACTGCAGGCCTTGCGCGAGGAAGATGATTTCAACCTGTTGTGCGTGCCCGATACCTTTGACCTGAGTGATTCCGACGCCGTGGTCGTGGCGCAGGCCGCGATCGCCCTGTGCGAGGCGCGGCGCGCCGTCTATCTGGTGGATGCGCCACGCGGTCGGCAATTCGAGGACATCGTCGAGTGGGTGGACAGGCTTCCCACCTCACGCAATGCCGCCGTTTATTTTCCGGCGATCTGCACGGCCGACCCGGTGGACAATTCGCAGACGCGCACCCTGGCGCCCTCGGGAGCCGTCGCCGGCGTGGTGGCGCGAACCGACAGCAATTTCGGCGTGTGGAAGGCGCCGGCCGGAGTGGAGGCAAGCTTGAACGGCGTGCGCGGCCTGGCCAGTGCCATCACTGACCCGCAGAACGGCGTGCTGAACAGCCAGCGGGTGAACGCACTTCGAAGCTTCAGCGGGCGTGGCCACGTGGTCTGGGGCACGCGGACCTTGGCGGGCGCGGATACCCAGGGGGATCCGTTCAAGTACATTCCTGTGCGCAGACTGCAGCTGCATATCGAGCGCAGCCTGCTGATGGGCACGCAATGGGCCGTATTCGAGCGCAATGAAGAAGCGCTGTGGGCGCAGCTGCGCCTGCAGGTGACGGACTTCATGCAAACGCTGTTTCGCAACGGCGCCTTTCAGGGCAACAGCGCGCGCGACGCCTACTACGTGCGCTGCGGTGCCGAGACGACCAGCCAGGCGGACGTGCAGGCCGGTGTACTGAACATTGAAATCGGATTTGCGCCGCTCAGGCCGGCCGAATTTCAGGTCATGGTCCTACAGCTGGCGCTGGCCGGAGAGTAGGCCAGCGATCCGCCCGGTGGCCTAGTGCGCCTTGTGCGCGGGCCGCTGCGGCAGCAACCAGACCAACACGATGATGGCAGCGGCCAGCACCGCGCTTGCCAGGTAACGGCTGAGCTCAAGACCGCCATGCGCAACAGGCTTGTCCAGGTAGTCGCCGACCACCGCGCCCAGCGGCCGCGTCAGCACGAAGGCGCACCAGAACAACAAGGTGGTGGACAGGCGGCTGAACCAGTGCGCCAGCAGCACCACGGCCAGCAGGCCGCTGAAAATGGCCGCGCCGCCTAGGTAGCCCAAGCCCGCGGTGTCGGCGGTCCAGTCGCCGAGCGCAGTGCCCAGCGTCTGCGAGAACATGATCGTCAGCCAGTAGAAAGCTTCGGTACGCGGCGAGCTGACCGTGCCGATGTCCACCGAACCCATCACCCGATGCCAGGTGAACAGGCAGGCCAGCAGCAGGCCCAATAACAGCGTGCTGCCGCCGGTATAGCCGATGCCCAGCGAGCGCGTGGCGTAGTCGGCCATCGTGGTGCCGACCGTGGTGGAGGCCACGATGGTGGCCCAGTAGATGAAAGGGTGAAACGCTCGCGCGCGGATCTGCACTACCACCGCGAGCAGGAACAACACGGCGAAGATTCCCGTGCCAACCAAATACCCCAGGTTCATGGACATGGACACGGCATCGCCGCCGGTTTCGCCCAGGGTGGTGGCGAGAATCTTGATGATCCAGAAACCCAGGGTGACGGCGGGGACTTTGGCGGCGGCGTCGCGCATCGAATCGTTCATGGCGATTGCGACTCCAGTACTTGCGCGAAAGTTTCCGCAAAGGTGTAAGCATCGCCGGGCCAGCGCGCCGAGACGTAGTTGCCGTCGCGCACCACCCAGGCCGGGCGGGAATCGGTGGCAGTGTCGCGGTGCAGGCCCAGGGTCTTGCGCAGGACCTGCGGCGCGTTGTCGGGCACATCGAGAAAATCCTCGGGTGTGGCCAGCGCGCGCGTAACCTCTTGCTGCACCGACATGTAGCCTGCGGGCTGCCCGGACTGCTCGGGATACGTGCGGTAATAGTTGCGGTCCCAGAAGCGCCCAAGATGTGCGAGTGCGCTGGCCGTGCGTTCCTGCTTCCAGGTCAGGGCCGTGGTCTTGCGGCCGTGCAACACCGACAAGCCATCGGTGCGCTGGCTGCGCGCCGCCAGCAGCACGCCGTGGCAAATGGCGGCGACGGGTTTGTCGGCCGCGAAGAAATCCGCGACCAGCGCTTGCAGGCGCGCGCTTTCCAGGAACTCGCGCATGCCGCGGGCACAGTGGCCGCCGCCCAGCAACAGGCCATCGAAATCCGACGCACGCGCTGCATCCCAGCGCAGGGGCTGCCTGTATGTCGCCGCCACGCGCATGGCCGCGTAGGCTCGGCGGGCATCGGCGCGGGCGCGCAAGATCAGGCCGAAGAATTTCAGCTGGCCCAGCACCGGCAGCGGGCTCCAGGCGTCGAGCCCGCGCCCGCTGATCATGATCGGGTCGGCCTCGGCCGCTTCGCCTTCGGGCGTGGCGAACACCACCTCGTGACCGCGTGACTGCAGTACCTGCCAGCTCAAAGCGACTTCGGAAGGATCGAAGTCGCGGCGCGGCAGCGGAATCAATACGCGGGCCATGTCGCGGCTACAGCTCTTCGTCCGGCGCGGCTTTTGCTTCGCGCTGCAGGCGCTGCTTCAAGGCATCGGCGGCGCCCTCGGCCAGGACCTGGCAGCCCTTGGGATCAATGAAGGCATTGTGCGCGGGCGTGCTGGCCGCGTGGCGCTCAAGAATCTCCGTGGCGCCGGGGTGCGTGGACAGCACGATGTCGCAGGGCGCGTTGCGGATGCGCTCGATGCTGGCGGCGAACTTGCCGGACACGTCAGGGCGACCCTGGCCACCGGTGTAGCGGTACTTGCCGAGCGAGAAGGACGTGAGGCTGTCGGCGTAGACGATCTGGCGACAGTCCTTGCCTTCACAGCTGCGCCAGGTATAGCTGGTGCTGCCGGGGGTGTGCCCGGGCGTCATCATCGCGCGCAGGTGGAGCGGGCCGACTGCGATGTCCTGGTTGTCGGCCAGCACCTGCACGTGCTGCACGCGCGGGTAGTGGACATTGCTGGCGCCTTCATACTGCGGGTCGTCGTTTCCGATTTCGCCCGCGCGCAGGGCCGCGGCCCCCGATGCGCTGGCGCCCACTTTCGCACCGCTGGCGCGCTGCATGGCGGCGATGCCGCCGGCGTGGTCGAAATGCGCGTGCGAGTTGAGAATCCACTTCACGTCGGTCGGTTTGAATCCCAGCGCGCGGATATTGGCGAGGATCTGCGGCACCGATTGCGGCAGGGTGGCGTCGAGCAGCACATGGCCCTTGGGGCCTGTCACCAGGATGGCCGACAGCTCGCGCGTGCCCACATACCAGGTGTTGCCGTGGATGCGGAACGGTGCCTGCGGCTGGTTCCAGTCCTCGCATTTGCTGCAGTGGATGGCTTGTTCGGCAGCGGCGGGCGGCAGATCGAGAGGCATGGCGGCGGTCCGGGGGAGCTGCCGCCATTCTACGTCATGCCGGGGCTGGCTAGAACAGGCTGCCCTGCGGCGAGTCCGGCCGCGGCGGCGTGAACAGGCGGTCGTTGTAGTCGGGCATCTCGCCGTAGGCAAAACGCGTGCAGGCTTTCTTGAAGCGCTGCCTGAGCAGGTCGGCGAAGGGGCCGCGGCCGCGCATGCGGATGCCGAAGCCGCTTTCGTAGTCCTTGCCGCCGCGCATCTGCTGCACCAGGCTCATCACATGGGCGGCGCGTTCGGGATAGTGCAGGGCCAGCCACTCGCGCCAGACCTCGCTCAGCTCGTGCGGCAGGCGCAACAGGACGTAGCGCGCGCTGCAGGCGCCGGCCTCGCGCGCTGCTTCCAGGATGCGCTCGAGTTCCATGTCGGTGATCATCGGGATGACCGGCGCCACCAGCACGCCGACCGGCACGCCGGCCTCGTGCAAGGCGCGGATGAGCTTCAGGCGCGTATGCGGCGCGGCGGCGCGCGGTTCAAGTTTCGAAGACAGGTGGTTGTCGAGCGAAGTCACCGACACGAACACCTGCGCCAATCCGTCCTTGGCCATCGCCGAGAGCAGGTCCAGGTCGCGCAGCAGCAGCGAACCCTTGGTGATGATGTGCACCGGGTGCCTGGTCTCGGCCAGCAGTTCGAGCACCGCGCGCGAAATCTGGTAGCGCTTTTCGATCGGCTGATAAGCGTCGGTGTTGATGCCCAGCGCCAGGGCCTCGGGCTTGTGGCCCGGCTTGGCCAGTTCCGCGCGCAGGCGTTCGACGGCATTGGTCTTGGCATACAACTTCGTTTCGAAATCCAGGCCCGGCGACAAGTCCAGGTAGGCATGCGAGGGCCGCGCGAAGCAATACACGCAGCCATGCTCGCAACCGCGATAGGGATTGATGGACTGGTTGAAGCCGACATCGGGCGAGCTGTTGTGGCTGATGATGCTGCGTGCGCGTTCTTCGGTGACCGTGGTCAGCAGCGGCGGCAGGTCCCCGCTGTCCTGGTAGACCGAGCCCCAGCCGTCATCGCTGCCCACGCGCACTTGTTTTTCGAAGCGCCCGGCCGGGCGCGAGGCCGAGCCGCGGCCCTTGATGGGCGCATGGGCCTGGCGCGGGTCGCTTTCGGGGAACTCGGGGAAGGATTCGTCTTCGTGCATGCGCACAGACTAGCCGGATCGGTCGCAGCGTTTGCGAAAGCCCGGGCGCGCTTGCTTCAGATCAAAGCGGTGGGCCGGCACCGGGCCTATGATGCGCCTGCAATGCCGGCCCTGCCTGGCCGGCCTCTACGGGAGCCTGCCATGGAACTTGAACTGTCCGGAAAGACCGCCCTGGTGACGGGCGCGGGTTCGGGCATCGGCCGCGCGGTGGCGCTGGCCTTTGCGCGCGAAGGCGCCAACCTGGTGCTGGGCGATCGCCGCGAAGCATCCTGCCGCGAAACCCTGGACCTGGTGCGCGCGCAGTTTCCTTCGGTGCGCGGCATCGCCCTTGGCGCTGATGTCGCGCGCATCTCCGACCATGAACAGATGGTCGCGCGGGCGCAGTCCGAATTCGGCGCGCTCGACATCGCCTGCAACAACGCCGGCATCAGCGGCGAGATGCACCCGGTCGGTGAGATGACGCCCGAGGCCTGGCGCCAGGTGATTGATGTGAACCTGACCGGCGTGTTCCTCGCCATGCACTGCCAGATTCCAGCCATGGCCGGGCGCGGCGGCAGCATCGTCAACATGTCCTCGATCTTGGGCCAGGTCGGTTGGGCGAATGCGTCGGCCTACACCGCCTCCAAACACGGCGTGCTCGGCCTGACGCGCGCGGCCGCGCTGGAATATGCGCGCCAGTCGGTGCGCATCAATGCCATCGGCCCGGGCTTCATCCAAACGCCCATGCTCGGCAGCGACCCGCAGACCCTGGCGCAATACGCCGAGCTGCACCCGATCGGCCGCCTGGGCGAGCCCGAGGAGATCGCCGACCTGGTGCTGTATTTGTCGAGCCCGCGCGCCAGCCTGGTCACTGGTGCCTACTTCGCGGCAGACGGGGGTTTCCTGGCCAAGTAGCGCGATTACTTTTCGTTGATGCCGAGCTTGCCCGGGCCGATCAGGAAAACCGTCAGCGCCGAGCACAGCAGCAGCGCCTGGAATTCAATGCTCCAGCTGCCCATCTCGTTGAGCTTGAACAGTTCACCCATATGCACCAGGAACAGCGCGAACAGCATGTGGATGACCACGATCAGCGCACCAAGGCGCGCGTAGAAACCGGCGATCAGCAAGAGCGGCGCCAGCACTTCGCCGGCGTAAGCGCCATAGGCCAGGGCGCTGGGCAGCCCGTGCGCGTTCAGCGGTCCCGCCATCCAGTCGACGCCATTGCGCAGCTTGGCAATGCCATGCAGCAGCAGGATGCCACCCAGCGCCACGCGCAGGATGAGCTTGCCGGCTTTGTCGTTTGCGAGCAGGGCCATGGTGAACTCCGGGACGGTAAGGTGCGCCGAGCATAGCCAAGATTCGGGCGTTTGCCCTTGTCGGAGAGATAAATTTCTCCGCGGCAATCACGTTCGGGCCGGCTTGGCTGGGCTAAAGTCGCGGGCATGAAGCCCTGGGCGCCCGCATTCGCCTGCCGCGCTGCCCGCCGTGTCGCGTGGTGGCCGCGCGTCCTGTGCCTGTTCGGGCTGCTGCTATGCAACATGGCGAGTGCTTCCGTTACCCCGGCGCCGGCGGTCGAGCCAGACCCGGTACCGCGGCATCCGCTGGAACTGCAGGCGCTGGTGGATCCGGATGGGGTGCTCGCGAAGTTGCCGGCGCTGCTGGCGGCTGCGCATGCGCGCGGTCGCTCCGAAGAAGAAGCCTTGCTCTACCTGGCGCAGGCCAACGCCTGCCGCGTCAAGGCCGACTGGACCTGCCAGCGTGACGCCGGCATCCATGCGCGCGAAGCGGCCGAGCGCGCTGGCTCGACCACCTTGCGCGTGCGCGGCCTGATCGCGGAAAGCCGCGGCCGGATTTCCATGCAGGACTTCGTCCAGGGCGAGCGCCTGCTCGGCGATGCCGAGCGCCTGTTGGCCACGCATCCGATGGCCGACCTGCAGGGCGATGTCTACCTGGCCTATTCCTCACTGAGTTACACCTTGGGCAAGCATGCCGCCGCGGCTGACTATGCCTCGCGTGGGTTGGTGGCCCTGGGCACACACGAAGCCATTCCGGTGCGCGTGCGCCTGCTGCGCAACCGCGCCAATGCGCTGGCGCAGTTGGGCCGGCGCGCAGAGGCCAAGCGCGATGTCGAGCTGGGCCTGAAGCTGGTGACGCGCCTGAGCGATCCCAAGCTTGATGCCGAGCTGAGCCTGGAAGACGCGCGCATCGCCCGCATGGAAGGCGATATCGAAGGCCAGCGCCGCAATGGCCAGCGCATCCTGGAATTGGCCGGCAAGCTGCGCAATTCGCAATTGCTGGGCCTGGGCCACGAGGTGCTCGGCCTGGCCGCGCGCGATTCCGGCGACGGCGCGTTGGCCGATCGCGAATTGCGTGCTTCCGCCCTGGGCTTCCGGTCCAAGCAGGACGAGCGCGACGAACGCCGCGTGCTGCGCAGCCTGGCCGCGCTCTGGTTGTCGGGTCCGCGCCTGCCGGCGGACGCGCCTGCCTTCCTCAAGCGCCTGAATGAACTGGAGACGCGCCTGGATGAAGGCGACCAGGCCAAGGCCGGCGATGATTTCGACGCGCGCCTGAAATACGCGCAGCAGGCGTTCGATGTGCGCCGGCTGGAAGCCAGCGCCGACCTGGCGAGCGAGCGCGAAGCCACGCTCGGCCGGCAGCAGCGCCTGGCCATGGTGATCGCTGGCCTCGGCATCGGACTGTTTGGCTTGCTGGGCGTGTTCTTCCTGTCACAGCGGCGCCTGAATGCGCGCCTGCACGAAGCAGTGGACAAGGCCCAGCACAGCGAGCGTGCCCTGGCGCGCAGCGAGGAACGCATGCGCTCGGTGACCGACAGCATTCCGGCCCTGGTCACGCGCATGGACGCGCAGCTTCGCTATGTGTACGTCAACGCCGCCGCCGAACGCCTCTTTGGCCAACCGGAGGAAGCCTTCCTGGGCCGCACCATCGCCGAGGCGCGTGGGCAGGATCGTTTCGAGGCCGTGCGGCCCCATGTGGAACGCGTGCTGGCCGGAGAAAATGTGAGCTTCGAAGGCTCGATAGACCTGAACGGCCGCACGCTGCACTACCAGTCGAACTTCATTCCCGACCGCGACGCCCACGGCCAGGTACAGGGCTATTTCAGTTTCACCTTCGACATCACGCGCCAGAAGGAAGCCGAGGCCGAGCTCGACCGGCTGGCGCGCAAGGACAGCCTGACTGGCGTGTCGAACCGGCGCGACTTCGAGGAACAACTCGAACGCGCGGTGCAGCATTGCGCGCAGCGCGGCGACGACCTGTCGCTGCTGTGCCTGGACCTGGACAACTTCAAGTCCATCAACGACCGCTTCGGCCATCCGGCCGGTGACGCCGTGATCCAGGCGTTCGCCAAGCGCCTGCGTTCGATACTGCGGGAAGATGATGTGATCGCGCGCCTGGGCGGCGACGAATTCATGTTGCTGATCCGCAGCCCGGCGCCGGACGTGGCGGCGATCGTGGCGGAAAAAATCCTGATGGCGATGCGCGCGCCGATCCAGGTGGACAGCCGCGACCTTCAGGTCGGCGTGAGCATCGGCATTGCCGTGAGCACCGGTGGCCTGACGCCGAGCCAGCTGATGTCTCTGGCCGACCAGGCGCTGTACCAGGCCAAGGCGGCGGGTCGCAACACCTGGCGTCATGTCCGCGCCGGCGAGCCGCACAAGCGCTAGAGATTGCTGCCGGGTTCCCAGGTGCGGCGCGGGCGCCGGTCCTTGCCCGAACGGCGGTCGGCCGAGAAGCGCAATTCCTTGCGGCGATCGGCCAACACGCGGCGTTCCTTGCCATCGCGGCTGTCGATCTGGAAGCTGGCGCGGCCTTCGGACACGTGCTTGGCCGGTGCCGCCGCCGGCGCGGGTTCCAGCGCCGCGCCGTCCAGATGCAAATCAGCCAGGCTGAGTTCGAATTTGTCGGGTCCGGTCATGGCGGCCTCCTGCGCAAGTCCATGCGCCCTGCCCCCAGCATAACGAATCCGCGGCCCGGGCGAGGCCAAACTGACTTCCGGCACCTGACGGCCGACCGGCGGCCCGTATCATCAAGCTTCGCATTTCACGGAACCGCACATGGCCGCTCCCGCGCTGTCGCCCGTCTTGTTCACCGCCGTCATTGGCTGGGCGTATTACCGCCGCATCCGCGGCAGCTTCGGTCGCCAGCCCTGGCGGCCGCTGCGCACCGGCATTCGCCTGGGCCTGTTGAGCCTGGCGCTGGTGGCGATGGTGATGGCAGCGGTGTTCGTGCCCAAGGCGGCATGGCCGGTGGTCGGCGGATTGGCGGTGGGCGCGACCCTGGGCATGTTCGCGATCCGGCATACGCGCATGGAGTGGTTCGAAGGCAAGCGCTGCTACACGCCCAATCCCTGGATCGGCGCGGCGCTGTCGCTGCTGCTGATCGGCCGCCTGCTGTGGCGCGCGGGCAGCGGCGTGTTCGGCGCCGGCGCCCAGCAGATGACGCAGAACGCGAGCCCGCTGACGTTGGCGATCGGTGCGACCCTGATTTCCTACTACATCGTGCAGGGCATTGGCCTGTCCCTGGCCATGCGCCGGCTGGCTCGCGAAGCTTGCGCACCCGCTGCGCTGGGTGCATAAGGGAGCACCGTTCCGATGCGAGTGCCGCGCCATGCGCTTTCGAATCCGTTTGTTGCCCGCGGCGCTGGTGCTGGCGTTTGCCACGGTCGGTCCCGGCGCGGCCTTCGCCCACAACGGCCCGCACGACGATGCCGCGCCGCATTACCAAGCGATTGACCAGCTCGGGCGCCTGAGCTTCCCGACCTCCACCCGCAACGCCGCCGCGCAGACCGCCTTCGTGCGCGGCATGTTGCTGCTTCACGTGTTCGAGTACCCCAGCGCGAAGGACGCCTTCATCGAGGCGCAGAAACTCGATCCCGGTTTCGCGCTGGCGTATTGGGGCGAGGCGATGTGCGCCACCCATCCGGTCTGGAACCAGCAGGACATGG
>CBHTVR010000033.1:0-28890 GCA_966096795.1 uncultured Gammaproteobacteria bacterium
GGATAGCGAGATGACCGCAACGAACAAGAACGGCGAGGGCAAGGGCATGATGCGAACCTTGCGAAATGGCGCCATCGGCCTGGGCCTGATGATGGCCAGCGCCTGTGCGCTCGCCGACAACGTGCTGCAGGACGTCCGCTACTCGGCCGCGCCGGGCGGCAAGGTGGACATCACCTTGCAATTCGCCAGTCCGGTCGGCGAGGTCCAGGCCTTCACCACCGACACGCCCCCCCGCATCGCCATTGACCTGCCTGGGACCACCAACGCGCTGGCACAGCGCCGCGTGGTCATCGGCAGCGGCGCGACCTCGGCCGTCTCGGCGGCAGAGGCCGGCGGACGCACCCGGGTGGTGGTCGACCTGATGCGACCGGCCGGTTACACCACCCGCAGCTCCGGCAATTTGCTGGTGGTGACGGTGGATTCCGGTGCCTCGGTCAAGACCGGTTCGGCGATGGCGCAGATGGCCGATCCGACCAAGCGCGCACCCAGCGCGGTCAGCCTGTCCAACATCGACTTCCGTCGCGGCGACAACGGCGCCGGCCGAATCATCCTCAAGTTCGACGGCGCCGGTGCGGCTCCGGACATGCGCACCGACGGCAAGCAGCTGGTGGTGGACGTGGCCAACGCCCAGCTTCCGGAAAGCTTGCGCAAGCGGCTGGACGTGACCGACTTCGCCACTCCGGTGAGCAGCGTCGAGTCACGCAACAATGCTGGCAGCACCCGTCTGGTCATCAACACCAACGGTGACTACGACTCGATGGCTTACCAGACTGGCAACGAATACGTTGTCGAGGTGTCACCCAAGCGCGCCAAGGTGGCGACCGCCGCCGGTGCCACGACCCAGAGCCCGACCATTGGTGGCAACGGCCGGTATGTCGGCAAGCCGGTGACCTTCAACTTCCAGGACGTGCCGGTACGCACGGTGCTGCAGCTGATCGCGGAAGAGTCCAACCTCAACGTGGTGGTGGCCGATACCGTGTCCGGCAGCGTCACCCTGCGCCTGATCAACGTGCCGTGGGATCAGGCGCTCGAAATCCTGCTGCGTGCCAAGGGCCTGGACCAGCGCCGTGATGGCAACGTGGTCTGGGTAGCACCGCAGGCCGAACTCTCGGCTTACGAGCTGGCGCAGAACACCGCCCGCATCAACCTCGAGAACTCCGGCGAGCTGGTCACCGAATACATTCCGATCAATTACGGCAGCGCCGAGGCCCTGATCTCCATCATCGAGGCCAGGGGCCAGGGTGGTGGTGGTTCCTCCGGCGGCGGCGGTGGCGCTGGTACGGGCAACCGCGGCTTCCTGTCCTCGCGTGGCAGCATCAGCGCGGATATCCGCACCAATACCTTGCTGATCAATGACACCCGCAAGAAGATCGACGAGATCAAGCGCATGCTTGAAGTGCTCGATCGCCCGGTCGATCAGGTGTTGATCGAAGCCCGCGTGGTCATTGCCGACGAAAGTTTCGCCCGCGACCTGGGTTCGACCTTCTCGATGCAGAACACCGACTCCCCGGGAGCTGGCAGTGATCGCACCATCACCACCGGTTTCGATACCGGCTTCGGTGTCAGCGGTGGAGGTACCTTCAATCTTGGCATCCTGCGTCCCAGCTCGAACATCGACATCGCCTTGTCGGCGCTGCAGGTCGAAGGCCGTGGCGAGGTGGTTTCCAACCCGCGCGTGATCACCACCAACCAGCGCGAGGCCACCATCACCCAGGGTGACGAAATCGGCTACACCACGCCGCAGGCGCAGGGCGCGGGCCAGGCCATTGCCACGCCGGCCTTCAAGGAAGCCCTGCTCGAGTTGAAGGTCACCCCGACCATCACCTCGGACGGCCGCGTGTTCATGCAGGTGAACATCAAGAAGGACGACATCAAGGGCTTCACCAACAGCGTGCCTTCGCTGACCAAGCGCTCGATCACCACGGGCGTGATGGTTGACAGCGGCGACACGGTCGTCATCGGTGGCGTCTACGAGTTCCGCAACCGCGAAGACGTCAGCAAGTTGCCCTGGCTGGGCGACGTGCCGGTGCTCGGCAATCTGTTCAAGAAGCGCGGCAAGAGCCATTCCAAGGCCGAGCTGTTGGTGTTCGTGACCCCGCGCGTGCTGCAGGTAGCCAAGCGCTGATTCCGGGCCGCCAGTCGTGAATCGGAAAGGGCCGCGAAAGCGGCCCTTTCCTTTTGCGTCGCGGATGGGCTGCGCGTGGCCCTGGTGTATGCTCGCCCGGTTCCCTTGTTCACGAGGCAATGCATGACCCACGCTCACTCCCCTGCCGCGGCCCCGGGCCTGCCCCTGCACCTGAAGGTCCTGATCGGCTTCCTGCTCGGCGCGGTGATTGGCCTGCTGGTGCATTTCCAAGGCTTGAGTGATGCGCCCGTTGTCACGGGCCTGATGCACTGGGTGACCAAACCCTTCGGTCAGATCTTCCTCAACCTGCTGTTCATGCTGGTGGTGCCGCTGATGTTCTCGGCCCTGGTGCTGGGCGTGGCCGAACTCGGTGATATCGCCAGCCTCGGCCGGCTCGGTTGGAAAACGCTGACCTATACGGCCGTGGTTACGGGCATCGCGGTCGGCATCGGCCTGTTGATGGTGAACCTGCTGCAGCCCGGGTCGCACATGGATCCGGCGCTCATCACCCAAGCCATGGGCGAATACGCGAGCAAGGCCACCGACATCGCCACCAAGGGCCAGGAGCTGGACTTCATCACGCTGGTCACCAGCATCGTGCCGCACAACGTGCTGGCCGCCGCCGTGGATGACAAGCAAAAGCTCGGCGTGGTGTTCTTCGCGTTGATGTTCGGTATTGGCCTGGTGATGACGCCCAGCCCGGCTACGCATGCTTTCAAGGAAGCGCTGCAGGGCCTGTTCGAAATCTGCATGAAGCTGATCGGCATGATCATCAAGCTGGCGCCGTATGCGGTGGCCTGCTTCATGTTCGGGCTGACCGCAACGCTTGGCTGGGATGTGTTGAAGGGCCTGGCCTGGTTCGTGGTCACGGTGCTGCTGGCGCTGGCGTTGCATGGCTTCGTGGTGCTGCCGCTGTGGGTGCGCTTCATGGGCGGCATGTCGCCGATGGCCTTCTTCCGCGGCAGCCAGGAGGCTACGCTGACAGCCTTTGCCACCGCGTCTTCGGCCGCGACGCTGCCCGTGACACTGCGGGTGGCCGAAGAGAATTTGATGCTGCCGCGCAAGGTGTCGCGCTTCGTGCTGACGGTGGGCGCATCGGCGAACCACCACGGCACCGCGCTGTTCGAGGGCATCACGGTATTGTTTCTTGCGCAGGTCTCCGGCTTGCACCTACCGGTCCTGCAGCAGCTGATGGTGCTGGGTCTTTGCATCCTGGGTGGCATCGGCACCGCCGGCATTCCCTCCGGCTCGCTGCCGGTGATTGCGATGATCTGCAGCATCATCGGGCTGCGGCCGGAAGGCATCGCCATCATCCTGGGCGTGAATACCTTCCTGGACATGTGCCGGACCTCGCTCAATGTCACCGGGGATCTGGCCACCGCCGTGGTGGTCTCGCACCGCACCGGCGGCCAGGGCGATAGCGCAATTCCGGCGGCTGACTAGGCTTTCCGACATCCCGGAACCGCGTGAATCCAGCGATTTCGGAACCCCGGCGCGACAGCGGCCCGGGCTTCAGGGAAAATAGGGCGCCCGGTCCACGGGCTCCCGACCCCTTCCCGAGCCCGACCGATGCCGACGCCCAGCCGCCGCGACCTTGCCAATGCCATTCGCTTCCTCGCCGTTGACGCGGTGGAGGCAGCCAAGTCCGGACATCCCGGTATGCCGATGGGCATGGCCGACATCGCCGAGGTGCTGTGGAACGATTTCCTCAAGCACAACCCGAACAATCCCAAATGGTTCGACCGCGATCGCTTCGTGCTCTCGAACGGCCACGGCTCGATGCTGCAGTACGCGCTGCTGCACCTGTCCGGCTACGACCTTCCGATCGAGGAACTGAAGAACTTCCGCCAGCTGCATTCGCGCACCGCCGGCCATCCGGAAGCCAGCGAAACGCCTGGCGTTGAAACCACCACCGGTCCGCTCGGCCAAGGCTTGGCTAATGCCGTCGGCTTTGCACTCGCTGAAAAGCTGCTTGCGCAGCGGTTCAATCGCCCCGAGTTCCCGATCGTCGACCACAACACCTGGGTGTTCCTGGGCGATGGCTGCCTGATGGAAGGCGTGTCGCACGAGGCCTGCTCGCTCGCCGGCACCTGGGGCCTGGGCAAGCTGATCGCCTTGTGGGACGACAACCGCATCTCCATCGACGGCAATACCCAGGGCTGGTTCACCGACGACACCGCGGCGCGCTTCGAAGCTTATGGCTGGCAGGTGATTCGCGGCGTCAATGGCCACGACCCGGTGGAAGTGGCGCAGGCCATTCGCACCGCGCAGGCCGAAGAGTCGCGCCCCAGCCTGATCTGCTGCCGTACCGTCATCGGCTTCGGCTCGCCCAACAAGCAGGGCAAGGAAAGCGCACACGGCGCGCCGCTGGGCAAGGACGAAGTCGCGCTGGCCCGCGCCGAATTGAACTGGCCCTACGCGCCCTTCGAAATCCCGCAGGAAATCTCCGATGGCTGGCGCGCCGGCAATACCGGTATCGTGCGCGAGGAACAGTGGAACCGCATGTTCGACGCCTATGCGCGCCAGTATCCGCAGCTGGCGGACGAGTTGGTGCGCCGTTCGCATGCTGAGCTGCCCGAAGACTTCGTCACCGCTGCTGCTGCGTACGTGGCCAAGCTGCAGGCCGAAGGCCCGGTCGTGGCTTCGCGCAAGGCCTCGCAGATGGCGATCGAAGCCTTTGCCCCGCATCTGCCGGAACTCGTCGGCGGTTCCGCCGATCTTGCGCATTCCAACCTGACCCTGTGGTCGGGCAGCAAGTCGGTCGCCAGCAGCGACCCCAACGCCAACTACATCTACTACGGCGTGCGCGAATTCGCGATGAGCGCCATCAGCAATGGCCTGGCCCTGCATGGCGGCTTCATTCCCTATGACGCCACCTTCCTGGTGTTCTCGGACTATTCGCGCAATGCCCTGCGCATGTCGGCGCTGATTCCGGCCGGCGCCATCCATGTGTTCACGCACGACTCCATCGGCCTGGGCGAAGACGGCCCGACCCACCAGCCGGTCGAGCACCTGGCCTCGCTGCGCTATATCCCGAACAACGAAGTCTGGCGCCCCTGCGATGCGGTGGAATCGGCGGTGTCCTGGCGCTGCGCCATCGAGCGCCGCAACGGCCCGAGCTGCCTGGTATTCAGTCGCCAGAACCTCGCGCATCAGGCGCGCAGCGCAGCGCAGATCGAGGCCATCGGCCGCGGCGGCTATGTGCTGCACGATCCCGAAGGCGGTTTCGATGTCGTGCTGATCGGCACCGGTTCGGAAGTGGACATGGCGATGCAAGCGGCGAAGGCGCTGGCCGCCGACGGCCTGCGTGCGCGCGTGGTGTCCATGCCCTGCACCAATCGCTTCGACAAGCAGCCGGCGGAATATCGCGAGTCGGTGTTGCCCGCGTCCTGCCGCAAGCGCGTGGCGATCGAGGCTGGCGTGACCGATTACTGGCGCAAGTACGTTGGGCTTGAAGGTGCGGTTATCGGCATCGACAGCTTCGGTGCTTCGGCTCCGATTGATGCGCTGTACAAGCACTTCGGCATCACCGTCGATGCGGTTGTGTCTGCGGCGAAGTCGCTGTAGTTTTCTTGGCGAAGGGCGGCGTCGGGTGGCAGTGCACCCGACACGCCGTGGATACGTCCATGTAGGCTCATCGGCAACATCCATGTTGCCGATGGTCGGGCGCAATGCCACCCGACTCCGCCCTCCACCCGCTGGGGCGAGTTCGCCACAGGCGTTGGCAGAGTATCAAGTCGACGTGTTTCGCAGCGCGAGGCGCAGCAGGCGCGCTTCGATGCGGTCGGACAGAGTGTCTGGCTTCGACAATCCCATTCTTTCCATGGCTTCGGTGTCGTCCGTGCCTGAACTTGTCATCGCTTTTGCGACGGTGCCGAGCTTTGCGCCCGTGCTGGCGGTGTTGGACTTGAGCCAGTCGAGGGCGCGGACGAGGCGTTCTTCCACCGGGGTGAAGTCGCTGCCGAGCGGGTAGTCGGGCAGCAGGCCGGAAGCGCGGAAGGGGCGCAGGCGCGCTGCCAGGGCGGCGGGCGTGTTGGCGACAGTATCGGCTGGCGCTTGCAGCTTTGCGGAGACCTTGTGTGCGGCGCGGGCTTGCGCGAGCAGGTTGGGCTGGTAGCGTGCATCGGCCAGGCCCAGCATGGCGTGGATGCATTCGGCGTCGCTGGCACCGCGCAGGTCGGCGACGCCGTATTCGGTGATCATGATGTCGCGCAGGTGGCGCGGGATGGTGCAGTGGCCGTAGTTCCACAGCACGCTCGAACTGCAGCCGTGGGGCCCTTCGCGGGTGGCGCGGAACATCAGGATCGAGCGGCCGTCGCGCAGCGCATGGGCCATGGCAACGAAGTTGTACTGGCCACCCACGCCAGACACCACGCGGCCATCGGCCAGTGCATCCGACACCGCGGCGCCCAGCATCGTGCCCATCATGCAGGTGTTGAAGAAGCGGGCTTCGCGGCGTTGCAAGCGCTCTAGCGATTCGTTGCCGCCGTAGAGCTCGTTGATATGCGAGATGCGGGTCATGCCAAGCCCGGCCTTCTCGGCTTCGGGCATCTCGCGCAACCAGGCATACAGGTCGGTCGAGCCAAGATAGAAGCCGCCGTCGAGCCAGCGACCTTCGCGTTCCAGCCGCTCGCGATCCTGCGCGCTGGGGTGGCCGGCGTTGATGCGCTCCATCGCGGCCACGTCATCGAGCACCTTTCGCCTGAGGATGCCGGCGCGGGCCAGGCGCATGAAGCCGTCATTGACCATTTCGCTGGCACCGTACAGGCCGTGCTCGAAAGGTCCGAGCCCGCCGCATTGCTGCACCAGCGCGCCGCCTGCAAATTCCGGATCCAGCGCCTGCAGGAGTTGCCGGTACTCGCCATTGCGCTGATGGCGCAGGATCAGGCCATGGCAGAGCGCATCCGACAGCGAGCCGATGCCGATCTGCAGCGTGCCGCCGTCCTTCACCAGGGCGCTGGCGCGCAGGCCGATGGCGTAGTCGGCATCACTGACAGGAGCGCGCGGCAACGCGAAGAGTTTGGGCGCAGGGCCGGGCAGGTCGAGCACGAGGTCGAAGTAGTCCATCGGCACGCAGGCCGTGCCGCCGATGTAGGGCAAGTTCGAATCAATCTCGGCGACCAGCAGGGGGCGCGCAAAACCCAGGCGCGCGACTTCATCGAGCAAGTCGAAAGTGAGGTCGGGGTTGCAGCTCAGGCTCAGGTGCGAGCCATCCGCTGAGATCGCCACCTTTTGCACCAGCACGTTGGGCCGCTTCGCCGCCACCGCGCGCGCCACATGCGTGTAGTTCAGGCTGGAATAGCTTTGCTGCGCCTGCTCCGAATCGAGCAGTCCGCCGGACTGGAGGTAGAACTCCTCGACCTTGATATTGGCCGGCAGCGCATCGCGGCGCTGCGCCAGGCTGTACTTCAGCGAAGGAAAATCGCTGCCGAAATGGCGTTCGAGAAAGGGCGCGAGGAAGCGCTGCTGCAGGCCCTTGCCCGCAGCCGGTGGCGTCAGCGACAGCGCGGTGAACAGATCCAGCGAGTGCGTGGTGTCGGACACGACGCTGTCGTAAATCGCGTTGAGCAGGCGATGTGGCTTGCCCAAACCCAGCGGCGCGGCCATCACCAGGCGCGGGCCGCAGCGCGCGAACAGCGCCGACACCGTTTCCTCCAGCGTGGAAAGCCGTGTGCTCACGCGCGCTTCAGAACCGGTCCAGGGGCAACTTGAGGTAGCTCACGCCATTGCCTTCTGCGGGTGGCATTTCGCCGGCGCGGATATTGACCTGCACCGAAGGCAGCAGCAGGGCTGGCATGGCCAATGTCTTGTCGCGGGTCGTACGCACTTGCACGTAGTCGCCTTCGCTGACGCCATCACGCACATGGATATTGCCGCGGCGCTCCTCGCCGATGCTGGTTTCGCAGGCCACCACGCGGCCACCGGGGCCGTAGTCGTGGCAGACGAACACGCGGGTGTCTTCGGGCAATGCAAACAGGCGCTGGATGGATTGATACAGGCGCGCCGCGCTGCCACCGGGAAAATCGCAGCGCGCCGTGCCGCCGTCGGGCATGAACAGGGAATCGCCGACGAACAGGGCGTCGCCGATGCGATAACTCACGCTGTCATTGGTATGACCCGGCGTGGCGATGACTTCGACTTCCAGCTGACCCAGCGCGAAGCGCTCGCCATCCGCGAACAGGTGGTCGAACTGCGAACCGTCCACGCGAAACTCCGGCTCCAGGTTGAAGATCGGCTTGAAGGTCGCCTGCACTTCGCGAATGCCCTCGCCAATGCCCAGGCGCGCGCCCGGCACCTGCTTGCGCAGCCAGGCGCCCGCGGAGAGATGGTCGGCGTGGGCGTGGGTCTCGAGGATCCAGCGCAGCCGCCAGCCCTTGCCGGCGATGGCATCGAGCAGGGCCTGGGCCGAGCGCGTGCCGGTGCGGCCGGCCTTGGCGTCGAAATCCAGCACCGCATCGATCAGCAGGGCCTCGCCGCTGGCCGGATCGGCCACCAGGTAGGTCCAGGTACTGCTGTCGGCGTGGAAAAAGGGGGTGATGTCCGGGCTGGTCATGGGGCGATCGCGCTTTAATTCAGCTATTGCTAATGTAGAAATATCTAATATAATGGCATTCGTACCCAGGAGCCGCCCGATGAATGCCCGCAACACATCCCGAACCCTTCCGCCCCTGGCCTCCCGGATGCAGGCGCATGCGGGCGCGGCCACCGGGCTGCTCAAGGCCATGGGCAACGAGCAACGCCTGCTGATCCTATGCCAATTGGTCGGGCATGAGTTGAGCGTGGGCGAATTGCAGGTGGGCAGCGCGCTGAGCCAGTCCGCGCTGTCGCAGCACCTGGCCGTGTTGCGCGAAGCCGGCGTGGTGCAGACCCGGCGCGAAGGCCAGTCGATTTTCTATTCCCTGCCCGCCGGACCGGTGCATCAGCTGATGCAGACCTTGCACGACATCTACTGCGCGCAGGGCGACTGAGCGCCGAGCGAAACCGAATCAACCCAAGGAGAATTCCATGAGCCTCGACCGTGCCGTAATGGTGTTTGCCGGCGTGATGATCCTGATCAGCGTCGCCCTCACCCAATTCGTCTCGCCGCTGTGGTGGCTGTTCACCGCCTTTATCGGCCTGAATCTTATCCAGTCCAGTTTCACTGGTTTCTGTCCGGCAGCGATCATCCTGCGCAAGCTCGGCGTCGGCCGTGGCGTGGCGCCGGGCTGCGGTTTTCGCTGAGGCATTGCCCAGTATCCAAGGGACCACGTCGATGAATCCACTTCGCTCCGCAATCGGGCTGTCGCTGGTGCTGGCTTTGGCCGCCTGTGGCAAGCAAGCCGCGCCCGAGCAAAGCGCAGCCTTGCCGCATCTCGAACGCTTCACGGTTGCGGCCAACGGCGCTGCGCCCGGGCAAGCCTGGGACGGCGTGGTCGAGGCCGTGCAGCAGGCCGAACTGGCCGCGCAGACCAGCGGCCGTGTGACGCAGGTACTGGTGGACGTCAATGACAAGGTCGCCAGCGGCCAGGTGCTGCTGCGCCTGACTGCGGTGGAGCAGCAAGCCGGCGCCGAAGCCGCGCGTGCCCAGCTGCGCGCCGCCGAAGCCTCCGCTGCCGAAGCGCAGGCCAACTACGCGCGCTACGCAGCCTTGGGCGGCAAGCAGTACGTATCGCGCCTGCAGCTTGACCAGGCCAAGGCCGCGCGCGATGCCGCCGTGGCCGCGCGTGATGCCGCGCGCGCGCAACTCGCGCAGGCCGGACAGCAAGCCGACTACACCGTGGTGCGCGCGCCCTTCGCGGGCATCATCAGCGCCCGCCAGGTCGAACCGGGCGAGAGCCTGGCGCCCGGCCAGCCCCTGTTGTCCCTTTACGCGCCGGGCGCCTTGCGCATCCAGGTGCAGGTGCCGGAATCGGATGCCGCCGCCATTCGCGCCGCGCCGCGCGCGCGTATCCTGCTGGCCAACGGCCAGGCCGTGGATGCTGCCGCCGTTACCGTATTCCCCGCGGCCGATCCGGCCACGCACAGTGTTGCCGTGCGCGCGCAACTGCCTTCGATGCCGCAGTCGCCGGTGCCGGGCGTTACCGCCAAGGTGGTGTTCGCGATCGCTGGCGAATCGGCGGGCGTGTGGGTGCCGAAGTCGGCCGTCGTGCAGCGCGGTGAGTTGAGCGCGGTGTACGTGCTCGCGGACGGTCGCCTGACGATGCGCCAGTTGCGTCTCGGCCAGAGCGCAGCGGACCGCGTGGAAATCCTGGCAGGCTTGAAGCCGGGCGAGGTACTCGCCGCCGATCCCGTCGCCGCCTTGCAGGCGCTTGAATCGCAGCGCCAGGCGAGCAAGGGCGGCGCCCGTGACTGAGCCCCGCTTCGGCCTCTCCGGGCGGCTTGCCGCCGCCTTCCAGGCCAATCCGCTGACGCCGATCCTGGCCTTGCTCGGATTGCTGCTCGGCCTGGTTGCGGTGTTGATCACGCCACGCGAAGAAGAGCCGCAGATCGACGTCACCATGGCCAACGTCTTCGTGCCCTTCACCGGCGCGAGTGCCCGCGATGTCGAACAGCTGGTCAGCACGCCGCTGGAACAGAAGCTCTCCGAGATCGAAGGCGTCAAGCACGTGTATTCGACCAGCCGGCCGGGCATGGCCGTGCTCACCGTGGAATACACCGTCGGCGTCGAACGCCAGCCGGCGATCGTGCGCCTGTACAACCAGGTTTATTCCAACCAGGACTGGCTGCCGCAGGGCCTCGGCGTGGGCCAGCCCCTGGTCAAGCCCAAGGGCATTGATGATGTGCCGGTGATGGCGGTGAGCCTGTGGACCGACGATCCCGCACGCAGCGCCAGTGACCTGGCCGAAGTCGCGCATAGCCTGGAAACCGAATTCAAGCGCGTGCCCGGTACTCGCGACGTCTACACCATCGGCGCGCCCGATCGCGTGGTGTCGGTGACGCTCGACGCTGCGAAGCTGGCCGCCTTCAACCTCACCGTTGCCGATCTCACGCAAGCCTTGCGCGCCGCCAATGCCGTGCAGCAGGTGGGCGAGCGGGTCGGTAACGATCGCGCGGTACCGGTGACGGCGGGTCGCTTCCTTGCCAGCGCGGAGGAAGTGTCGAATCTGGTCGTCGGCCTGGAAGACGGCAAGCCCTTGCACTTGTCCGATGTGGCGAAGGTGGAAGCCGGCGCTGATGTGGCTTCCCGCTACGCCTGGTTTGGTGCGCCCGCGGGGCGCGCGGGCCCCGCGGCGGGCCTTGCACCTGCGGTCACCATCGCCATCGCCAAAAAGCCGGGCAGCAATGCTTCCGATATCACCCGGGCTATCGTCCAGCGCATCGGGCAGTTGCAGGGCGAACTCATCCCCGAAGGCGTGCACGCCAGCATTACCCGCGACTACGGCCGCACTGCCAACGACAAGGCGCAGAAGCTGATCCAGAAGCTGGTGTTCGCGACCGGCTCGGTCGTGCTGCTGGTGCTGTTTGCGCTCGGTTGGCGCGAGGCCATCGTGGTCGGCAGTGCGGTAGTGCTGACCCTGGCCGTCACGCTGTTCGCGTCCTGGGCGATGGGCTTCACGCTCAATCGCGTGTCGCTGTTCGCGCTGATCTTTTCCATCGGCATCCTGGTGGACGACGCCATCGTGGTGGTCGAGAACATCCACCGCCATATGTCGCGCGATGGCAAGAGCCTGCGCGAGGCGATTCCGCCGGCCGTGGACGAAGTCGGCGGCCCGACCATCCTGGCCACCTTCACCGTCATCGCCGCGCTGATGCCCATGGCCTTCGTGTCCGGCCTGATGGGCCCCTACATGCGGCCGATTCCGATCAACGCTTCCGTCGGCATGCTGCTGTCGCTGGCCATCGCCCTGGTGGTCACGCCCTGGCTGTCGCTGAAGTTGCTCGCGCGCCACGCCGCGTCGCAAGCGGACGCTTCGAATGCGCACACGCCGCAAGCGAGCGCGGACTCGCGCCTGCAGCGCTTCTTCAGCCGCCTGATGTCGCCCTTCCTGGACGCCGCCCGCGGTAGCCGTCGCCGGAAGATGCTGTTCGGCGGCATGGCCGGCCTGGTCGTGCTGGCGGCCTCGCTGGCGGTGTTCGAGCTGGTGGTGCTGAAGATGCTGCCTTTCGACAACAGGTCCGAGCTGCAGGTGGTGGTGGATCTGCCCGAGGGCCGTACGCTGCAGGACACCAATGCCCTGCTCGTGGATCTTGCCGCAGCAGTGGACAAGGTTCCTGAAGTGCTCGACTACCAGGGCTACGCCGGCACCTCGGCACCGATGAATTTCAACGGCCTGGTGCGCCAGTATTTCCTGCGCAGCGGCAGCAATGTCGGCGACCTTCAGGTCAACCTGGTGGACAAGCACCAGCGCAGCCGGCAAAGCCACGAGATCGCGCGCGAACTACGCCCGGTGCTGGCGGCGATTGGCCAGCGCCACGGCGCCTCGGTGAAGGTGGTCGAAGTGCCGCCGGGTCCGCCCGTGCTCTCGCCCCTGGTCGCGGAAATCTACGGCCCGGACTATGCCCGCAGCCGTCAGCTCGCCAAGGCGTTGGAGAAAAAGTTCGCCACCACTGAAGGCATCGTCGATATCGACACCAGTGTCGAGTCCGATGCGCCGCGCGAGACCCTGGTGGTGGATCGCGCCCGCGCGGCGCGCCTGGGCGTGCCGCAGTCGGCGATCTCCGAAGCCATTGCCGCGGCCGTGTCGGGGCTCGATGCCAGCTATGTGCACGATGGCGCATCCAAGGTCGCGCGGCCCATTCGCCTGCGCCTGCCGGCGGCTGACCAGGCCACGCTGGCACGCCTGCTCGCGCTGAAGGTTCGTGGCGGCGAGGGCCAATTGCTGCCCTTGTCCGAACTGGTCAGCGTTCAGCGCGAAGCCTGGGACGGCGCCATCCTGCACAAGGACCTGCTGCCGGTGGTCTATGTGACTGGCGATGAAGCCGGCAAGCTCGACAGCCCGCTGTACGGCATGTTCAACCTGGTGCAGCAGGTGTCCGATGCGCCCGTGGGTGGCGAGAAGCTCGAGCAAAGCTTCATCGCCCAGCCTGGCGATACCCGCCACTTCGCCATCAAGTGGGATGGCGAGTGGCAGATCACCTACGAAACCTTCCGCGACATGGGCATCGCTTATGCCGCCGGGATGGTGCTGATCTACCTGCTGGTGGTGGCGCAGTTCCGTAGTTATCTGGTGCCGTTGGTGATCATGGCGCCGATTCCGCTGACGGTGATCGGCGTGATGCCGGGGCATGCGTTGCTGGGCGCGCAGTTCACCGCGACCTCGATGATCGGCATGATCGCCCTGGCCGGCATCATCGTGCGCAATTCGATCCTGCTGGTGGACTTCATCAACCAGGCGGTGGCGGAAGGGCGTAGCCCCGAGGACGCGGTGATCGAGGCCTGCGCGGTGCGCGCCAAACCCATCGTGCTGACCGGCGTGGCAGCGATGCTGGGCGCCTTCTTCATCCTGGACGATCCGATCTTCAACGGACTGGCGGTCTCGTTGATCTTCGGCATCCTGGTGTCCACCGCGCTGACCCTGGTGGTGATTCCGCTGCTGTACTACGGCCTGCTGCGCCTCAAGGCTTCGCCGGCGGCGCCAGCGCGTAGTTGAGCATCGCCGCCAGGCGCGCGCCGGCCTGGCGCAGTCTCAGCTCGGCGAGCGCGCGATTGCGTTCCAGGTAGGCCGGATCGAGCGTGTGGCCGGGCGGATAGAAATTCTTGCCGGCCACGATCTTGCAGGACTCCTGCGCCCAATCCACCGCCGGGCGATCCGAGCGGCCGCTCGGGTCGAAAGGCAGCGCGGACCGTTTGTCGAGCTCGTCGGCGTAGGCCAGGAACTCGCCCTGGTGGGCCTGGAGGATCTTGCGGTCCCAGACCTGGTGCAGGTTGCTGCCTTCGCCATTCAAATTGACCTGGAAATCGTTGCCGCCGCGGTCGTCGGCGAATCCCGCGTGCATCGGCTGGTGCGCATCACCCACGAAGTGCACGAGGTATTTCAGCGCTTCCAGGCGTTCTGCGTCCGGGCGCTTGCGATCGCCCAGCACCAGGAAGTAGCGGTTGATGGCGGCCACCACGCAATTACCATCGGGGCAGTCGCGAGCGGGCGCGAAGCTGCAGTCGTCGCGCGGGAAATTCACGTAGTGCCAGCGCGCGGTTTTCTTTGCGAGATTCGGGTCGCTGCCGCGCTGGTCGTCGGCCCAGTTGGCGATGTCGGCGAGGCGCGACTGCTGTTCGAGCGCAAGCAGCCGCTGGACCTCGGCAAGCGCCGTGGGCGTCAGCCGCCGCTGCGCGAGTTCGGAAATGATCTGGTGGCCTTCGCGACCCCAGGCCAGTGCCTGGGGCGCGAAGCTCAACAACATCAGCAGGGCGAGCAGTTTGCGCATGCGCCCAGCTTAAGCGCCGGGCGCCACCACCACCATCCCCGCGAATGCGCGGTTCAGAATTGCCAGACGTAGGCCACGCCGTAGACCAGCGGGTCAATCTTGACCGTGCCCACGTCGGTGCCGTTCACCTTGACCTTGGTGTCGATGTCCATCCAGCGCACGTCCACGCGCAGCGCGCGCTTGTCGGCCAGGCGGATGTCCAAGCCTGCGTGTGCAGCCAAACCCCAGGAATTGCCCAGGCTCAGGTTTGTTCCCGTCAGCGGGCCGGTTTCGTGCTGGTTGAAGAACAAGGTGTAGTTGATGCCCGCGCCGATAAAGGGCGAAACCTTCTCGCCATTGAAGTGGTACTGCAAGGTAAAGGTCGGCGGCAGCTGCTTGGTGGTGGCAGCCTTGACGCCATTGAGCGAGATCTTGTGCTCGAAGGGCAGGGCAGCCAGCACTTCCAGGCCCAGGTTCGGGCTGAAGAAATATTCGGCGGTGACGGTCGGCTTCCAGTCGCTGCCGACGTCGGTCTTGAGCGCGCCGGCGGCCAGGCTGCCATTGTTCGAGGCGGGATCGACCGCGTGCAGGCCCAGGGAGACGGTCCAGTCGCCGGCTTCGGTGGCCAGGGCGGGACCGGCGAAGCCCAGGGCCAGGGCGAGGGCAAGCAGGCGGGGCGTGCGGGTGTTCATGGCAATGCTCCTGAGGGGAAAGGCGGGAAAATGCGATGCGTGCAGTGTCCCGCCGGGCCCGGGGGCGGCGTTTGAGAATGATCAAAATGGCGAAATTTCCCGGCCCACAGGCCGGGTTTGCTAAAATGCCGGCTTCCCCTCTGCGCCGGCCCGCGCCGGCAAACCCTCAGGAGTTGTCATGGCGATCAAGGTCGGTATCAACGGGTATGGCCGCATCGGCCGCAATGTTTTGCGCGCGATCTACGAGTCCGGCCGCCAGAACGAGATCCAGGTCGTCGCCATCAATGACCTGGGCGACGCCAACACCAATGCCCACCTGACCCAGTACGACACGGCCCACGGCAAGTTCCCGGGCACGGTGTCGGCCGAGGACGGCTTCCTCGTCGTCAACGGCGACAAGATCAAGGTCTACGCGGTGCGCAACCCGGCCGAGATTCCGTGGGGCGAGCACGGCGTGGATGTGGTGCTCGAGTGCACCGGCCTGTTCACCTCCAAGGCCAAGGCCGGCGCGCATATTGCTGGTGGCGCAAAGAAAGTCATCATCTCCGCGCCCGGCGACAAGGACGTGGACGGCACTTTCGTGTTCGGCGTGAACCACGACCAGCTCAAGGCTTCGCACACCGTCATTTCGAACGCGTCCTGCACCACCAACTGCCTGGCGCCGCTGGCCAAGGTGCTGCACGAGAAGATTGGCATCGTGCACGGCCTGATGACCACCATCCATGCCTACACCAATGACCAGGTGCTGACGGATGTGTATCACTCGGACCTGCGCCGCGCCCGCAGCGCGACGATGTCGCAGATCCCGACCAAGACGGGCGCTGCGGCTGCTGTTGGCCTGGTGCTGCCGGAACTCAATGGCAAGCTCGATGGCTTCGCTATGCGTGTGCCGACGATCAATGTCTCGGTGGTCGACCTGAGCTTCGTGGCCGCGCGCGCAACGACGAAGGAAGAGATCGACGCCGCCGTGCTCGAAGCCAGCCAGGGCGCGCTCAAGGGCATCCTGGGCTTCAACAAGGCGCCGCTGGTGTCGGTGGACTTCAACCACGACCCGCGCAGCTCGGTCTACGACAGCACGCTCACGAAGGTGTCCGGTGGCACGCTGGTGAAGGTGCTGTCCTGGTACGACAACGAGTGGGGCTTCTCGAACCGCATGCTGGACATGACCGTCGCCCTGATGGCGGCGAAGTAATCCGGTGTCCTTCGCGCGATCGGTGTTGGCAGGCCTTGTCGCCGTGGCGATGCTGATCGGCGCGAACACGGCGGCGGCGGTCGAGACCGGATTTCTCGACCGCACCGTCGTTCTGCACGGCGTCAGCTATCGCTTCCAGGTGTACGTGCCGGTGGACTACCGGCCCGATCGCAAGTGGCCCGTCGCCCTGTTCCTGCATGGTTCGGGCGAGCGCGGCGAAGACGGCAGCAAGCAGGCCGAAGTGGGCCTGGGCGCGTCCATCCGCTTCAACCGCGCCCGCTACCCGATGATCGTGGTGATGCCGCAGGCGCGCGAGAACACGCGCTGGAACGGCGAGATGGCCGATATGGCCATGAAGGCGCTGGAACAGTCCATCCGCGAGTTCCACGGCGATCGCCAGCGTGTTTACCTCACCGGTCTTTCCATGGGCGGGCAGGGCACCTGGCTGCTGGCGGCGTCGCATCCGCACACCTTTGCAGCGATCGCGCCGGTCTGCGGTTTCCTGCTGCTGAAGAACGATGATGACGTGCTCGATCCGGTTGCCGATGCGGCCTTGCTCAAGCAATTCCCGGAAGCGCTGGCCGACGACCCGCCGGCTGCGTTCGCGCGCCGCATTGGCAAGTTGCCGGTGTGGATTTTCCACGGCGAAGTGGACGATGTGGTGCCGGTGGAGAATGCGCGGCGCATGTCTGTCGCTATGAAGGCCGTTGGCGCCGAAGTGCGTTACAACGAATACGCCGGCGTGAACCACGGCGCCTGGGATCGCGCCTACGGCGAGGCGGACCTGGTGCCCTGGCTGCTCTCGCACCGCCTGCAAGATATCAAGTAGCGCCCTCATCCGCGCCGGCGCCTGCGGCCGAGCGGCGCAGGCGATCGTTCACCGCCGTCCAGACTTCATCTTCCGGCGGGCGTTCCACCAGCAACAGATGCGCGTGGCGGGCATCGAGATCGCGCAGCGCGGCGTACAAGCCGTGCGCGTAGGCCTGCGCATCCGCAGGCAATGACAAGCCATCGCAGCCAGACGGAAGCGAATCCACAGCCAACACCAGCACGCGCTTGCCGAGCACGCCCTGTTCGCGCGCCGCAGCTTCCAGTTGCATGCGCGGCAATAGCTGCGTGGCAGTGCGCGGCGCGTAGTGCTTGTCCAGGGTTCCCGAAGCGCGCGGGCTGTCGGCATCGCTGCCGATTTCGGCCGGTCCGATCAAGCCTTCGATCTGTTCGCGCGAAATCCTTCCGGGGCGAAGGATGCGCGGCTGCGCGCCCGACAAGTCGACGATGGTGCTCTCGATGCCAACTTCGCAGTCGCCGCCATCCAGCACGATCGGAACCGCCGCGCCAAACTCGTCATGCACATGACGCGCGCTGGTCGGCGAGATATGACCGAAGCGATTGGCCGAAGGCGCAGCCAGTCCGCCACTGAAAGCACGCAGCAGCTCCAGCGCCAAAGGATGGGCCGGGCAACGCAGGCCCACCGTGTCCTGGCCACCGGTGACGGCATCGGGAACATCGGCGCGCTTGCGCAGGATCATCGTCAGCGGGCCGGGCCAAAAGGCCGCCGCCAAACGCCGCGCCGCATCGGGCACGGCAATCGCCCAGTCGGACAGGTCGGCGGAATCGGCCACATGCACGATGAGCGGATGGTCGGCGGGGCGACCCTTTAGCGCGAAGATCTTCGCAACGGCGAGAGGATTGCGCGCATCGGCAGCCAGGCCGTACACCGTTTCCGTCGGCAGGCCGATGACCTCGCCCGCGCGAAGCGCAGCGACGGCGACAGCGATGTCGGAAGCGACGGGGCTCATGGGCGCATTGTCCCACAGCCCCGCGCTTGCGGCCGCTTCAACCGCAGCGGCCGCCTTGCCTTACCAGATATGCACCCGCGCCTTCGGATCCAGGTACAGCGTCTCGCCCGGCTGCACGCCATAGGCTTCGTACCAGGCATCGATATTGCGCACCGTCATCGAACGGAAGCGGCCGGGCGCGTGGCCGTCGGCGATCACCTGCTGGCGCAGCGCGGCGTCGCGCACTTTGCCGCGCCAGGCCTGGCCGAAGGCCAGGAAGAAGCGCTGGTCGCCACTCAGGCCATCGATCACCGGCGCCGGCTTGCCGCCGAGCGACTTGTGGTACGCGGCCAGCGCGATGCTCAGTCCCGACACATCGGCAATGTTCTCGCCCAGCGTCTGCTTGCCGTTGATATGCAGGCCGGGCAGCGGCTCATAGGCGTCGAACTGCGCAGCCAGCGCTTCACCGGCGGCCTTGAAGTGAGCCTGGTCTTCCGGCGTCCACCAATTGGCCAGACGACCCTGCTCGTCGAACTCGGCGCCGAGGTTGTCGAAGCCGTGGCTGACTTCGTGGCCGATGATGGCGCCGATCGCGCCGTAGTTGGCGGCATCGTCGGCCGTGGGGTCGAAGAACGGCGCTTCCAGAATCGCAGCGGGGAAGTTCAGCGCATTCTGCAGCGGCAGGTTCACCGCATTCACCGTCTGCGGCGTCATCCACCATTCGCCGCGATCCACGGGCTGGTCGAGCTTGGCCAGCTGGTGCTGGTATTCGAAGCGGGTGGCGCGTTCGTGGTTGCCGAGCGCATCGTCGCTGCGGATGTCCAGGCTGGAAAAGTCGCGCCAGGTTTCCGGGTAACCCACGCTCACGCGCATGGTCGCGGCCTTGGCCTTGGCGCGCTGCTTGGTCGCCGGCGTCATCCACTCCAGGCTGTCCACGCGCTCGCCGAAGGCGGCCGCGATATTGGCGACCATCTGCTCGACGCGCGCCTTGGACGAGGCTGGGAAGTAGCGCTTGACGTATTCCTGTCCGACCGCGTCACCCAGGTCCGCATTCACCTGGCCGATGGCCAGGCGCCAGCGATCGCGCTGCTTGGGCGTGCCTTGCAAGGTGTGGCCATAAAACTCGAACTGCGCTTGGGCGAAGGCCTTCGGCAACAGGGTGGCGCTTTCATTGAGCGCGTGGAAGCTCAGGTAATCCTTCCAGGTCTGCAGCGGCTCGCTGGCGCTCAGCGCCGACAGCTGGCGAATCGCATCCGGCTGCCAGGCAACGATGGTCTGCTGCTTGGCCAGGCCCGCGGCTTCGAAGAAAGTCTTCCAGTCCAGGCCCGGCGCGCGCTTGGCAAACTCCGCGCTCGGCCAGGGATTGTTGGCCTTGTGGATGTCGCTGCTGTCGACGATGCTGGCATGGGCCTTGGCAATCTTCATTTCCAGCGCGAACACGGCCTTCGCACGCGCTTCGCCGTCGGCGATGCCAGCAAGCTTGAACAGCTCGGCGATGTAGGCCTGGTACTTGCTGCGGAAGCCCGCCATTTCCGGGCCGGCGTCCAGGTAATAGTCGCGATTGGGCAGACCCAGGCCACCTTGCAGCAGGTAAGCGACGTTGTGCGTGGGATCTTCCAGGCCCTGCGCCACGAACACGCCGAACAGGTGTTCGGTGTCGAGGTTGGTGTTGTTGATCGGGTCCACATCGGCGCGCATGCCGTCGCCGATCACGCGCGCCAGGTCGCTGGCGTTGGCGATCTTGTCCACTTGCGCCAAGGCCGGCTGCACCGGCGCCAGGCCGCGCGCCTCGATCCCGGCTTCGTCCATGTAGGCCGCGTAGTAGTCGGCGATGCGGCGGGCATTGCTGCCGGCGGCCGGATTGCCGGCGCCGGCTTCGCGCACCAAGTCCGCGTTGCGCTTCTCGGCCTTCAGGAAGACGTCGTAGAAGGCGCCGGTGCTGGAGCGGTCGGCGGGGATTTCGGTCTTGGCGCGCCAGCCACCGTTGGCGAAGTTGTCGAAGTCGTCGCCGGGCTTCACGTTCAGGTCGCGGCCGGCCAGGTCCACGCCGGAAATGGGTGCGGGCGTCGCGGCAGCCGCAGCCGCAGCCGCAGCCGCCGGGGCAGGCGTGCTGGCTTGCTTCGAACAGGCCGCCAGGGCCAGGGCGACCGCCGTTGTCAGGATCAAAGCCTTGTAGCGCATCGCAGCCTCGCAGGGATGGTGAAGGACGCCGCGACGATAGTCGTTTTCCCGCCCCCAAGACAGTGCTGGAAGTTGCCGCCCCGGCGCCGGGTTTGAAGCACTGCCCCGGGGCGGGGGACAATGGCGGCCTTGCCTACGCCCGGAGCGCCCAATGTCCATCCTTCGCATGTCCGAACTCGACCTCGCCGGAAAGCGCGTGCTCATCCGTGAAGACCTGAACGTGCCGGTGAAGGACGGCCACATCACGTCCGAGCAACGCATCCTCGCGGCCCTGCCGACGCTGCGCCTGGCCCTGGAAAAAGGCGCGGCGGTGATGGTGACCTCGCACCTGGGCCGGCCCAAGGAAGGCGTGTGGACGGAGGAAGACTCGCTGGCGCCGGTGGCCGCGCGCCTGTCGGAATTGCTGCAGCGCCCGGTGCCGCTCCTGCGTGACTGGGTCGATGGCGTGGACGTCGCGCCCGGCCAGCTCGTGCTGCTGGAAAATTGCCGCATGAATGTCGGCGAGGGCAAGGACGACGAAGCCCTGTCGCGCAAGTACGCGGCGCTTTGCGATGTCTTCGTGATGGATGCCTTCGGCACCGCGCACCGCGCGCAGGCGTCCACGCATGGCGTCATCCGTTTCGCCCGCCAGGCCTGCGGCGGTCCGCTGCTGATGGCCGAGCTCGACGCCCTGGCGCGTGCGCTGCATGCGCCGGCGCGGCCGCTGGTGGCGATCGTGGCCGGTTCCAAGGTGTCCACCAAGCTCGAGTTGCTCGGCAACCTGGTCGGCAAGGTGGACCAGTTGATTGTCGGCGGTGGCATCGCCAACACCTTTATCGCGGCGATGGGCCATGGCATTGGCCAGTCGCTGTGCGAGCACGACCTTGTCGGCACGGCGAGAGAGATCATGGCCCAGGCCAAGGCGCGCGGTGCGGCGATTCCGGTGCCGGTGGATGTGGTGGTGGCACCGCGCTTTGCCGCCGATGCGCCCGCCACGGTGAAGGCCGTGGACGCGGTGGCGGCCGACGAGATGATCCTGGACATCGGCCCGGCGACCGCCGCCGAGTACGCCAGGATCATCGCCGCCGCCGGCAGCGTCATCTGGAACGGTCCGGTCGGCGTATTCGAGTTCGACGCCTTCGGCAAGGGCACCGAAGCCCTGGCGCATGCCATCGCCGATTCCAAGGCCTTCTCCATCGCCGGCGGCGGCGACACCCTGGCGGCCGTGGACAAGTACGGCGTGGCCTCGGGCATCGTCTACATTTCCACCGGTGGCGGCGCCTTCCTGGAATTCTGCGAAGGCAAGGTGCTGCCGGCCGTGGCGGCGCTGGAAGCGCGCGCTGCGTGAAGGACCTTACCGCAGTGGCCGGGCTCTTGCCGCGCCGCTGTGCTAGCGTGGAGCTTTAAATCCCAAGCCCGACCATGAACCACGATTTGCGCCGCACCAAGATCCTCGCCACCCTCGGCCCGGCTACCGACGCGCCCGGCGTCCTCGACGACCTGGTGCGCGCCGGCGTAAACGTGGTGCGCCTGAATTTTTCCCACGGCAAGCCCGAGCACCACGAGGCCCGCATCCGCGCCGTGCGCGAAGCGGCCGAGCGCCAGGGCCGCGAAGTCGGCATCCTCGCCGACCTGCAGGGCCCGAAGATCCGCATCGAAAAATTCGCCGCCGGCAAGGTGGCGCTGAAGTCCGGCGATGCCTTCGCCCTGATCTGCCGCGCCGACGCGCCTGCGGGCGATGCCTCGGCGGTCGGCGTGAGCTACCTCGGCTTGATTGACGACGTGAAAGTGGGCGACACCCTGCTGCTGGACGATGGCCTGATGGCCCTGACCGTCGAGCGCATCGAAGGCGACACCGTGCACACGCGCGTGCTCACCGACGGCTTCCTGTCCGACCGCAAGGGCCTGAACCGCCTCGGCGGTGGCCTGTCCCTGGGCGCGCTGACCGACCAGGACAAGGAACACATCACCATCGCCGCGCGCCTGGGCGTGGATTTCCTGGCGGTGTCCTTCTGCCGCTCCGCCGCCGACATGAACGAGGCCCGCGCGCTCTCGCGAGCCGCCGGCGGCGACGCCGCCCTGGTCGCCAAGATCGAACGCGCCGAAGCCATCGACAACCTGGTCGAGATCACCATCGCCTCCGACGCGGTGATGGTCGCGCGCGGCGACCTGGGCGTGGAGATCGGCGACGCCGAATTGCCCGGCCTGCAAAAGCGCATCATCCGCACCGCGCTCGAGCACAACCGCATGGTCATCACCGCCACGCAGATGCTGCAGTCCATGGTGGAGAACCCCATTCCCACGCGCGCCGAAGTGCTGGACGTCGCCAACGCCGTTATTGATGGCACCGACGCGGTGATGTTGTCGGCAGAAACCGCTTCAGGCAGCTACCCGGTGAAAGCGGTCGAGGCGATGGTGCGCATCTGCCTCGGCGCCGAGCGCAGCTTCGACCACGACGACGATTTCTCCAAGGCGCCGCGCAACCTCGAGCGCGCCGACCAGGCCATCGCCATGGCCGGCATGTTCCTGGCCGAGCACGTGAATGTGCGCGCCATCATCGCGCTGACCGAATCCGGCGGCACCGCGCGCTTTCTGTCGCGCTTCCGTTCCGAGGCGCCGATCTTCGGCCTGTCCCGCCATGACGGTGCCCGCCGCAAGATGGCCTTGATGCGCGATGTCTACCCCGTTGCCTTCGACAGCCGTGGCCTGCCCACCCGCGAGGCGGCGCGTGGCGCGATCCGGCAATTGTTCGAAAGCGGATTGCTGTCTGAAGGCGACCGCGTGCTGATCACCTCGGGCGACCATATGGAAATGCACGGCAGCACCAATACCCTGCGCCTGCTGCAGGTCGGCGCGGGCGGGCACGCGCAGGGCATGGGCGAGCTCTGACGCAGCCTGCCTATTTGCACTGGCAGCGCGCTGCCAGCTTCGCTAGCATTTTCCGACCACCCCCTTCTGGACCGCCGCAATGAACGCCAAACTCGCAATGGCCTCTGCCCTGCTGTGTTGCGCAACCCTGGCTTCGGCCGCGGACCGACCGGTGCGCATCGTCAACGAGGGCATGGCGGACAAGGACTGGGCGCCGGCCTCCCCCCTGATGAGCCCGCCCACCCCTGCCGGCGAGCGCCGCGAGGTCTGTGTCAGCATCGGCTACCGCATCAACCGCGATGGCAGCACCTCGGACCTGCTCCTGCTGCGGGTACAGGTCAACGGCGCCGCTCCCAAGGAAGGCGACAATGTTGACGCCTACGCCCAGTCGGCCGCCGCCGCGGTCAGCCAGTGGAAATTCGCCGCCAAACCGGATGCCTCGTCCAACCGCGTGGTCTATACCGCAGCGAGCTTTGGCTTCCCGGCCGCCAATCCCGGCGATGCCGAGGCTGCCCGCAAGCCCTGTGCCATCTCTGACCTGAAGGATTTCATCGCCAAGGTCCAAGCGGACAAGTACAAGCGCGGCAACATGACCAAGGCCGACATTGACCGCTCCCAGCGCGAAAACTCCCCCGCCGACCAGGCGCTTCGCGCCATGCAGCAGCGCAACACCCGCGGTTTTTAAAGGGCCGCCGGGCGGGGTCTCGGCTATAATCACGGGCTCACTCCCAGCCGGATCCCGCCGCCATGAGCATCGACCAACTCGCTGAAACCGCGCAGGCCATGGTGGCCGCCGGCAAGGGCATCATCGCCATCGATGAGTCCAACAACACCATCAAGAAGCGCTTCGACGGCGTCGGCATCGAGTGCACCGAAGAAAACCGCCGCGCCTACCGCGAGCTGCTGCTGACCACGCCGAACCTGTCGCAGCACATCTCCGGCGCCATCCTGTACGACGAAACCCTGCGCCAGAAGACCCGCGACGGTGTTCCCTTCGCCGAGGTCATGCACAAGAACGGCATCATCCCCGGCATCAAGGTCGACAAGGGCCCGGTGGCCCTGGCCGGCTTTCCCGGTGAAGTGGTGACCGAAGGCCTCGACGGCCTGCGCGACCGCCTGAAGGAATACGCCCAGCTCGGCGCCCGTTTCGCCAAGTGGCGCGCGGTGATCAACATCGGCGAAGACATTCCCACCGGCACCTGCATTGACGCCAACAGCCACGCCCTGGCGCGCTACGCCGCGCTCTGCCAGGAAGCTGGCATCGTGCCGATGGTCGAACCCGAAGTGCTGATGGATGGCGACCACGACATCGATCTTTGCTACGAGGTCACCGAAGTCACGCTGCGCTCGCTGTTCGCCGCGCTGTACGAGCAGAACGTCATGCTCGAAGGCACCATCCTCAAGGCCAGCATGGTCGTCTCCGGCAAGAGCTGCCCGGACCAGGCCGGCGTTGACGAAGTCGCCGCCATGACCCTGCAGTGCCTCAAGTCCACTGTGCCGGCGACGCTGCCGGGCATCGTGTTCCTGTCCGGCGGCCAGTCCGACCACGACGCCACCGCGCACCTCAACGCCATGAACCAGATGGGCCCGCACCCCTGGCCGCTGAGCTTCAGCTACGGCCGCGCCATGCAGTCGGCCGCGCTGAAGATTTGGTCCGGCGACATCAGCGGCAAGGTCGCCGAGGCGCAGCAGATGGTGTTTGCCCGCGCCCGTGACAACGGCCTCGCCGCGCTCGGCCAGTGGAACGGCTGAAGCCTTAGGCCTTACTGGGGCAGTGCCGGTTCGAACCGCACTGCCGCCAGTTGCCGGGGTGAACGCCCCAGCTTCTCCAGCAGTGGCAACCAGCGCCGGTCCGCGCGCAGTGGAATGAATTCGACTTCCATGGCGATGTCGCTCAATCCCGGATCGGAATTTGCGATGGCGCGATCGAGCCAGGCGAAGGCTTCATCGTTCTCGCCGCGCATCGCATAGACATAGGCGATATTGAAGGCGGCGTCCTCGGCGTGCGCCTTCACCAGCGCGGCCAGCGCGGCGTCGGACTCGGCCTTCCTGCCCAAGGCGTGATAGGCCATCGGCAAGCCGATCATCTGCCACACGCCGGGCGGCTCGCGTTGCATCGAGGCCAGGGCAGCGTCCAACTGGCCCATGTGGATCTGCGCTACGCCGATGTTGTACCAGGCACCGATGTAGTTCGGGCTCAGGGCCAGGGTCGTGCGCCAACTGGCGATGGCGTCATCGCGGTGGCCGGCATAGAACAGGTCCACACCCAGGTTGTAGTGGGCGCGGGCGTTCACCGGGTCATGATCAACCACGTACTGGTCCATCGCCGCCGCTTGCTCAACGCGCCCCAGGCTTTGCGCCAGGCGCGCGGCGTTGAGCATGCTGGGGAAGTCGTCGGGCGCGATTTCCAGCGCGCGCTCGAGATGCTTGGCCGCCGTCGACAGGTCGCGGTCGTGGCTCATGGCCAGGAAGCCTGCCTGCGCGTGCGCGCGCGCGGAGTCCGCGTCGATCGCCAGGGCCTTGTCCACCGCTTCGCGCGCCAGGCGGAAACCTTCTTCGGTCGGGCGCAGGCCGGAGTTGGCCTGGTTGGCGTAACTCGACGACAGCCCGACCCAGGCCGGCGCGTAAGCCGGATCAATGTCCAGCGCTTGCTTGTACAGGTCCACGGCCTGGGCCAGGCCTTCGGCGTTGCCCTGGCGACCCGATTGGCGTGCCCGCAGGAACAGCGCATACGCGCGCGGATCGGTCTTCTGCGCGTGCGGCACTTCGCCCATCAGCTTGACCTTGAGCTGCACGACCACCGCCGTGGCGATTTCATCCTGCACCGCGAAGACATCGTCCACCGTGCGGTCGTAGGTTTCCGACCAGACCTGGGTGTTGTCGTCGGCGCGCACCAGCTGCGCGCTGATGCGCAGGCGCTTGCCGGCCTTGCGCACCGAACCCTGCAGCACATGGTCCACGCCCAAGGCCTTGCCGATGGTGGCGATGTCGGCGTCCTTGCCCTTGAAGGAGAACGAGGACGTACGCGCGATCACGCGCAGGCGCGGCACCTTCGCCAGCAGGTTTAGCAGTTCTTCGGCCAGGCCGTCGGACATGTAGGCCTGGTCCTGTTCCTTGCTCAGGTCAGCGAAGGGCAGCACGGCAATCGAGCGCAAGCCGCTGTCGGGAACGTCGGCGAGGCGCGCGGCTACTTGCGGCAGTGCCGCGGCTGGCGCAGCGGAGGCGACCGGCGCTGGCACCGAAGCCATGCGTGAAAAGGCCAGCATCGCGATGATCGCCAGCACCGAGATCAGCACCACCGCCGCGGCTGCGCGCGCATGGCGATCTTTCTGGAACGACTGTCGCGCCGCCTTCAGGCGATCGCCGGTCGGCAGCACCTGGGTCTGGCCTCCGCCCAGCATCTGGGTGTCGCCCGGCAGCGCAGGCTGCACGCCAGTGATGGGAAAGCCCAGCTGCCGCAGTCGCTCGGTCGGGCTGACCGGCGGCGTGCCTGCGGGCGCGCGCAGCAGTTCCGGCACCAGCAACAGGTGTCGGCCCAGGTCCACCAGCATGGCCGCCAGGTCCGGATAGCGCGCGCTGGCGTGCTTGGACATCATCTTTTCCAGCACTGGCTGCAGCGGCAGCAAATTGTCGGGCAAGTCCGGCACCGGCCTGGCCAGGTGCGCCAGCAACAAATCCGAGGTGTGCGCGGCCTCGAAGGGCAGCTTGCCGGTCAGCATCTGGTACCACATGGCGCCGAGGCTGTACTGGTCCGCGCGCCCGTCCACCGCTTCGCCGGAAATCTGCTCGGGCGACATGTAGCTGGGCGTGCCCACGGCCAGTCCTGCCTGGGTGACGCGCTGCGAATCGGTGGTGAACTGGCGGGCGATGCCGAAGTCGGTGAGCACCGGCGTGTTGTCGTCGCGGAACAGCACGTTGTCGGGCTTGATGTCGCGGTGGACCACGCCACGCGCGTGCGCGGTGTCGAGGGCCGAGGCCAACTGGGTGAGCACCGACAGTGCCTGCTGCAAGCTCAATCCGGTCTCGAGGCGATCGGTCAGGCTGCCGTGCTCAAGATATTCCATGCAGATGAAATCGCCCTGCGGCGACTCCACCACGTCGAAGACGGTAACGATGTTCGGGTGGCGCAGGCCCGCCAGGGTGTGGGCTTCGTTGAGGAAGCGCTGGGCGAGTTCCTCGTAGCCGGGCGTGCTTTTGTCGAGCAGCTTGAGGGCCACCGATCGCTTGAGCGATCGCTGGGTGGCCAGGTACACCACAGCCATTCCTCCGCGGCCGAGTTCGCGTATGAACTCGTAACCCGGAACGTCCTCCATCGCATGCTCCCCACGGCAGCTTGCCGAGCCTGCAGGCCCGATTGTAGCAGCCTGTCCGGCCTTGCCCGGGCCGCGACAGTGGGCAGCCCCTGGCGATTTGTGCAACCATCGCAGCGCCCCGGACGCCCGAGCGCGTCTCCCCGAACCGGCAGGATGCCCTGACTCCCTGGAGCCCAAGATGAAGACCCTGTCCGTGCTTGTTGCCTTCCTGGCGCTTGGCGCCAGCCCGCTGGTCGCCGCCCAGTCCGCCACCGTGCCCACCGACGATGTCGGCCACACCGGCACCGATACCGCCCAGACCGCGACCGTGCCGACCGACGATGTTGGCCACACGGGTACCGACACGGCGGTGTCCGGCACCATCCCCACCGACGATGTCGGCCACACCGGTACCGACACCGTGACCACCACCATGGCGAGCGCGCCTGCCGCGCCCGCGATGAGCCTGCAATCCGCCTCGAGCTCGATGGTGGGCCCGAACACCATGAAGGTCACCGCCATCATCAGCGCCGACCCGAATTCCACCAGCACCGTCAACCTCAGCTACACGGCGCCCCTGGCCTCGTCCGACCCGGCCTGCGCCGTGCCCGCCAGCGTCACCGTGAACTGGACCGCCAGCCAGGGTGGCATCGCCTCGTTCGCGGCGACCTGCAGCAAGGTCACGGCCGACAAGGTCATCACCGTCAGCAGCGGCACGGCCAAGAGCAGCTTCACGCTCAAGCGCAAGTAAGCGGCGCCACGCAGGCGTCGTCTGCTAACCTTCGCGGCCATGACGACGACGCCTGCCCCCCGAACCATCGCGCTGATCGGCGCGCCCACCGACATCGGGGCCGGCCATCGCGGCGCCTCCATGGGTCCGGAGGCGCTGCGCGTCGCCGGCCTGGCCGAGGCCCTGCGCGAGCGCGGCCTGACGGTACTCGACAAGGGCAACCTGTCCGGCCCGGTGAACCCCTGGCTGCCGCCGGTGGACGGCTACCGCCACATCCATGAAGTGGTGGCCTGGAACCGTGCGGTGATGGACGCCGTGCAAGCCAGCCTGAAAGCCGGCGAGTTGCCGGTGCTGTTGGGCGGCGACCATTGTCTTGGCGTCGGTTCGATCACCGCCGTCGCGCGCCACTGCCGCGACACCGGCAAGAAGTTGCGTGTGCTCTGGCTGGACGCGCATGCCGACTTCAACACGCATGAAGTCACGCCCTCGGGCAATGTCCATGGCATGCCTGTGGCCTGCCTGTGCGGCGTCGGCCCGGAAGCGCTGACGCGCCTGGGCGGTTCCAGCCCGGCGATGGATCCGGCCGAGATCCGCCAGATTGGCATTCGCTCGGTGGACGCTGGCGAGAAGCGCCTGGTCAAGGAACACGGCCTGGACATCTACGACATGCGCTACATCGACGAGATCGGCATGAAGCGGGCGATGGAGGAAGCGCTGGAAGGCGTGGATGCC
>CBHTVR010000034.1:0-26574 GCA_966096795.1 uncultured Gammaproteobacteria bacterium
TGGGCGTGCCCAAGACCGTGGACAACGACCTGGCCGTCACCGACTGCTGCCCGGGCTTCGGCTCGGCCGCCAAGTACACCGCCGTGTCCGTGCGCGAAGCCGCGCTGGACGTGGCCGCCATGGCCGAAACCTCGACCAAGGTCTTCGTCTATGAAGTGATGGGCCGGCACGCCGGCTGGCTGGCCGCCGCCGCCGGACTGGCCGGCGAAGGCCCGGACCAGGCGCCGCACCTGATCCTGTTCCCCGAGCGCCCCTTTGACGAAGCCGACTTCCTGGCCCGGGTGCAGGCCACGGTGGCGCGCGTGGGCTACTGCGTGGTGGTGGCGTCGGAAGGCGTGAAGCATCCCGATGGTCGCTTCCTGGCCGAGGCCGGCAGCACCGATTCCTTCGGCCACGCCCAGCTCGGCGGCGCCGCCGCTTTCCTGGCCGCGCTGTGCAAGGAACGCCTGGGCACCAAGGTGCACTGGACCCTGCCCGACTACCTGCAGCGCTCGGCCCGGCACCTGGCCTCGGCCACCGACCTCGAGCAGGCCCTGGCCGTGGGCCGCGCCGCGGTCGAATACGCGCTGGAAGGCCGCAACGGCGTGATGCCGGTGATCGAACGCCTGGCTGATGCGCCCTATCGCTGGCGCGTGGTGCCGGCGCCATTGGCCGACATCGCCAACCACGAGAAGAAAATGCCGGCCGATTTCATCCGCGAAGACGGCTACGGCATTACCCCGGCCTGCCGGCGCTACCTGGCGCCGCTGATCCAGGGCGAGGCCCCGCCGCCCTATGGCGCGGATGGCCTTCCCCGCTATTTCAGCCCCGATTTGCCCCTGCGGCCCAGGCACTTGCCCGCTTTTGCCTGAACGCACCGGGGCCGTCTGGCTTGACCGGCTGGGCTCTGCGATACTCCGGGGGATAGCGGCGCAAAGCCGCTTTTTGTTGACCTCGGGGAGTAATGGGCATGTTTGAGCAGTACGGATTGACCCTGGCACTGGCCTGCGCGGCCCTTGCCATCGTGTACGGACTGGTGACTACGCGCTGGATCATGGCGCAGCCGGCCGGCAACGAAAAAATGCAGCAGATCGCAGCGGCCATCCAGGAAGGCGCGGGCGCCTACCTGCGTCGCCAGTACCAGACCATCGCCATCGTCGGCGTGGTGCTGTTCCTGCTGATCGGCTTCGGTTTGCACAGCTGGCCGACCGCCGTCGGTTTCGCCATCGGCGCGGCCCTTTCGGGCCTGGCCGGCTTCATCGGCATGTTCGTGTCGGTACGCGCCAATGTGCGCACCGCGCAAGCCGCCACCCAGGGCCTGAACGCCGCGCTGAACATCAGCTTCAAGGGCGGCGCCATCACCGGCATGCTGGTGGTTGGCCTGGGCCTGTTGGGCGTGGCCGGTTACTTCATCTATGTGGTGGGTTCGACCGGTGCGAGCGAAGAATCGCTGAAGGCCGCGCTTGGCCCGATGGTCGGCCTGGCTTTCGGTGGTTCGCTGATCTCGATCTTCGCGCGCCTGGGCGGCGGCATCTTCACCAAGGGCGCCGACGTTGGCGCCGACCTGGTGGGCAAGGTTGAAGCCGGCATCCCCGAAGATGACCCGCGCAACCCGGCCGTCATTGCCGACAACGTGGGCGACAACGTCGGCGACTGCGCCGGCATGGCCGCCGACCTGTTCGAAACCTATGCGGTCACCATCATCGCCGCCATGCTGGTGGCGGGCATTGCCTACGGCACCTACGGCTGGGCCGGCGCGATCTATCCGCTGGTGCTGGGCGCGGTGTCCATCGTCGCTTCCATCATCGGTACCTTCTTCGTGAAGGTGCGCGATGGCGGCAAGATCATGAACGCGCTGTACCGCGGCCTGATCGTTTCCGGCGTGCTCGCTGCCGGCGCGTTCTACTTCGTCACCAAGGACATGTTCCCGGACAATGCCCTGGGCATGCCGCTGTTCTATTGCGCCATGATCGGCCTGGCGCTGACCGCCGCCCTGGTGGTCATCACCGAGTACTACACCGCGACCGAATACGGCCCGGTGCAGCAGGTGGCCAAGGCGTCTGAAACCGGCCACGGCACCAATGTCATCGCCGGCCTGGCCGTGTCGATGAAGTCCACCGCCGCGCCGGTGCTGGTGGTCGCTGCCGCCATCTGGGGCTGCTACAACATCGCTGGCCTGTACGGCATCGCCATCGCCGCCACCTCGATGCTCTCGATGGCCGGCGTGATCGTGGCGCTGGACGCCTACGGTCCGATCACCGACAACGCCGGCGGCATCGCCGAGATGAGCCACCTGGGCCCGGAGATCCGCAAGATCACCGACGCCCTGGACGCCGTCGGCAACACCACCAAGGCGGTCACCAAGGGTTACGCCATCGGTTCGGCCGGCCTGGCTGCGCTGGTGCTGTTCGCCGACTACTCGCACAAGCTGTCCGAGCGCGTGGCCGAACTGAACGCGCAGGGCATCGCGACCAATCCGGTGGACTTCTCGATCAACCAGCCTGACGTGGTCATCGGCCTGCTGATCGGCGGCATGATTCCCTACCTGTTCGGCGCCTTCGCCATGCAGGCGGTGGGTCGCGCAGCGGGCGCGGTGGTTGAGGAAGTGCGTCGCCAGTTCCGCGAAATCCCCGGCATCATGGAAGGCACCGGCAAGCCGCAGTACGACAAGGCGGTGGACCTGCTGACCAAGTCCGCCATCGCGGAAATGATCATTCCCTCGCTGCTGCCCCTGGTCATTCCGGTGCTGGTTGGCAAGTTCCTCGGCGCCGCGGCGCTGGGCGGCCTGCTGATGGGCACCATCGTCACCGGCCTGTTCGTCGCCATCTCCATGTGCACCGGCGGCGGCGCCTGGGACAACGCCAAGAAGTACATCGAGGAAGGCCACCACGGCGGCAAGGGTTCGGAAGCGCACAAGGCCGCCGTCACCGGCGACACCGTGGGCGACCCGTACAAGGACACCGCCGGCCCGGCCATCAACCCGCTGATCAAGATCATCAACATCGTTGCACTGTTGCTGATTCCGCTGCTGGCGGTCTGATACGCGCTTGAATGCACTACCGGAAAGGCCCCGCTTCGGCGGGGCCTTTTTCTTTAGAATGATTGCATCGGCATTGCCCAGAGGATTTCGAATGAAGCGGACATTGGCCTTGTCGCTTGCCCTCGCCCTCCTGGTGGCGCCGGCACTTCAGAAGGACGCGCGCGCGTCGGAAGCACCAGCCAAGGCCAAGGCACCCGCTGCCATCACCGAAGCGCGCATCCGTGCCGGTTTGCCGGGCCTGTGGCGCGCCGATTCCGAGTCACCGCCGATTTCGGTGAAGGCGACCTCGAACTACCTGCGCAACGGCACCGTGGTTTTCGACGGCCACATCACCGGCCCGGGCGTGGACGTGAAATACCGCGTGAAGTCCAAATGGGTGGTGGAAGGCGATGTGCTGGTCAGCACCATCGTGGAGAGCAATCGCCCGGACATGCTGGCGATCGGCAGCATCCAGCGCGACCGTATCGTCGAGATCGACGGCAAGCATTTCACCTACGAAGACAGCACCGGCGTGCGCTACCGCCAGACCCTGATCAAGCGTTAAGCCTCAGAGGCCGTCTTTCATGCCCTTGAGCAAGGCCAGCAGCACGCGGTGCACTTCCGCGCGCAGGGCCAGGATGCGTTCGTCGGCGTCCTTGTTGCCGTAATCGGCCAGGTCCAGGTGCTCGAAGTGGTGCGCCTGTTCGGCCAATCCATTCAGTCCCAGGGCCAGTGAACCCGAGCGCAGGAAATGCGAACACTGGCGAACCATTTCCGGGTCGCGGCGGGTGTAAGCACCGTCGATCAGGCGCATGTTCTTGGGCGCGTCGGCCACGAACAGGCGGATGAGCTCCTTCATCAGGCCCGGGCTCTCGGTGTCGAGCATGCGCAATTGCTCGAGGATTTGCGGGTCCAGGGGACTCGGGCTGGTCATTGAGGCATCTCGGGGGCTGGTGCAGCCACGGTGGTTCGAATCTACCCGGGTTCAACGGCAGGCGCGAGCGCGACAGGCCAAGGCCGGGAGCTGAGTCACGGCTCGGGGCCCGCGGGGTTATCATGCGCGCCCCCTCGCCGCTTCGAAGAACTGCCATGGCCCTTGACCTTGTTCCCGCAGGACGTGATGTCCCGCACGATTTCAACGTGATCATCGAGATCCCGATGAACTCCGAGCCGGTGAAGTACGAAGTGGACAAGGCCAGCGGCGCCATCTTCGTCGACCGCGTGCTGACCACGCCGATGCGCTACCCCTGCAACTACGGCTACATCCCGCACACCCTGTCGGGCGATGGCGACCCGGCCGACGTGCTGGTGATCATGCCGATGCCGCTGATTCCCGGCTCGGTGATCCGCTGCCGCGCGGTGGGCATGCTGAAGATGGTGGACGAGGCCGGCCAGGACGAGAAGATCATCGCGGTGCCGGTGAGCAAGGTCTTCCCGGCTTACGATTCGGTGCAGCACCTGGACGACTTGCCGGTGCTGACGAAGGAGCGCATCGCGCACTTCTTCGAGCACTACAAGGACCTGGAAAAGGGCAAGTGGGTCAAGCTCGACGGCTGGGCCGGCGCCGATGCCGCGCGCAAGGAAATCCTCGATAGCGTCGCCCGCTACAACGACTCGCCCGACAAGCCCAAGTTCTGAAGCGGCGCGCCTGCGCTTACTGCGAGGCCTTGTTCAACGGCCGGCGCGCTTCCAGGGCCACGTCGAGCACGCAGGCCATCACCGCCTGGGTGAACAGGATGCCGTTCTTCAGCAGCAAGCCCGCCGCTGTCGCGCGCAATTCCATTGACGCCTGGTCGAGCAGCGCGCGGTAACGCGGCCAGCCGGCCTCGTCCACGCCATGGGCCGACCACACCGCCTGCCAGCGCCGCGCCAGGCGCAGCAGCTGCTGCTGGATGATCGCCAGCTGCGGGCCCGGCTGCGCTTCGTTGAGGAAGAAGCCAATGTGCTCGCGCATTTCCCAGGGCGTCATCACCACCGGCGCGTTCACGCTTTCGTAGTCCAGTTCGGGGAAGACATTCGCGCGCGGCTCCACGCGCTTGGCCTGCCAGCCGGGAATATCGCGGCCAGCGGGGCGGCCGCCCGCCACCTTTTCCCAATAGCCATCGCCACCGACGGTATCGGCCACCAGGTGGATGCGCGCGCGCTCGTGGTCGTTCACCACCCGGTGCTGGCGCCAGGTGTCGAAGATCCAGCACTCGCCCGCGGCCATGTTGATGAATTCCTGGCCGCAGTAAAAACGCACGGTCGGCTGGGTGATGATCGGCACGTGCACGCGTACGCGTTCGCGCCAGTAGTAGTTGATGTCCACGTGCTGCTTGACCTCGGCCTGACCCGACAGGCGCATCAGGCGGGTGCGGCCCCAGGTGGCGCCAACGCTTTCCAGCACCTGCATCAGGTAAGGGCAGCGCTTGAGGTGCGGCGTCGGGCGCATCGGCCCATAGGTCTTGTCGCTTTCCGCAATGCCGTCGGTAGTGATCAGGGTGAGCGCGGTATTGCCCGGCAAACCGTTCGGATGCGGGCGCCACCAGCTTTCCTCGATCGCCAAAACTTCCGCCGCCAGGGCTTCGGCATCGAAGCTCACGGGCAATTGCAGGAAAGGGACGGGCAGCTTCATTGCCTTACTCCGGGCGGTAGATCTGGGCGCCGGCGGCGCGGAATTCAGCGGCCTTGTCGGCCATGCCTTTCTCGAGCGCTGCGGTTTCTTCCACCCCTTGCGTGGCGGCGTAGTCGCGCACGTCCTGGGTGATCTTCATCGAACAGAAATGCGGGCCGCACATCGAGCAGAAGTGCGCGACCTTGTGCGCGTCCTTGGGCAGGGTGGCGTCGTGGAATTCGCGCGCGCGCTCCGGGTCCAGGCCCAGGTTGAACTGGTCTTCCCAGCGGAACTCGAAGCGCGCCTTGCTCAGGGCGTTGTCGCGCGCCTGCGCGCCCGGGTGGCCCTTCGCCAGATCGGCCGCGTGCGCGGCAATCTTGTAGGCCATCAGGCCTTCGCGCACGTCCTGCTTGTTGGGCAGGCCCAGGTGTTCCTTGGGCGTGACATAGCAGAGCATCGCCGTGCCAAACCAGCCGATCATCGCCGCGCCAATCGCGCTGGTGATGTGGTCGTAGCCGGGCGCGATGTCGGTGGTCAGCGGGCCCAGCGTGTAGAACGGCGCCTCGCCACAGGTGGCGAGCTGCTTGTCCATGTTTTCCTTGATCAGGTGCATCGGCACATGGCCGGGACCTTCGATCATGGTCTGGACGTCGTGCTTCCAGGCGATCTGCGTGAGTTCGCCCAGGGTTTCCAGCTCGCCGAACTGCGCGGCGTCATTGGCATCGGCAATCGAGCCCGGGCGCAGGCCGTCGCCCAGCGAGAAGCTGACGTCGTAGGCCTTCATGATTTCGCAGATTTCCTCGAAGTGCGTGTAGAGGAAATTTTCCTTGTGGTGGGCCAGGCACCACTTGGCCAGGATCGAGCCACCGCGGCTGACGATGCCGGTGACGCGCTTGGCGGTCAGGGGCACATAGCGCAGGCGCACGCCGGCGTGGATGGTGAAATAGTCCACGCCCTGCTCGGCCTGTTCGATCAGGGTGTCGCGGTAGATTTCCCAGGTCAGCTCTTCGGCCTTGCCGTCCACCTTTTCCAGGGCCTGGTAGATCGGCACCGTGCCGATCGGCACCGGCGAGTTGCGCAGGATCCATTCGCGGGTTTCGTGGATGTGCTTGCCGGTGGACAAGTCCATTACGTTGTCGGCGCCCCAGCGGATCGCCCAGACCAGCTTTTCCACTTCCTCGGCAATGCCGGAGCTGACGGCCGAATTACCAATGTTCGCGTTGACCTTGGTCAGGAAGTTGCGGCCGATGATCATCGGCTCGAGCTCGGGGTGGTTGATGTTGGCCGGGATGATGGCGCGGCCGCGGGCCACTTCGCTGCGCACGAATTCGGGCGTGATCAACTTCTGGATATTGGCGCCGAAGCTTTCGCCCGCGTGCTGCTGCAGCAGGTGCGCCTCGCGGATGGCTTCGATGCGCTGGTTCTCGCGGATGGCGATGAACTCCATCTCCGGCGTGATGATGCCGCGGCGGGCATAGTGCATCTGGCTGACATTCATGCCGGACTTGGCGCGGCGCGGCAGGCGCGGATGGGCGAAGCGCACCGGGTCCAGGCGCACGTCCGTGTTGCGGCCACGGCCGAACTCCGAGCTCTGCGCGCTCAGCTGCTCGCTGTCGCCGCGCTCTTCAATCCACGCAGCCCGGAGCGGCGCGAGGCCGGCACCGAGGTCAATCGTGGTGTCCGGGTCGGTGTAGGGCCCTGAAGTGTCATACACGCAGAAAGGCGCGTTGATCTCGGTGCCAAAGACCTTGGCGGTATTGGCCAGCGCGATCTCACGCATCGGCACGCGCAGGTCGGGGCGCGAGCCTTCAAGATAAATCTTGCGCGAGCCGATGATCGGCTGCACGACGGATTCGGAAAGTTCCTGGGCCTGGCGGATCAGGTCGGTGGGCTGGGCATTCATGGGCGCGTCCTCGGCAGGGAACGAAGCGGCGGCACCGAGCAGGCCGACATGGCCTGGCTGCGAAGCTCCCTACGCCGGGGTGAGCCGGATCAGGTTCGAAGGGTATTTCTCAGCCAGCCCGTTCAGGCTTGGCACCCCCGCTTCCAAGGCGCTATTTCACCATGTTTGGGCGGGGCAGCGCGAATGCATTCGCGCAAATCGCGAACCGGGGCCGCCGCCTGAACCGGGGGAGGGAACAGGGGCGGCGGCCTCGGTCGCGAAACTCAGTCGATGCCCTCGCTGGGCACCTTGAACCAGGCCGCGTACAGCGCAGGCAGGAACAGAACCGTCAGCGCGGTGGCGACGATCAGCCCGCCCATGATGGCCACGGCCATCGGTCCGAAGAACACGCTGCGCGAGAGCGGCACCATCGCCAGTACCGCAGCCAGCGCGGTAAGCACGATCGGGCGGAAGCGGCGCACGGTGGCGTCAATGATGCTTTGGTGCGGCGAATGGCCGGCGGCGATGTCCTGGTCAATCTGGTCCACCAGGATGACCGAGTTGCGCATGATCATGCCCGACAGCGCGATGGTGCCGAGCATGGCCACGAAACCAAAGGGCACGCGGAACAGCAGCAGGAAGGCAGTGACACCAATCAATCCAAGCGGCGCCGTCATCCACACCATGGCCATGCGCCGGAAGCTGCGCAGCTGGATCATCAGCAAGGTGGTCACCACCAGCACGAACAACGGCACACCGGCGGCCACGGACTTGGAGCCGCGCTCGGAGTCTTCGACCGTTCCACCCGTCTCCAGCAAGAACCCAGGGGGGAGCGCTTTGCGAATGGGCTCGAGCGTCGGCAGGATCTGCGCGGTGACCGAAGGCGGCGTGATGTCGCCGTAGATGTCGGCGCGGACATTGATGCTGGGCAGGCGGTTGCGGTGCCAGATGATGCCGTCTTCCACGCCGTAGTCCAGCGTGGCCAGCTGCGACAGCGGCACGCTCTTGCCGCTGTCGGTGGGCACGGCCAGGCTGGACAGCAGCGACAGGCGCGCGCGTTCGTCATCGGGGCCACGCAGCAAAATCTCGATCAGCTCATTGCCTTCGCGATAGGTGCTGACCGTGGTGCCCGACAGCGAACCGCGCAGGAACAGCGCCAGCTGCGCCGAACTCACGCCCAGGGCGCGGGCGCGGTCCTGGTCGATCTTCAGGCGCACGACCTTGCTGGGCTCGTCCCAGTCCAGGTTGACGTTGTCCACATTCGGATTGGCGCGAATCTTGTCGGCCACTTCGTGGGCGATGCGGCGCACTTCATCAATATGCTCGCCCGAGACGCGGAACTGGATCGGGAAGCCCACGGGCGGCCCGTTCTCCAGGCGCAGCACGCGGCCCTGCAGGTCGGGGAAGTCCTTCGCCAGGGTCTCGATAACCCAATGCCGCACCTGCTCGCGCTCTTCCACGTTGCGGGTGAGCAGCACGAATTGCGCGAAGTTGGCCTGCGGCAGCTTCTGGTCGAAGGGCAGGTAGAAGCGCGGCGAGCCGGTGCCCACATAAGCCACGTAGTTTTCCAGATCCTTGCGCTTGGCGAGCTCCGCCTCGAAGCGCTGGGTGGCGGCTTCGGTGGCGGTAAGCGAGGCGCCTTCGGCCAGCTCCAGGTCCACCACTAGCTCCAGGCGCGTGGAGGAGGGGAAGAACTGCTGCGGCACAAAACGGAACAGGGCGATGGACAGCGCGAAGGCGACGACCGTCAGCGTGATCACTGACTTGCGGTGGTGCACGCACCAGGCAATCCAGCCGCGCAGGCGGCGGTAGAAGGGCGTGGAATAGGTGTCGTGGTTGTGGCCGTTGCCATCCGTCTCGATCAGGCTACCCAGCCAGCGCGGCAGCATCATGGCCAGGCGTTGGCGGAACAATACCGAGCGGCTGTCGCGCTTGCTCTTGTCCAGTTGCGCGGCATCGGGCAGGAAGCGGTCGCCCAGGAAGGGAATGAACACCACCGCCGCCACCCAGCTCAGCAGCAGGGCAATGGTCACCACCTGGAAGATCGAACGCGTGTACTCGCCCGTGCCCGACTGCGCGGTGGCGATGGGCAGGAAGCCCGCGGCGGTAACGAGCGTGCCCGTCAACATGGGGAAAGCCGTGCTGGTGTAGGCAAAGCTGGCGGCGCTGAGCCGGTCCAGGCCCTGCTCCATCTTCACCGCCATCATCTCGACCGCGATGATGGCATCGTCCACCAGCAGGCCCAGCGCCAGAATCAGCGCGCCGAGCGAAATCTTGTGCAGGCCGATGTCGAAGTAGTACATGGCCGCAAAAGTCATCGCCAGCACCAGCGGGATGGACAGCGCCACCACCAAGCCGGGCTTTTTGCCCAGCGAGAAGAAGCTCACCACCAGCACGATCGCCACGGCTTCAGCCAGCGAGCGCACGAATTCCGCCACCGAGTCACGCACGGCCGACGGTTGGTCGGAGACTTTTTCCAGCTGCATGCCTACCGGCAAGGTTTTCTGCAGGCGGCTGAATTCGGTTTCCAGGCTGTCGCCCAACTTGATGATGTCGCCGCCCGGCTTCATGGACACCGCGATGCCGATGGAATTGCGGCCCATGAAACGCATGCGCGGCGCCGCTGGGTCGGAGAAGCCACGCTTCACCGTAGCCACGTCGCCGAGGCGGAACGTGCGCCCGCCCGCGCGAATGGGGAAGTCGCGAATTTCCTGCACCGAATCGAAGCCGCCGCTCACGCGCAACTGCACGCGGTCGGTTCCGGTTTCGAAAAAGCTGGTGGGGGTAACGGCATTCTGCTGGTCGATGGCCTGCTGCACCGCCGACATAGGAATGCCCAGCGTGGCCAGCTTGGTGTTCGACAATTCGATGAAGATCTTTTCTTCCTGCAGGCCCAGCAGGTCCACCTTGGCCACGTCGGGCACGCGGTGCAGGTCAAGCTCGATGCGCTCGGCGTAGTCCTTCATGGTGGCGTAGTCGAAACCTTCGCCATTGAGCGCGTAGATGTTGCCGAAGGTGTCGCCGAACTCGTCGTTGTAGAAGGGCCCGACGATGCCGCTGGGCAGGGTCTGGCGGATGTCGCCCACCTTCTTGCGCACCTGATACCACAGGGCCGGAATATCGCGCGAATGCAGCGAGTCCTTGGCCATGAACTGCACCAGCGACTCGCCCGGGCGCGAATACGAGCGGATGAACTCGTACTCGCCGGTTTCCATCAGCTTCTTTTCGATGCGGTCGGTCACCTGGCGACCGACTTCCTCGGCGGTGGCGCCCGGCCAGAAGGTGCGCACCACCATGATCTTGAAGGTGAAGGGCGGGTCTTCCGACTGGCCCAGGCGCTGGTAGCTGAAGATGCCGATCAGTGCCAGCACGACCATGATGTATTGCACCAGGGTCTTGTTGTGCAGAGCCCAGGCCGAGAGGTTGAAGCGGCTCATGCGCGTTCCTTACGGGGCAGACGCGGCAGGCGGCGCGGCCGGACCGATGTGCACCGGTCGGTTGTCGCGATCGATGGGGGTGACCTTCTCGCCTTCGCGCAGCAAATGCGCGCCGGCAGCAACAATCCAGTCGGTGGGCTTGAGGCCCGACAGCACGGGCACGCCATCTTCGGCGTAGGCACCGGTGCGCACCGTGGTCAGGTGCAGGGACGAGGTCGCAGGATCGACCACCCACACGGCGTTCTGGCCTTTGGATTGCGTCAGCGCCGACAGCGGCACGCGCATGCCCGAGCCCTCGGCGACTTGCGCGTACACGCGTGCGCTCTGGCCCAGTTCCACCGGGGCGCCCAGCGTGTCGAAGCTGACGCGCGCGGCGTAGGTACGCGTCAGCGCATCAGCCGAAGGCGAGATTTCACGGACCTTGCCGGGGAAGCGTTTGCCGGCTTCCGCCCACAACTCCACCGCCAAATCGCGACCAATGGGAAAACGCGCGACTTGTTGCTCGGGCACGCTGATCAGCACTTCGCGCTCGCCGTCCACCGCCAGCACGAACACCGGCTGGCCAGCGCTGACCACCTGCCCGGCTTCGGCCAGGCGCTGCGCAATGACGCCGTCGCGCGGCGCGCGCAGTACCGAATAGCCCACTTGATTGCCCGACGCCGACACGGCCGCGCGCGCTTGCCGCACGCGCGCTTCCGCGGCGCTGGCCTGGGTGACGCGGGTGTCGTACAGCGAGCGGCTGACCAGTTGCTTGTCGGCGAGATTCTTGTAGCGCTCGAGCTCGGACTTGGCCAAAGCCAGGTCGGCTTGCGCTGAAGCCAGCGCGGCGCGGTCGGCTTCCGACTGCAGGCGCACATCGGCGGGGTCGAGGTCGGCCAAGGCCTGGCCGGCTTTCACGCGGGCGCCGGCGTCCACGTGGCGGCGCAGGATCTTGCCGGGGATGCGGAAGGCCAGCTGCGGTTCTTCACGGGCGTGCACCTCGCCGGCATAGGCCTCGTAACCCAGTTCGCCGCTGCTGGCCTGCACGACCAGGGCCGGGCGCGCCTCGGCGGCGGGCTCAGGATGGCTGCAGGCCGCGGCCAGCAGGACCAGGGCGAGCGGCCACAGGGGCCGGGCCGGGCGGAAAAGCGTGGACATGAGCACGTCCTGAATAATGAACCGGCGGGTACACTATCATTATCGAACCCTGTGGTTCAATAATAGGCCATGAGTTCGAACCCCCTCCCCCTCAGCCCTGCCCCGGCCGCCCCCGGCCGGCCCAAGGACATGGAAAAGCGCGTGGCCGTGCTCGAGGCCGCCATGGCCCTGTTCCCGTCCCGCGGCTATGACGGCGTCAGCATGGACCTGATCGCCCAGACCGCGGGCGTGTCCAAGCTGACCGTGTACAACCACTTCGCCGACAAGGAATCGCTGTTCGCCGCAGCGGTCACCGAATGCTGCGCGCAGTTGCTGCCGCACCGCCTGTTCGTGCCCGACCCGAAACTGCCGGTGGCCGAAGCCCTGTTCCAGATCGCCCGACCCTTCGTGGACCTGATGCTGGACGAGCGTTCGGTCTGCCTGCACCGGGTGATGATCAGCCAGGCCGGCCAGGACCGGCGCCTGACCGAAATCTTCTTCGGCGCCGGCCCGCGCGCCATCCTGATGGAGATGGAGAACTTCCTGGTCGAAGCCTCCCGCAGCGGCTACCTGCACGTGGCCGATCCGGGTCGCGCCTCCGAACACTTCTTCTGCCTGCTCAAGGGCCTCGGCCATATGCGCGTGCTGGTGGGCCTGGCCGAGCCGCCTTCCACCGCCGATCGCGATGCCCATGTGCGCGAAGTGGTGCAGGTTTTCCTGCGCGCATTCGCGCCCGAGGCGCTATGACGAGCGGCCCGGTTACTTCTGGCACTACGGGCACAGGGGCCGCGCACGCGATCCTGTCACTGTCGTTCCCCGCCGGCCGGGCCGGGCTTACAATTGCCGACCCTGCGTCCCACGGAACTTTTTGCCGCCATGTCGATGAATTTTGACCAAGCCCGCTTCGCGATGATCGAGCAGCAAGTGCGTCCCTGGGACGTGCTCGATCCGCGCGTGCTCGAGGCGTTGACCGTGGTGCATCGCGAAGACTTCGTGGCCCCGGCGCACCGGCAGCTGGCTTTCGCCGACCTGCCGCTGCCGCTGGCGCATGGCGAGGTAATGATGAAGCCGGTGGTCGAAGGCCGCATGCTGCAAGCCCTGGCCCTGGAGCCAGGCGAGGAAGTGCTGGAGATCGGCACGGGTTCGGGTTTCATCACCGCCTGCCTGGCGCGCCTTGCGCGCGCGGTCACCAGCGTCGAACTGCACGCCGACTTCAGCGAAAGCGCGCGCCAGCGCCTGGTCGCGGCCGGCATCAACAATGTTCGCCTGGAAACGGCCGATGCCCTGAAGTGGCAGCCTGGCCGCCAGTTCGATGCCATCGCCGTCACGGCGGCCGTGGCTACCATTCCTGCCTTGTTCACCGACTGGCTCAAGCCGGGCGGCAGGCTGTTCGTGATCCGCGGCTACTCGCCGGTGCAGGAAGCCGTGCGCGTGGTTCGCCGCGACGATGGCCTGCACGTCGAAAGCCTGTTCGAAACCGATGTCCCCTACCTGCATGGTGCCGAACCGGTACCGCAATTCACCCTCTGATCGGGAAACACAATGTCCATCCGACTTCGCCCGCTTGCCTTCGCCCTGATCCTTGCCGGTTTCACCGGCCAGGCTTCGGCCACCGACCTGGTGCAGGCCTATGACAAGGCCCGCCAGAGCGACCCGCAGTTCGCCGCTTCCGAGGCGCAGAAAAACGCCACGGCCGAAGGCATCGTGCAGTCGCGCGCAGCCCTGCTGCCGCAGGTCAGTGCCGATGCCACCTACAACCGCAGCTCGTCCAACAGCGCCGGCAACCAGGTTTTCGCCGGATCGCCGACGCCGACCACGTCAAGCAGTTCCCAGAACTACAGCCGCAGCACCGGCGTCAATATCCGCCAGAGCGTTTTCGATTTTTCGAACTACTCGCGCTTGGGCGCCAGCAAGGCGCGTTCGCGCCAAGCCGATGCCGACTACGAGGCGGCCGCTGACTCGCTGATCGTTCGCGTGGCCGATGCCTACTTCAATGTGTTGACCGCGATCGAAACCCTCGCCTCCTCGCGCGCCGAGGAAACCTCGGTGAAGCGCCAGCTCGACCAGGCCGAAAAGCGCCTGGAAGTCGGCCTGGCCCCGATCACCGACGTGCACGAGGCCCGCGCCCGCTACGACAGCTCGCGCGCCAACACCATCCTGCAAGCCGCCGCACTCGATGACGCCTACGAAGCCCTGGCCGAAATCACCGGCGAGCGCCTGGCCAACCTCAAGGGACTGTCCGCCGACTTCCGTCCGGAAAATGCCGACACCCGCACGATGGACGAGTGGGTGAACATCGCCCTCGCTTCGAACCCGAGCCTGCTTTCCAAGACCGAGGCCCTGGCCGCGGCGGAGAAGGACGTGAGTACCGCACGCGCTGCGCACCTGCCGACGCTGTCGGCGGGCGCCAGCTACGGCGACAGCGCCAGCTGGGGCGAGAGCACCCGCACTTCGGCGATTCCGCCGACCAGCGGCTTCGGCAACACCAACAACGGCCCGAGCTACGGCCTGACCCTGAGCGTGCCGATCTTCAGTGGCTTCGCCACCCAGTCGCGCGTGCGCCAGGCCCTGTTCCAGCGCGATGCCGCCGCCGATTCGCTCGAGCAGACCAAGCGCGCCATCACCCGCCAGACCCGCGGCGCCTATCGCAACCTGATCTCCGGACAGGCCGAAGTCGAAGCGCGCCGTCTCGCCGTGGTCTCCGCGCAGTCGGCCTATGAAGCCGGCGAAGCGGGCCTGGAAGTCGGTACCCGCACCATCGTTGACGTGCTGATCGCGCAGCAGAACCTGTTCAGCGCCCAGCGCGAATACGCCCGCGCCCGCCACGCCTACCTGGTGAACGTGCTGCGTTTGCGCCAGGCGGCCGGCATCCTGGAAGCCAAGGATCTGGAAGACGTGAACCGCTCGCTGGTGGTCGACGCCGACGCCTCGCTGCAGAACACCGACAAGGTCCAGTAATCCGCGCGGCGCTTCGCCGCCACGCGCTACAAGCCAACGCCGATGCCCTCAGGGTGTCGGCGTTTTCTTTTGCGCGGCCAGCAGGTGCGGCTCGAGCAAGGCCATGGTCCGGGCCAGCGCGCCGCGCTCGGAGGCAATGCGCTCGCGCCCGGCTTCACCGCGCCGCCGCGCCTGCGCGGGATCTTCGAACAGGGCAATGACGGAAGCCGCCAGCGAGCCGGCATCGTGCACGCGCTGCACTGCCCCCGTGGCGATCAGAAGGTCGGTGATTTCCTGGAAGTTGAAGGTGTGCGGGCCGACCAGGGCCGGCACGCCCAAGGCCGCCGGCTCGAGCACATTGTGGCCACCGATTTCCTGCAGGCTGCCGCCCACGAAGGCCAGGTCGGCGGCGGCGAAGAAGGCCATCAACTCGCCCAGCGTATCGATGACGAAGACCTTGCTGTCCGCGCGCGGCAAGCCGTCGCTGCGCCGCGTGGCCGTGGCGAAACCCGCGCGTTCGCACTCGGCAGCGACCGATGCGAAACGCTCGGGATGGCGCGGCGCCCACAGCAGCAGGGCCTCGGGAAAGCGCGCCAACACCGCGCGATGGGCCTGGATGACGATGGCCTCTTCATCCGGATGGGTGCTGGCGGCGATCCATACCGGGCGCTGGCCCCAGTCGCCGCGCCAGGCGCGCGCCTGCTCGACGATGCCCGCGGGCAGCGGCAGGTCGTACTTCAAATTGCCGGTGACGTGCACCGCGTCTTCGCTCGCGCCCAGGCGCCGGTAACGCCAGGCATCGGCCTGCGACTGCGCGGCCACCACATCCACTTCGCGCAAGGCCGCGCGCACCAGCGGCGCGATCGGCCGGTAGCCGCGCAGCGAACGCTCCGACAGCCGGGCGTTGGCGATCAGCAAGGGAATGCCGCGCGCGCGCAACTGCGCGAACAGGTTCGGCCAGATTTCGGTCTCCATCACCACCGCCAGGCGCGGCTGGAAATGCGCCAGGAAGTTGCGGACGGCGCCCGGCAAGTCATACGGAAGGTAGACATGGCGCACCTGTGCGCCCCAGAGCGCGCGCACGCGCTCGGATCCGGTGGGCGTGGTGGTGGTGACCAGCAAGGGGCGGTCGGGATAGCGTTTGCGCAACTCGGCGACCAGGGACGCGGCAACATTCACCTCGCCCACCGACACCGCGTGGATCCACAGGCAGTCGCTCAGCCCTTCGCCCCGGTACAGGCCGAAGCGCTCGCTCCAGCGGTGCATGTACTCGCGCTGGCGCAGGCCGCGCCAGATCAGGTAGTACAGCGAAATCGGCAGGCCAAGGCGGATAACCAGGGAATACAGGCCGCGCAGCACTCGTTGGCCGAAGGGCTCTTGCATGGGGCGCAGGATAGCCGAGACCGCTAGAATCTGTCCGTGACCCCGTCCGCCGATGCGCCCCCACTGTCTCCCCGCCAATGGCCCGCGTGGCTGGGCATCGGCTTGGGCTGCCTGATCGCGCGCCTGCCTTGGTCGCTGGCACGCGCGCTGGGCCCGGCCCTGGGCGATGTGATGCGCGTGGCCATGCGCTCGCGCCGGCGCGCGGCCGAGATCAACCTTGCCCTGTGTTTTCCCGAACTCGACCACGCCGCGCGCGCGAACTTGTTGCGCGCCAATTTCCGTTCGCTGGGCCTGTCGGTGTTCGAGTTCCTGCGCGCCTGGTGGGGACCGCTGGCGCCGCTGGATCGCGGCTTCGAACTGGTCGGCGCCGAGCACGTGCAGCGCGTGCGCGAGCAGGGCCAGGGCGTGCTGCTGATCTCGCCGCATTTCGCCACGCTGGAGATCTGCACGCGCCTGCTCTGCGGAACGGTGCCGGTGGCGGGCATGTATCGCCCGCACGATTCGCCGGCGCTGGACTGGGCCGTGCGCCACGGCCGGCTCGGCCATGCCTCGGCGATGTTCGCGCGCGATGAACTGCGCCCGGCCATCCGCCACCTGAAATCCGGCGGCGTGCTGTGGTTCGCGCCCGACCAGGAAACGCGTCGTGGCGACAGTGTGTTCGTGCCCTTCTTCGGCCATCCGGCCAAGAGCCTGACTTCCACGCACGCAATGGCGCGCCTCAGCGGCGCGCGCGTGCTACCCCTGTTCCACGAACGCCTGCCCGACGGCCGCTACCGCGTGGAGATTGGCGCGCCGCTGGAAGACTTCCCCAGCGCTGATGCGACCGCCGATACCGCGCGCTCGATGGCGGTGATCGAAGCGGCGATCCGGCGCGCGCCCGAGCAATACCTGTGGGTGCACAAGCGCTTCAAGAGCCGGCCCGATGGCGGGCCTTCGCCCTACTCCTGAGCCGGCGGCGCTTCAGTAAACAGCGGCCGCGCCCGCTGGCCGCGTCTTGAAGCGGCGATGCACCCAGAGGTATTGCGCGGGATGTTCGCGCACGATTCTTTCCAGCTCGCGCATATAGGTCTGCGCCGACTGTTCCGGCGTGGCCTCGGCCCAGCCCGGCCATTCGGCTTCGACGCGAAGTTGGTACACGCCAGCGGCGCCGCGGTGAAACCAGAACGGCAGCACGCGCGCACGGCCATGGCGTGCCAGTTCCGCCGTGCCACTGAGCGTCGCCGCAGGCACGCCGAAGAAAGGCACGAAGGCATGGCCATAGCTGAAGTCCTGGTCGGCCGAATAGGCGACGATGTCGCCGGCCTGCAGCGCGCGCAGCAGGCCGCGGACATCCTTCTTGGCCAGGGTCGGGCCGAACACACGCTGGCGCGCGCGCTCGAATTCGGCTTCCAGGCAGGCCGAGTTATTCCGGCGCACGACCCCGCGCATCGATTTTCCCAAGGCGTCCGAAAGCAGACGCACCGCCAGCTCGGTCTGGGTGAAGTGGCCGGTGAACAGCAGCACGCCCTGCCCCTGCGCCAGCGCCGCGCGCAAATGCTCGAGGCCTTCGACCTGCGCCGCGCCGCGCAAGCGCCAGGCCGGCGCATACCAGGCACGCAGCAACTCGAAGCCGCCCATGAGGGTTTCGCGCAGGTTGTCGCGAAGCAGCTGCGCGCGCGCCTTCGCATCCCGTTCGGGAAAACACAGCGCCAGGTTGATCGCCGCCACGCGCCGACGGCGCGCCAGCAGCGGCTGCGCGATCCAGGCCAAAAAACCCGAGCAGCCCAGCAACCAGGCCGGCGGCAGGCGCGCGATGCCCTTGGCCAGCCACACCAGCGGCAGCAGCGCCCAGCAGCGCATCAGTCGCGCTTGTGCTGCATGGCTTCGTACACCTTGGCGTACTTGAGGAAGGCGTAGAAAGCCTGCGTGCGCGCCGCCAGGAACCCGGCCCAGCCACTGAGGAAATAGCGCTGCCAGAAATAAAAACGCAGGAAGGTGAAGCCAGGATACAAGAGCATGCGCAGGCGCAGCAGTTTCGGCGCGCGCCGAAGTTTGTATTCGACCAGGCCGCTGGAATAGCGGTTGACCTTGTCCACGCGCACGGCCAGTTCGGCCTCGCCGTAGTGGCGAAATTCCGCGCGCAACTTGCGCACCTTGCCACGCACCTGCGGCGCGGCATGCACCGGCACCTGGTTCATGCCGCCCTGGCTACGGCGAAACAGGCGTAGCTGCCAGTTCGGCCGGGTCCAGGGATGCGGCCAGCGCCAGAACAACCATTCGCGCCGCGGCAGGCGATAGCCATCGGCTTGTGGCGATTCCAGTTCGGCTTCGATGCGCGCGCGACCCGAATCGGTGATGTGTTCATCGGCATCGAGCAGCAGGATCCAATCGTGCGCGGCCTTGTCGATAGCCGATTGCTTCTGCGGCCCGTAACCCTTGAACGGCTCGACGAACCAGCGCGCGCCATGGCGTTCGGCAATCGCGCGGGTGTCATCGCCCGATCCCGAATCAAGCACGATGATCTCGTCGCAAAAGGCCAGGCTCGCCAGGCACGCATCGAGCGTACCGGCGTTGTTGAACGTGGTGACGACGCCGCTAAGCGCTGCCCGGCTCATCGTCTTGCAGCGCGAACAGGGCACCGGCGAACAAGGCCAGCAACAACAGGAACGCGCCGCCCCAGAAACTGGAATAGAACGCCAGGCTGGTGTTGAACGGAAACGCCGTCACCAGCAGCGCAAGCCCGGGAACCGCCGCGCGCTTTCGCGCCGCCGGCAGCGACCAGCGCCAGGCGCGCCAGGCCAGGGCCGCGCCCATCAGCCACAGCAGCAGGCCGATGCTTCCGGTTTCGGTCAGCACTTCCAGCACGATCTGGTGCGCGTGCAGGGCGCCGTTCTGGCCGTGGCTGAGCCAGAAATCATCGGGCGCGGCGTATTGCGCGTAAGCATCGCGAAAGCCGCGCACGCCCACGCCATTCACCGGGTGGTCGGCGGCCATGCGCAGGGCCGCGCGCCAGATGCTCAGGCGCCCCGAGAGGGCTTCGTCCAGGCCCGCGCTATTGCCACTGAACACCGCCAGGCTGCGCGAGATACGGCTTTCGAATTGCGCCGAATACGCCAGCGCCAACGCGCAAGCCACGGCGAATCCCGCGCCCAGCGAGAGCAGCAACTTGCGCGGCCCCAGGCGCGACCAGCCGCTGCCCAGCAAGACCAGCGCGAACACCAGCCACGAGGCACGCGAACCCGCGAGCAGGATCACGCCGCCCATCAACATCGCCGCCACGAGCCAGCCTGGCGCATGGAAACGCTCGGCTGCGGTCTCCAGCGCAAACGGCGCCAGTGTCGCCAGCACCAGGCCGAGCTTCAGATTGCCGGCACCGAAAATTCCGCTGAGCCGATCGGAGGAATTCGCGCCGCCCAGGCTCCAGCCGGTCATCGCCTGCACGGCGGCATCCAGGGTCCAGAACAGCGCGATCACGCCCAGCCCGGTGAACACGATGTGGCGACCCTTGCGCGTTGCCACGGCAATGCCCACCAGCCACAGAAACGGCAAATAGCGCAGATCCACCAGCACTTCGCGCCAGGCGCGGCCGCCGTCCACGGCGTCGAAGGCGGAAAAAAACTCCGGCAGCCAGTAGCAGCAGAACAGCGCGGTGATCAGCGCCCAGGCTTCGCGGCTGAGCAAGGTGGTGCCGCGGTTGAAACGACGAAAGCCCAGGATCGCCAGGCTGGTCAGTGCCCCCAGGCTGAGCACGGCTTCAGCCGGCCCGACCGTGGGCCACAGGGCAACGAAAGCAAGAACGACGAACGGGGTCCAGCGAAATCCGGGGGCTTCAAGTTGCGACTGATTCATAGACCTTCAACGTCTGCGCCTGCATCCCGGCCAGGGTTTGCGCGGCAAGCGGGGGGATGGCCCGGGGGAAGGCCAGCAGCGAGAGTGTAGTGTCCCGCAGGCCTTCGCGGTCGCCCGGCGCGACCTGGCCTTGGGGAAAATGGCGGGCCAGCAGTTCGGCGACTCCGCCGTGGGCCCAGCCCACGACGGGGCGGCCACTGCACAGGGCCTCGATCACGGTACGGCCGAAGGCTTCGGGGCGCGCAGACAGTTGCAGCACGAGGTCGCAATCGCGGTAGGCGCCGGCCATGTCGGCGCTAGGCGAAAGGATCTGCACTTGTTCGCTGATGCCGAGGGTCTTGGCGAGAGTTTCGAGTTCAGCCACATAGGCTTCGCGGCCGGGCTCACGCGCGCCCAGCAGGCGCAGTTGCGCGTGCACCGAGCGCTCGCGCAAATCGGCGAGCAATTGCAGGGCGGCGTGGTGGCCCTTCAGACGCGTGCCACGACCGGGCATCAGCAATACCGGCATTCGATCCGGTACAGCGGGCAGCAGCGGCGTGGCCGGAAAGGCCTGCGGATCAATGCCGCGCTCGATTACCACCAGCTTGCCGGGATCGGTGCCGGGCCATTGCGCCAGTACATGCGCGCGCACCGTGCCCGACACGCAGATCACGCGTTCGCCGCGGGTCATGATCGAGGAATAGAAGCCGGCAGAATTCAGGCCATGCACCGTGGTGATGAAGTGCGTTCCCGCGAGGCCCTTGCATGCCCACCACCCGAGCCAGGCCGGCAATCGCGAGCGCGCATGCACGATGTCGGGACGAATGTGCTTGAACAGGCGCCGCAGGGCGAACAATTGGCGCAGGGTCGCCAGCGACTTGCGGCCGATGTCGAGTTCAATGTGTTCACTGCCTTCGGCGAGCAGTTGCTCGACCAGGCGGCCGCCGGCCGACACCACGATCGAGCGATGCCCGGCGCGCACCAGGGCTTGGGCAATTTCCAGCGTGGATTTCTCGACACCGCCGCTGCCGAGCGCCGGCAGCAACTGGACGACGGTCAGGCGGCGCATCGGGCAGGCCGGGCCTTCAGTCCTCGAGGACGAAGACCGCGCCGCAGTAAGGGCATTGCGCCGAGCCGGTGGCCTCGATGGCCAGGTACACGCGCGGATGCGAATTCCACACGGCCATGTCGGGCGTCGGGCAGCTCAGCGGCAACTGGGCGCGGGCGATGCTGTAACGGCGCTCGGTGTTGGCGGGCTGGGATTCGTGGCTGGACATGGCGGCATCCATCGGGGGCAGGCCGGCATTTTACCCCGGCCGCCCCGTCTGCACAGCGCCGGCTTCAGTTCGCCGCAGGCGCAGGTGCCGGTGCCGCGGCAGGTGCCGCCTCGGCCGGCTTGGGCTCGGCCGCTTCCATGCTGATGTGCAGCTTCACTTCATCCGCCACGGCTTGGCCGAAGCCGCCCACGCCGAAATCCGAACGCTTGATGGTGGCCGTGGCGTCCAGTCCCACCGCCGGGGTCTTGCGCATCGGGTGCGGGCCTTCGGCATTGATGGTCACCTCGAACACCACCGGCCGGGTGACGCCATGGATGGTCAGGTCGCCGCTGACGTTCAGCCGATCCTTGCCCAGCACTTTCACCGCGCTGCTCTTGAAGCTGGCGTTCGGGAAATTGGCCACGTCGAAGAAATCGGCGCTGGCCAGGTGCGCGTCCAGGCGCGGCACGCCGGTGCTCAGGCTGGACATCGGCAGCTGCACGTCGATCGAGGACTTGGCCGGATTGGCCGGGTCGAAGTCGAATTTGCCGCTGACTTCGTTCAAGCGCGCGCTCAGATGCGACAGACCCATGTGCAGATAGGTGAATTGCACCTGGGTATGGCGCGCATCAATGTCGTAGGTCGCGGCGGTGGCGGTGCCGGCCAGGCTGAGGGCAAGCAGGGTGGGAAGGAGCAGGCGCTTCATGGAATCTCCGGAGTTGATGCGTGTGGGCTTCGACAAGCTTGGGCGCCGATGGTTTCAATTCGGGCGGGGGGATGGCAAGCCTCTGCTAAGCTCGCGGCCGTGTCCACCTCCGAACTTGCCGCTGCGCCGGCCTGCTGGCTGCTTCACGATGGCGCTGCTGGCAATCGCCGGCAGGCCTTGGCCTTGGCTGAAGCCCTGGGCCTTCAGGGGCGCGAGTGGCAACTGCAGGCCGACCCGCTGACGCGCCTGCTGGCGCCGCGCCAGTGGCTGGGACGCAGCGGCGGATTCGGCGCGAGTTTTGATCGCGCGTTCGACGGTGCTGCGCCGGAACTGGTGATTGGCTGCGGCCGCCTGGCAGCGCTCGCCACGCGCCAGGCGCGACTGCGCGGCGCGCGCGCAGTGCAAATACTCGATCCGCGCCTGGACTCGAAGCATTGGGACTGGGTGGTCGCGCCTGAACACGACGGCCTGCACGGCGCGAATGTGCTGACGCTCTGCGGCAGCCTCAATCCCGTGGATGAATCCTGGCTTGCAGGAGCGCGAGCACAGCATCCCGCCCTGGGTGATCTGCCGTCGCCGCGCACGGCGGTGCTGCTCGGTGGCCCGACGCGTGCGGCGCGTTTCAATCGCGGCGCCTTGGAAGTGCTGCTGGCGAAACTTGAGTTCGGCCTGCAGCGCGACGGTGGCCGGCTGATGATCTGCGGCTCGCGGCGCACGCCCGCCGAATGGGCGCCGCTGCTGCGCGATCGCTACGCCGGTGACGGCCACCGCGTGTGGATGAACGCCGACGATGGCGAGAATTTTTACGCCGGCGCCCTGGCCTGGGCCGACCGCATCGTGGTGTCGCCCGATTCGGTGAACATGATCTCCGAGGCCTGCTCCACCTCGCTGCCCGTGTTTGTTGCCGAACCTGCGCGCGCAACCGGGCGCCTGCGTCGCTTCCTGGACGACTTGCTCGCGCGCGGCCGGATCCGCGCGCTGGAACGCGACAGTGTCGACTTCGAGGCACCGGCCTTGCGCGAGACCCCACGCATCGCCGCGCTCCTGCGCGAGCGACTCAGCCTGCGCTGAAGTCCAGGCCCAGGGCCAGGCAAGCGGCGCGTACGCAGGCGCGGGCATCGGCGACGACTTCATCCTCGGGCACGATGCGCGGGCGCTGGTCGAGCGTGCAATCCAGGCCACGCGAAAGCATGGCCGCGTGCGCTTCAAGCAAACCGCCGACGTCCACGCCGGCGAGCGCACCGGCAGCATCGAGCGCGCGCAACAGGCTGGGCGTGTCACGCGCCTCACACAGCGCGGGCGCCTGCGCCGCATTGGCGAGCACGCGTTCCTGCACCAAAAATTCCAGGTCCACCAGGCCACCTTCGCCTTGCTTGAGGTCGAAGCGCGTGCCCTGGCTGCGGTCGAGCTCGGCGCGCATGCGCCGGCGCATCGCCATCACGTCGTCCTTCAGCACCTGCACATCGCGCGGACGTTGCAGGGCGGCGCTTCGCATCGCCTCGAAACGTGCGCACACCGCAGCATCGCCGGCGCTGGCGCGGGCACGCACCAGGGCCTGCTGTTCCCAGGTCCAGGCGCGGTGGCGCTGGTAGTCCTCGAAGCTGCCCGTGCTTGAAACCAGCACGCCCTTGGCGCCATCCGGTCGCAGGCGCACATCCACTTCGTACAAGCGCCCAGCGCTGGTGACGGTGCCCAGCAAGCCGACCAGCTTTTGCGCCAGCCTTGCGAAATAGCGCGGCACGTCAAGCGGGCGGGCGCCATCCGACAGCGCGTCGTCACGGGCATCGTGCAGAAACACCAGGTCGAGATCCGAATCGAAGCCCAGCTCGTGGCCACCGACACTGCCGTAGGCGATCACCGCGAAGCCCGCGCCTTCGATGCGGCCATGCGCGGCTTCGAGTTCGCGTTGCGCGAGCGCCAGGGTCGCCGCCAACAAGCTGTCGGCCAGCACCGCCAACTGCCGGGCGCTGTCGAGGGCCGCTTGCCGTTGGGCGAGCGTGGCCAGGGCGATGCGGAAAGACAGGCTCTGGCGGATCTCGTTGAGCGCCACCAGCGCTGCCTCTGCATCCAGCATCGATAGCGATGAAGATTGCGCCTGCACCTGCGCGCGCAGGGCCGCCTCTTGCGGCAATGCCCCGGCGGCGCGGCTGTCGAGCAGTTCATCGAGCAGGAGCGGATGCGCCGCCAGGCGTTCCGACAACAGGGCGCTGCGCGCGGTCACATCCACCAGGCGGGCCAGCGCGGCCGGTTGTTCGTCGAGCAAGGCCAGGTAACTGGCGCGGCGGGCGATGGATTGCAGCAGCGCCAAGCCGCGCGGCAGCGCGGCGTCGGGCGCGCTGCCTTGCGCGCAGGCTTCCACCAGCGCCGGCAGTACGTGGTCGAGGCGCAGACGCGCGGGCTCGGACAAGGCGCGCACCGCCGGCGAGCGGGCGAAGTCGCGCAGGCGCGCGTGATGCGCCTCGGCCTGCGCGAAGCCGGCCTCGGCCAACACGCGGGCGTCACCGGACTCGGGCAGGGCTTGCCAGTAACGCGCGATCTCGGACGCTTCCACACGCCGCCGGCGTGCCTGCAGCAAACCGGCAAAGGCCTCGGCGACCAGGCCGCGATGCTGGTCGAGCTCGGCGCGGAAATCCGCCTCGCCCGCGTAGCCCAGGCTCAGCGCGATGCGCTCGCGCGCGAGCGCGTCTTCCGGCAACGCGTGCACCTGGCGATCGCCCAGCATCTGCACGCGGTTTTCCACGCGGCGCAGGAAACGGTAGGCCTCGGCCAGTCGCGCCACCGTGGCCTCGGGCAAATGCCCCGCCTCGCCCAGCGCCGCCAACGCCAGCAGCAGCCCGCGTACGCGCAAGGCCGGCTCGCGACCCGCGCGTATCAGTTGCAGCGCCTGCGCCAGGAATTCGATCTCGCGAATGCCGCCGGGGCCGAGCTTGAGGTTGTCGGCCATCTCGCGCCGCTGCACCTCGGCGTCAATCATCGCCTTCATCTCGCGCAGCCCGTCGAGCGCGGTGTAGTCCAGGTAACGCCGGTACACGAACGGCTGCAGCTGCGCGAGCAAGCGCTCGCCCGCCGCCGGGTCACCCGCCACGGGCCGCGCCTTCAACCAGGCATAGCGTTCCCAATCGCGGCCTTCGCGCTGGTAGTACTGTTCCATCGCCGCGAAGCTCAGCACCAGCCGTCCGGACGCGCCGAAGGGGCGCAGGCGCAGGTCCACGCGATGGCTGAAACCTTCCGCGCTCACTTCACCCAGCAGCGCCGCCAGGCGTTGGCCGATGCGGGTGAAATAAGCCTCGGCATCCAAGGGCCGCGCGCCATCGCTGAGGCCCGGCTCGGGGTAGGCGTAGATGAGGTCAATGTCCGAGGAAAAATTCAGCTCGCCACCACCGAGCTTGCCCAGGCCGAACACCACCAGCGATTGCGCCCGGCCTTCGCCATCGCGCAGCTCGCCGTGGCGCTCGCGTGTCTGCGCCGCAGCCAACGCGAGCGCGGCCTGCAAGGCCTGTTCGGCGATGCGGGTGCTGCCGGCCAGCGTGTCCTCGACACGGTCGAGTCCAAACAGATCGCGCCAGACCAGGCGGGTGGATTCAGCGGCGCGCCAACGCCGCAACTGACCGGGCCAGGCGGCTTCTGCGCCTGGCTCCACCGCAGGCGGCAACACGGCGGCATCGTCCAGTCGCGCGAGCAAGCCCGGCTGCGCGCACAAGGTATCGATGGCGAAGTCGCTGGCCAGGGCGAGGCGCTCGACCCGCGCACGCAAGCCGCTGTCCTCGGCCAGCGCAGGCTCGGTGCGCTGCAAGCGTGCCAGCGCGCGCTGCACCAGCGATTCAAGAGGAGGCGTCAGGGGCGCAGGCATGGCCGGATTCTGGCACAGGGCGCAAAGTCGGCCGGGCAGGTGGCGGACAAAGAAAAGCCCGCAGCGCGTAAGCAGCTGCGGGCCCTTCTGCCCTCCCCCCAAAGCCGAGCGCCGCCATCTTTGACTGGCACCGTACCGTGGTGCACGTTGCAGTGCAGCAAAACTACAGGATCAGCCAGGTGACCAGGGCCAGGAAGGTGCCCATGCTGATCACATCCGTGATGGTGGTCAGGAAAATGCTCGAAGCCGTCGCCGGGTCGGCACCGAAGCGGCGCAGCAGCAGCGGAATCGTGGTGCCGGCGAAACCGGCCACCATGCAGCTGATGGCCATCGCCAGCATGGTGATGATGGCAAGGAAGATGGGCGAGCCGTTTTCCGGATGGCGGCCCGCCACGATGTACATCGCCACACCCGCCAGCGCGCCGGTGACCACGCCATTGAGCAGGCCCAGCAGCGACTCCTTCGCCACCAGCGAAGCCACGCGCATGCCGCGCAATTCGCCCAGGGTCATGCCGCGCAACACCACCGCCAGGGACTGGCAGCCGAGGTTGCCGCTCTGCCCGCCCAGCACCGGCAGGAACATCGCCAGCACCACGATCTTGTCGATCG
>CBHTVR010000035.1:0-24825 GCA_966096795.1 uncultured Gammaproteobacteria bacterium
AGGTCGAGGAACTCACCGTCAGCGCCGGCAAGGCCAAGACCACGGTGAACGTGGAGGTGCGCCAGAAGCGCACTTACCTCAAGCGCGACCAGGCCGAAGCCGCCGCGCCCGCCGCCGTTGATTCCGAGCACGAGGAAGTACTGCGCAAGCTGGCCGAGGCCAAGGCCCGCCAGCAGGCCGAACTTGATGCGCTGGATGAGGGTGACCGCAAGCGCAAGATGGAAGAGATCGCGCGCAAGGAGGCCGAAGAAGCGGCCCGCAAGGCACGCGAGGAAGCCGCCGCTGCGACCGCCAAGGCCGAGGCCCCGGCCGCCGCCGACCCGGACGTGGTCGAGGCGCGTAAGGACAAGCACGGCGTGCGCCCGCACAAGGTGGATGCGCCGCGCCCGGAAGCCAAGTCGCCCGCCAGCCGTCCCCCGGCCAGCAAGGCCCCGGCCCGCGCGCCGGAAAAGAATGTCGCGCCCAAGCACAAGGTGCGCGGCTCGCACGCGATGGTCGACAACGAGGGCGAAGACGGTTCCACGCCGCTGTTCGTCACCGGCCAGTTGCACCTGACCGCCGACGAGCGCGCCCGCCGCAGTTCCGCCGGCAACCGCAAGAAGCCCAAGATGCGCGCCGCGGAACCGTCGCGCACCGCCTCCGGCGCCCACGGCTTCTCGCGACCGACCGCACCGATCCTGCGCGAGGTTTTCATTGGCGAGAACATCACCGTTGCCGAGCTGGCCAACAAGTTGGCGATGAAGGGCGGCGAAGTGGTTCGTGCCCTGTTCAAGATGGGCATGATGGTCACCATCAACGAAGTGATTGACCACGACACGGCCGTGCTGGTGGTCGAGGAATTGGGCCACAAGGCCAGCAAGAGCGCCGAAGACGACGCCGAGCAGGCGCTCGAGGCGCATGCCGCCGTGGAAGTGCAGGGCGAAGGCACGGTGCGTCCGCCGGTGGTCACCATCATGGGCCACGTGGACCACGGCAAGACCTCCTTGCTCGACTACATCCGCCGCACCAAGGTGGCCTCCGGCGAAGCCGGCGGCATCACCCAGCATATCGGCGCCTATCACGTGAAGACGGACAAGGGTGTCATCACCTTCCTCGACACCCCGGGCCATTCGGCCTTCACCTCGATGCGCGCGCGCGGTGCCAAGCTGACCGACATCGTGGTGCTGGTGGTGGCGGCGGACGACGGCGTCATGCCGCAGACCATCGAGGCGGTCAAGCACGCCCGCGACTCGAAGGTGCCGCTGATCGTGGCGATGAACAAGATGGACAAGTCCGACGCCAATCCCGACAACATCAAGCAAGGCCTGGTGAAGATCGAGGTCGTGCCGGAAGAGTGGGGCGGCGATGTGCAGTTCGTGCCGCTCTCGGCCAAGACCGGCATGGGCGTGGAGGCACTGCTGGACGCGATCGAGATCCAGGCCGAAGTGATGGAGCTGCGCGCCGTCGTGGATGCGCGTTCCACCGGTGTGGTCATCGAGGCTTCGCTGGACAAGGGCCGCGGCCCGGTCGCCACCGTGCTGGTGCAGAACGGTACCTTGAAGAAGGGCGACTACCTGGTGTGCGGCGTGCAGTACGGTCGCGTCCGCGCGCTGTTCGACGAGAATGGCCAGCAGACCGAGGCCGCAGGTCCTTCGATTCCGGTGCAGGTGCTCGGCCTGTCGGGCGTGCCTGACGCCGGCGACGACTTCGTGGTGGTCGCCGACGAGCGCCTGGCGCGCGAAGTGGCGCAGCAGCGCGAAGCCAAGCGCCGCGAGAGCCGCCTGGTCAAGCAGCCCGGCCAGCGCATGGAAGACGTCATCGCCCAGATGGGCGCCGGCTCCGGCATGCAGACCCTCAATATCGTGGTGAAGGCCGACGTGCAGGGTTCTGCCGAGGCTTTGCGCGAGTCGCTGGCCGCGCTGTCGAACGAGAAGATCACCATCAACGTGATCGAATCGGGCGTGGGTGGCATCACCGAGTCCGACGCAACCCGCGCCGCCTCGGCCAAGGCCGTCATCATCGGCTTCAATGTCCGCGCCGACGCCGCTGCCCGCCGCATCATTGAAAACGCCGGTCTCGACCTGCGCTACTTCTCGATCATCTACGACGTCATTGACCAGGTGAAGCAGGTGGCTTCCGGTCTGCTGGGCGTGGAGATCCGCGAAGAGATCATCGGTATCGCCGAAGTCCGCGACGTGTTCCGCAGCTCCAAGTTTGGTGCGGTTGCCGGCTCCCTCGTCACCGAGGGCACGGTCAAGCGCAACAAGCCGATCCGCGTGCTGCGCAACAGCGTGGTCATCTTCGAAGGCGAGCTGGAATCGCTGCGTCGCTTCAAGGATATCGTCGAAGAGGTCAAGTCCGGTACCGAGTGCGGTATCGCGGTGAAGGCCTACAACGACGTGCAGCCGGGCGACCAGATCGAATGCTTCGAACGCATCGAGGTCAAGCGCACGCTGTGAGTGGCAAGAGCTTCCATCGCACCGACCGCGTCTCGGCGCAATTGCGCCGGGACCTCGGTCTGATCGTGCACCAGGCAGTACGCGAGCATGGCCTGCCTTCGATGAGCGTGTCCGACGTCGAGATCAGTCGCGACATGTCCCACGCGAAAGTGTTCGTCACGGCCTTGCTGCCCGATCAGGCCAAGGTCGGCGTGAAGGCCCTGAAGGAGCTCGCGCCGGAACTGCGCTTCCAGCTGGCTCGCGCCGTGCGCATGCGCCACGTGCCCGAGCTGCATTTCCACTACGACGATTCCGTGGACCGCGGCGAGCGCATCGACGCCCTGCTGCGCGAGCCGCCCGCGGACTCCTGAGTCCTGCTCGGCCACAGGCCGGCAAGCGCCATCGTGAAGAGCAAACTTCCACGCACCGTTTTCCGTCCGCTGGACGGCATCCTGCTGCTGGACAAGCCGCCGGGCATGAGCTCGAACCAGGCCCTGCAGCGCGTGCGCCACCTGTTCCGCGCCGAAAAGGCCGGCCATACCGGCAGCCTCGATCCGCTCGCCACCGGCCTGCTGCCGGTGTGCTTCGGCGAAGCCACGAAGATCGCCGGCCAGTTGCTGGGCAATGGCAAGGCCTATGAGACCCGCGCGCGACTGGGCGTCACCACCGACACCGACGATGCCGATGGCCAGGTCTTGCGCGAGCGGCCGGTGCCGGCGTTCGACCGATCCAAGGTGGAATCGGAGCTGCGCAAATTCCAGGGCCGGATTCGACAACGCCCGCCGATCTATTCGGCGCTCAAGCAGGGAGGCGAGCCGCTCTACGCCAAGGCCCGGCGCGGCGAGGCGATTGAGGTGCCCGAGCGCGAAGTCCAGGTCGACTCGATCGAATTGCTCGGGCTGGACGTCGACGAACTGGTGCTGCGCATTGCCTGTGGCTCCGGCACCTATATCCGCAGCATCGTGCGCGATCTGGGCGAAGCCTTGGGCTGCGGCGCCCATGTAACGGCGTTGCGGCGCCTGTGGGTCGCGCCCTTCCTTCAGCCTGTGATGCACCGCCTGGAAGACCTGCAGGCCTTGGCGCATTCGCAGGGCGAGGCGGCCCTGGAAGCCGTGCTGCTGCCGGTGGACGCCGGCCTGGCCGGCTGGCGCCAGCTGGCCTTGGATTCGGACCAGGCGCGGGCGCTGGGGCAGGGCAGGAAGGTCGCGCTGGCCAGCGCAAACGAAGCGGGCGAGGTGAATGTCACCGACGCCACCGGCCGCTCACTGGGCCTGGGACGCGTGGACGAAGCCAATATCCTGAGCGCCCAGCGCCTGTTCCGCTGGGCGGCGCTCAGCTGACACGCGTCATTCCGGGCCGGTCTTCACGTCGTTCAGCTTGTCCGGACCGCCCTGCACCCGTACAATTACGGGGCTCGAAAGGGCACTCCCACAACCGGCGGGCAACGCGGTGCGCCGATCCTCGGTGCTTCTGCAGGCTTCGCATCACAAGAGAAATGAAAAATGTCCATTGATACCGGCAAGATCATCGAAGAATTCAAGCGCGTCCCGAACGACACCGGTTCGCCGGAAGTGCAGGTTGCCCTGCTGTCCGCGCGCATCGAGCACCTGTCCGAGCACTTCAAGACCCACAAGCAGGACCACCACTCGCGTCGCGGCCTGCTGATGATGGTCAACCAGCGCCGCAGCCTGCTCGGTTACCTGAAGAAGAAGGACGCCGCGCGCTACCAGGCCCTCATCGAGCGCCTCGGCCTGCGCCGCTAAACAACGAACCAAAACGCGGCGCCTTCATGGCGCCGCGTCCATTTTCAGCCCGTGAAAGCGGGCGCTCCCGGGCGACAGGGTGTCGTTCGGGCAAATGCAAAAGGAAGATCAATCGTGGCGAAAGTTACTAAGTCGTTCCAGTACGGGCAGCACCAGGTCACGCTCGAAACCGGCGAGATCGCTCGCCAGGCCAGTTCGGTCGTTGTGCGTATGGGCGACACCGTCGTGCTGGTCACGGCCGTGGGCAACAAGAAGGCGAAGGAAGGCCAGGATTTCTTCCCGCTGACCGTGGACTACATCGAGAAGTTCTACGCCGGCGGCCGCATCCCGGGTGGCTTCTTCAAGCGCGAAGGTCGCCAGACCGAAAAGGAGACCTTGATCTCCCGCCTGATCGACCGTCCCTGCCGCCCGCTGTTCCCGGAAGGTTTCACCAACGAAGTGCAGGTCATCGCGACCGTGCTCTCGCTGAACCCGGAAATCGATAGCGACATCCCCGCCCTGATCGGCGCCTCGGCTGCCCTGTCGCTGTCGGGCCTGCCCTTCGCCGGCCCGATTGGCGCCGCCAAGGTCGGTTACGCCGACGGCAAGTACCTCCTCAACCCCAGCACCACCGAGCTCAAGACCTCCAAGCTCGAGCTGGTCGTCGCCGGTACCTCGAAGGCCGTGCTGATGGTGGAATCCGAAGCCGCGCTGCTCTCGGAAGAAGTGATGCTGGGCGCGGTGATGTTCGGCCACCAGCAACTGCAGGCCGTCATCAACTGCATCAACGAGCTGGTCGCCGAAGTCGGCGTCACCCGTTGGGACTGGAAGGCCCCGGCCAAGAACGAGCCCCTGATTGCCGCCGTTGAAGCCGCCGTGGGCAATCGCCTCGTCGCCGCTTACGCCGTGCGCGACAAGCTCGAGCGTCGCGACGCCATCTCCAAGCTCAAGTCCGAAGTGCTCGAAGCGCTCAAGCCGCAGGCCGAGGCCAATGGCTGGAACAGCGCCGAGATCGCCAAGGAATTCGTCGAGCTCGAATACAACTCGATGCGCGCTTCGGTGCTCAAGACCCGCACCCGCATCGACGGCCGTGACCTCGTCACGGTCCGCCCGATCACCGTGCGCACCGGCGTGCTGCCGCGCACCCACGGTTCGGCCCTGTTCACCCGCGGCGAGACCCAGGCCCTGGTCACCACCACGCTTGGCACCGCCCGCGACGGCCAGGTGATCGATGCCGTCTCCGGCGAGTACAAGGAACACTTCCTGTTCCACTACAACTTCCCCCCGTTCTCGGTGGGTGAAGCCGGCCGCATGATGGGCCCGAAGCGTCGCGAAATCGGCCACGGCCGTCTCGCCAAGCGCGGCGTGCTCGCGGTCATGCCGACCATGGAAGAGTTCCCGTACACCATCCGCTGCGTGTCCGAGATCACCGAGTCGAACGGTTCGTCCTCGATGGCCTCGGTCTGCGGTTCCTCGCTGGCCCTGATGGACGCCGGTATTCCGGTGAAGGCTCCGGTCGCGGGTATCGCGATGGGCCTGATCAAGGAAGGCGCCGACTTCGCCGTGCTGTCCGACATCCTGGGTGACGAAGATCACCTGGGCGACATGGACTTCAAGGTGGCCGGTTCCGAGGGCGGCATCTCCGCCCTGCAGATGGACATCAAGATCGACGGCATCACCGAAGAGATCATGAAGGTCGCGCTGGCCCAGGCCAAGCAGGGCCGCCTGCACATCCTCGGCGAAATGGCCAAGGCCCTGTCGGCGCCGCGCTCGGAAATGAGCGAGTACGCCCCGCGCCTGCTGACCATGAAGATCCATCCGGACAAGATCCGCGAAGTGATCGGCAAGGGCGGTTCGGTGATCCAGGCGATCACCAAGGAAACCGGCACCCAGATCGACATCCAGGACGACGGCACCATCGTCATCGCATCGGTCAACGCCGCCGCCGCCCAGGCCGCCAAGGCGCGCATTGAGCAGATCACGTCGGACGTCGAGCCGGGCCGCATCTACGAAGGCAAGGTCGCCAAGATCATGGACTTCGGTGCCTTCGTCACCATCGCCCCCGGCAAGGATGGCCTGGTGCACGTGTCGCAGATTTCCAACGAGCGCGTCGAGCGCGTCGGCGACAAGCTCAAGGAAGGCGATGTCGTGAAGGTCAAGGTGCTGGAAGTGGACAAGCAGGGCCGCATCCGCCTGTCCATGAAGGCCGTGGAAGAGGGCGAGGGCGTCTGACCAAGACCGCCGTCGCTGCAATGAAAAAAGCCGCCCATGGGCGGCTTTTTTCTTGCCTGCGATTGCCCGTGGCTATTTCCAGAAGGCGATGCGGTAGCGCACTGGCGCGCGACCCTCGCGCCCCGGCCGCGACAAGCCGATCTCGTGCTGGCCCGCCGGCAGCGCGGCTACCGGCAGCATCGCCAGCATGCCCGGCTGGCGCGTGGCGGGATCGGTGCTGGCCAGCAAGGGTAGCCCCATCGCCTTGCCGTCCAGGCGAACATCCACGAGCATGGCCAGGCATTGCAGTCGCGCCTGCGTGGCCTGTGGTTCGCCGGAAACGGCCAGCGCCTGCGGGCAAGTGCCCTGCATCGCAGTACCGTGGTAGCGCGGCAGGAAGGGAATGAACAGTTCGACGTAGGGCCCGGTGACGACACGTGCCGGAATATGCGGCAGCGGCACTTCGACCGGACCTGCATCGCGACTGTCGGCGTAGAACGCGGAGGGCGATGTCACCGGCGAGTCGGTGGCGTCGGCCGAAATTCCCACGAAGAAACCGAGGGGCAGTTGACCGCGCCCGATCGACACCTGCAGCAGGAGCACGGCAATCACCGGGCCGACCAGGAGCAAGGCGATCCAGCCGGCACGCTCGCGGCCTTCGTGGCTGACGAACAGGCCGACCAGGGGGTTGCTGCCGCGACCCAAGCCCAAGCGCGAATAGAAACCGAGCATCGCCGACAGCGTGCGCCCGATGCCGCGTTCGGGATCGAGCCGGTCACCGATCTTGCGGTCGAGAAATCGCAGCAGCACCCAGGGCGCCAGCATCAGCAACAAGAAGGCCGCGAACACGTAGGAGGTGTGGCCCGGGCCAAAGCCGAGGTCCACCGCCAGGCCGAGGGCCAGCGCGATCAGCACGGCCATGATCGGCAACAGCATCACCATCGCGAAACCAAAACCGATGCCGAACACGCGGGTGGCGCGGTTGTCGGCGCGCTCGATGATCGATTCCATGCCCGGCGCCCGCAGTTTGCTGATCGCGCGCGCCAGCGGCCCGGTTTCGAGCCGGTCCCAGCGGATGCCGCCGGGATACACGGAGTCCATGCCGACCAGGGCCACCCAGTAGCCGCGAAGGCACAGGTGCGCCACGAAGGTCAGCACCAGGGTGACCACCGCAAATTTCGAGTACATCCACAGGGGCATCAGCAGGCCCTGGTAGTCCTCGGGGCTGATGTTGAGCACGCGAAAGTAGCTGCGATCGAGTAGTTCCGGCAACTGCAGCAATCCGAAGATGGTGGCGCCGGATACCAGCAGCTCCATTTCCCAGGTCGGGGTGGTGCGATCGGGCAGTCCGTCTTCGCTCATGCCAGCAGCTCCAGGGTTTCGCGCAATAAGGCCGGACTGGCGGCGGCGACCACGCGGCCATCCGATTGCAGATTCAGAGGCTCGCCATTCCAGTCGCTGATGCAGCCACCGGCGCCTTCGATCACCGGTACCAGGGCGAGATAGTCGTAGGGCTTCAGGCCGGCTTCGACGACGAGGTCGCAGTGGCCGGAGGCAAGCAGGGCGTAGCTGTAGCAGTCGCCGCCGTAGCGACGCATTGCGGCGCGCGCTGCCACCTTGTCGAAGCGCGCGCTGCCGGCACTGTCGAACATGTCGGGCGAGGTGGTGAACAGGCGCGCCTGCGCGAGCGACTTGCAGCCGGATACACGCGCCGCCCGCTCGTTGAGTCGACTGACGGCGCCGCGTACACCGAGCCAGCGCTCGCCCAGGGCCGGCATTTCGATCATGCCCAACACCGGCTGCTGGCCTTGCAGCAGCGCGATCAGGCAGCCGAACAGCGGCAGGCCGCAGACGAAGCTCTGGGTGCCATCAATCGGATCGATCACCCAGGTAAACGGCGCCTCGCCCGGTGGGCTGCCGACGCTGCTGCCGTATTCCTCGCCGAGGATGGCATGATCGGGAAAGCCCCCGCGCACCAGTTCGCGCAGCGCCGCTTCGACTTCGCGGTCTGCGATGGTCACCGGGCTGAGGTCGGTCTTGCGTTCGACTTCAAAGCCCTGGCGAAAGTGCCCGAGCGCAATCTTGCGGGCGGCATCGGCCATGCGGCCTGCGAGGTCCGCGGCCTGTTCGAGAACGGCGTCGGTGCAATCCCTGCTGGCGGCCACGGGGTCATTCTCGCTGCGGCTGAAGCCTGAAGTATAGTCAGCGCATGGGGCTTCAAGCACTGTCCGATCGCATCGCCCGGCTGCCTTGCTGGCAGGCCGCGGTGGACGTGTCGGTGCTGCACGGGGGCATGACCAACCGCAATTTCCTGGTTCGCCAGCAGGACGGGCAGCGCTTCGTGGTTCGCTGCGGCAGCGACCTGCCGGCGCATGGCGTGATGCGCTTCAACGAGCTGGCGGCGGCGCGCGCGGCCCATGCGGCGGGCATTTCACCCGAGGTGGTGTTCGCCACCGAAGGCATGCTGGTGAGCCGCTTCGTCGATGGCCGTACCCTGGCGCCGGAAGACATCCGCGATCCGGTGCGCCTGCCCACCATCGTGGCCCTGATCCGCCGCTGCCACGAACAGGTGCCGCACCATATGCGCGGCCCGGCCTTGGTGTTCTGGGTGTTCCAGGTGGTGCGCAATTACCTGTGCACGGTGGGCGATGTGGGCCGCAACCCCATGGCCTGGGATCTGGCCGAGCTGGGGCGTCGCTGCGATTGGCTGGAGCAGCGCGTGGGGCCGGTGAATATCGTGTTCGGGCACAACGACCTGCTGGCCGCGAACCTGATTGATGACGGCCAGCGCCTATGGCTGATTGACTGGGACTACGCCGGCTTCAACAGCCCGCTGTTCGACCTGGCGAACCTGTCGTCGAACAATGATTTCTCGGTGGAGCAGGACACGCGCCTGCTCTCCGAATATTTTGCCGAACGCGCGGCCTCGCAGCGACGCGGCTTCGAGGCGATGAAGTGCGCCTCGCTGCTGCGCGAGTCGCTGTGGGCGGCCGAGTCGCTGGTCGGATCAAGCATTGATTTCGACTACCGCGCCTACGCCGAAGATTACCGGCAGCGCTTCGAGCGCAAATGGCAGCAACTGCAAGCGGAGCGCGACTGAATGGAAAACTTCCCGACCCAGGCCCGGGCCGTGATCATCGGCGGTGGCATCGTCGGTTGCTCGACCGCCTACCACCTCGGCAAGCTCGGCTGGAAGGATACGGTGCTGCTCGAGCGTCACAAGCTCAGCTCCGGTTCCACATTCCATGCAGCGGGACTTGTCGGTCAGCTGCGCACCAGCGCGAACATCACACAGCTGCTCGGACATTCGGTGGCGCTGTACAACACGCTGGAAGCCGAGACGGGTCTGGCGACGGGCTGGAAAATGAATGGCGGCCTGCGACTGGCCTGCAATGCCGCGCGCTGGACCGAGCTGCGGCGCCAGGCCACTACCGCGCATTCGTTTGGACTGGAGATGCACCTGTTGTCGCCGCAGGAAGCGCGCGATCTGTGGCCGCTGATGGATATTTCTGACCTCGTGGGCGCTGCCTTCCTGCCGACCGACGGCCAGGTCAATCCTTCCGACATCACCCAGTCCTTGGCCAAGGGCGCGCGCATGCGCGGCGTGCGCATTCTCGAGGACACGCGCGTATTGGGTATTGAGCTGGAGCGCGGCCGCGTACGCGCGGTGCTGACCGAGCATGGCCGCATCGAATGCGAGGTGGTGGTGAACTGCGCCGGCCAATGGGCGCGCGAAGTCGGCCAGATGGCGGGCGTGAACGTGCCGCTGGTGTCGGTGCAGCATCAGTACCTGATCACCGAGGCGATTCCGGGCGTGGAGCGCAACCTTCCCACGCTGCGCGATCCCGATCGCCTGACCTATTACAAGGAAGAAGTGGGCGGCCTTGTGATGGGCGGCTACGAGCCCAATCCCATTCCCTGGGCCATTACCGGAATACCGGCGGGCTTCAATTTCCAGTTGCTGCAGCCGGATTGGGAACACTTCCAGCCGATCCTCGACCTGGCGATGGCACGTGTGCCGGCGCTGGAGAATGCCGGCATCAAGGAATTGTTGAACGGGCCGGAGAGTTTTACGCCGGATGGAAATTTCATACTCGGGCAAGCGCCGGAGGTGCGCGGCTTTTTCGTCGGCGCGGGCTTCAATGCCTTCGGCATCGCCTCGGGTGGCGGCGCGGGCAAGGTCCTTGCAGAGTGGATCGTCGGCGGTGAAGCGCCGTTTGATGTCTGGCCCGTGGATATCCGCCGTTTCGGCGCGCCGCACCAGGACGTGGACTGGGTGCGCGCGCGCACGCTGGAGCTCTACGGCAAGCACTACACCATCGCCTGGCCGAGCGAGGAACACCACAGTGGCCGGCCCTTGCGGCGCTCGCCGCTGTACGATCGCCTGAAAGCGCAGGGCGCGGTGTTCGGCGAGAAGCTCGGTTGGGAGCGGCCGAACTGGTTCGCCGCCGCCGGTGAAAGCGCGCAGGATCAATACAGCTTCGAACGCCCGAACTGGTTCGCTGCCGTGGCGCGTGAGCACCAGGCTTGCCGCGAACGGGTGGCCCTGTTCGACCAGACGTCCTTCGCGAAGTTCGAGATGCGCGGCAAGGACGCCGAGGCCGCGCTCAGCTGGATCTGCGCGAACGACGTCGCCAAGCCGGTCGGCAGCCTGGTCTACACGCAGATGCTCAATGCCCGCGGCGGCATCGAATGCGACCTCACCGTCGCGCGCCTGGCCGAGGACCGCTACTACCTGGTAACGGGCACAGGATTTGCCACCCACGACTTCGACTGGATTTCGCGCAATATTCCCTCTGGCCTGGACGCGCAGTTGGTGGATGTCACTTCCTCCAATGCCGTGCTGGCCCTGATGGGCCCGCGCGCGCGCGAGGTGTTGCAGGCACTCACGCGCGACGATGTTTCCAACGCCGGCTTCCCCTTTGGCCAGTGTCGCCGCATCTCCGCGGCCGGCACTCCGGTGCTGGCCTTGCGCGTGACTTATGTCGGCGAACTCGGCTGGGAGCTGCACGTGCCGATGGAATTCGCCGCCACGCTCTACGACGCGCTGATGCAGGCCGGCGCCGCGCATGGCATCGCCAACGCCGGCTACCGCGCCATCGAAACCCTGCGCCTTGAAAAGGGCTATCGCGCCTGGGGCGCGGACATCGGCCCGGACTATTCGCCGCTGGAAGCGGGCCTGGGCTGGGCGGTGAAGTTCAAGTCGGGTCGCGCCTTCCTTGGTCGCGAAGCCTTGCTCGAACAGAAGGCGGGCAAGCTCAAGCGCCAGATGTGCGGCTTCACCGTCGCCGGCGAAGTGGTGTTGCTCGGGCGCGAGACGATTTATCGCGATGGCGTGCGCGTCGGCTGGTTGTCGAGCGGCGGCTACGGCCACACGATCGGAAAGGGCATCGGCTACGGCTATGTGCGTTGGGCCGAAGGCCTGGATCGCGACTGGTTGCTCGTGGGCGCGTATGAGTTGGAAGTTGCCAGTGAGCGGCTGCCCTGCGAAATCTTCCTGGTGCCGCCCTACGACCCGGGCATGGAACGCATCAAGGCCTAGGCCGAAAAGAAAACGGAGCGCCGAAGCGCTCCGTTCCCGTTCCACCGTTCTTGCGTGCTGCGTGTATCAGCGGTTGAGCGCGGCCTCCGCGGCCGCGATCTCGGCCTGGCGGCGCTTGATCATGTCGCCGATCGGCGGACCCTGGAAGCGACGATTCTCCAGGCCAAACCAGACAATGGCGGTCAGCACCAGGAAGCCCAGGGTGATCTTCGCGGCCATGTCGTTCGGGGGCTGCACGCCGATCACGAAGATCAGCACCATCGCCACGATCGACAGGAAGGCGAACAGCTTGAACACCGCCGGACCAAGGTCCCAGGGACCCATGGTCGGCCACTTCGAGGTGCCATGCGCGAACAGGCCGAGGGCGATCGGGATTGCGAAGGAGAAGAACAGGAAGATCACGGTGCAGGACACCACGATGGTGTACACCGGCGTCACACCGCTGGTCTCGAGCGCCTTGGAGCCCCAGACGAAGAGCACCGACAGGATCGAGCCTGCCCAGATCGAGTGCACCGGCGTGCGGTACTTGGGCGAGACCGAAGCCAGGGACTTGGAGAAGGGCAGGCCACCGTCACGCGAGAAGGCAAACATCATGCGCGAGATGGAGGTCACCGTGGCCAGGCCGCAGAGGAATTGGGAAACCACGATGGCCGCATACAGGGCGGTCTTGATACCGGCCGGAATCTGCGCATCCATGGCCCAGAAGAACACGTTCCAACCCTGCTTGGCGGCATCGTCCATGTTCGGGATCATCAGGATGAAGGCGCACAGCATCACGTAGCCGAACAAGGCCGACCACCAGACCGAGCTGACGATGCCGCGCGGCACCGACATCGAGGCCTTCTTGGTCTCTTCGGCGGTATGGGCGGAGGCGTCATAGCCGGTGATGGTGTAGATCGGCAGCAGCAGGCCGAGCGCGAACACCCAGCCACCGGACACCTGCGGCCACACATTGGCACCGGCTTCACCGGAGTAGTTGGAGAAGGTGAACAGGCGGCCGAACTCGTAGCTGGGCGCGTAGGCCAGGCAGGCGATGGTCAGGCCGATGGCGGTGGCGAAGATCAGGTAACCGGAAAAATCCGTGAGCTTGGCGGTCAAGCCGATGCCGAGGTGGTTGATCAGGGCCATCGCGCCGGTAATGATCGACAGGAAAACCACCAGCGATGTCATCGAGTCGGTAACGCCGAACGTCGGCCCAAAGCTGCCTAGGAAGAAGTAGTAGGTGCCGACATTGATGGCGCCCAATACCGTCACCAGTCCCAGCAGGTTGAACCAGGCCGTCAGCCAACCAGTGAAGCGGTTGCCCAGGATCGAGCCCCAGTGGTACAGGCCGCCAGCGGTCGGGTAGGCCGAAGCAATCTGTGCCATGGCGATGGCGAACACGCCCGACACCAGGCAGCCGAGGGGCCAACCGATGCCAATGGCGGCGCCGCCCGCGCCTGATGTTGCCTGCGCCAGCGAATTGATGCCGCCGGACAGGATGCAGATGATCGAGAAGGAAATTGCGAAGTTCGAGAAGCTGCCCATGCGTCTCGCCAGTTCCTGCGCGTAACCCATGGAATGCAACTGTTTGGTGTCTTCGTCATGCGCTTCATGGGCGCCGTGGTCAGATGGACTCATGTCACTCCCCTTGGTTTGGTCTATCGTGCATCCCCGTCTTGCAAAAGCTCCTTGCCCGAATCAAGCAGTAACGCGACCTTGCGTCGCCGCTGCAAAAATTGCCGATGCCGCTGCCAGGTCCAATGGGACCGGGTTTCCCGAAGCGGACGGATCCACGACTGCCATCTCGGCGATCAGGCCCGCCTGGAGGTCATCGACCCCCAGCTCCGGAAGAGTATGCGGCACGCCGACGTCCTTGCGCAGGTCCAGCACGAAGCGCTGGAAACCCATGAATCCGGGTTCGGGCAGGCCGAGGTAAGCGCCGAGCCGGGCGATGCGTTCTTCGATCGCCGGCCGATTGAATTCAAGGACATAGGGCATGAAGGTCGCATTGGTCATGCCGTGGTGGGTGTCGTAGACCGCGCCGACCGGGTGGGACAAAGCATGCATGCCGCCCAGGCCCTTCTGGAAGGCGGTGGCGCCCATGGCGGCGGCGGCCATCATGTCGGCGCGCGCGTCGAGGTCGCCCGGGGTCGCCACGGCCTTGCGCAAGGAACGCGCGACCAGGCGCATGCCTTCGACTGCGATGCCGTCCGCCATCGGATGAAAGCCCGGCGCGCAATACGCCTCCAGGCAATGCGACAGCGCATCCATGCCGGTACCGGCAGTGATTTTCGCCGGCATGCCGACGGTAAGCGCGGGATCGCAGATGACCACCTTCGGCATCATCTTCGGGTGGAAGATGATGCGCTTGGTATGCGTGCGCTCGTCGGTGATGACGCCGGCGCGGCCGACTTCCGAACCGGTGCCTGCCGTGGTGGGCACGGCGATGACCGGTGCGATGCCATCGGGATTCGCGCGCGTCCACCAGTCGCCGATATCTTCGTAATCCCAGACCGGGCGCGTCTGCCCGCTCATGAAGGCAATCAGCTTGCCCATGTCCAGGCCGCTGCCGCCGCCAAAGGCGACAACACCATCGTGATTACCTTTCTTGTACGCCTGCAAGCCAGCCTCGAGATTGGCGCCGATGGGATTGGGCTTGAGGTCGGCGAAGAGTTCAGCGCCCAGACCTGCGGCACGCAGTGAGGCGAGCGCCGCCTGCGTGATCGGCGCATTCGCCAGGCCGCTGTCGGTCACCAGCAGCGGGCGCTGGATGCCATGCGCCTTGCATTGGTCCGCCAGGTCGGCGATGCGCCCGACGCCGAAGCGGATGGCGGTGGGGTAGTTCCAGTTGGCGTTGGCGGGCATGAATCAGATCTCGTGGCGAAGGTGGAAGGATTTGGGTCGGGTCAGGGTTTCGTAGCCGACCTTGGACAGGGTGGCGCCGCGTCCGGTGTTCTTGACGCCGGTCCAGGCCAGCGCGGGATCGAGCGCGTCGCAGCGGTTCATGAAGACGGTGCCCGTGGCGATGCGGTCGCCGATGTTTTCGGCGGCGTCGAGGTCTTGCGTCCACACCGAGGCGGTGAGGCCAAACTCGCTGTCGTTCATCAGCATGATCGCTTCTTCGTCGGAGTCCACGGCCATGATGCCCACCACCGGCCCGAAGCTTTCATCGCGCATCAGGGACATGCGGTGGTCAACGTCCACCAGCACCTGCGGAGCCATGTAAGCCGAGCCGGGCTTGTCGGCCTTGAACGCCGCCGGATCCACCAGCGAGCGAGCGCCCATCGCAAGCGCCTCGGCGATCTGGCCGCGAACGAACTCTGCCGCCGAGGGCTTGATGACCGGGCCGAGCGTGGTGGCTTCATCCAGCGGGCTGCCGAGCACGTAGCCACGGGTAAGTTCTACGAAGCGTTCGACGAATTCCTTGTACACGGGGCGCTGCACATAGATGCGCTCGATGCCGCAGCAGCTTTGCCCGGAATTGAAGTAACTGCCGTCCACCAGGTTTTCCACTGCGTGCGCCATGTTCGCATCGCTGCGCACATAGGCCGGGTCCTTGCCACCCAGTTCCAGGCCGAGTCCGAGAAAATGGCCGGCAGCGGCAGCTTCCATCGCCTGGCCGCCACGCACCGAGCCGGTGAAGTTCACCTGCTGCACTCGGCCAGAGCCGATGACGCCCGCCGCCTGCTCGTGATCCATCAGCACATTCTGGAACAGGCCTGCTGGCGCGCCCGCACGACGGAAGGCTTCGGCGAAGCGCTCGCCCACCAGCAGGGTTTGCGTGGCGTGCTTGAGGATGACCGAGTTGCCGGCCATTACCGCCGGAATGATCGAGTTCACCGCCGTCAGGTAGGGATAGTTCCAGGGCGCGATCACCAGCACCGTGCCCAGGGGCTCGCGCTTGATCATGCGCTTGAAGCCAGCCTTGGGACCTGGATCAATGGCGGCGAGGGCTTCAGGCGCGATCGAGATCATGTAGCGAGCGCGTTCCTCGAAGCCGCGCAGTTCGCCAGCGCCGTAGCGCACCGGGCGGCCCATCTGCCAGGCCAGCTCGGGCACGATATCCTCGCGCATCGAGATCATCGCATCCACCACGGCGCTGCACAGGGCCGCGCGTTCGGACAGGGAAACGCGCTTCCACTCCGCCTGCGCGGCGGCGGCAGCATCCAAAGCCTTGGCCACCTCCGCGGCGCTGGCGTGGTGGCGTTCGACATAGACCAGTCCATCGACTGGCGAAACCAGTTGTACCTGCTTGCTCATAATCGTCTCAGTAGCGTTCAAAGCCGCGCCGCAGTTCCCAATCGGTCACCCGGCGGTCGTATTCCATCTGTTCCCATTCGGCGGTGTGCACGTAGTGCTCGATCACCTCGTCGCCGAAGGCCGCGCGCAGCATCTTCGAATCACGCAGGTTGGCGGTGGCGCCACGCAGGGTGTTGGCCACTTCGGGCAACTTGTCCCCGTAGTAGGCATCGCCCTCGAAGGGCTTGCCGAGCTCGAGCTTCTCGTCAATGCCGGCCAGGCCCGCGGCGATCAACGCGGCGAAGGCCAGGTAAGGGTTGAGGTCGGCGCCACCGATGCGGCATTCGATGCGAATGGCCTTGCTGCCTTCGCCGCAGAGGCGGAAGCCGGCGGTGCGGTTGTCGCGGCTCCAGATCGCACGGGTGGGTGCAAAGGTGCCGACCATGAAGCGCTTGTAGGAGTTGATATAGGGCGCCAGGAAAGCCGTGATGTCGGGCGCGTACTTCAATTGCCCGGCGACCCAGCTGCGCATCAGCGGGCTCATGGTGAACTCGGCATCCGGATCATAGAACAGCGACTTGCCATCGGCGGTCCACAGCGAGTTGTGGACATGGCTGCTGGACCCGGCCAAGTCGTTGCGCCACTTGGCCATGAAGGTGATGGACTTGCCCTGCAGCAGCGCGATCTCCTTGCAGGTGTGCTTGATGATGGCGTGTCGGTCGGCCATTTCCAGGGCCTCGCAGTAACGCACATTGATCTCTTCCTGGCCCGGCCCCCATTCGCCCTTGGAATTTTCCACCGGCACGCCCGCGGCCTGCAGGTGCTTGCGGATGGCCCGCATCACCGGCTCTTCGCGGGTGGTCTGCAGGATGTTGTAGTCCTCGATGTAGTAGCCGGCAGTCTTGGGGTTCTGGTAGTTCTTGCCGTGGATGGCTTCGTAGCTTTCATCGAACAGGTAGAACTCCAGTTCGGAGGCGAACATGCCGACCCAGCCGCGCTCGGCCAGGCGCGCCACCTGGCGGCGCAAGATGCCACGCGGGCTGTGCGGCAGGTCGTGATGGTGGTGGTCCTGCACGTCGCAGAGCACCAGGCAGGTGCCTTCGAGCCAGGGCACGCGGCGCAGGGTGGACAGGTCGGGCTTCAATACGAAGTCGCCGTAACCCTTGGTCCAGCTTGCCGCGGCATAGCCGGGCACCGGCTCCATGTCGATGTCATTGGCCAGCAGGTAATTGCAGCAATGGGTTTCTTCATGCGCGCTGTCGAGGAAGTATTCGACCTGGAAGCGCTTGCCAACCAGGCGACCCTGCATGTCCACCATGCAAGCGAGCACGGTATCCATCGTTCCTGCGGCGGCATCGCTGCGCAATTCGTCCAGGGTGTAAGTGCTTCGGTTCATCGTGGGCTCTCGCAAACAGGAGTGAGGTCAGGCGGCGTGGCGCAATTGCCGCAGCGCGGATTCGAGGCAGCGGCGCAGGGTTTGCGCCCAGCGCAGTTGCGCAGCGTCATCGTCGAGCAGGTCCTGGCGCACTTCGATCATCACGCCGGGCAGGCCGCGCTGCTCGCCGTGGCGGCCGAGGCTGTGGTAGACGCCATCCTGCGGACCATAAGGTTCGTTATCGCCCACGCACAGGCCGCTCTCGTGGTTCAAGGCGGTGAGCAGGCCATCGGCCAGGCGCCGGTCTTCGCGCGCGATCACGCCGACATGCCAGGGCCGCGCTACGCCGTGGTAGCGCGGCGTGAAACTGTGGATGGACACCACCGCGGTGCCGAGGCCGGTGACGGCACGCTGGTCAAGCAGGTCATCCACCACGGCGTGGAAGGGCTCGTAGATGCGCAGGCGGCGCAGCTCGCGTTGTTCGTGGTCGATGTTGATATTGCCCGGCACTGAGGTGCCTTCGCTCTCGACCACGATGGAGTCATGCGCCGGCGGCGCGCGGTTGAGGTCCAGCAGCAGGCGCGAATACGTGGCGTGGGCCAGGGGCGCGTCGAGCATCGAGGACAGGTGCTTCGAAAGGCCCAGCGCGCCGATATCCCAGGCAATGTGGCGGGACAGGTCGGCCTCGCCCAGGCCCAGGCCCTCGAAGGCCGAAGGGATATGCCGGCTGGCATGTTCGCAGAGCAGCACGATGGGCCCGCGGCCGGCGCGATTGAGCACGGCCACCGGCGCGGCGCTCAGGGAATCGGCAAGGCTGGCGGTGTTTGGCGCGATGGCGGACCCCGGAAACTCTTGTAATAATAATTACAACGGTGTTTGATGCCCCTTAAGGTGTTAAAGCTCTAACAACGGCAGCGGCTTGTCAAGGAGCGTGAAGCGTGTCGCAGACCATTGTCGAAAAGCTGCGTGAGGGGCTGGACGGTTTTTCCGCCACCGAGCGCCGGGTGGCGCACCAGTTGCTGTCCGAATACCCGGTTTCCGGCCTGCAGAGCGCCACCGACCTGGCCCGGGCCGTGGCCGTCAGCCCGCCCACGGTGCTGCGCCTGGTCGGGCGCCTGGGCTTCGGGTCCTACCTGGATTTCCAGCGCAGCCTGCGCGAGGAACTCTCGGCCCAGCTGAGCTCGCCGCTGGCCAAGCAGACTCCCTCGGCGCGCCGAAGTCGCGGCCAGGCGTCGCCGCTGCCCGCGCACGCGGAGTTTTCCGGAGCGATCCTGCGCAACCTTCAGGAAACCTTCGCCAGCGTTGCGCCGGGCGAGTTCGCCGGCGTGGTGCAATTGCTGTCGGATCCGCGCGCGCGCATCCATTTGATTGGCGGCCGCTTCACCGATGCGCTGGCGCTGTACCTGTCGGTGCAACTGCGCATCCTGCGCCCGGGCGTGCGCCACCTGCAGGAGCAGGAGTCGAACTGGCGCGACCAGTTGCTGGACATGGGCAAGCGCGATGTCCTGCTGATTTTCGACATCCGCCGCTACCAGCCCAGCTTGCAGCGGTTGGCGCATGCGGCGGCGGCGCGGCAAGTGCGCATCGTGCTGCTGACCGACCAGTGGCTGTCGCCGATCGTGCGCGTGGCCACGCATGTGCTGTCGGCGCGGGTCGCGGTGCCTTCGGTGTGGGATTCGAGCACCGCGTTGATGGCGCTGTCAGAATGGCTGCTCGCCGAAGTCAGCCGGCAGGGCTGGGACAAGAGCAGGCGCCGCATCGAGGAACTCGAGCAGATGCTGGGTGGAGAGCGCCAGCCATGAAGGGCCTCGCACTTCGCGCCGCGCAATTGCTCGGCCTCATTTGGGCTGCGCCGGTGTCCCTGGTCGGATTCATCGTCGGCCTGGTGGCGATGATCCGTGGCGCGCGGCTGCGCGTTTCCGATTCGGCGCTGGTATTCCACAAGGTGCCGTTTGGCCCGGGCGGCGCGCTGACCCTGGGCAATGTGATCCTGCACACCGGTCATAGCCTGGACGAAGAGGTGACCACCTACGCCTGCCGCGGTCATGGCGAAGGGCCGATCCTGCGCATCGGCGATCACGAGCGCGCGCATGTCTACCAGTACCTGGTGTTGGGCCTGCTGTTCCTGCCGCTGTACTTCGCCTGCGGGGGCATTTCCGCCAGCAACCGCTTTGAACAGGCGGCGGATCAGTACGCGTTGACCGGTCGTGGCTGGTGGCCTTGGCCCAGGCCACCGGCGCAGCGCTGAATCACAACTCCTGAGGCCGATGCCGCGTCGTCAGCGTGGCAGGCCCATGCGGTCAAGCAGTGCGCCGTAGCGCGGATCCTTGCGCAGGCTGCGCATCAGCGGGTCGTATTTCACTTCCGCCAGGCCGCCATCGCGCTGCGCATAGGCGCGGTCCAGCCACTCGAAGGCGGCATCGGACTGCCCGCGCCAGGCGTAGGCCTGGGCGATCTGATAAGCGGCGTTGAAACCGTAGCTGGCGATCAGCGCATCCAGCGCCTGCTGCGATTGCGGGCCGTGGCGAAGATCGTGTTCCGACAGCGCGGTACCGAGAAGCTGCAGCGGCTCGTAGCCGGAGTCTGCGAAGGCGCGCGCCGCATCCTTGGGCCGGCTTCGCTCAAGCGCAATCGCGCCGATGCGGAAATGCACGAAGGGGAACTTGGGCTTGAGCGCCAGCGCGCGCTCCTGCGATTGCTGGGCGGCATCAAGCTGGCCGGCGCCTTCCTGGTAGTAGCCCAGCGCCTGCCAGACCGAGAACAGCAGCGGCTCGGCCTCCGTGGCCTTGCGTGTGACTTCGATGGCTTCGGGCAGGCGACCCATCGAGGCCAGCAGCGAACCATAGGCCTGCAGGATGCGCGCATCGCCCGGGTTGAGCGCCAGCGCCTTGCGCATGTCGGCCTGCGCGCCTTCCCAATTCCAGGTGACGGTCGCGCGCAAATTGCCGCGCGCCCAGTAACCATCGGCCAGGTTCGGATCAAGTTCGATGGCCTTGTCGGCGGCGGCGATGGCCTTGGCCTGCGCTGCGGCCATGTCCGCGGGCGTATCGGCGTAGTCGGCCGCCCAGGACTGCGTCACCGCCAATTGCGCCCAGGCGGCGGCGAAGCCGGGGTCAAGTTCGATGGCTTTCTGCAGGCCGGCGATGGAGTTGCGGATCGCCTCCGGCGAGCTGCGCGATTTCAGCTGCCGCGCCATGAGGTATTGGGTATACGCCTCGGGATTGGCGCTGCGCTGGCTGGGCGCGTCGAAACCGGGCAGCAACTTGACCTTCAGCGCCTCGACCACGGCGGCGGCGATCTCGTCCTGCAGCTTGTAGACATCGGTGAGTTCGCGGTCATAGTTTTGCGACCACACATGCAGGCCGGTGTCGGCGCGAATCAATTGCACCGTCACGCGCACGTGGTCGCCGCTCTTGCGCACACTGCCTTCCAGCAGGTGGGCTACGCCGAGCTTGCGGCCGATTTCCTTCATGTCTTCATTGCGGCCCTTGAAGCTGAAGGCCGAGGTGCGTCCCGCCACTTGCAGGCCGGGCGTTTGCGCCAGCAGGTTGATGAGCTCCTCGCTCAGGCCGTCGGAAAAGTATTCCTGGTCCTTGGCTTCGCTCAGGTCCACCAGGGGCAGCACCGCGATCGAAGGATTCTCGGTGACCGGAACCGCACGCGCGGCGATCGAAGCCTGCGTGGCTGCCAGGCGTTCCTTGCGCTGGTGCATGCGTTCCTGCACGAACATCAGCACCGCGAAAACAATCAGCACGATCGGCAGCACCACCTGCCAGGTGACATGCGGGCGGCGCTGCTGCTGCAAATCTGTCTTGGAGTCGCTGATCAGCACATTGCCGCCGGTGAGCAGGGCCTCGACTTTCTGCACCACTTCGGCGGCGGTTTGCGGACGGTCCTTGGGATCCTTGGCCATCAGCGCGTTCACCAGCGGCTGCAGGCGCGACAGCGGCGGTGGCAGTAAGGGTATCGGCGCGCTGATGTGCTGCATGCCGATCGCCCAGCCATCGGTGCCCTGGTAGGGCAGGTGGCCGCTGAGCAGCTGGAAGAACACCACGCCCAGGCTGTAGATGTCGGCGCGGCCGTCGACTTTTTCGCCGCGCAACTGCTCGGGGCTCATGTAGTGCGGCGTGCCGATGCTGGTGCCTTCGGTGGTGAGGCCGGTAGTGGCGGCCACGGCGTGGGCGATGCCGAAGTCGGACAGCACGCAGCTGCCATCATTGCGGCGCAGGATGTTCTCGGGCTTGACGTCGCGATGCACCACGCCGCGCGCATGCGCGTAGTCGAGCGCATTCGCGATGTCGCGCAGCACGCGCAGCGCGAAGGAGGGGTCGTCGCGGCCTTCAGTGGCCTGCGCCAGGGTGCCGCCCGGCTCGTAGCCCATGGACATGTAGGGCGTGCCGGCGTGCGTGCCGACGTCGTGGATGGCGACGATGTTGGGATGGTGCAGCTGCGCGGCGAAGCGCGCTTCACGCAGGAAGCGCTCGGTGGCGACCGGGTCGCGGGCGAGGTGGGGCAGCAGGACCTTCAAGGCTACTTCGCGGCCGAGGGATTCCTGCACGGCAAGGTAGACCGCGGCCATGCCGCCCTGGCCGATCTCTCGCTGGATGCTGTAGCCCGGAATCTCCACCACGCCGCCACCCCCGCAGGAATGTCGCAAATATACAACGGCAATTGCCGGCCAAACCGGCCCGAAACTCAGCGCAGGGAGGCGTTGATCCTTGCCAGAACGTCCGCGCCAGGGCTCAGGCGGTCAGCTTCGAGGCGGTTGAAGGGCGTGCGCGAGGTATTGAGATGCTGGTGCAGGTCCGCGGCTTCCGGGTCCAGGTAGAGCAAGCCGGTGACGACCTCGCCCTGGGCATGGTGCTGCTGGATGTAGTTCATCGCGCCGATTCGGTCGGAGGGGTCGTGGCTGGCATGCAGCTTGCGCAGGCGAAGGATCGAGCCATCGTGCTGTTCGACTTCCACCAGTTCGCCTTCGCCATATTCGACCTGGATCTCCTGGCGGGTCTGGATGACGTCCAGGCGATTGACCGCCTCATTGTGCTCGCGCACGTAGTCATAGCTCTTGGTGCTGCCCGGGTGGTTGTTGAAGGCCACGCAGGGGCTGACGACATCGAGGAAGGCGGCACCGCGATGGGCGATGGCGGCCTTGATCAGCGGCACCAGCTGTTCCTTGTCGCCGGAAAAACTGCGCGCGACGAAACTCGCGCCCAATTGCAGGGCGAGGCTGGCCATGTCGATCGGGCTGTCGGCGTTCACCACGCCCTTCTTCGAAGTGGAGCCCTGGTCGGCGGTGGCGGAGAACTGGCCCTTGGTCAGGCCATACACGCCATTGTTCTCGACGATATAGACCATGTTCACGCCACGGCGCATGACATGCACGAACTGGCCGACACCGATCGAAGCCGAGTCGCCGTCGCCGGAGACGCCAAGGTAGAGCAACTCGCGATTGGCGAGGTTCGCACCCGTTAGCACCGAGGGCATCCGTCCGTGCACCGTGTTGAAGCCATGCGACTGGCCGAGGAAATAGTCCGGCGTCTTCGAGCTGCAGCCAATGCCGGAAAGCTTCGCCACCTTGTGCGGCTCGATATCCATTTCCCAGCAGGCCTGGATGATCGCCGCGGAGATGGAGTCGTGGCCGCAGCCGGCGCAGAGCGTGGATATCTTGCCTTCGTAGTCGCGCCGGGTATGGCAGACCTTGTTGGTGGTCAGTGAGGGGTGGTGCAGCTTGGGCTTGGCGATATAGGTCACAGCTGCGGCCCCTGGTGGCGGTCCGCGCAGCGGGCCTGGATTTCGCGGACGATGAAGCGGGCGGTGATCGGCGTGCCGTCGTAGTGCAGCACCGCGGACAGCTTGGCCGGATCAACGCCGAACTCGTTCACCAGCAGGCTGCGCAGTTGGGCATCGCGGTTCTGTTCGACCACGAATACGCGCTCGTGGCTGGCGATGAACTCGCCCACGCTGTCGGGGAAGGGGAAGGCGCGCAGGCGCAGGGTGTCGAGGTGGATGCCTTGTTCGCGCAGGGCTTCGATCGCTTCGTCCATCGAGGGGCTGGTCGAGCCGAAATAGATTGCGCCCAGGCGTGTGGGCTGGGCCGCCGCGCGCGGTTCGGGCTGCGGCACCAGGGCCTTGGCGCTGTCGAACTTCCGCAGCAGTCGCTGCATGTTGTAGACGTAGTCGGGGCCGGCTTCCGAATAGCGGGCGAAGGCGTCCTTGGTGGTGCCGCGGGTGAAGTAGCTGCCCTTGTTCGGGTGCGTGGCAGGGTAGGTGCGGTACGGGATGCCGTCGCCATCTACGTCCAGATAGCGGCCGAATTCGCGGCCCGATTCGAGCTCTTCGGCGGTCATCACCTTGCCGCGATCGAGAGTTCGCGCCGGATCCCAGGCGAAGGGCGCGCACAGGCGCTGGTTCATGCCGATGTCCAGGTCGGTCAGCACGAAGATGGGTGTCTGCAGGTGATCGGCCAGGTCCAGCGCGGCCGCGGCGAAGTCGAAGCACTCGCGCGGGTCCTGCGGGAACAGCAGCACGTGCTTGGTGTCGCCGTGCGAGGCATAAGCGCAGCTGAGCAAGTCCGCTTGTTGCGTGCGCGTGGGCATGCCGGTGCTCGGCCCGCCGCGCTGCACGTCAATGATCGTCACCGGAATCTCGGCCATATAGGCCAGACCGATGAACTCCGTCATCAGCGACACGCCGGGGCCGGAGGTGGTGGTGAAGGCGCGCGCGCCATTCCAGCCGGCACCGACGACCATGCCGATCGAGGCGATCTCGTCTTCGGCCTGGATGACGGCGTAGAGGTTCTCGCCGGTTTCCTTTTCCACGCGAAACTTCTGGCAATAGCTCTGGAAAGCTTCGGCGCAGGACGAGGAGGGCGTGATTGGATACCAGGCGCAGACCGTGGCACCGCCATACACGCAGCCCAAGGCGGCAGCGCTGTTGCCGTCCACGAAGATGCGGTCGCCCACTTTGTCTGCCGGCTGTACCTGCAGCCCGAGCGGAGCGATGCCGTGGTCGAGGATATAGCTACGCCCCATCCGCAGGGCCTGCACATTGGAGTCGAGCAGCTTGGGTTTGGACTTGTATTGCTCGCCGATAAGCTTTTCGATGGCTTCGAAATCCATGCCCAGCAACACCGACAGCGCACCGACATAGACGATGTTCTTGAACAGCTGGCGCTGGCGCGGGTCCGAGTAGGCGGCGTTGCACAACTCGGTCAGCGGCACGCCGATGACATGCACATCCGCGCGGAACTTCGACGCGGGCATGGGCTTGGAGTTGTCGTAGAACAGGTAGCCGCCGGGCTCGATTTCCTTGAGGTCG
>CBHTVR010000036.1:0-24140 GCA_966096795.1 uncultured Gammaproteobacteria bacterium
GCGATGCTGGAGAAACTCTTGCTCGGCCAGCGGTCGGGCACCAGGCCCTTGTCGTTGGCACCCAGTTCCCAGAAATAGTTGAAGCTGCGCCGCTCCAGGTCTTCGACCACGGGCGGTACGGCGCGCGGCAAAGGCGTAACCGTGTACTGGTTGCCAGCGTGCTTCGCCGCGGCTGCGGCGGCTTGTGGTGTTGCGACTGGTTGGCATCCGACCGCGGCAACCGCCGCGGCCATCGCCAGAATCCGCAGGACCTGCGTCCCATGCGTGCTGCTCATCCTGCGTCTTGCCTCCGTGCTGCATCCCCCGCCCGCTGCCGGGCGGGGGACGCGTTTATTACCAGCTGAAACCCGCCGTCAGCTTGAGCGTACGCGGCGAATTGGACTGGCCGGGACCATTGCGCATGCCATAGGTCGGGTTGGTGTCGCTGGGGCCACCGCGCCAGGTGTCGTAGTCGGTGAAGTTGCGCCAGTTCATCACATTCAGCAGGTCGGCGCGAACGCGGAACTTGACGTCGCCGAAAGTGTTCCACTCCTTCTGCGCCGCAAGATCCCATTGCTTGGAGCCGATGAAATTGCCCGGCGTGAAGGGGTCGAACAGGCAGTGGTCGAAGTCCGGCACATCGTGGCAGTTGAGCGCCTCGCGCGGCTCCGGGCTGGCCAACACCAACTTGCTGCTCAGGGTGAAGCCGTTGTCGGTGCCGATGATGCCGGTCAGCACCAGGCGGTGCCGCGACAGGCCAATCGAGCGCCGGACCGGAATCTGGTCCACGCTGGGGTAGTCGAAGGTGTAGTGCTCATCCGAGGCATAGGCGTTGCCGCGGTTCTCGGTCGCGTCGTTGTAGGTGTAGGCCAGGGTGAAGCCCCACTTCGATTGCGGCGTATAGACCTTCTCCAGCGACAGCAGCAGGCTGTTGTTCTTGGTTTCGATGCCGTTGGTGCCGATGATCAGCCTGCCGTAGCCCGGCACCGGGAAGTCCCAAGGCTGGTGGCCCCAGGTTGCATTCTCGTTGCCCGGTCCGCGATAGCTGCCATCGGGCCAGCGGTTGCCCAGCGCGAACACGATGCCATCGTGACTGACCACACGCTGGATGGTCACCGAGCTCTGCCAGTCATTGCCCCACAGCGCGAAGGTATTGCGCATGCCCAGGCTGAACTGGTCGGAATACGGAGTCTTGATGTTGTTGTTGATCAGGTTCAGCTCGGCGCCGAGGTTCTGGTCTGCGGCGACCAGGGCGTCCAGGCTGGCTTGATCGTAATAGCTCGGATTCCACGCCAGGCAGTCACCCACGCCAGGGGTGCAAGCGTGGCCGGGCACGTTGAATTGGCGGCTGTAGGACGGGAACGTCGTCTTGGACTGCTCCAGTGCCAGGTAGTCCCAGAGATTGCGGTCGTAGGAACGTCCCGCACCACCGAAGATCACATGACGCTGGTCGGCATTGATGTCATAGCTGAAGCCCAGGCGCGGGGCGAAGGCACCCTTGAACGCACTGCGGTTGCTGCCATCGCTGATGTAGTCCTCGATGTTGTAGTCGATGTTGGGGCCGTGCAGATTCGACCAGCTACGTAGCGCAGCGGCCAGACCCGCCGGAGTCACGTAGTTGTTGTAGCCCGGGCTGTCTTCGTAATCCCAGCGCACGCCAAGATTGAGCAACAGGTGCTCGTTGACCTCCCAGTCATCCTGCACGTAGATGCCGAATTGCTTGTTGCGCGAAGTGATGTTGCGGTCCACGCCGCCGACGGACGAACCCCACTGAACCTGGTAAGGCGTGGTGGGGTCACCCAGCAGGTTGTAATAGAACTGCGCGTTGTAAGGCTGCTGTTCGAAGGCGTTGATGGTAACGACCTTGTACTTGAAGCCCATCTTCAGGGTGTGGTTGCCTCCGCCCGTGAAGTCCAGGAAGGTCAGGTCGTCCTGCAGGGACCAACCCTTCTGGCCCTTGTCCTGGTAGTCGCGCCCGCCGCCGGTGTTGATGACAACCCGGCCATCATTGAAACCATCGGTGTACACGCCGCCCGGACCGATGGTGTTCGGGCGCGGGCCAAAGCTGGCGTCCTCGTAGGTCAGGTGGGCATCGTTGATCCAGCTGTCGGCGCTCCACTGATGGTGCAAATCAATGCGGGTTTCATCGCCGGTCTTTAGGGTGCCGTAGGAAGCGGTATTGGGCCCGTTGCCAACATTGGTCAGCTCATCCTCGGTACGGTACTTCGCGGTCAACTCCAGCAGCTGGTTGTCGTCCGGAGTCCAGTCGATCTTGGCGAAATACAAGTCTTCCTTGAACGGCGCGCCCGTGGTTTCGTTGGCCAGGGACTGCAGTGCCGAAGGCAGTTCATCGACCGTGTAGTTCTGGCCCAGTTGCAGCTCGCGCGGGCGGGAAAGGTCCTTGCCTTCATAGCTGAAGAAGAAGTGCATGCGATCCTTGACGATGGGACCGCCAAAGCTGAATCCGTATTCCTTGTTGTCGCCAGGAATCTTCTCGCCGTTCTGCACTTCGCGCAGCGTGCCCTGGCGCATTCCGTCGTCGGTGTAGCTGTAGAAGGCATCACCGCTGAACTCGTTGCCACCGGAGCGCGTTGCAGCGACCACGGCCACGCTGCTCAGCTGGTCGTATTCGGCCTTGTAGTTGGAAGTGATGACCTTGTATTCGGCGATCGCCAACTGCGGGAACGGGTTGCCCGAACTGGAGTCCTGGCCGGTGATGCCGCCCTTGACCACGTAATTCTTCTGGCCAACACCGTCAATGAACACGTTGACACCGTTGGAGCTTTGGGCGCCACCGCGCAATTTGGTGGAATCGTCATTGGGATCGGTTGAGAATACGGCGCCCGGCACGGTGTCGGCGAAGGCCAGGAAGTTGCGGCTGGCCTGCGGCAGCGCCTCGATCTGCCGGTTGGAAATATAGGTCGAGATTTCCGACGTCTTGGTTTCCTGCAGGGACGCACCCTGCACCACCACGGCATTGAGCTGCGACTGGGCGGGCGTGCTCAGGTCCAGCGTGGCGGTCTGCCCCACGGCCAGCGTGACCGTGCGCGAATTGGTGCTGCCGCCGGTGGTGACGTCGACGCGGTAGGTACCCGGCGGCAAGCCAGCGAGCACATAGCGGCCGTTGCTGCCGCTCGCTTTGGAACTGTAGCCCGTGGCCAGGTTGGTCGCCGTTATCTGGGCGTCTGCGGCGACCGCGCCGCGCAAGGTTGCGGCAGTGCTCTGCGCCATCGCGGCGGGGGCGGCTAGCGCCAGGCAGCTGGCCAATGCGACGGCAAGCAGACTGGGCTTCGGACGTCGGTAGTTGCGGTTGGTGGCGTTCATGGGTTTCCCCTCCCAGGGGTTTTCGTGCGTTGAAATCGGTTACATCTCAGGGCGAAAAATATCTGTTCAAAACTTCAGGAGCTGTCGCTCCGACTTCGTCCGCTGCCGCTGGACGCGCGGGGAATCAGTTGCGGTTGCACCAGGCTGTCGTCGGCGCGTTCGGTGCCGGGTTCCAGCAGGCAGCGCAGCGCGCGCGCGCCGAGCTGGGAAATGTCCACGCGCATCGTCGTCAGTGACGGATGCACGTAGCGCGAAAGCGGAATGTCATCGAAGCCTGCCAGCGCGATGTCCTGCGGCACGCGCAGCCCGGCCTGGTTGAAGGCGAACAGGCAGCCCAGCGCCATCATGTCGTTGGCGGCGAACACCGCGTCCGGACGATCGCTGGAAGCGAGGATGGCGCGGCCCGCTTCATGCCCGGAGTCTTCGTCGAAATCGCCCTGCAGTACGCGCGTGGCCACGGTCGGGCACAGGCGCGCCATGGCATCGCGGTAGCCGCGCAGGCGTTCGCGTGCGTCGAAGTTGTCATCCGGTCCGGCAATGAAAGCAATGCGGCGGTGGCCCTGATTGACCAGGTGCTCGACCATGGCCTCGGCACCGGCATGATTGTCGATGCGCAGCGAGACCAGGTTGCTGTCGGGAATCTGGGTGCTGATCAGCACCACCGGCAGGTTCGGGTCGAGGTTGCCGGACAGGAAGCTGACATCCATGGACGGCGACATCACCAGCAGGCCATCCACCCGCCCGCGCATCGCACGCAGGGCCGCGCCCTGTTCTTCCGGGTGGCCGTGGTAGCTCGACACCAGCAGGTAGCGACCTTTTTCGCGCGCGACCTGGTCAATGCCGCGCACCAGTTCCGAGAAGAACTCGCCATGCAAATCAGGCAGGACCACGCCAATGGTGTGGGTGCGCTTGCTGCTCAAACTGCGCGCGGCGGCGTGCGGGGTGTAACGCATCTCGCTGGCGACCCGCAGCACCGACTGGCGCACGGCCTCGGTCACGTTGTCGTGGCCATTGAGCGCGCGCGACACCGTAGCCACCGACACCTTGGCTACGCGGGCGACATCCTTGATGGTCACATTCACGCGATCGCGCCCCCCTCCGGTAGCAATCCCGGCCGAATGTAACCGTTTTCAGACAGAAGTGTAAAGAACTCGTCAAGAACCGCGCCCAGCGCGGGTTTCAGCCCCCGGAGCGGCTGTGCGAGGTCAGGTCAGCCAGGGCCCCGGCCGAGCTGACGCCCAGGCTGGTCAGGCGGGCGGCGGGGGCGGCCGGCTCGGGCCGGCCCTCGTCCAGGGCCAGGGTTTCGGCATTGCCCAGCTGCGGCAGGCGCGCTTCGCCACGCTGCAGGGACAGGCCCACCACCAGGATGTCGATCATCAGCAAATGCAGGATGCGGCTGATCATCGGTACCTGGGTGTCGATGTCCTCGACATGGTCCACGATCAGCGAGACATCGGCCTTGCGCGACAGCGGCGACTGGCTGGCGGTGATCGCCAGCACCACCGCGCCATGGGCGTGCGCACGATCGACCACGTCGAGCAATTCGTCCACCCGGCCACTGCCGCTGATCACCACCGCCACCACGCCAGGGCGTAGCAGGTTCGCGGCCAAAGCCTGCAGGCGCGGCGCGGTGTACGCCGCCGCCGACAGGCCCATGCGCAGCAACTTGAACTGGGCATCATCGGCCACGCTGCCGAAATGCCCCACCGCATAAAACTCCACGCGATCGGCATCGCCGAGCAGGCGCACGGCCTGGTCAATGGATTCGCGATTGAGGTGGTCACGCACCTGCAGGATGGCAGAAGCGGTATTGCCCAGCACCTTGTCGCCCACTTCCAGGCTGCTGTCTTCGCCGGTGACCTGGGTGTGCGTCAGCGGCATCGTGCCGGTCAGGCCCGAGGCCAGGCGCAGCTTGAAATCCGACAAGCCCTTGCAGCCCAGCGAGCGGCAGAAACGAATCACCGTCGGCTGGCTGACATCGGCCGAACGCGCCAACCGCGCGATGGGATCATTCAAAGCCGAGCGTGGGTGCGCCAACACGTAATCGCCCACGCGCTGCTCGGCGGGCGACAGGCTGGCACGCGCGCGCCGGATCTGGTTGAGGATGGTCGCGGCTTCATTCGATTCCAGCGCGCCAAGCTGCGAGGAAAGTATGGTCGAGGCGCCGAGGAAGGTGGCATCTTCGGCGGTGATCACGTACGTCGGAATGCCCTTGACGTAGTCGCTGAATCGACCCTTGTCCTCGAAGCGCGCGCGAAACCCGGACTTGTCGAAGTATTCGCCCAGGCGCGGCACGATGCCGCCACCGATATAGATGCCGCCGAAAGCACCCTGCGTCACCGCCAGGTTGGCGGCGGCGGTGCCGAGGATGCAGCAGAAGGCATCAATCGTTTCCGTGGCCAGGTCGTCGCTGCCTGCCAAGGCGCGGCGGGTGATCTCCGGCGCGTCCACGTGCTCGACCTTCCTGCCGGCGCGATCGGCCAGGGCCTGGTAGATCAGTTCGATGCCGGGGCCGGACAGCACGCGCTCGAAGCTGACGTGCGAAAAATGCTTCCAGCCGTATTCAAGAATATGGATCTCGCGCTCGTCGCGCGGCGAGAAGCTGGCATGGCCGCCTTCCGTGCCCAGCGCCACCCAACCGTTACCGGCAGGAATCAGACCGGACACACCCAGGCCACTGCCGGCGCCTATCAGGCCATGCACGCTGCGCGGCAGGGCTTCGCCCCCACCTACCTGATGGCGCTGGTGCGGCAGCAAGCTGGGCAGGGACATGGCCAGGGCGGTGAAGTCATTCACCACCACCAGGTTGTCGAAGCCCAGGCGCTCGCGCATTTCTTCAATGCTGAATTGCCAGTGGTAGTTGGTCATGCGCACGCGGTCGCCCGCCACCGGGTTGGCGATGGCCACGGCGGCATTGCGGATGCGCTTGCGCGGCAGCTCCGAAAGATAGGCGGTGACTGCGGCATGGAAATCGCCGTAATCGGCGCAGCGCATCGAACGCTTGTGCTCGAGCCGCCCCGGTCCGACTTCCAGCGCGAAACGCGCATAGGTGCCGCCGATATCGGCCAACAGGCGCGGGCTGTCGTAATTGTGGTGCGGCATCAGGCACTCCAGGTCGCTGGCGCGAGTCTAAACGAAAGCATCAGGGCACTCCGGGCGGCAGGACGATCACCGCCTCGTCCATCACCAGGGGGTCGCGGCGGCCGTCTCCGCCACCGAAGGTGGAGGCGCCCGGCTCGGGACCCAGGCCCCGATAGCCACCGTCGTAGTCCCAGACGCTGATGTGGATGCGCGTGCCCGCCAGGGACTTGCGCTGGCCGAGCACCGTCGGCGCCAAGGTGAAGCGCACCGTATTCGTATCAGGATCGGTGTCGATGTCCGCGGCGGGCGTCAGTGCGCGGCCGTCATTGTCGGCGGCCGCGCCTTCGGATGAGAACAACGCGTTCGACCAGCCGTTGCTGCGCAGGTGCAGCTTCCACGCCATGTCACCGGGCAACTGCGCGTTCTGGAACGGCATCACGCGCACGCCCGGCGCAGCGTCGGGCCAGTCGATATAGATGGAGTAGGCCACATGGTCGAAACCATTGGGCGGATTCCAGACGCGGCTGAAGCTGCCCATCTGCACCGACAGGCGCATCGCGCCGCCCGCGCCTTCAACGCGGACCTTGCGGATGTCCAGCAAGGGCGTGGCCCAGCTGCTGTCGGTGGGATAGCGATACTTGCCATCGCGGCCGTGGTCGTCGGCCACGGCATCGGCCACGTCCGCCAGCACCGTCCACGGCCGGGCCACCGTGAAGCGGCGCGCTGCCGATACTGCGCCGCTGGCGGGGTCGAATGCGACCACGCGATGGTCGATTTTCGCGTCCACCATGGCCGAGGTGTCCACCTGCGCGTGCCAATGCCCGCGCGCGTCAACGACTACGGGTTTCGCCTGGGCCAGGTCGCCGTCCACCACCAACTGCAGCTGATGCGCGCCTTCGGCGCTACCGGACACCTCGAAATCCTCGACCACACGCAGCGGCTCGGCGGCAGGCGAAGCGCTGATGTCAATGCGCGCCTGTGCGGCCGCCGGCGCTTGGCCCTGTTCACCCACCAGCCACACCCGCGCGCTGCGCGCGGGCATGCGCAAGCTCAGCAAGCCGCCTTCGCCCACGACCTCATCCGGCGCCGTTCCCTGCAAATCGAAAGCGCCAAGCAGCTTTCGCCCCGGCGCTAAGCCGGTGTCGAGATGATCCAGCAAGGCTTCGCCCGCACCGGTGTTGAACACCACCACAGCCGTGTCCGCGCCCGCATCCATGCGCCAGGCGAGCAGACCCGGGCCTGCGGCGTTGCTACGCAGCAGCTTCGGCGTGCCACGCGAAAACACCTTGTGCCCGCGCCGCAGCGCGATCGCACGCTGCAGGAATTGGTACATCGGCGCGCGGGTATCGAAATGATCGCGCCCGCCGGAATCGCTGCCGGCCGCGAACATCGCCGCGCGCGGCACGCGAAAACCCTGCTCGGTGCCATAGTAAATGGTCGGAATGCCCGGCAGGGTGAGGATCGCCAGCAAGGCCTGCTGCAAGCCGACTTCATCGCCGCCGGCAAGGAAACGATCCACATCGTGGTTGTCCACGAAGCTGGGCATCAGCTCCGGGTGTTCGTTCACCCGCATCATGTCTTCGATGCGCCAGGCCAATTCCGCGGTCGGCCGGCCGCGCGCGAAGACGTCGCCCAGGCTGCCGTACAAGGGGAAATTGATCATGCCCGGCATCAGCGGCTGCCCGTCGGCTTGCCTTGACCACGCCGCGATGCGCTTGGCCTGGGTGTCATCGAAGGGCTTGTCGATGGCGAAGCCTTCACCGAAAACATGGAATTGCTTGCGCCCGGTCTGCGCGGCAACGCGGGCGATGCCCGGCGCCTTCGGGTCGTTCGAGTACAGGAAATCGGCCACCGACTCCGGCGGCACATACAAGATGGTGTCCACGCGAAAACCATCCACGCCGACCTTGCGGATCCAGTCGCCATAGCTCTTGCGCAGCACGCGGCGCACGATGGGATTTTCGCTGTTGATGTCGTCCAGCCCGGCCATCTGGTAGTTCACGCGCTGGCCGTCGTCGCGGTAGTCGCCGATCGCGGGCGTCCAGTGGTAGATGCCGGCGGCACGCTGGCGCGCATCCGCCGGGTTGTTCTGGTCGAAGGGTTTTTGCGAAGGCGCCATGCGGCCGCGCGTATCCGCCAAGATCTTCAAATGCGCGACCGGGTCCTTCGGATCAAAACCGCCTTCGTAATCGAACCAGTTGCCGGTGTGGTTGAGCACGATGTCCTGCACCAGGTACATGCCACGGCCATGCAAGGCCCGCGACAGGTTCTGGTAGTCGGCCAGGTTTCCAAGGTGCGCATCCACCTTCGAGAAATCCTCGGCCCAGTAGCCGTGGTAGCCGCCGTGCTGCGCGCGCTGGTCCCACCACAGGTTCGACACCGGCGGGGTGATCCACACCGTGGTCGCGCCCAAGCCCTGGATGTAGTCGAGCCGGCGCGTAACACCACGCAGGTCGCCGCCGTTGTAGCGGGCCGGGTCGGCGGCGGCGTATTCGCCGGCGTGCTGGTCGTTGTTGGTCGAATCGCCGTCGTCAAAGCGGTCGGTCATCAGGAAGTAGATGACCTGGTCGCGCCATTCCGGCGAAGGCAGGTTCAGGGGGCCAGGCGCCGCCGCCAGCGCCGGCAGGCCGGCCGCCGCCAGCAGCCAGGCCGCGAGCGGCAGCCACAGCCCGCCGCGACCCCGCGCGAGGCGGGCTCGGCCCGCGTTGGCGGCCGGCCCGGGGGCGTTTTGCGGGGCGTGAAGGGTTCGGACCATCGTGCCTGGCTTCCCGGGACCCGGCTGGGCCCGTTACATGGGTAGTTTAACTACTTTAAGCCCAAAAGCGCGGGCGGGTCAGCCTGCAACGGCGCCGCCCCGACCCGGCCAAGACACCGTGAAATTTGCTGCCCTGCCGCGAAAATCGGGCGCCAATAAACGGTTTGACAACATATCTAGTTTTAGTACAGAGTGCCGCCTGAGCCAAGGCTCTAAATTCGCCCAAGACCGGTTCCGCGCCGCCCAGGGCCATCTCTAATTAGCCACCGCATAACCGGGGAGAGACATTCGTGACCCACACCAGCACCCGGCGCAATCGCGCCACCGATCAGACCCTAGTCCGCCACCCACTCGCCCTGGCCTGCGCCGCTGCTTTCCTGCTGGCCGCCAACATCAGCCACGCCCAGGACACTGGCACCGCAGAAGAGAAAGCTGCCGCGGCTGCCAAAGCGAAGGCCGCCGGCGAAAAGCCCAAGGAGCTGGCCTCGGTCACGGTGAAAGGCATCCGCGTCGGTATCGAAGGCGCCATCAACGTCAAACAGAATTCCACCTCGATCGTCGAAGCGATCTCCGCTGAAGACATCGGCAAGCTTCCGGATGTGAGCATCGCCGAATCGCTTGCGCGCCTGCCGGGCCTGGCGGCGCAGCGCGTGGCCGGTCGCGCCCAGGTCATCAGCGTGCGCGGCTTGTCGCCCGACTTCTCCACGTCACTGCTCAATGGTCGCGAGCTGGTCAGCACCGGCGACAACCGCAGTGTCGAGTTCGACCAATACCCCTCCGAGCTGCTTGCCGGCGTCACCGTGTACAAGACGCCCGATGCCGGCCTCGTGGGCCAGGGCCTTTCCGGCACGCTCGACATGCACACCGTGCGTCCGCTGGACTTCGCCGACTCGGTGACTGCGCTCAGCGTGCGCGGCACGCACAATTCCCTCGGCTCGGCCGCGGGCAAGGACGGCAACGGCAACCGCTTCAACGCCAGCTACATCGGCCAGAACGCCGACCGCACCCTGGGCTTCGCGATCGGCTATTCGCATGCCGACACGCCGGTGCAGGAAAACCAGGTCGGCCTGTACGAGCCGTGGTCGCCGATTGGCGCAGGCTGGCGTCCGGGCGTGCCCACGGGCGCGGGCTGTCCTGATGTGGTCACCGGCTGCACCTACTATTCGGATGGCATCAAGGCCCTTCGCCGCACCGGTTCGACCAAGCGCGACGGCATCATGGCCACGCTGGAATACCGTCCGTCGAACGCCTGGACGAGCACGTTTGACGTGTTCCATTCCCAGGCCACGCAGGAAGACACCGCGAACCAGTTCGAGGTCAACCTGGGCGGTTATAACGGCGGCTACTCGCCGGGTTTGAACGTCACCAACCCGGTTATCAACGGCAACAACACCTTCGTCGGTGGCACGGTCAGCGGCCTGTATCCGCTGGTCCGCGGCATGTACAACAAGCGCAAGGACACCATCAACGCCTTTGGCTGGAACAACGAGTTCAAGGTGGGCGATGCCACCGTTGTCGCCGACATCAGCTGGTCGAAGGCCAAGCGCGACGAACTGCAGCTGGAAAACAACACCCAGCTCTACCCGGCGCCGCAGCTGGATACGCTGACCCTGGTGTACAACTCCAGTGACTTCTCGACGATGACCCCGGGCCGCGACTATTCCGACCCGACCCAGCTGTTCCTGTCCAACACCATCTACGGTTCGGGCTACGGCAAGACGCCGAAGGTGAACGACGAGCTGAAGAGCTTCAAGCTCACCGCCAACCTGCCGTCCTCGAGCGATACCAGCGCCTTCAGCAGCTTCGACTTCGGCATCAACTACTCCGACCGCCAGAAGGACAAGCGCCAGCCCGAAGGCAACATCAACCTCGGTAGCCAGGGTCCGACCGCCATCGGCCCGCAGTTCCAGTACGGTTTCGTGGACCTGGGCTTTGCCGGCATCGGCCTCATCCCGGCCTGGAATGTGCCCGGCGCCGTTGCCGAATACATGACCTTCGCCCCGAACGAAAACGCGCCCTGGCTGATCTCGAAGGCCTGGTCGGTGTCCGAGAAGATCACCTCGGCATGGGCCAAGGCCAACATCGACACCACTTGGGGCGATGTGGACGTGCGCGGCAACATCGGCGTGCAGATCCAGCACGTGGACCAGTCTTCGACCGCCAATGTCTGGGATCACACCAAGCCCGCGGGCAGCGAGATTGTTGAACACACGGCCGGCAAGACCTACACCGACGTGCTGCCGAGCATGAACCTGGCCTTCACGCTGAGCGACGACCAGATGCTGCGCGTGGCCCTCGCCCGCCAGGTCGCGCGCCCGCGCGTGGACCAACTGCGCGCTTCGCTGGACTTCGGCGTGGACACCGCGACCGGCAAGCCCGGCGCCGGTGGCGGCAACCCGCTGCTCGATCCGTGGCGTGCGAATGCCTTCGATATCTCCTATGAGAAGTACTTCACCGCCGAAAGCGGCGCCAAGGGCTATGTCGCCGCGGCGTACTTCTACAAGCAGCTGACCACCTACATCTTCTCGCAGACCAAGGATGGCTACGACTTCAGTGACCTGGTCGCCAGCTACGTGCCGCCGATCGGCGCTCCGCCGGCGCAGAACACGGGTACGCTGAACGGCCCGTTCAATGGCACGGGTGGCAAGTTGCAGGGCGTGGAGCTGACGGCGTCCATCCCGCTTGAGCTGCTGTCCAGCTCGCTGAAGGGTTTCGGCATCGTCGCCAATGCCAGCTTCAACGACAGCAGCATCAGCATCCTGGATCCGGACAGCGCATCCAGCGTTGGCAATGGCCCGATTGCCCTGCCCGGCCTGTCCAAGCGCGTTTACAACCTGACCGCATACTACGAGCACAATGGCTTTGAAGTGCGCATCAACCAGCGCCGACGTTCGGACTTCATCGGCGAGATCGGCGACTTCGCCGCCAATCGCAAGTCGCGTTACGTCGAAGGCGAGAACATCACCGACGGCCAGATCAGCTATGCCTTCCACGGCAACATGGAAGGCCTGAGCCTGCTGTTCCAGGCCAGCAACCTGACCAACTCGCACTACCGCACCTACGCCGGCAGCAAGGACCGTCCGCTCGAGAACATCGAGTGGGGCCGCACCTTCCTGCTCGGTGCGAGCTACAAGTTCTGACAGATCACGTTTGATTACCTGGTGAAGCCCCCTGTCGGCCTGACGGCCGGCAGGGGTTTTTTTATGCCAGGGCCGGTGCCTTGCAGTACTTGTCTATGAACTGCTGGTGGGTGGGCATCTGCTCTACCACGCCATGCATCACCCGCTTCACTTCCGCCACCATGGCTTCGACCGCCTGCGCCGGCATGGCATCCACCAGCGGGTGATAGCCCCGTGGGCGAATGCCTTGGCCGAACATCACCTGGAACCAGCTGTCCTCGACAAACAGTTCGTTGTTGTGCCGGAACACGCGGCCGTTGGCAGCGAACAGGTCCAGTTTCTGGCGCAGGGTCTCGGGGATGGGCATGTTCTTGCAGTAGGTCCAGAACGGCGAGTCCTCGCGCTGGCTGGCGCAGTAATGCAGGATGATGAAATCGCGCACCTGTTCGTATTCCTGCACCGATTGGCGATTGAATTCGTCACGGTCGGCATCTTCAAAACCGCGGGTCGGGAAGATCGCCGCCAGGCGCGAGATGGCTTTCTGGATCATGTGGATCGAGGTGGACTCCAGCGGCTCCAGGAAACCGCCGGACAGGCCGAGTGCAACCACGTTCTTGTCCCATATCTTCTTGCGCCGGCCGGTGACGAAACGCAGTGGCCTCGGATCAGCCAGGGCCTTGCCGTCGAGATTGGCCAGCAGGATCGAAGCGGCTTCGTCATCGCTCATGTATTCGCTGCAATAGACGTGGCCATTGCCGGTGCGGTGCTGCAGCGGGATGCGCCATTGCCAGCCCGCCGCGTGCGCCGTGGATCGGGTGTAAGGCGTGAGGGGCTCGACCGATTCGCAGGGTACGGCCAGGGCGCGATTGCAGGGTAGCCAGTGGCTCCAGTCCTCGTAGCCGGCGTGCAGGGTTTGTTCGATCAACAGACCGCGGAAACCCGAGCAGTCAATGAACAGATCGGCCGCGTGCACATCGCCATTGTCCATCGTCACCGACGTGACGAAGCCAGTCTCCGGATGCTGCTGCACGCTGGCGATCTTGCCCTCGCTGCGCCGTACGCCGTGCTGCTCGGCGTACTTGCGCAGGTAGCGGGAATACAAGCCGGCGTCGAAGTGGAAGGCGTGGCCAATGTCGGCCAGCGGCGAGTCTTCGTACTGCGTGGTGGCACGCATGAACTTGTTCTTCTCGCAGGCCAGCAGGTTTATCGAATAGTCCTGCATGCGCATGGCGCGGCCCAGCTGGAACTCGCGCAGCCAGTAGTGGTGGAAGTCCAGCAGGCCTGCCGAGTGGCCCAGGGTGCCGAAGCCATGGATGTAGTCGTTGCCCAACCAGCCCCAATTGCGGAACTGGATGCCGAGCTTGAAGCTGGCCTGGGTCTGCCGGACGAACTCGTTCTCGTCGATGCCCAGGGAGGCGTTGAACTGCGTAATCGGCGGAATGGTGGCTTCGCCGACGCCGACGATGCCGATCTCCTCGGACTCGACCAACTGGATCTGGACATCGTGCCCCACGGCCCGGCTAAAGAAAGACGCCGCCATCCAGCCAGCGGTGCCGCCACCGACGATCAAGACCTTCTGCACTGCATCCATGGCCATCGCGCGCACCGTATCCGCCATTGAAAACGCCTAGAATCCTAGCATCGCAAGGCGTGGACAATCCGTTCGCGCGGCAGCACCGCAAAGGCAGCACGGATGATCCCGATTCGACCCTATGGACGCAGCGGCATTGGCGTGTCTGCGCTCGGCTTGGGCGCCGGCCAGCTGGGCGATGCACGGCTGTCCGAAGCCCAGGCCGAAGCCCTGTTGATGACCGCGCTCGACGCCGGCGTCAGCCTGATCGACACCGCGCCCAGCTACGGCCTGTCCGAGCAACGCATCGGCCAATACCTCGGCGCGCGTCGCGATGCGGCGGTCCTTTCCACCAAGCTCGGCTACGGCGTGCCCGGCATCCCCGACTGGACCGGCACCTGCATCAGCGCCGGCGTGGACCAGGCGCTGCGCGTGCTGCGCACCGACCGCATTGACATTGCCCACCTGCACTCCTGCCCCTGGCAAACCCTGGCGGCGAATGAAGTGATCGACGCGCTGGTGGCGGCGCGGCAAGCGGGCAAGTTGCGCGCGATTGCCTACTCGGGCGAGAACGAAGATCTTGCCTACGCCTTGGGGCGTCCCGAGTTTGATGGCTACATGGCCTCGCTGAACTTGTTCGACCAGCGCGTCATCAGCGGAGGGCTGGGGCGGACGGAGGGCCGCGGCTTTATCGCCAAGCGTCCGGTCGCCAACCACCCCTGGCGTTTCAGCGCGCAACCGATGGGCGATTACTGCGAAGCCTATTGGCTGCGCTGGCAGGCGATGGGCCTGGACTCGGGCGGACTGGATTGGGGCGAGCTGGCGCTGCGCTTCAGCTTGTCGGTGCCGGGCGTGTCCAGCGCGATCGTCGGTACCGGTAGCGTCGAGCATTTGCGCGAGGCGATTGCCTGGGCTTCGAAAGGCCCGCTGGACGCCGAGACCGTCGCGCGCTGGCAGGCGCGCTTCGCCGAAAAAGACGCCGGCTGGACCGGCCAGATCTGAAGCTGAGCGGATGTTAAATTTCCGTGGCCGCTTTGCCACGGCCTTGCCGTACCTGTGTTTGCCAATGTCGGCATCACCCACGCCTTGGGGAAGGTAAATGACAACCCGTTCGCCGCCGGATAGCCCGGCTTCGCCTGAGTCCAACTCTGCGGCGGAGCCCGCGCCGGGCCTTTGGCGACGGGTTTTCGGGCGACTGGACTGGCAGGCGCCGGCTTGGGTGGGCGCGGCGGTGGCCAAGGTCCGCGAGCGTCCCCGCGACTACGCCGGAGGCACCTTGCTCGCCCTGCTGCTGGGTTCGAGCGTGTACTGGCTGGCCACGCGCCCGGCGCCGGTGCATCCCGGCGCGCTGCAGGTGTCGGTGCATGCGCCCACGCTGACCGACTACAGCGCCACGCCGAAAACCGTGGACGTGATGCGCCTGGACTTCAGCGGTTCGGCGGCGCCGATCAAGGACGTCGGCAACGCGCCGCACGATGTGGTGCTCAAGCCCGAGTTGAAGGGCGCCTGGAAGTGGGAAGGCGACCGCAGCCTGGTGTTCACGCCGGCGGAAGACTGGCCGGTGGGACAGGATTTCACGGTCACGCTGGAACAGAAAACCAGCCTCGGCCCGAACATTCACCTGGCCGAAGACAAATACGAATACAACTTCAGCAGCGCGGGCTTTCGCGCCGAGCTCGCCAGCAGCAGCTTCTACCAGGACCCGGTGGATCCGGCCCTGAAGAAGGGCGTCTACGAAATCAGTTTCAGCCATCCGGTGGATGCCGCCAGCCTGGAAGGCAAGATCAAGCTCGCGCTGAAGGACAGCGCCGGCACCGCGCAGCCCACGACGACCTACACGCTGAGCTACGACGAGCGCCGCCTGCACGCCTGGGTGCATTCGCAGGCGCTGCAGATTCCCGACAACGGCGGCACGCTGGCGCTGCAGGTCGCGCCCGGCCTGCGCTCGCTGCTGGGTGGCAAGGCCAGCGAGGCGCAACTCAGCGGCACGGTCACCCTGCCCTCGCTGTACAGCGTAAATGTGGATTCCGCCGTCGCGACGCTCGTGGACAACGAGCGCTACGAACCCGAGCAAGTGCTGGTGCTGGAATTCAACAACGCCATGCGCGACCGCGAAGTCGCCGCGGCCACGAAAGTGTGGTTGCTGCCCGCGAAGAATCCGCGCCTCAAGCCCAACCAGCAGGGCGCCATCTACCGCTGGAACGACGGCGAGGTGGACGAAAGCCTGCTGCAGCAGAGCGAGCTGTTGCCGGTTACTGCGCTGCCGACCGAGCGCGAATTCATCGAAACCCACAGCCTGCGCTACCACGCGCCGCCGGGGCGCTTTGTCTATGTGCGCGTGAACAAAGGGCTGAAGTCCTTCGGTGGTTTCATTCTGGGCAAACCCTTCGCCGCCGTGCGCGAAGTGCCGCAGTACCCGCAGTTGCTGCGCTTCCTGGGCGACGGCGCCTTGCTGTCGCTGCAGGGCGAGCGCCGCATCAGCCTGGTGGCGCGCAACCTGGAGCGTGCGCGCCTGGAAATCGGCCGCGTCCTGCCCGACCAGTTGCAGAACCTGGTGTTCAGCAATGAAGGCAGCTATTCGAAGCCCGAAGTGGGCTATCGCGGTTCCGACAGTCTTGTCGAGCGCGAGGAAGCGCGCCTGCGCTTCGACAATTCCGACCCGGCCAAGGCCGAGTACCAGGGCGTGGACCTGGGCAAGTTCCTGGCGCCCGGGCGGCGCGGCATCTTCATGCTCAGCCTGCGCACCATGAGCGAGCAGGACGCGGCGCTGACCGAGCAGCAAACCATCGCCCGCAATTCTGGCGAGGAAATGGACAGCCGCCTGGTGGTGCTGACCGACCTTGGCATCATCGCCAAGAAGTCGCTCGACGGCAGCCGCGATGTGTTCGTGCAGTCGCTGTCGAGTGGCCGCCCGGTGGCGGGCGCGCAGGTACGCGTCGTCGCCCGCAACGGCCAGACCATTGCCAGTGCCGACACGGATGCCGATGGCCGCGCTTCGCTGCCGGATCTTTCCGGCTTCACCCGCGAGAAGCAGGCGGTCATGCTGACGGTCGGCAAGGACAGCGACTTCAGCTTCCTGCCGCTGGACAGTTATGACCGCGCGCTGGACTACTCGCGCTTCGACATCGGCGGCGAACCCAACCGCGTCGAGAAAGGCAGCCTGAAGGCCAACCTGTTCTCCGACCGCGGGCTGTACCGCCCCGGCGATCGCATCCAGCTGGGCATCATCGTGCGCGCCAATGACTGGAAGCGCCCGCTTGATGGCCTGCCGCTGGAACTGATGCTGCAGGACCCGCGCGGCAACGTGGCGCGGCGCGAGCGCATCCGCCTGAGCGCCAGCGGTTTCGAGACCTTCACGTATCCGACCCAGGACAGCGCCAATAGCGGCAATTGGGTGGCCACGCTTTACCTGATCGGTCGCAACGACACCCGCACGCAGATCGGCGAGACCAGCGTGCAGGTGCGCGAGTTCGCGCCCGACACCATGCGCGTGCGCGCCACGCTGTCCACGTCGGCGCCCGGTGGTTGGGTGAAACCCAAAGACCTCGCGGTGACGGTGGCTGCCGAAAATCTGTTCGGCACGCCGGCGCAGAAGCGCAAGGTCGAAGGCAGCCTGGTGTTGCGCCCGGCCTTCCCGAACTTCCCGGCCTATCCGGACTATCGCTTCCACGATCCGCAGCTGGCCAAGGAAGGCTATGACGAGGCGCTGACGGACCAGACCACGGACGATGCCGGCAAGGCGAGTTTCAAGCTGGACCTGACGAAGTACGCGAAAGCCACCTATCAGTTGAACTTCCTGGCGCGCGCTTTCGAACCGGGTAGCGGGCGCAATGTGGCGGCCCAGGCTTCGACTTTGGTCTCGAACAATGACTTCCTGGTCGGCATCAAGGTGCCGGACTGCCTGTGCTTCATCAAGCGCAATGTGCCGCGCAGCGTTTCGCTGATGGCGATCGGCCCGGACGGCAAGCAACGGGCGGTGAACGGCCTCCAGGCCGTGGTGCTGGAGAAGCGCTTCGTGTCGGTGCTGACGAAGGCAGACTCGGGCACCTATCGCTATGTATCGCACGAGCGCCGCTTCCCGCTGAAAGACAGCCGCCTGGACATTCCTGCCGCCGGCAGTGCGATGTCGCTCGATACCAGTACGCCCGGCCAGTTCGTGCTTGAAGTGCGCGACGCCAGCGGCACCGTCATCAACCAGGTGGAATGGTGGGTGGCCGGCAATGCCAATGTCACTCGCTCGCTCGAGCGCAATGCCGAGCTCAGCCTCACGCTTTCCAAGCCCAGCTACAAGCCGGGCGAAACGATTGAGGTGAGCATCCGCGCGCCCTACACCGGCAACGGCCTGATCACCATCGAGCGCGACAAGGTCTTTGCCCAGGCATGGTTCCACAGCGACACCACCAGTTCGGTGCAGAAGATTCGCGTGCCGGCCGACCTGGAAGGCAATGCCTACGTGAATGTGCAGTTCCTGCGCGACCCGGGCTCGGACGAAGTGTTCATGAGCCCGCTGAGCTTCGGCGTCGCGCCGTTCACCGTGAATCGCGAGGCGCGCACGCAGCCGCTGCAACTGAAGGTGCCGGCACTGAACAAGCCGGGCGCGCTGATTCCGGTGGACATCACCACGACGGGCAAGGCGCGTGTGCTGGTGTTCGCGGTGGACGAAGGCATCTTGCAGGTGGCGCGGTATAAAGTAGGCGACCCGCTGGACTTCTTCTTCACCAAGAAGATGCTGCAGGTGGATACCTCGCAGATCCTGGATCTGCTGCTGCCCGAATTCAGCAAGCTCACTGCGGGCGCCGCGCCCGGTGGTGACGGCAGCGGCGACCTGGCCAAGAACCTCAACCCCTTCAAGCGCAAGGCCGAAAAGCCGGCGGTGTGGTGGTCGGGCATCGTCGATGTGGACGGAAGTAAGCAGCTGAAGTTCCGCCTGCCGGACTACTTCAACGGCCGTATCCGCGTGACCGCGGTGGCGGTGACGGCGGACCGTATCGGCATCAACGAAACCAATGCCACCGTGCGTGGCGACTTCGTGCTAACGCCGACCCTGCCCACGCATGTGGCGCCGGGCGACGAGTTCGAATTGCCGGTGGGCATCGCCAACACCATCGAAGGCGCGACCACGCCGGCCCTGGTGAAGGCCACGGTGCAGCTGCCGCCATCGCTGACGCTGGTTGGGGCCGGCCCTGCGCCGGTATCGATCGCACCCGGGAACGAAGCCACGGTGCGACTGCGTCTGCGGGCGGGCAATGCGCTCGGCGCGGCCGCGGTGGTGATCCGCGCCAGCGATGGCACGCATGCCTCGCAACGACGAATTGAACTGTCGCTGCGCCCGGCCATCGTCGCGCGCCAGGACCTGCGCGCCGGCTACGCCACGCAGCCCGTGCAGTTGAACGCGCTGCGGCCGATGTTCGATGCGCTCTCCACTCGAGAGCTGGTCGCCTCGACCTCGCCGTTGGTGGCCGTAGATGGATTGAGCGCCTACCTGCGCGACTACCCGCACCTGTGCACGGAACAGCTGCTCAGCGAAGCCATGCCGGCCCTGGTGTACGCCTCGCGCCCGGAGCTCGGGCACAAGGTGGACATGAAGACCGGCGATCGCGGCAACCTGATTGATGTGCTGCGCTCTCGCCAGAACAGCGAAGGCGGCCTGGGCCTGTGGTACGCCACGCCCGACGCCGACCCCTTCGTCAGCGGCTACGCGGCGCTGTACCTGCTGGAATCGCGCGAGCGCGGCATCCCGATTCCGGAAGACATGCTGACCTCGATCAACGGCTATCTGGAGACTCTGGCCGCCGATCCTTCGCGCAATGACTTGCCCTATCTGCGTCAGCGTGCGATGGCGGTATACCTGCTGGTTCGCCAAGGGCGCACGGCCAGCAATCTGCTGAGCGCCGTGCAGGAACAGCTCAAGCGCGACCAGCCTAAGACCTGGCAGGACGATGCCGCCGGTATGTTCATCGCCGCCAGCTACCAGTTGCTGCAGCAGGACAAGCCGGCGCGTGCGCTGGCCTTGAACGGCCTGGCACGCGTGAACAGTACGAAGCCGGCGGTCTTTGCCTACGACTACTACTACGACTCGGGCATCGCGCAGGGCTGGACCCTGTACCTGCTCGAGCGCCACTTCCCCGGGCTTGCGGCGTCGGTAAAGCCGGTCGCCATCGAGAATCTGTTGGCGCCGCTGCGCAACGGTGGCTACAACACCCTGGACTCGGCGCTGATCGTACTGGCGCTGGACGCGCAGGCCGGTGCGCCCAAGCCCGGCACGCTGCCGACCTTGCAGGCGATGAACAAGCAGAACCAGACGCGCCAGATTGCAGCAGCGCGCGGCATCGTCGCTGTCGGTAAGTACACCGGCGCCGACACGCGCCTGTGGGTGCAGCCGGCGCCGAGCACCACGGCCTGGTACTTGCTTACGCAGAGCGGCTACGACCTCGCGCCACCTGCCGCGGCGCAGAACCAGGGCCTGGAGGTGCTGCGCGACTACCTTGACGACAAGGGCAATCCGATCACCTCGCTCAAGCTCGGCCAGGAAGTGACGGTGCGGCTGCGCGTACGGGCGCTGGGCGCGAAGGCGCGCGGGCAGATTGCCATCGTTGATCTGCTGCCGGGCGGTTTCGAAGCCGTGCTGCAGCAGAAGGCTGCGCCGCCGGAGCCCAGCGAAGGCGAAGGCGATTACAGCGAAGAAGGCGAAGGCGGCGACGAAGAGTGGACACCGCCGACCTTGCCGCTGGCGATGCCCGGCTCCACGCTGAACCCCGAGCACATCGAAGTGCGCGAGGATCGCGTAGTGCTGTACGTGTACACCACCGACGAAGTCACCGAGTTCCGCTACCGCCTGCGCGGCAACAACGCCGGCAGTTTCGTGGTGCCACCGGTGTACGCCGAGTCCATGTACGACCGCAGCGTGTATGCCCAGGGCGGCCCGGCCGGTCGCCTGCAGGTCGCCTCGCCCACGCCATGATCGGCGTGGCGTGGTGGCGCCGTCGTTCACGGCGGGCGCGTATTGCGCTCGCCGTGTTGACGCTGCTGGCTTTGGCGCTGGTGGCGGTTCGCTTGTGGCCGCGCGCGCCGCTGGCAGCGTCGGTGGCGCAATCAGTGGAAGTTCGCGATCGCCACGGCAAGCTGTTGCGCCTGGGCCTGGCAGCCGACCAGCGCTACCGCCTGTGGACGCCGCTTCGTGAGATATCGCCGACGCTGGTACAGGGCGTGATGCTGCACGAGGACGCCTGGTTTCGCTGGCACCCCGGCGTGAATCCTTCCAGCCTGATTCGCGGCGCCTGGTCCACCTACGGCAGCGGTGAAGCGCGCATCGGCGGCTCGACCATCACCATGCAGCTGGCGCGCCTGCGCTGGCGCCTGGATACGCGCAGCCCGCGCGGCAAACTGGTGCAGATCGCCCGCGCCTTGCAACTGGAAGCCTGCTACGGCAAGGACGAAATCCTCGAGGCCTATCTGAACCTCGCGCCCTACGGCGGCAATATCGAAGGCGTGGGTGCCGCGGGCCTGGTGTATTTCCGCAAGCCTGTGTCCCAGCTCACCCTGCCCGAAGCGCTGACGTTAGCGGTGCTGCCACAGGCACCCTCGCGTCGCGGCAAGTTGCGCGAAGACCGGCAAGCAGGCGCCGCCTACGCGGGCAGCGGCCTAGACGCCGCGCGCGCAAGACTCTATGCGCGATGGCGTTCGCAGCACACACCCGATCCCGCCGACGACGCGCTGATGCGCCTGCCTATTCGCCTGCACCCCGCGCGCGAGCTGCCCTTCAAGGCCCCGCACTATGTCGAACGCGTGCTGGCCGAACGCGGCTACCAGGCCGACGACAGCACGCGCCTGCAAACCACCCTGGACCTGCGCATACAGATGCTGGTCGAGGAGCGCGTGCGCAGCTACCTGCAACGTACCCGCAGCCGCGGCATCGACAACGCCGCCGTGATGATCGTGGATACCCGCGACATGGGCGTGCGCGCCCTGGTCGGCTCGGCCGATTATTTCAATGGCGACATCCAGGGGCAGGTGAACGCCAGTAACGCCAAGCGTTCACCGGGCTCCACGCTCAAGCCCTTTATCTACGCGTTGGGGCTGGACCAGGGCGTGCTGCATCCGGCCACGGTGTTGCGCGATGTGCCCACCGCGTTTGGCCCCTACACGCCGGAGAACTTCGATGGGCGATTCCTCGGGCCGGTAACCGCAGGCGATGCGCTGATCCGCAGCCGCAATATTCCCGCGGTGTACGTGGCATCGCAGCTGACGAAGCCCAGCTTCTACGATTTCCTGCAGCAGGCCGGCATAAGCCGCATGGCCAGCGAACAGCACTACGGCCTGGCCCTGGTGCTGGGCGGCGGCGAAGTGAGCATGGAGGAGTTGGTTCGCCTGTACGCCATGCTTGGCAACGACGGCAAGCTGCGCGCCCTGCGCTGGCGCGAGAGCGACGCCGCCGATGAAGGCACCGCGCTGATAAGCCCCGAAGCTGCCTTCATCACCCGCGACATGCTGCGCAAGAATCCGCGACCCAATGGCGAATTGCTCAGCGACCGCCCGCTGCCGGTGGCGTGGAAGACCGGCACAAGCTGGGGCTTTCGCGATGCCTGGACGGCGGGTTTGGTGGGGCCCTACGCGATAGTCGTGTGGATGGGCAATTTCGACGGCAAGGGCAATCCCGCACTGGTGGGCGTGGACGCGGCCGCGCCGCTGTTCTTCGAGATCATTGATGGACTACGCGCCGCGCGCGTCAGCCTGGCCGAGCCGCGCCGGCAGTTGCAACTGCAAGTGAAGAAGGTGGAGATCTGCCACGCCAGTGGCGACCTTCCGAATGCCTGGTGCCCGGAAAAGGGCCTGACTTGGTTTATCCCCGGCAAGTCACCCATTCGCGTGAGTCGCGTGCACCGCCAAGTGGCCGTGGACATCGCCACCGGCAAGCTGGCCTGCGGCCCCTTCGATCCCGCGACGATGCGCCTGCAAGTATTCGAATACTGGCCCAGCGACTTGGCGCGCGTGTTCGCGCAAGCCGGCATCCCGCGCACGCCGCCACCTGCGGGCGATTGCGGGCAAGACTGGCTGGGCTCGCCGCCGCAGATCACCTCGCCCTATCGCGGCACGCGCTATGCGCTGCGGCTATCGCATCCCGAGCAAGCGCAGCTTGGCCTCGCCGCCACGGTTGATGCGGACGCGAGCAAGCTGTTCTGGTTTGCGGGGGATGCCTACCTCGGCTCCGTCGCGCCCGGCACCAGCCTGCCGTGGACGCCGACGCGCGCCGGCCACTATGTGTTGTCGGTCGTGGACGACCATGGTCGCCAGGACAGTCGCGAGGTGGATGTGGTGGTGGCGGAGTAGCTATACCCCGTTGGTTTCTGGGCGGGACAGAAGCCGGCGCCGGGAAGTGCACCAATCTCCGCCGCGAAGCTCGGCCATCGGGTGCACTACTTTCACGCGGCGCATTGAACACGCTGCCAATCCGCGTCCGTTATCTGTTCCGATCTAGAGGGTGCACTAACCCCGTTTGCCGAAAGCGGCCGTCATTGACGGGCAGCCAGGGTGTCATTGCAGGTTGAAGCGGCCAGCGCGTCGCCTCACCCAAGCGACCAGGTCCTTGATTGAATTGGAAATTCCACTTGACCGTACGACGCCCAAGGCGTGAAGCTCTCCGTTAACACGCCTTTGGGGGTCTAAATGCAAGTTAGACGCCAAGGTAATCACGCGGCACTTTTGAGGATAGAAGCGATGACAAAATCAATCGTGTGGCTTCTCGCAGTTCTGATTGCCTTGGTTTCAGCGAATCTCGCGCTAACCGCCTATGTCGCATTTAAAGCGCCCGCCCAGGCAGTAGAAGCTAAGGGCTCCGTGGGTAGTGCCGTGATCCCTGCAAAAGACGCCCAACTCCTAGCGGACGCGTTCTTGGAGCGCTACAACAGACGGGACGCGGACGCCGTTTACGCAAGTCTCGAAAGACTTGCTCAGGTCCAGATTGGAAAGCAAAAACTGACTGCGCAAGTTGAGAAGCTTCACAACATCTTGGGCCAAGTCACTGAGTCCGCCTATACACACGCAGAGGTTGCAGGGTCTTCTGATGGAAATACTTACTACAACCTCTTCTACAAGGTCTCAATGACTGGACAGATCCCGCGTGGCACCATGAAACTGATGGTTCTTAAGGACGGAGATAGGCTCGGGCTTGTGGGATTCTTTTTGTATGGCTCCGAGTCCACGGCCGACCAGTAGCTGTGGCTTATGTGTTGTCGTCTAACAGTTCATTCAAGCGGACCGGATAGTTCCTACGCTTTAGTGGACACCCTGAACTAACCCTTCAGGAGCAGTCCGA
>CBHTVR010000037.1:0-23509 GCA_966096795.1 uncultured Gammaproteobacteria bacterium
TCGGCCGGCCGCGCCGAGATGAACGAGGAGTTGCAGGCCCTGTGCTTCCTGGCCGGCGCCAATTCGATCTTCTACGGCGAAAAATTGCTGACCACCGGCAACCCCGATGTCGAAGCCGACCAGGCCCTGTTCACGCGCCTGGGCTTGGTGCCCATGCAGGTGGAGATCGAGCCCGGCACGGTGCATGCCGATGTGCTGGAAACCGTGGACGCCGATGCGCGGCGCGATTGCGCCGCCTGAGCGATAGATGCCGCGGATTCGCCTGATCGATCGCGTGATGGCCGCGCGCGCCGAGCGCAGCGCTGCCGCCTTGTCGCGCCCGCGCCGCGTGATCGAGTCGCGCGAAGGCATGCGCGTGCACGTCGGCGGCCGCGACTTGGTGAACTTCTGCAGCAACGACTATCTGGGCCTGTCCCAGCACCTGGATGTGGTCAGCGCCTTCCAGGAAGCGAGCGCGCACCACGGTGTCGGCAGCGGCGCTTCGGCCCTGGTCTGCGGATTCCAGCGCGAACATGCGGCGCTCGAGCGCGAGGCCGCCGAATGGATGGGTTATCCGCGCGCGCTGTTCATGGGCAGCGGTTACCTGGCCAATCTGGCGGTGATGCAGTCCCTGCTCGGCCCGGGCGATGTCTGCGTGCAGGACAAGCGCAACCACGCCTGCCTGATTGACGGCGCGCGCCTGGCGGGCTGCGAGTTGCGGCGCTTTCCACACCGCGATGGCGAAGCGGCGATGCGCCAGTTGATGGGTGCGCGCGAGGGCGCGGCCCTGCTCGCCACCGACGGCATCTTCAGCATGGACGGCGACATGGCGCCGCTGCGCGACCTGGCCATGATCGCGCGCAGCCAGGACGCCTTGCTGTATGTGGACGATGCCCACGGCATCGGCGTGATCGGGCCCGAGGGCCGCGGCAGCGTGGCCGTGGCGAACCTTGGCGCGGCCGAAGTGCCGCTGCTGGTGCTGCCGCTGGGTAAGGCCTTCGGCGGCCAGGGCGCGCTGTTGTTGGGCAGCGATGCCATGGTCGGCCATATTGCCGAAACCGCGCGGCCGTATCTTTTCAGCACCGCGCCGGCACCGGCGATGGCGGCGGCGATGCGCGCGTCGCTGCGATTGATCCGCAGCGAACCCTGGCGCCGTGCCAAGCTCGCGTCACTGGTGATGCGCTTCCGCCGTTCCGCGCTGCGCGCCGGCCTGCCGCTGATGGAAAGCTACACGCCGATCCAACCGCTGCTGCTCGGTGACAATGCGCGCGCGCTGGCGGTGTCGGCGGCGCTGCAATCGCGCGGCTACCTGGTCGGCGCCATTCGCCCACCCAGCGTGCCCGAGGGCCAGGCGCGCCTGCGCATCACGCTCAGCGCCTTGCACAGCGAAGGCGATGTGGATGGCCTGGTGCAGGCCCTGACTGAAAGCTGCGGCGCGCCCGCGCACGCGGGCGTCTGACATGCGCGTCGAGACGATCGGCGGCGGACCGCCGCTGGTGCTGCTGCATGGCTGGGCGATGCATTCGGGAATTTTCGCGCCGCTCAGCGAGCGCCTGGCGCAGCGCTTCACCTTGCACCTGGTGGACTTGCCCGGGCACGGCTTCAATGCCGAGTGCACCACCGCGCTGGACCTGGAAGACATTGCCGCCAAGGTGTCCGAACTCACGCCACCTGCCGTGTGGTTGGGTTGGTCGCTCGGCGGCCTGGTCGCCCTGCATGCCGCGCAGACGCGGCCCGCCTCGGTGCGCGGCCTGGTGATGCTGGCCGCCAGCCCGCGCTTCGTGCGCGCGCCGGACTGGCCCGAAGGCATGGATCCGCAAGTGTTCATCGGCTTTGCCAACGAATTGGCGCGCGACTACCAAGCCACGATTGATCGCTTCCTGATGCTCGAAGCGCAAGGCTCGGACCACTTGCGCGAGGAGCTGCGCCTGTTGCGCGCGCAAGTATTCGCGCGCTGCCAACCCTCCGCGGACCGACTCACCCAAGGCCTGGAGTTGCTGCAGGACAGCGACCTGCGCGCAGGCTTGCCGGGCTTGCGCATGCCCAGCCTGTGGCTGGCCGGGCGCCGCGATCGCCTGGTGTTTCCACGCGCGATGCAGGCCGCCGCCGCGCTCGCGCCGCAGTCGCGCTTCCTGCAGGTCGAACACGGTGGCCACGCGCCCTTCCTCAGCCACGCCGATGAAGTGGCCGACGCCATCGGCGATTTCATGACAGGCTTGCCGGCATGAGCGGCCCCCTGTTCGACCGCCGGCAATTGCGCCGCAGCTTTGGCCGCGCCGCTTCGGGTTACGCCGAAGTGGCGGTACTGCAGCGCGAAGTGGAATCGCGCCTGCTCGAGCAACTCGATGCGCTGGGCGAGAAGCGACCGCTGCGCATCCTCGACGTTGGCAGTGGCCCCGGCCGCGCCAGCGGCGCGATGAAGGGCCGCTGGCCGAAGTCGGACGTGATCGCGCTCGACATCGCCCTGCCCATGCTGCGCCAGGTTGGCAAGCACACGCGTTTCTGGCGACCGGTGAAGCGCATCTGCGCCGAAGCCAGCCACCTGCCCTTGGCCGATGCCAGCGTGGACCTGGTGTTCTCCAGCCTGTGCCTGCAGTGGGTGCCGGACTTGCCGCAGGCGCTGTCGGAATTCCGGCGCGTGCTTCGGCCCGAAGGCATGCTGCTGTTTTCCACCTTTGGCCCGGACACGCTGGTGGAGTTGCGCGAGGCCTACCTGCAAGCCGGCGAACGCCATCCGCCGCTGTCGCCGTTCGCAGCCATCCAGCAAGTCGGCGATGCGCTGATGGCGGCGGGTTTTCGCAATCCCGTGCTCGAGCGCGACCTGTTCGACCTGCACTACGCCCAGGTGATGGATTTACTGCGCGAGCTGCGCGCGATCGGCGCCGGCGATGCCCGCGTGCAGCGGCCGCGCGGGCTGGGCGGCAAGGATAGGCAGAAGGCGATGATTGCCGCCTACGAAAGCGTGCGCCGCGATGGCCGCCTGCCCAGCACCTGGGAAGTGATCACCGCGACGGCGTGGTCTCCCGGGCCGGGCGCACCGCGACGCGAACAGGGCGTGGATATCGCCAGCTTCCCGGCCGACCGCATTCCCCGTCGCGTGCGCTGACGCGGCCTATTCGGCGTCCAGGTAACGCACGCGCTTGGCGTCACGCCGCGCCTCGACCAGGCCGCGGATCTTCTCGCGCACCGACTCGGCATCGGCAATGTAGGCGAGCACGATGCTGGGCGAGGTTTCATCGGTGGTGAACAGGTGGATGCGGCCCAGGCCGAGCAGGCGCTCGAACAGGTTCTGTTCGAAGCGGGTGTCGCGCACGCGGTAAAGCTCGAGGTCTTCGGTGGTCTTGGTGAGCACGCCGCGGGTGAACTTCAGGCGCTGGTCGGTGAGCGTGTAGATCGTGCTGCGCGTTTCCAGCCACTTCCAGAACGCCACCGGGATTGGAATCAGCAACACGCAGGCCAGGAACCAGCCCAGGTTCTGCCATTGCGAGGGATGGCCGCTCCATTCGATGCGTTCGTCGCTCATGTCCTGCTCCTTGGTATTCGGTGGATTCGCCGCCGGTTCAACTCAGGCCATCAGCGCGCCGAGCGCGTCCAGGTCGACATTGCCGCCCGACAGCACCAGGCCGACGCGCCGGCCCTCGAAGCGGCCACGATAACGCAACACTGCCGCCAGCACCGTGGCGCAGGACGGCTCGATCACCAGCTTCAGGCGCTCGTAGGCCAGGCGCAGGGCGGCGCGGGTTTCGGCATCCGATACCAGCAGCACCTCCACGCGATGCTTGCGCATCAGGTCCAGGTTGATCTGGCCGATGGTGCCGCGCAGGCCGTCGCTGATGGTGTCGGGAACGATGTCGGTGACGCGCACGCCGCGCGCCAGTGAAGCGAAGGCGTCGGCGGCGCCTTCGGGCTCGGCGCCGAGCACGCGCAGGCCCGGCCGAGCGCCCGAAGCCGCCAACGCCGTGCCGCTGACCAGGCCACCGCCGCCGACGGGCGTGATCAGCAGTTCAAGATCGGGTACTTCGCGCAGCAGTTCCAGCGCGGCCGTACCCTGGCCGGCAATCACGCGCGGATCGGTGAAGGGGTGCACGAGTTGGCCGCCGGTGCGTGCGACCAGTTCGGCGGCCAGCGCATCGCGCGCGGCCATGCTCGGCTCGCATTCGTGCAGGGTGGCACCGAAGGCCTCGATGGCGGCGAGCTTGGAACGCACCGCGCCGCGCGGCACCACCACATGCGCGGCGATGCCGCGGTCGCGCGCGGCCAGGGCCAGGGCCGCGCCATGGTTGCCGGACGAATGCGTAACCACGCCGCGCGCGGCTTCTTCCTCGCTCAAGGACCACACCGCATTGCAGGCGCCGCGGAACTTGAAGGCACCCATGCGCTGCAGGTTTTCGCACTTGAAATACAGCTCCGCACCCGACAGGGCATCGAGCGAGCGAGCATGGCGCAACGGCGTGACCTGGGCCTTGCCGGCAATGCGCGCGGCGGCCGAAAGGATGTCGGCATACGTGAGGTCGGCGTTCATGGCTTCGTGCTTATCCCTTCTTGTTGGCGCGTTCGCCCAGCAGCGCGCTCATGGCCGAGCCCAGCACTACCGCGACCGCGCCGGCATAACCCCAGGCACCGACATGCTCGGGCGCGACCACGCCCGGCCACAAGACATTCACGCCGGCGATCACCGCCAGGCTCATCAGCGGCGTCAACGCCAGCACCGTGGACACGCGCGAGGCCTGCCAATGCTGCAGGGCTTCGGCGAAAGCGCCGTAGGCCACCAGGGTGTTCGCCGCGCAGAACAACAGCAGCCACACACCGCGCGCATCGAGCTTGAGCAACTGCGATGGATGCGCCAGCGGCAGCAGCAACACACTGGCCAGCAAATAGATGAACAGCATGATTTGCGGCGAACCCAGGCGCGTGAGCAGCTGCTTCTGGATCAGCGCGTATGCGGCCCAGACGAAGGCCGCGATCAGCACCATGGTCGAACCGAGCATGTACTCGTGCGGGCCGGCGCTGGAGCGACCGCTCTGGTCGCGGAAGAACAGCAGCAAGCCCAGCGCGATGGTCGCCAAGCCCAGCCATTGCCCCCATTGGTAGCGCTCGCGAAAGATCACGATGCCGCCCAGGGCCATCAGCAGCGGCGCGAGCTGGATCAGCAGCTGCGCATTGCCCGGCGTGCTGTGCTGCACGCCGAGCAGGTAGAACACGTAGTTGCCGATCAGCAGCAGGCCCGCGAGCGTGAGCAGTTCCCAGCGCCGGCGATCGAGTTGCGCGAAGCCGCCCAAGCCGCGACGTGCGCCCAGCCACAGCAACATCACCGCGCCGGCGATGACAAAGCGAATCCAGGTGAGCGTGTACGGATCGAGCACCTCGAGGGTGATCTTCAGCGCCACCGGCAGGGTCGACCAACAGGTGGCGGTGACCAGGGCCAGGGTCAGGCCAAGTTGCCAGCGGCCCGAGGCCTGGTGCATCGCCATGCGTGAATCCTGTGCCTAATCCGGTATGCCATTATCACCGGGCAGCGGCAACGCTGCCGGATTAAGCGCCAATTCACCGCGCCGCGCCGAGACTGGCAGCAGACAGGGGTCGATCATGAAATTTCGCCAGCTAGTGTTCGCCATCAGCCTCGTCGCCGGTCTGGGCGCCTGCGCCAGTTCACCCGACTACGGCATGCGCTACCAGGACGGCAGCTACTACTCGCCCGCCGCCGAAGGTCGTGGCGACTATTACGTCGGCGCCGAGACTCGGCGCTCGTACTACTACAGCGACGATTACGACCTGTTCTTCGGCAGCGGCTACGGCTGGTACGACTCGCCCTTCTACAGCTATGGCGGCTATTGCTCGGTGCGCTACCGCTATTGCCCGCGCTGGGCCTGGGGCGGCGGCTATGGCGCGCCTTATGGCGAAACCGGGTTCCAGATCTACTTTGGCAGCCCCTGGGACCCGTACTGGGGCTATGACCGGGACCGGTACTGGAACCGCGGCTATGACCGCAGCTATCCGCCCCGGCGACCGCGCGCCGCGCCGCCTGCGCCCACCGGCAAGACCGAGCAATGGACCCCGGACCCGGATCGCGGTCGTGCCCGTCGTCCCGATGGCCCCGTTCGGCCAAGGCCGCGGCCGGAACCCAGCGTCCAGGACGATGGCGATGCCTTCCCCATCCCGGACGCCCGCTCCGATCGCAAGCCGTTCCCGCGCCAGCAGGACGAGGTGCCGCCCCGCCGCAGCCGGCCCAGGATCGACACCGGTGGCGGCAACTGACCTTTTTCGTCGGTTTTTGACCCGGCCGGGGTCACTCGAAGGCGATTCGTCGACCGCCAGGCTGGCCTGGGAACGCCGGAGCCGGCCAGGATTGCCAAGCTCCAGACAAAAAAAAGCTGGGAGTTCCCCCCGGAACTCCCAGCCAGCATTCCCACGCGAGCCTTGAAGGATCTTGCGATCCGTCGACGCCCCCCGGCGTTTGGCCGCGTTGGGTGCAGTAGGACTTAAGCAGGGATCGTGCCAACTCCCGCCGCCGACTGGCCCGGCCCGGAAAGCTGGGCGACAATGGCGCCCCTTTTGGAACCCCGCCTTGCACAACCCGGTACCCAGCTTCGATGTGATCGTGATCGGTGGCGGCCATGCCGGCACCGAGGCGGCCCTCGCCTCGGCCCGGGCCGGCGCGCGCACCCTGCTGTTGACCCACAACATCGAAACCGTGGGCGCGATGAGCTGCAATCCGGCCATCGGCGGCATCGGCAAGGGCCACCTGGTGAAGGAGATCGACGCCCTGGGCGGAGCGATGGCGATTGCCGCCGATGCCGCCGGCATTCAGTGGCGCACGCTCAATGCCTCGAAAGGTCCTGCGGTGCGCGCCACCCGCGCCCAGGCCGATCGCGCCCTGTACCGGGCCGCGATTCGTCGCATCGTCGAACACCAGGAGAACCTGTCGCTGTTCCAGCAGGCGGTGGACGACATCGAGATCATCGACGGCCAGGTGCGCGGCGTACGCACGGCTTCGGGTCTGCGCTTCGGCGCGCGCGCCGTGGTGCTCACCGCCGGCACCTTCCTGGCCGGGCGCATCCATGTCGGCCTCAGCCAGCAGTCCGGCGGACGCGCCGGCGACCCGCCGGCCACGGCGCTGGCCGAGCGTCTGCGCGAAGGCCCGTTCGTGGTCGGCCGCCTGAAGACCGGCACGCCGCCACGCATCGACGGCCGCAGCATCGACTACTCGCGCCTGGCCGAGCAGCCCGGTGACGATCCGATTCCCGGTTTCAGTTTCCTGCCCGAGCACCATCGCCATCCGCGCCAGGTCAGCTGCTGGATCACGCATACCAACGAGCGCACGCATGAACTGATTCGCGGCGGGCTGGACCGCTCACCGATGTATTCGGGCGTGATCGAAGGCGTCGGCCCGCGCTATTGCCCGTCGATCGAAGACAAGGTGATGCGTTTCGCCGACAAGGACTCGCACCAGATCTTCCTCGAGCCCGAAGGCCTGGACAGCTACGAGATCTATCCCAACGGCATTTCCACCTCGCTGCCATTCGAAGTGCAGCTTGAGCTCGTGCACTCGATTCCGGGCCTGGAGAGCGCACACCTCACGCGCCCCGGTTACGCCATCGAATACGACTACTTCGATCCGCGCGGCTTGAAGGCATCGCTGGAAACCAAGGCGGTGGCGGGATTGTTCTTCGCCGGCCAGATCAATGGCACCACCGGCTATGAAGAAGCAGCCGCGCAAGGCCTGCTGGCGGGCTTGAACGCCGCGCTCGCCACGCAGGAGCGCGAGGCCTGGTGCCCGCGCCGCGACGAGGCCTATATCGGCGTGCTGGTGGACGACCTGATCACCCAGGGCACGACCGAGCCCTACCGCATGTTCACCTCGCGCGCCGAGTACCGCCTGCAACTGCGCGAAGACAATGCCGACGCCCGCCTGACCCCGACCGGCCGCACGCTGGGCCTGGTGGACGAAGCGCGCTGGGCGGCCTTCGCCGCCAAGGCCGAGGCCGTGGAATCGGAGCGCTCGCGCCTGGCCGCGATCTGGGCGGCTCCGGGCGGAACTGTCGCCGCCGAACTGGAAGCCGCCACCGGCATCCGCCTCAGCCGTGAAGGCAGCGCCCTGGACCTGCTCAAGCGCCCGGAGCTGGGCTACGCCGACCTGGTCGCGCTGGACTCGCTGGGACCGGGCACAAAAGACGCCAAAATCGCCGAACAAGTAGAGATCGGCGTCAAGTACGCCGGCTACCTGGACCGCCAGCGCGAGGATATCGAACGCCAGCGCCGCCATGAAGACACTCGCTTCCCGGCCGATTTCAGCTTCCGCGGCATTCCCGGCCTGTCGGCCGAGCTGCAGGGCAAGCTGGAAAGCCAGCGCCCGGAAACCCTGGGCCAGGCCCAGCGCATCCCCGGCATGACCCCGGCCGCACTGTCCCTGCTGCGGGTGCAGCTGGCGCGCCGGCGCCGGGTGGCCTGAGTCCCGGGGCGCGACCCGTCCATTCCCTGTGGTACGGACGCGAATTCTGTATTAATGTTCTCTTTACATCCGGCAGGCTTGCCGGAGGGGCCTTGCCAGGCTGCGGGGAGGGGGTGCGCGGTCCGCGACACGGGGCTGGGCATTAGTCGCCGGGGCGGCGGGTCTGCAATCCAAATCCGTACTCATGGAGTGTTCCCAATGCCCCGCACCAAACTTCTCGTCAGCGCGCTGACGCTCGCCCTCGCCGGCACTTCCGTTGCCCAGGCCCAGAGCTTCTCGGACGTGGTCGTGTTCGGTGACAGCTTGTCCGATGCCGGCAATGCCGCGCAGGCCGACGGCAACCCCTTCACGATTGCCGGCTCGAGCTTCACCACCAACCCGGACTCGGTGTACTCGCAGATCGTCTCGCAGGCCTTCGGCTACAGCGGTTCCAATTCGCTGAGCGGCGGCAGCATCTACGCTTACGGCGGCGCCTGCGCCCGCGCCAACAGCGTCAGCTTCACCTGCGTGAATTCGCCGGGCTCCTGGTCGCTGCCTTCGCAGATGACCACCTATCTGTCGATGCCCGCGCACGCCGGCCACGCCGATCCGAACGCCCTGTACATGATCTGGGGCGGCGCCAATGACATCTTCACCGCCGCTGGCAACCCGGCCACGGCCCAGCAAAACACCGGCATCGCTGCCGCCACCATGGTCGGCCTGATCGGCAACCTGCAGGCGGCCGGCGCGCGCACCATCGTGGTGTTCAACTTGCCCGACCTCGGCCTGACCCCGCTCAACGTGGGCACGCCGAGCCAGGCCAGTGCCAGCGCCCTGGCCTTCGTGTTCAACCAGACCTTCAACGCCGGCTTGGCCAACTTGGGCGACGGCATCGTGCCGATCAACGTCAACGCGATGATCAACGAAATCGTGGCGGATCCGACGGCTTACGGCTTCACCGACGTGACCCACACCGCCTGCGTCGGCGGCAGCTCGCTGGCCTGCGGCCCGGCCGGTGACCCGAACTACCCCTACCACTACGCCAGCGGCACCAACACCAGCTACCTGTTCGCCGATGGCGTGCACCCGACCGGCGCCGCCCACGCGATGCTGGCCAATGTCGTACTCGCCACCCTGTCGGCCCCGGGTGAAGTGTCGATGGCCGGCGAAGTGCCGCTGCAGGTCTACGAAGACCACAGCAATGTCATCAACCGCCAGATCTTCCGCGCCGGCGTGCGTGACAACAACGAATCCAATGTCTACGGCAACGTCCAGTTCAGCCAGCAGGACTTCAAGGCCAACGCCAATGTCAGCGCGATGAACAACGACCTGTTCACCGCCACCTTCGGTGCCGACGTGCGCTTCAACGAGCACTTCAGCTTCGGTGGCGCGCTGAGCTATGGCAATTCCAACGGCGATGTCGGGCACAGCTCGGTCGACAACAAGGAAGTGTTGATCTCCGGCTACGGTGCTGCCCACTTCGGCCGCGGCTACGCCAGCGTCATCCTGTCCGGCGGCAACGCCAGCCTGGATATCGACCGCGCCATCCAACTCGGTCCGAACACCCGCGTCGAGCACGGCACCACCAATGCCACCCACACCGGCGTTGAGCTGGGCGCCGGCTTCGCCTTCGGTGACGAAAGCTTCCGCCACGGTCCCTTCGTCGGCCTGAGCTGGCAGAGCGTGGAAGTCAACGGTTACGCGGAAGACGGCGACGACTCCACTTCGATGTACTTCAACGATTTCAAGCGCAAGTCCACCGTGCGCCGCGTTGGCTATCGCTTCGAGGGCGACATGGGCGGCTTCCGTCCGTTCGGCCGCATCGCCTGGGCCAAGGACAGCCAGGACCGCCAAGTGCAGGTGCAGGCCGGCTCCAACACCTTGAACGGCCACTTCACGCTTGATGGCTACCCGGGCGCGCAGGACTGGATGGAAGCGGACCTGGGCCTGGGCTACGACGTCAACGACAAGAGCACGGTGTCGGTGACCTACCGCGCCCGCCTGAGCGACGACACCCAGGACCTGAAGAGCTTCAACCTCGGCTTCGAAATGAAGTTCTGATCGAAACCTGCAGGGTTCGCGCAAGACGCCGCCTTCGGGCGGCGTCTTCGTTTGCGCCGGCCCGCGTGGTCGCGCCATCCCGCTTGCACCCATTGGTCAACCGAAGCGCTGTCCGCGCGTTGGACTCCGATTGGCCCGCCTTCGTCGGTCCTGACCCGAGCCGGCCTTCACATCGCGCACACGTACAACAGCACTTTTTAGCCATTTTTCAGGCTTTTCTGTTGAACACTCGTACAGATGCGGGTATGTTAAAAAAGTGTCATCCACAAGGAACCCCCTGAAATGAAGCGCAAACTGCTTGTCACCACCATCGGCAGCGCCTTGGCCTTCTGGGCCCTGGCCGGAGTTGCTGCTGCCCAGGACACCACGACCGACAAAAAGAAGGCCGATGAAACCGACACCCTCGACAAGGTTGTCGTCACCGGCTCGCTGATCCCGCAGGCACAGATGGAAACGGCATCGCCGGTTACCACCATCACTGCCGAAGAGATCGAGAAGCAGGGCTATCGCAACGTCTCTGACGTGCTGCGCGCCCAGCCGCTCGCCACCGGCGCCGTGCAAGACAACCAGTTCAGCGCCGGCTTCACCCCGGGCGCGACCACCATCAGCCTGCTGGGCCTGGACCCGGGCTTCACCCTGATCCTGATCGACGGTCGCCCGCTGGCGGACTATCCGCTGCTCTACAACGGCCAGAGCAACTTCACCGACCTGTCGACCATCCCGACCGCGATGGTTGAGCGCATCGACATCCTGCCGGGCAACCAGTCGGCCATTTATGGTTCGGCGGCGATCGCCGGCGTGGTCAACATCATCCTCAAGACGCATCTGGAAGGCACCCAGATCAACCTGCGCATGGGCGGCTATACCCAGGGCGGCGGCGACAACTGGCGCCTGCAGGTTACCGGTGGCAAGAAGTTCGGCGATGTCGACGTGACCTACGGCATGCAGTACTCCACGCAGGACGCGATGTTCGGCTTCCAGAACCCCTGGTACGACTCCACCGACGACAACCCGAACCCGAACGCGCGCTACGGCTCGCGCACCGCCATCATCCTTGACGGCTTCACCAACACCTATTTCGAGCCGACCGCGGAACAGTGCGATCGCCTCAGCGCGTCGTTCGGTGGCACCACCCAGCTCGATTTCCGCCCCGGCCGCGGCGTGTTCTGCGGCAGCCGCGCTGAAGTCGGCAACACCAGCTTCCTCAATGAAGAGAAGAGCCTCGCCGGCTACCTCAACATGACCTGGACGCTGAACGACAACGCCGAAGCGTACGCCAGCCTGCTGGTCAACCATCACGAGACCACTGCGAGCAGCTTCTCGCGCTTCTGGATTCCCGACATCAACGGCGAATTCGGCAGCGTCGGCGGTTACGTGTTCGACGACCGCGACTTCTCGCTCAACAACTACCAGCGCATCTTCGGACCGGAAGAGACCGGTGGCCCGCAGAAGGAACTGCTCAAGTCCAACTCCTACAACTTCGCGGGCGGCATCCGCGGCACCTTCGGTGACTCGAACTGGGACTACGACGCCTACTACGCGCGTTCGCAGTTCAACATCACCGACAGCCAGATGTGGCCGGTGACCGACGAGATCGAAAACTTCTTCCGCGACCAGTTCCTCGGCCCGCTGTTGGGTACCTTCTACGGTTACCCGGTCTATCACCCGAACCAGGACGCCTTCTACCAGCCGCTGACCCCGGACCAGTACCGCAGCTTCCTGGACGAAATCCGCACCGAGTCCACCACCTGGACCCACAACGTCAACTTCAGCGTCACCAATGCCAGCCTGTTCCAGCTGCCGGCTGGCGACGTTGGCGTGGCCGCGCTGGTGCAGGCCGGTTACCAGGTCTGGAACAACCCGACCGATCCGCGCGTGATCGCCGGCGATTTCTGGGGCCTCACCGGCACCCAGGGTTCGGGCAAGCGCAAGAACATGGCCGCGGCCGTGGAGTTCCGCGTGCCGGTGTTCAGCACGCTGACCGCCAACCTGTCGGGTCGCTATGACAAGTACGAGAACGTGGGCGCGGGCAACGATGCCAAGGCCACCTGGAAGCTCGGCCTGGAATACCGTCCGACCGACACCCTGCTGATCCGCGGCAACTACGCCACCGCCTTCCGCGCCCCGGACATGTCCTACATCTACGCCGGCGAAAGCGGCTTCTTCGGCAGCGCCACCGACTTCTATCGCTGCGAGCGCGATAACCAGCCGGTGACCGAGTGCATCTACAACGGAGTGCAGGTGCAGGGCGAGCGCTTTGGCAACCCGGACCTGAAGTCGATCACCGCCAAGAGCTATGGCTTCGGCTTCGTCTGGTCGCCGAGCAAGAAATTCGACCTGCGCGCCGACTACTACAACGTTGACATCAGCAATGAGGTCAATGACCTGTCGTCGAACTTCATCCTGCGCAACGAGAATGACTGCCGCCGCGGCCGCCTGGACATCAACTCGGCATTCTGCCAGGACATCATCTCGCGCGTGACGCGCAGCCCGGTCAGCGGCAACCCGGCCTTGTCCGAGGCCATTCGCCTGATCACCACCAACCCGGTGAATATTTCCACCGAGCGGGTGTCGGGCGTCAACGCCGCCGTGACCTACCGCTGGGGCGGCGGTCGCAACGGCAACTTCAGCGCGGGCTTGAACTACAACAACACGCTCAAGCACGAAGTGCAGCGCTTCCCCGACGAAGCCGCGATCGACTACCTGCGCTCGCCCGGAAACTCGAGCGAGTTCAAGACGGTGCTGTCCGGTGACTTCACCTGGGAGGTTGGCCGCTGGGATACCGCCGTGCACATGCTGCGCTACGGCGCCACGCCGAACTACACCGCGCAGATCGGCGCGGACCAGGTCAATGGCATTGGCCCGGGCACGGTCGCCCCGTACATGCTGTTCAACCTGAGCGTGGGCTTCGAAGTGACCGACAACAGCCGCCTGGCGCTGACGGCGAACAACGTCGGCAACCGCAAGCCGCCGCGTGACGACAGCTACACCGCCTACCCGTACTACAACATCTTCAACTACAACGGGTACGGTCGTTCCTGGTTCCTGCAGTACTCGATCGACTTCAACGCGAAGTAATCGGGGCGTCGCGCAACACGAGGGAGGCCGGCAGCGATGCCGGCCTCTTTTTTATGGCTGCCCCAGCGCTGCCTGCAGGGGCGCCAGCTGCTTCTCATAGCGGCGCCATTCTTCCAGCGCGTGGCGGTGGATGGGCTGGCGCACCTGGGCCGAGCTGAGCGTGGCCACGGGTGCTGCGTTGCGGCGCTCGTCGAGCACGCCGTCTTCCCAGGGCAGTCCGCAGAAGGCCAGAAGGCGCCGCGCCTCGGCCTCGGTGTCGCCCACCAGGCCGGCGTAGGACACCTCGTGCAAGGCTGCGGGCATGCTGGCGCGCCAGTGCGCCATCAGGCGCGCGTACTGGCGGTGGTAGGCCGCCAGAGCGTCCAGGCTGTAGCTGTAAGCGTAGCTGTCGCCAAACATGGCCCGCCAGTTCGAGAAGCACACGTCCATCGGCGCACGCACCATGTGCACGATCCGCGCCTGCGGCAGGGCCCGGCGGATGAAACCGGCAAGCTGGAAATTCGGCGGCAGCTTGTCGACATACCAGGCCTTGTCGCCGGCCCGCCACTGGGTTTGTTCCAGGTAACGCCGGCCAAGCTCGGCGAAATCAACGCGCTCGAGCGCCTGCAACAAGCCCGCGTCCAACAGCGGATGGCCATGGCAGTCCGCGACTTGGCGCAGTTGTTTGGGAAAGTCCACCAGCTCGCCCGCGGACGCAACCTTCGAGTGGCTTCCGAGGATGCGTTCGAGCAGGGTGGTGCCCGAGCGCGGCAAGCCGATGATGAAGATCGGCATCGGCCCGTCGAAGTGCTGTTCGCCCCGGGCCAGCCAGTCCGGCGTGCAGCGCGCGACCAGCGCATCGAACAACGCGGACTCGTCCTGCGGGTGCGACGCCAAGCGCTGGCGCATGATGGCGTTGGCGCGCTCCAGCGCAGCCCAGGCCTCATCCAGGCGGCCGAGGTCTTCGAGTTCCTTGTAGCGCGCGAACTCGAAACTGGCGTGGTCTTCGCTGCCCGCCTCAACTTCGGCGATGCGCCGGGCAATGAAGTCCAGGTGATTGGCATCCGCCGTCCAGCGGCGCAGGCGGGCCAGGGTCAGCGAGGCGCGGCCGAAGGTCGGGCCCTTGGCAAGGCAGGCCTCGAGCTCGGGCTGCACTTCGTCCATGCGTCCGTTGAACTGCAATTGCAGGGCGTGGAAATAGCGGAAGTCGGCGCTGTCCATGCCGGCCTCGCGAGCGCGCTCCATCAGCGCCAGCGCCGGCCCGTGCAAGCCCAGGCCCTGGCAAACATGCGCGAGCCCGAGCAAGCCGGTAGCCGAACGTGTGCGGGCGACTTCAGGATGGCGCAGGCAAGCGCGGGCACCATTGGTTTCGCCCAGGCGCGCCAGCGCCTGCGCCAGGCGGCCGATGCTGTCGGCATCGTTGGGCAGGAAGGCGATGCCGACCTTGAGCAGTTCGGTGGCCGCGCGCAGGCTGCCCTGCGCCAGCAACACGCTCGACAACAGCAGGCGCGCCGGCAGTTGCCGCGGATCGGCACGCAGCATGGTTTCGAAAGCCGCGCGCGCCGCATTGAAGTCACGGCGCCGGATCGCCTGCTGGCCCTGCTCCCAGAGCATGCGCAGGCGCGGGTCTGACATCAGCCGGCCGACAGCTGCTCGACCGCCGCCACCGCCGCGAAGCGATCAGCCATGCGGCGCAACAGCGCCAGGCGATTGCCACGCACCGCAGCGTCTTCGGCCATCACCATCACGCCGTCGAAGAAGGCATCTACCGGCGCGCGCAAGGATGCGAGGCGACGCAGTACGCCCAGATAATCACCGGCGACCAGCAAGGGATCGGTGTCCGCGAGCGCGGCATCGAGCGCTTGCGCCAAGGCCACTTCCGCAGGCTCGGAGAGCAGCGCGGCGTTCACCGCATCGGGCACCGGCGATTCGTTCTTGCGCAGGATATTGCGGATGCGCTTGTTCGCAGCGGCCAGGGCTGGCGCCTCGGGAAGTTTTGCGAATTCGGCGATGGCGCGCAGGCGGCGCTCGAAGTCGGGCAGGGAAGCGGGCTTGAGTTCAGCCACGGCATCGAACTGCGCCGCCGTGAAACCCTGGTCGGCGTAGTAACCGCGCAGGCGGTCGAACACGAATTCGAGCAGCGGCGCGCCGGTCTCGCTGTCCTTGGCTTCGGGCTTGCTGCCCAGACGCGCCATGTCGGCACGCACCAGCGCCAGTGCGCGATCGATCCACTGCGCGAGATCCAACTCCAGGCCCGCTTCGATCAGCGTGCGACCCAGGCCCAAGGCATGACGACGCAGCGCGAACGGATCCTTGTTGCCGCTCGGGCGCAGTCCCGCAGCGAAGCCGCCGGCCAGCGTGTCCAGGCGTTCGGCAATCGCCAGCACCTGGCCCAGTTTCGAAGGCGCGATGCCATCGCCGGAAAAACGCGGCAGGTAGGCGTGATCAATGGCGTCGGCCACTTCGCCCAACTCGCCCAGGGCGGTGGCGTAGTAGCGGCCGGCGATGCCCTGCAGTTCCGGGAACTCGCCGACCAGGCGCGATTGCAGGTCGGCCTTGGCCAGGCTGGCTGCGCGCTGCGCCAACGCCGCGTCCTCGCCCAACACTGCGGCCAACTCACCGGCCAGCGTGCGTACGCGTACAGTCTTGTCGGCGTAGCTGCCCAGCTTCTGCTGGTAGGTCACGCTGGCCAGGCCTTCGGCCATGGCATCGAGGCCTTGCTTGCAGTCTTCGTCGAAGAAGAAGCGCGCGTCGGCGAAGCGCGGGCGGATGACGCGCTCGTAGCCCTTGCGCACTTCGGCAGGGTCGAGCGAATCAATATTCGCAATGCCGATGAAGTGTTCGGTCAGGCGATGGTCGGCATCGAGCACCGGGAAGAACTTCTGGTTCGCCTCCATGGTCGAGATCAGTGCTTCCTGCGGCACCGCCAGGAAATCGCGCTCGAAGGAGCAGCGGATGGCGCTGGGCCACTCGACCAGGTTGTTCACTTCGTCGAGCAAAGCCTCGCCCACCTGCGCGCTGCCGTCCACTTCGGCGGCGCGGGCGGTGATCAGCGCGCGGATGTGTTCGCGACGCTCGATCGGGTCCACGCGCACGAAGGCGCTGCGCAGCGCGTCCACGTAATCTTCCGGGCGCGACAGCCACACCGGCTTGGGCGCGTGGAAGCGGTGGCCGCGGCTCATGCGGTCGGCCTTCAGGCCCAACACTTCGCCGTCCACCACTTCGCCGCCGTGCAGCATCACCAGCCAGTGCACCGGGCGCACGAAGGAAATTTCGCGCGCGCCCCAGCGCATGGGCTTGGGCACGGGCAGGGCCTTCAAGGCTTCGGCAACAATTTCAGGCAACAGCGACGCGGTACTCGCGCCGGGCTTTTCGCTGCGGGCAACAAATCGCTCGCCCTTGTTGTCCGTAGTGCGACCGAGCGCGTCGACGGCCACGCCATTCTTGCTGGCGAAACCCTGCAGGGCCGGCGTCGGGTTGCCGGAGGCGTCCAGGCCAATGTTCAAATACGGGCCCAGCACTTCGTTTTTCTGCGTGGGCTGTTCGCTTTCCACGCCGGGCACGAACACCGCCAGGCGGCGCGGCGAATACAGCGGACGCGCGCCTTCGCGCTCGAAGCCGATGCCGCGCTTGGTCAGGCCGGCCAGCACGCCATCGAAAAACGCCTGCGCCAGGTCCGGCAGCGCCTTCGGCGGCAGCTCTTCGGTGCCCAGTTCAATCAGCAAGGATGCGGCGCTGTTCATGCCACCTCTCCTTGCTTGCGCAGGCCCGGGAAGCCGAGTTTCTCGCGCTGCGCGAAATAACTTTCAGCAACGGCCTTGGCCAGGGTGCGCACGCGCAGGATGTAGCGCTGGCGCTCGGTCACCGAGATTGCGCGGCGCGCGTCGAGCAGGTTGAAGCTGTGCGAGGCCTTGCAGACCTGTTCGTAGGCCGGCAGCGGCAGATTGAGTTCGACCAGCTTCAAGGCTTCCTTCTCGCAGGCATCGAAGCGGTGGAACATCTCCGCCACGTCGGCGTGCTCGAAATTGTAGGTGCTCTGTTCGACTTCGTTCTGGTGGTAGACGTCGCGGTAGTAGATCGTGCCCTGCGGGCCGACCGTCCACACCAGGTCGAAGACGTTGTCCACGTTCTGCAGGTACATGCACAGGCGCTCGAGGCCGTAGGTGATCTCGCCCGTCACCGGCCGGCATTCCAGGCCACCGGCTTGCTGGAAATAGGTGAACTGGGTGATCTCCATGCCGTTCAACCACACTTCCCAGCCCAGGCCCCAGGCGCCGAGCGTGGGCGATTCCCAGTTGTCCTCGACGAAGCGCAGGTCGTGCACCAGCGGATCCACGCCCAGCGCCTTGAGCGAACCGAGGTAGCGCTCGAGGATGTCATCGGGGTTGGGCTTCATCACCACCTGGTACTGGTAGTAACGCTGCAGGCGATTGGGGTTTTCGCCGTAGCGCCCGTCGGTGGGACGGCGGCAGGGCTGCACGTAGGCCGCGTTCCATGGCTCCGGCCCGAGCGCGCGCAGGAAGGTGGCCGGGTGGAAGGTGCCGGCGCCGACTTCCAGGTCCAGGGGCTGGATCAGCACGCAGCCTTGCTCGCCCCAGTACTGGTTCAGGCGCTGGATGAGTTCTTGGAAAGTCGGAGCCGTCATCGGAAAACCACCGGGCGTTCAGGGCGCGCGAGTAAAGGGCGTTAGTATAACGGGCATGGCGCACGGCCTCTTCCGGCCGCGCCGACACCCGACAAAGGACCTGTCGATGAGCGACAAACCTTCCCCCAGCCTCGGCAGGCCCTATCGCTGGCTCGCTGAAGCCCTGGCCCTGTGCCGGGCGCATGCCGGCCTGTTCCTGTTTGCGGCCGCAGCCATGCTGCTGGTGGCGCTGCTGCCCGCGTTGCTCGAGCGGGTCGCTGCTTCGCTGCTGCCGCAAACCTTGATCGTGCAGCTGCTGGTGTACGTGGTCTTCTCGCTGCTGATCCTGCCGCCCCTGACGGGCGGCTTCTACCGCCTCGCCCGCGCCACCTGGCAGGGGCAACCGGTGCAGCCGCGACAGTTGTTCGAAGTCTTCGAAGATGCCAGCGCGGCGCGGCGCCTGGTGCAAACCAACCTGGTGTTCTTCTTCATCCTGCTGCTGGGCGTGATCATGCCGGTGGCGGCGATTGGCGGGCAGCCGCTGGCCGAATACCTGCGCGAGCTGGCCAGCCTGCAGCAGGGCGCGCAGACCCTGCCGGCCATGCCTGAAGGCACCGCGGCGCTGTTGTCGGGCGCGATGCTATTGGCACTGCTGATCAACACCGCCAAGGAACTGGCGATGTGCCAGGCCAGCCTGAGCGAGCGCTCGCCCTTTGCCTCGGTGGGCGACGGCTTTCGCGTTGCCTTCGGCCATGCCGCGGCCTTCCTGCTGTTCTACCTGCCGGTGGCGATGCTGGCCTTCATTGGCTTCATGCTGTTCGCGATGGCGGCGGTGCTGTTGGGCGCGGCGCTGAGCCTGATCAGTCCGGCCCTCGGCTACCTGCTGATCGTGCCGGTGGCAGTGGCGGTGGGCCTGGGCTACTACGCCGTGATGTTCGCCTTCTTCTACCGCGCCTGGCAGGAGACGCTGGGCGGTGCCGCACCGGCGCCGCCATCGCAGGCGAATGCGCCGGGCGAAATCGAAGTCTAGCCGCGCCTTACATCGGCGCGAGCTGGCCGAACATCCAGACCAGGCGCGCGAAAACCACCGCCATGGCGCCCAGCAGCGCCAGCAGCTGCGCCCAGAGCAGGCTGCGCGCCCACGCCGGCAAGGGCCCACCCGCTGCCACGCGCGTGCCCGCAATGAGGTCATGCAAGGCCCGGCCATCGGCGCGAAACGCCACCATGGCATGGCCCAGGTTGAGCGTGATCCAGCTAAGGATGCCGGCGAAAAAACGCAGCGCGGCCCGTGCCAGGCCGGGCGGCTTTCCCTGCAGGTCCTCAACTTCAAGCCCCAGCCAGCGCTTGCCGGGCGTGGCGCGCCAGGCACTGGCTTCGAAGCCGATGAAGTACAGGCCCGCGAGCAAGCCGGTGAGCGAGATCGCCTTGGTGACCGCAGCCGTCATGCGCGCGACTTGCGCCGTTGCGGCCTGGTGCTGCACGGGATCGGCCATCAGCGCGCGCAGCATGTCGAGCGGCGAGCTTGCTTCCTGGCCGCGCAACACGCGGTCAATCATCCAGTCCTGCAGGCCGGCCAGCCACGCGCCGCCCGCCGCCAGGGCTTGGGAAAACGCGGGCAAGACCAGCAGCAGCAAGAGCGGCGAAAGGATCAGCCAGTCCAGGCTCCAGGCCAGGTAACGCTGCCAGAAACTCGCGGGCGTGTAATCGAGCAGCACCCGGGGCGCGCGCGCGGCAACGCGCGGCGCGGGGCGATTCATGGCGCGACCGGGCCCGCTGCTTCCGCGCGCTTGCGCAACATTCGCGCCGCCAGCACGCCGGCTTCATAGAGCAGGCACATCGGCACCGCCAGCATGATCTGCGACAGGCCATCGGGCGGCGTGATGATGGCCGCGATGATGAAGATGGCGACGATGATGTATCCGCGCCAGTCGGACAGCTGCTTGGGCGTGACCCAGCCCAGGATGACGGCAATCATGACTGCCACTGGCACTTCGAAACTCACGCCGCCGGCCAGAAACATCACCAGCACGAAGTCCAGGTAATGGCTGATGTCAGTCATCATCGTCACGCCCGCGGGCGCAGTCGAACTGAGGTAGGCGAACATCACCGGCAACAGCAGGTAATAGGTGAAGGCGCAGCCGGCGTAGAACAGCACCGTGGCCGACACCAGGATCGGCCGCGCGAGACGTTTTTCCTTTTCGTACAGGCCCGGCGCCACGAAGGCCCAGAGCTGGTAGAGCACGAAGGGCATGGCGATCATCAGCGCCGCGAAGAAGGCCAGCTTCATCGGCACGAAGAAGGTCGAGGTGACTTCAATCGCGATCAGCTGGCCGCCCTTGGGCAGGGTGCGCAGCAAGGGCTCCGACACGGCGGTGTACAGGCGGTCCGAGAATGGCAGCAGGCCGCAGAAGGCCACCACCACAGCCAGCACCGAGCGCAACAACCGGTTGCGCAGTTCCAACAGGTGCGCGATCAGGCTTTCGCCGAGTTTTTCCTCGCCGTCGTCGCTCATGGCTTGGTGGCGTCGGCCGCGGAGGCTTCGCTGGCCGGCGCTGTGAGCGCGAAGGGCTCCGGCGCGGCGGGCGTTTCGTGGGCCGGCGCGGGGGCGGGCGCTTCGCCAGCGGGCGCATCCGCGGCATGCGTCTCGGCCGGCGCTGCCGGCACTACGGCTTCATCGGGCGCCTGCAGCGCGACGCGCGCGGGCAAGCCCGGGTCCAGGCTTTCGAAACTTTCCTTGAGTTCCTGGCGCAAGGCTTCGACCGTCGGGCGCATCTGCGCCAGCGGATCGCCGAACTGCTTCTTCATTTCTTCCTGGGCCAGTTCGCGCTCGAGTTCGGCCTTCACCGAATACCACTGCGCGCGCGCCTTGCGTACCCACAGGCCGGCGAAACGCGCTGCTTTCGGCAAGCGCTCGGGGCCCAGCACCAGCAGGGCCACGACCGCGATGATCAGCAGTTCGCTGAAGCCAACGTCGAACATGCGCGTGCGCGCGCCCCGGCGGGGCGCTTAGTCCTTGCGCGAGTCGTCGGGCAGCTTGGCATCGGTCTTGGCGGCATCGGGCTTGTCGCCCTCGTCACCGGCCATGCCCTTCTTGAAACCGCGCACGGCCTCGCCCAGGTCGCTGCCGACATTCTTCAGGCGCTTCGTGCCGAATACCACCAGCACGATCACCAGGATGATCAACAATTCGCGCCAACCAATCATGTCCGCGTCCTCATCAAAACAGCGCTGAAACCCAGCGCACTAGGATACCGCAGCGGCGCCGGCTCAGTTGCCCGGCTTGGCCTCGGCCTTGTGGTCCTGGCGCAGGGTGCTTTCTTCCAGACGGTCGCGGAAGGCCACGGTGGCGTCGGAACCGGAACCGGCCCGGCCCTCGATGATGGCCCGGGCGGTGTAGTCGCCGCCGTACACGGCTTCGTCGCTGTTGTTGTCGATGGCCAGGCGGGTGCCGTCCAGGGACACGCCGGCGAACAGGCCGCGGGCGCGCGAGTAGCTGTAGATCTCGGCCTTGAGCTGCTCGTCCGTGCTGGCTTGGGCGCTGCGCCCGATCGGACCGGCGGCGACGCTGGCATCGGCGCCGAGGGTGAACTTGCCCTTGACGATGGAGTCCACGCCGCGCTTGGTCTTGAACACCAGGATCACGTCTGCCGCCTGCACGCCGGCCTGGAAGCCGAAACTGCCGCCGGTCAGGGTGATGAAGGCCGGATTGGACCAGGTGCCGTCCTTGCCGCGCACCGCGATCAGGCCGCGACCGCGCCGGCCGGCGGCCACGAAGCCGGCCTTGACCACGTTCGGAATGACAGCAATGGCCTGGGCTTCTTCCAGCAGCTTGGACGGGATGGAATCTTCGGGGATGCGCAGGATTTCGCCGAGCACGCGCGAAGCGTCGCGGGCGCGCTGGTCTTCGACTTCACCGGCGACGGCGGGCAGGGCCGCGGCCAGCACCAGCGCCGCCAGCACGAGGGGGCGCAGAACGTTTCGGAGCAGGGGGGAAGCTTGCATGGTGCATCTCCTTGGCGGGCCGGGCCCGGATGAGGGGGCCAGTCTGACCCGCCCTTCATGTATGGGATGATAATTTGAGTTCATTCCCTTGGAACAGTTCCCCATGAGCGCCCGCTTTCGCGACGGCGCGGCCGCTGCGGCTGAGGCCAAGCCCGCGCTCCTGCTGGTGAACCTGGGCACGCCGGCCGCGCCCACGGCCGCCGCCGTGCGCCGCTACCTAGCGCAGTTCCTGCACGACTACCGCGTGGTCGAACTCACCCGCTGGCTGTGGTGCCCGATCCTGCACTTCATCATCCTGCCGCTGCGCTCGGGCAAGGTGGCGAAGAAGTACGCGGGCATCTGGATGCCGGGCGGCTCCCCTTTGCTGGTGCTGAGCCAGGAATTGAGCGCCGCGGTGCAAGCGCAGCTACCGGACTTCGACGTGCGCCTGGCGATGCGTTATGGCGAGCCTTCCGTTTCCTCGGAGTTGCGCAAGCTGCAAGCCGCAGGCATGGAAAAGCTGCTCGTGCTGCCGCTGTATCCGCAATATGCCGCCTCCACCGTCGCTTCGGTGCATGACGCGGTGTTCGCCGAGTTGAAAGATTGGCGCGAAACGCCCGAGCTGCGACTGGTAAAGGACTACCACCTCGACGAAGCCTGGCTCGCGGCGCTCGAGCAAAGCGTGCGCACGCACTGGGCCGAACATGGCCGCGGCGAACGCCTGGTGATGAGCTTCCACGGCCTGCCGCAGCGCCATATCCGCGCCGGCGACCCGTATGCGCGCCAATGCGAGGCCGGCGCCGCCGCGCTCGCCGCGCGTTTGGGTTTGGCAGCGTCCGAATGGATGCTGACCTACCAGTCGCGCTTTGGCCGCGAACAATGGCTGCAGCCCTACACCAGCCAGTCGCTGGAAACCTTGGCAAAGACCGGCGTGCGCCGCGTGGACGTGATCTGCCCCGGCTTCGCGGTGGACTGCCTGGAGACGCTGGAAGAAATCTCGATCGAGAATGCAGAGATCTTCCACGCCGCCGGTGGCGAAACACTGCGCTACATTCCCGCGCTGAATGCCGCGCCCGCGCATGCCGCCGCGCTGGCGGGCATCGCACGCCGCCATGCCGCGGGCTGGATTTCGGCGCAGTGAGTTCGCACGAAATCACGGTGAGCACCGCACGCGGCCGCCTGACCGCGCTGCGCAGCGGCAATCCCGACGGCCCCAAGCTGCTGGCCTTGCATGGCTGGCTGGACAACGCCGCCAGCTTCGTTCCGCTGCAGCCTTTTCTTGCCGACTTCGACCTGGTCGCGCTCGACCTGCCCGGCCACGGCGGCAGCGCGCATCGCCTGCGCGGCTACGACTATGTGTTCGTGGACTGGATCCACGA
>CBHTVR010000038.1:0-20692 GCA_966096795.1 uncultured Gammaproteobacteria bacterium
TGCGGGCCGGCGCCGTGCAGCACGATCGGCGTCAGGCCGACCTGCTGCAGGAAGGACAGCGAAGACACCAGGGCTTCGAGTTCGTCGCGCAAAATGGCGCCGCCGACCTTGACCACGGCGAAGCGCGCGGCATCGAGCTGCGAAAAGCGCTTGAGGTACTGCTGGATTTCCTTGGCGCTGGCCATATTGGACAGCAGCCGCACGATGGTGGGGCGCAGGTCATTCATGGCCACGGGCACCGCAGTCGGTGGCGCCCGGAAGCGCCCTCCACGGAGCCGGCGTCGCAGCCGGTGCCTCCAGTTCCAGGGGAAGGTCGGGGGCGAGTTCTGCGTGGGTCATGGCGCGCTCATCAGGCGTTGGTACACGGAAGTCACGGTGGCGAGTTGTTCCAGCGCCACCCATTCGTCGGCGCTATGGGCCTGGGCAATGTCGCCGGGGCCATAAACCAGCGCGGTCATGCCGGCGGCCGAGAACAGCGAGGCCTCGGTCCAGAAATCCACGGCATTGCCGATCGGCAGGCCAAGTTCATCGGCAAGGTCGCGGGCTTGCAGGCGGCGGTCCTCCGCCGCGGCGACATCGCCCGAAGGCAGCGAGGGTCCGCGAAAGGTTTCTTCATAGGCGGCCAGCGCGGAAGCTTCCGCATAGCCACGGAAGGTGTCGTGCAGGTCTTCGAAACTCTGCGAAGGCAGCGGACGGAAGCCGAAGCGCAGCTCGGCATCGGGCGCGATGACATTGCCCTTGATGCCGCCCTCCATCTTGCCGATGTTGAAGCGCAGTCCCGTCAGCCCGCCAAAGCGCACATGGGACAGCGCCTGGACATGGTCGAGGGAGCGCACGCCCCAGCGCATCGCCTGATGCACCGCGCTCAGCTCCAGCGCATTCGCGGCCGAGGCATGCCCCGCCTGGCCCTTGAACGCGATGCGCGCGGAAACAATGCCGCGATGCGCCAACACCGCCTGCGCCATCGTCGGCTCGGCGACGATGGCCTCGGTGAAGCCGTGCTGCGTGGCGAGGAAGCCGGGAATGCAGCGCGCGTCATTAGCCTCTTCGTCGCTGCTGAAGAGAAACGCGACCGGCCCGGTGGTTTGTTCCGCAGCCGCCAGCAATCCCGCCGCCGCGCCCTTGATGTCGCAAGCGCCCAAGCCAATTGCACGATCGGCCGTCACGCGAAGCTTGTGCGGGTCCGCGCTCCAGTTCGGCGAAGAGGGCACCGTGTCCAGATGCACATTGAACAGTCGCGAGGTCTCGCCGCGCACGGCCAGCAGCGACACCGCGCCGGCGCCGTGGTCGGAGACTTCGACGCGAAAACCCGGCAAATGCTGCCGCAGGTAGTCGAAGATTCCATCGGTGCCGATCGTCCGCGGCGGATTGCGGGTGTCGAAGGACACCAGGGCTTCCAGGTGCTGGAGGACGCGCTGCAGCATCAGCGGTTCACCTCGGCCCAGAGCGTGCTGCTCATCCCGTACAGGCGTATGAAGCCTTCGGCCTCGGCCACGCCCCAGTCCGCCGACTGCGCGTAGGTCGCGCCCTTGGCATTGAGGATATGCGTCGAGCGTACGGCGACGGCGCCGACGCTGCCGCCCTGGGTCTCGATGACCGCCTCGCCATTCACGCAGCTCTGGCTGGACGCGAGGAAGGCTTCGATATCGGTCTTGAGCGGGTCGTTGTAGAAGCCTTCGTACACCAGCTCCACCCACTTGCGCGCGACTTCGGGCTTGAATCGGTTCTGGTGCTTGCTCAGCACCGCTTCCTCTAGCGCGCGATGCGCGGCAAGCAGCGAGATCAAACCGGGGGCTTCGAAAATTATTCGGCCCTTCAGGCCGATGGTGGTGTCGCCCGTGTACACGCCGCGACCCACGCCGTAGGCCGCGAACAGCTTGTTGAGCTTGGCCAGGATCTTGTGCCCCGGCATCGCTTCGCCATCGAGTGCCACCGCCTCGCCCTTCTCGAACTTCAGCGTGACGCGCAGCGCCTGCATCGGCCATTCGGCGCGCGGCGCGCACCAGCCGCGAGCGCCCTCGCCCGGCGCTTCCCAGCGATCAATCTCGCCGCCGGACATGGTCAGGCCCAGCAGGTTTTCGTTGATGGTGTAGGCCTGCTGCTTGGCGCGCACACCGAAGCCGCGCTCCTCGAGGTACTTCTGTTCGTAGGCGCGGGTCTGGGTGTGTTCCTTCTGGATTTCGCGGATCGGCGCGACGATCTCGTAGTCGCCAGCGGCCTTTACCGCCAGGTCGAAACGCACCTGGTCATTGCCCATGCCCGTGCAACCGTGGGCGATGGCGCGCGTGCCGAGTTCGGCGGCGCGCGCGAGCGCGGCTTCGACAATCAGATAGCGGTCCGACACCAGCAACGGGTACTGGCCCTGGTAACCCTCGCCGGCCCAGACGAAGGGCTTCACGAATCCGCTCCAGATGGCGGGGCCACCGTCCACGGTGACGTGGCTGGCGGCGCCCAACTCGGCCGCGCGCGCTTCGATAAAGGCGCGCTCTTCGGCATCCACGCCGCCGGTATCGGCGAATACCGTGTGCACGGCCCAGCCGCGCTCCTGCAGCCAGGGAATGCAGAAGCTGGTGTCGAGGCCGCCGGAAAAGGCGAGGACGATGTCTTTCTTGCTCATGGTGTCGGAGTCCGATTTCGAATTATTGGTGGGCCAGCGCAGCCATGATCGCCTTCTGCACATGCAGGCGATTCTCGGCTTCCTCGATGGCGATGCAGGCCGCCGAGTCCATCACGCCGTCACTGGCCTTGATGTTGCGGCGTAGCGGCAGGCAGTGCGAGAACACGCCGTTGTTGGTCAGCGCCATCTTGGCCTCGTCGACCATGAAGTGCGTGTACTGGTCGCGGATGGGTTTTTCCTGGTCCCAGCGTCCGAAGAAAGGCAGCGCGCCCCAGCTCTTGGCGTAGACGACATCGGCGCCGGCGTAGGCGCTGGCGATGTCGTGGCTGACCTGCAGCGAACCGCCGCTCTCGGCCACGTTGTCGGCGGCCCAGCCCATGTAGCGCTCGTCGAGCACATAGTCGGGCGTCGGGCACAGCAGGGTCACGTCCATGCCCATGCGGGTGGCGATGGTCAGCGCGGAATTGGCCACGGCGGTGTTCAGCGCCTTCGGGTGGTAGGTCCAGGTCAGTACGTACTTCTTGCCGCGCAGGTCGGCTGTGCCGAAATGTTCCTGCAGCGCCAGGATGTGGGCCAGTTCCTGGCAAGGATGGGTGATGGTCTCGAGGTTGATCACCGGCACTGTCGAGTATTTCGCGAAGCCCTTCAGCACCTTGTCCTGGCGGTCCACCGACCAGTCCTGGAACTTCGGAAAGGCGCGCACGGCGATCAGGTCCACATAGCGCGAGAGCACTTTGGCCACTTCGGCGATGTGCTCCTCGGCTTCGCCGTCCATCACCGTGCCCAGTTCGAACTCGATCGGCCAGGCATCCTTGCCGGGCTGCAGCACCACGGCGTGGCCGCCGAGCTGGAAGGCGCCGATCTCGAAGCTGGTGCGCGTGCGCAGCGAGGGATTGAAGAAGACCAGGGCAATGGCCTTGCCCTTGAGCTCATCGCCGAAGCGCTGGCGCTTGAACGCGGCGGCCTGGGCCAACAGGGCATCGAGCTCGGCGCGCGTCCAGTCTTGGGTATTGAGGAAGTGCTTCATGGGCGGTGGGTGGGTCTTGGTGGAGGTTTTGGGGAAGCCAGAAACGCGAAAGCCCAGCGCGGGGCTGGGCTTTTCCGGTGCAGACGATGACGTCCGGGGAACCCAGCTAGCTCAGGCAGGTTTCCGGTCGGCGCGCGCGCGAAGTCATGCCCGATGCCATGCGGGCAGAGGTCAGGACGTCAGCGTTGGCGTAGGCGTGGGTCATCGTGTGCCCAGTATGTCAGCGAAGCCCGGGGGCCGCAACTCAGCGATAGCCGGCAACTTCTTCAGGCGTGATGGCGATCCGGATTCGCAGGCGGCTGCCGGGGTCGCGGTCGAGGCGCGACATGTAGCTGTCGCCCTTGTACTGGTATTCCACGTCGTAACCCACGACGCGGCGCTCCTCGCGCTCCACGTCGACCATGCGGCAGCGCGTGCCGGGGCCGCTGTTGCGATCAATCTTGCGGCCAAGCGCGCCGCCGATGACAGCACCGGCAATCGTGCTGGCTTTGCGGCCATCACCCTTGCCGACCTGATTGCCCAGGGCGCCACCCACCACCGCGCCGACCACGGTGCCAGTCGTGCCATCGTCGCGGCCGGCACCGGCGTCGCAGCGCTGCTCGGGCACCCGCACACGCACCGTGCTGTACACCGGGGTCACCCGCATCACCTGGGCATAGCCATAAGTGACGTTTTCCCCGGCGGGCTCGGCCCTGGCCAGGCTAGGCAGCAACAGGGCCAGGCACAGCAGGGTGGCTCGAAGCTTCATGACGGACTCCCGGACATCATCCGCATTCAAGCACCCTGCTCCTGAACCCTGACATAAGAAATTCGTTAAGCCCCGCGACTGGCTTTGCTAAACTGGCCGCATGGAACTGCGCCTCTACAACAACCTGCATCGCCGTCTGGAAGCCTTCGCGCCGCTCAATCCTGACTGCGTGACCATGTACCTGTGCGGCCCCACCGTCTACAACTATGTGCACGTGGGCAATGCCCGCGGCCCGGTGGTGTTCGACGTGCTGGCCCGGCTGCTGCGCCGGCGCCACCCCCGCCTGCTATACGCGCGCAATATCACTGACGTCGATGACAAGATCAATGCTGCTGCCCAGGAACAGGGCGTGCCGATCAGCGTGATCACGGAAAAATTCACTGCCATCTACCGTCAGGACATGGAACGGCTTGGCGTGCAGATACAGGACATCGAGCCACACGCTACCGAACATATCCCGCAGATCATCGCGATGATCGAGCAGCTCATCGCCAGCCATCACGCCTACGCCGCCGATGGCCACGTGCTGTTTTCGGTGGCCAGCTATGCCGATTACGGCAAGCTCTCGCGTCGTCCGGTGGATGACATGCTGGCCGGTGCGCGCGTGGAAGTGGCGCCCTACAAGCGCGACCCCGGCGACTTCGTGTTGTGGAAGCCGTCCACTCCCGAACTGCCTGGCTGGGATTCGCCCTGGGGCCGCGGCCGCCCGGGCTGGCATATCGAATGCTCGGCGATGGCGGCTTCGCACCTGGGCGAGACCATCGACATCCATGCGGGCGGCGTCGACCTGCAGTTCCCGCACCACGAAAACGAAGTCGCGCAGAGCACCTGCGCCCACGGCGGTAAGGTGTTCGCGCGCTTCTGGCTGCACAACGGCATGCTCAACTTCGGCGGCACCAAGATGTCCAAGTCGCTGGGCAATGTCAGTGTGCTGCACCAGTTGCTCGACGCGCAGCCGCCGGAAGCGATCCGCTATGCCCTGCTGTCGGCGCAGTATCGCCAGCCGCTGGACTGGTCGGACGCCCTGATCGAACAGAGCATTCGCACACTCGACCGCTTGTACGGAACCCTGCGCGACCTGGCTGATGTGCCGGCGCAAAGCTTCGAAGCTCTGCCGCCCGCCGTTGAGGCCGCGCTTTGCGACGATCTGAACACCCCCGGCGTGCTGGCGGAGATCTCGCGCCTTGCCGGCGAAGCCCGCGCCGCCACCGATGCAGTCGAACGCGCGCGCCTGAAGGGCGAGCTGCTCGCGGCCGGCGCCATCCTCGGCCTGCTGCAACAAGATCCCGCCGCCTGGTTCTCGCGCGGTTCCGAAGCCGGCGACGACGCCCGCATCCAGGCCCTCATTGACGAACGCAATGCCGCCAAGCAGGCGCGCGACTTCGCCCGATCCGACGCGATCCGCAAGCAGCTGGCCGAGGAAGGCGTGTTGCTGGAAGACACCGCGCAAGGCGTGCGCTGGAGGCGCGGCTGATGCTGCCGCCCGAGGCGACGGCCGCCGAGGCGCAGAAGGCGATCGAAGAAGAATTCGGTTTCTTCGGCGACTGGTCCGAGCGCTATCAATACCTGATCGACCTCGGCCGACGCTTGCCCGCCTTCCCCGAAGAGTGGAAGACCGAGGCCAATCGGATCATGGGTTGCCAATCAAAAGTGTGGGTCGTGGCCGAAGGCGGCCGTGACCACCTCGAGTTCCATGCGATCAGCGACTCGAGCATCGTCTCGGGCTTGATCTACCTGGCCCTGCGCGTGTACTCCGGCCGCAGCGCAAGCGAAATCCTCGCGACCACGCCGGACTACATCGCCGCCATCGGTCTCGCGAAACACCTCTCGCCGACCCGCAGCAATGGTCTGGCGTCGGTGCTCGCATTCATCCAGGACGTTGCCCGCCAGGCCCAAGCGTAAAAAAACGCCGAGGCTCTCACCTCGGCGCTTTTTCCGAGTGAAGCTCGCGGCTGCCAATCCCTGGCGGCCGTTCGCCTCAGAACGTGGTGCTGGTGGTATTCGAGCAGGTCGTCGTGCTGCCTGCCACGCAGACCTTGTGCGTGTACGTGCCGGTCACTTTGCCGAGGTTGTCGGTGTAGCTGCTGCCGGCCACCGACGAAGCGACCTTCACGCCATTGCGGTAGACATCCGAAGACGTCGAACCACTCCAGCTAAGCGCCACGCTCGACACGCCCTTGCTGCGGCTGCCGGTCGCGCTCAGGCTGATCGAGGGCGGCGGCGGGGCGACCTGGGTGGTGGCATTGGCGCTGGCAAAGCCCGAGCTGCCATTGCTGTTGAAGGCGCTGACCCGATAGAAGTAGGTCGTGCTCGCAGCCAGGCCGGTGTCGGTGTAGCTATTGCCATTCACCGGCAGGGTCGCCACCACGCTCCAGCCGGCGATGCCGTCGGCGGAACGCTCGACGCGATAGCCACTTTCATTGCTGGCACCGTCGGTCCAGGCCAGGTTGATGCTGCTCGAGGACGCCGCGCTGGCGCTCAGGCCGCTCGGGCCGCCATTCGGCGGGTCCACCGAGGGATTGGCGACCTGCAGATACAGCTGGTCCACCGAGAAGGTGTTCATCTCGCGGGCGCCGGCGGTGCGGTTGCTGTCCACCACGCGCACCAGGATCGCGCCGCTGGGCGCGCCCGGCAGCACGAAACTCTGCACATTGGCATTGCTGGTCGAGGATACAGTGAAGGCCGCGCTCCAGGTGCTGCCGCCATTGGTGGAGTACTGCACGTTGAATACATCGCCGTCGGTCGAGCCGCTGCTCCAGGCATTGGCCACCAGCGTGGTGCTGATGCCGGCGCTGGCGACATTGAAGCTCCAGCGATGCTCCAGCGTGCTGTAACGCTTGGCCGGCTGGCCGCCCGAGTCCACTTCGGTGATCGCTTCGACCACAGCATTGTCGGTCGCGGTGTTGGCATAAGTGCCGGACACGCTGCCGGCCACCGGCGTTTCGCCACTGGCCGCGTAATTCACGTAGGGCGGCGGCGGAGGCGGTGTATCCGTGGTGGCGCTGGCCACGCTGGACGCTGCCGTGGTGTTGCCGGCGGCGTCACGCGCCTGCACGCTGAAGCTGTACTGCGTGGATGCCGCCAGGCCGGTCGCCGTGTACGAGGGGCTCGACTGCCAGGCGCTGGCAACGCAACCGGTGCCACCGGCGGTGCAGTTGAAGCGGTACTGCACGCTGCTGGTTTCATCCACCGCCGTGGTCGCGGTCATGGCGATGCTGCTGGTGCCGGTAGGCGCGGGCAGGCTGGCCCAGCTCATCGGATTCGGCGTCGGCGCGGTAGTGTCGGCGGCGCCGGTGGTGATATTGCCGTTGATGAAGTACTCGCCCATGCTGTTGTAGTCGCTGTACGGCGTGATGGCATTGCCCACGCCGGTAATCAGCAGGTGATAGGTACCGGCCGCGACGGTGGCCGAGACGCTGGCCATGGTGTCGTTGTTCGGATCGCTGGAGGCGATCAGGCCACCGGCGTTGTCACGCAGCTCGATGCTGACATCGAGGTTGGCGGCGCGGCGCGTGGTGGCGCGATAGAACGCGTCCCAGGCCGGCGTCACCGTCAGCGTCAGCGGACCCGCGCCCGAGACGAAGCTGAAAACGTCCACGTCGCTGGCGCTGTTGATGATGCCCTTGTTCTGCGGCAGCAGGTTGTAGGGATCGATCTCCGGGTTCGAGGAATCCACCAGGCCCGTGCCATCCACCACCAGCGCAGTGCCGGTGCCAATGGTGTTGCCGTGGTCGTCGGCGCGGTAGCTCAGCTTGCCGGCGATGATGGCCAGATCGTCTTGGGTCTGGTTGGCGTCGGGGTACTCGCCCTTGCTCCATTCGGTGACGTTGTTGTAATAGCCGTTGCCCATGATCGGCGCCCAGCTCACCAGGCCGCTGCCCAGGCCGGCGTAATAGGTCGTGCCGCTGAGCGTGCCATCGTGCGAGAGGCCGAGGTTGTGGCCGAACTCGTGCGAGCTGGCTTCGGCGATATAGGTGGCGACATTCGGGCCGAGGTTATTCGCATACACCAGCGCCGGCGAGTAATAGCTGGCGTAGTTCGAAGCGCCGAACACATTCACGTAAGCCACGCCGCCCGCGCCCTGCGAGGGCATGGCCACGCCGTTGACGTCGGTGTCTTCGGTGACCAGTACGCGGCCGGTGCGCGCGGTAAAGGTCGCCGGCTCCTGCGTGGTGACGTCGATGTCGAAGGGCGAAAGGTCTTCCGCCACGCGATGCCAGATCTCGACGATCTGGCCGCGCTCGCTGTCGCTGAAGGTGGTGCGATCAGCGTCCGCGCTGAAGGCCTTGGCGACGAAAGTGCCGGCGCCCCAGGCAGTATTGGTGAAGGTGTGGCCGTCGAAGTCCAGGAACACCACGTTCGCGGCGCCCGGCTTGCTGTGCAGGTTGAAAGCGTCGCTCGGCACCCAGGCAGCGGAGACGCTGCCCTTGGTGCTGCTGGCGCGTACGGGGGCTGGCGCGGGCAGCAGGGTGTCGGCGACGAAGATGCCACCGCCCACGTCCGCGCGCAGCTGGTCGAGGTCGGCGCCGGTCAGCGAGACCTTCTGCAGCCAGCGCAGGGCATTGGCCTGCGCGCGCGGGGACAGCGACTGGATCTGGCGGCGAAGCTGGCCCGGGGGGAGGTCGGCGATGCTGCGCAGCTGGCCGGGAGCGGCCTTCCAGTGGCCGTAGGCGTTGACATGATTGGTTTGCGAGGCGGCCTGGACCGGCGCGGACAGGCCCGCGGCAAGAACCACGGCGGCGCAAAGCAGGCTGTGCGGATAACGGATGGACATGGAACCCCCTGGGAGCCGGCCCCCGCCGGCGACTGGTCTGGACCGGGTGAGACCCGGGACAAAACTACCAGCCGACCTTAGCGCATCCGAATCACGTGAAAAAGTGCCCGGCTCGTCAGTTCCGAGCCGATTTCATGCCCCATCTGTCGCTGCAATGCGACGGGCTCAGGCGCCGAGGTTGATCCAGGTCGCCTTGGTCTCGGTGTACTTGCTGAAGGCCTGCAGGCTCTTGTCGCGGCCGTTGCCGCTCTGCTTGTAGCCACCGAAGGGCGCGGTCATGTCACCGCCGTCCCAGTAATTCACCCAGACACTGCCGGCGCGCAGCTTGCGGGCGACGCGGTGCACGCGCGCCAGGTTCTGCGTCCACAGGCCGGCTGCCAGGCCGTACTCGGTGTCGTTGGCGATGCGCAGCGCTTCTTCCTCGGTGTCGAAGGCAATGGCCGACAGCACCGGCCCGAAGATCTCTTCGCGGGCAATGCTCATGCCCTGCCCCACGCCGTCGAAAATGGTCGGCTCGATGTAGAAACCGCCACTTTCGGCCATCACGCGCTTGCCGCCGAGCGCGAGCTTGGCGCCTTCGGCCTGGCCCTTGTCGATGTACTGCAGCACGCGCTGCATCTGGCCCTGGTCCACCATCGCGCCCATCGGCGCACCCGGCTCCAGCGGATGGCGTGGCTGCATGGCGCGGCCTGCTTCCACGACCATCGCCATGAACTCGTCCTTGATCGAGCGTTCCACCAACAGTCGCGACGCCGCCGTGCAGACCTCGCCCTGGTTGTAAAAAATGCCGCCCGCAGCCGCCTTCGCCGCCGCCGCGAGATCCGGCGCATCGGCGAAGACGATATTCGGGCTCTTGCCGCCGCATTCCATATAGGCGCGCTTGAGGTTGGATCGCCCCGCGCACTGCATCAGCAACTTGCCCACCGCCGTGGAACCGGTGAACACCAGGCCGTCCACGTCCATGTGCAGGGCCAGCGGTTCGCCCGCGCCCTTGCCGAAACCCGGCAGCACATTGAACACGCCCGGCGGAATGCCGGCTTCGATCGCCAGTTCGGCCAGGCGCAGCGCGGTCAGCGGCGACTTCTCGGAAGGCTTCAGCACCACGCTATTGCCCATGGCCAGCGCGGGCGCCAGCTTCCAGGTCGCCATCAGCATGGGGAAATTCCAGGGCACGATGGCGGCGATGACGCCCAGCGGTTCGTGCGTCACCAAACCCAGTTCGTCGTGGCCGGTGGGCGCGACCTGGTCGTAAACCTTGTCGATGGCCTCGCCGGTCCAGTTCATGCAGCGCACGGTGGCGGCCACGTCCACGGCCAGCGCGTCGCTTACCGGCTTGCCCATATCGAGCGACTCGAGCAAGGCGAGTTCTTCGCCATGAGCGTCAATCAACTGCGCGAAGCGGATCAGCGTGCGCTTGCGATGCACCGGCGAAGTTTCCGACCAGCGGCCATCGGCGAAGGCCGCGCGCGCCACGCGCACCGCGCGTTCGACGTCCTCGGCTTCGCACTCGGCCACTTTCGCCAGCACTGCGCCATCGATCGGGCTGATGCAGTCGAAAGTCTTGCCGGAGGCGGCGTCCACGTAGCGGCCGTCAATAAAGGCCTGGTGGCGGATGCTCAAGGCACGCGCACGCGCCTCCCACTCGGGACGGCTGCTGGGTCGGGTCATTAGAAAGTGGCCGGGGTGTTGGCGCTGACGATGATCGCCGGCTCCGTTCCGACATTGCGGAAACGATGCGGCGTGCGGCTTTCGAAGTAATAGGCTTCGCCGGGGCCGAGCACTTTTACTCGATCGCCGACGGTGATTTCAACCTGGCCCTGCACGATGACGCCGCCCTCTTCGCCGTCATGGCTGAGCGCGGTGTCGCCGGTGTCGCTGCCGGGCGGCATGATCTCGCGCAGGATGCACATCTGGCGATTGCTGCGGCGGCTGCCAACCAGGAAATAATGGATGTCGTTGTTGCCGACGTCGGGCAACTCTTCGGCCGTGTAGTACGGACCGTCGTTGGCGTCGCCCGCGAGATCGAGCGTAAAGAAGTCGGCCAGCGAAATCGGAATGCCGTCCAGCACCTTCTTCAGCGAGCCCACCGAGGGACTGACCTTGTTCTGTTCAATCAGCGAGATGGTGCTGTTGGTGACGCCCACGCGCTTGGCCAATTCGCGCTGGCTCAGGCCCTTGCTGGTGCGTACCGCATGTAGACGGGAACCGATGTCCATTGCCCTGGAAATTCCTGAGCTTTCGCTGATTTGGATGATGCGGAATATTTAACACCGCCACCCGGCACGGTCAATTATTCGCACGTAAGGCAACAGTTGTAAAGTTTATTCAACACTGATAGCTTGGCGGCTCCTGTCGAAGGGAGGCCCCGCCATGACTACCGCCGCCGAAAACGCCAACAACGACCCCGCCATGCTGGGCGACGTCTACGAGGCCCAGGCCACGGTCCGTCCGGACGCGATGGACGCGTTCTGGATGCCTTTCAGCGCCAACCGGCAGTTCAAGAAGAATCCGCGCCTGCTGGCCTCGGCCAAGGGCATGCACTACCAGACCCCCGAAGGCCGCGACATCCTCGACGGCACCGGCGGCCTGTGGTGCTGCAACGCCGGCCACGGCCGTGCGCGCATCGTTGAAGCGGTCAGCCGCCAGATCGCGACCATGGATTTCGCGCCGACCTTCCAGATGGGTCACCCCCTGCCCTTCGTGCTGGCCGAGCGCCTGGCCGCCATCGCGCCGGATTCGCTGAACCATGTCTTCTTCACCAACTCCGGTTCGGAGTCGGTGGACACCGCGCTGAAGATCGCGCTGGCGTATCACCGCGCTCGTGGCGAAGGCCAGCGCACGCGTTTGATTGGCCGCGAGAAGGGTTACCACGGCGTCGGCTTCGGCGGCATTTCCGTGGGCGGCATGGTCAACAACCGCAAGTTCTACGGCCCGATGATTCCGGGCGTGGACCATCTGCGCCACACGCTGGACCAGGAGCGGAACCGCTTCACGCGCGGCCTGCCCGAACACGGTGTCGAGTTGGCGGAAGACCTCGAGCGCCTGGTCGCGCTGCACGATGCTTCCACCATCGCCGCCGTCATCGTCGAGCCGATCTCCGGTTCCGCGGGCGTGGTGCTGCCGCCGCAGGGCTACCTCAAGCGCCTGCGCGAGATCTGCGACAAGCACGGCATCCTGCTGATCTTCGACGAAGTCATCACCGGTTTCGGCCGCGTCGGCAAGGCTTTCGCCGCGCAGCGTTTTGGTGTCACGCCGGACCTGATGACCACGGCCAAGGGCCTGACCAATGGCAGCGTGCCGATGGGCGCGGTGTTCGTGTCTGACAAAGTGCACGAGGCCTTCATGCAGGGTCCCGAAGGCATGATTGATCTGTTCCACGGCTACACCTACTCGGGCCATCCGCTGGCCTGCGCGGCGGCGCTCGCCACGCTCGACACCTATGCCGAAGAAAACCTGTTCGAGAAGGCGATCGAGCTCGGCGGCTATTGGGAAGATTCCATCCACAAGCTGCGCGAGCTGCCGAACGTGGTGGACATCCGCAATTTCGGCCTGATCGGCGCCATCGAAATGGCGGTGCGCGACGACAAGCCCGGCGCCCGCGGCTACGACGTGTTCACCAAGTGCTTCCACGACAAGGACCTGCTGATCCGCACGACCGGCGATGTGATCGCGCTGTCGCCGCCGCTGATCCTGGACCGTGGCCATATCGACCAGATCTTCGGCCGCGTGGCGGAAGCCATCCGGGAAACGGCCTGAGCCCGCGCGCGCCGCTACAATAGGCGGCTGGCCGAAGGCCGGAACCGTACCGTACCGAATCGTTTTTCGCCCCGGGAGGGCAATGCAATGCTTATCGGCGTCCCCAAGGAAATCAAGAACCACGAGTACCGCATCGGCCTGACCCCGGCCGGCGTTCGCGAACTCGAGGCCAACGGCCACCAGGTGGTCATTCAGAAGGACGGCGGCAAGGCCATCGGCCTGACCGACGACATGTACCGCAAGGCCGGCGCCGACATCTGGGACAGCGCCGAGGACATCTTTGCCAAGTGCGACATGATCATCAAGGTCAAGGAGCCGCAGCCGAACGAGTGCAAGATGCTGCGCCCGGGCCAGCTGCTGTACACCTACCTGCACCTGGCGCCCGATCCGGACCAGACGCGCGCACTGATCGCTTCGGGTTGCACCGCGATTGCCTATGAAACCGTCACTGATCGCAGCGGCGGCCTGCCCTTGCTGGCGCCGATGAGCGAAGTGGCCGGACGCATGTCCATCCAGGCCGGCGCGCATGCGCTGGAGAAGGCGCAGGGCGGCTCCGGCGTGCTGCTGGGCGGCGTGCCCGGCGTGGCCCCGGCCGAAGTGCTGGTGATCGGCGGCGGCGTGGTCGGCATCAATGCCGCGCGCATGGCGATGGGCATGAACGCGCACGTCACCATCCTGGATCGTTCGCTCAATCGCCTGAAGTACCTCGACGAGTTGTATGGCGATCGCCTGACCACGATCTATTCCACGCATGACGCCATCGAATCGCGCCTGCCGCACACCGACCTGGTGATCGGCGCGGTGCTGATTCCCGGCGCCGCCGCGCCCAAGCTGATCTCGCGCGCGCAGCTCTCCCTGATGCGCCCGGGCTCGGTGCTGGTGGACGTGGCGATCGACCAGGGCGGTTGCTTCGAAACCTCCAAGGCCACCACGCACCAGAACCCGACCTATGAAGTGGACGGCGTCATCCATTACTGCGTCGCCAATATGCCCGGCGGCGTCGCGCGCACTTCGACCTTCGCCCTGACCAATGCCACCCTGCCCTTCGCCGTGCAGCTGGCCAACAAGGGCAAACAGGCGATGCTGGACGATCCGCACCTGCTCAATGGCCTGAACGTGCACGCTGGCATGGTGACTTACGAAGCCGTGGCCAAGGATCTGGGCTACGAGTACGTGCCCGCCGCCAAGGCCCTGGGCTGATAGCCGCATGAGCACGCCGGAGCTGTCGCACTTCGTCCACGGCCAGGCCGTGAGTGGTGTCAGCGGCCGCTTCGGCGATGTCTTCGACCCGGCCACGGGCCAGGTCACGGCGCGCGTACCACTTGCCTCGCGCGCTGAAGTGGAAGCCGCCATCGCTTCGGCCGAGGCGGCTTTCCCCGCATGGGCCGCCACCACGCCATTGAATCGTGCGCGGGTGATGTTCCGGTTCAAGGAATTGCTCGAGCGCCATGCCGATGAAATCGCCCGCGCAATTACTGCGGAGCACGGCAAAGTGCTTTCAGATGCGCGCGGTGAACTGACGCGCGGCCTGGAAGTCGTCGAATTCGCCTGCGGCATCCCGCACCTGCTGAAGGGCGAGCATTCAGTGAATGTCGGCACCGGCGTGGACAGCTGGAGCCAGTTTGCCCCGCTCGGCGTGGTCGCGGGCATCACGCCCTTCAATTTTCCCTGCATGGTGCCGATGTGGATGTTCCCGGTCGCCATTGCCTGCGGTAACTCTTTCATTCTGAAGCCGTCCGAGCGTGATCCCGGTCCGCCGATGATCCTCGCGCGCCTGTTGAAGGAAGCTGGCTTGCCGGATGGCGTGTTCAATGTGGTGCATGGCGATAAGGAAGCGGTAGATACGCTGCTGGACGATCCTCGTGTGCAAGCGCTGAGTTTTGTGGGCTCTACGCCGATCGCCGAATACATCTATTCGCGCGGCAGCGCCGCCGGCAAGCGCGTGCAGGCGCTGGGTGGCGCCAAGAACCATATGGTGGTGATGCCCGACGCCGACCTCGACCAGGCCGCCAGCGCGCTGATGGGCGCGGGCTATGGCTCGGCCGGCGAACGATGCATGGCGATTTCCGTGGCCGTGTGCGTGGGCGATGCCACTGCTGACGCGCTGATCGGCAAGCTCAAGCCCATGGTCCAGGCCATGCGCATCGGCCCTGGCTGCCAGGGCGACCCGGACATGGGCCCGCTGGTCACCGGCGCGCATCGCGACAAGGTGCGTGGCTACGTCGACGCTGGCGTCGCCGAAGGCGCCGAGCTGATCGTGGACGGACGCGGGCTGAAAGTTGCAGGCGCCGAGGAAGGTTTCTTCCTGGGTGGCTGCCTGTTCGACCGCGTCACGCCTGTCATGTCGATTTACCGCGAAGAAATCTTCGGACCGGTGCTCTGCGTGGTGCGCGTGCCGGATTTCGACCGCGCTTGCCAGCTTGTGAACTCGCACGAATACGGCAATGGCACCGCCATCTTCACCCGCGATGGCGATTGCGCCCGGCAGTACGCGCAGCAGGTGCAGGTGGGCATGGTCGGCGTGAATGTGCCGATTCCCGTGCCCATGGCCTTCCACAGTTTTGGTGGCTGGAAGCGTTCGCTGTTCGGCCCCCTGCATATGCACGGCCCCGATGGTGTGCGTTTCTACACGCGCATGAAGACCATCACCGCGCGCTGGCCCACCGGCATCCGCGCCGGCGCTGAATTCAGCATGCCGACGATGAAGTAGTGTCCACGCACATCCGGTGAGTCTCGTCCCGGCGTTTGCCAGCTTGCTGGCGGGAATGACGAGAATCCAGCATCGGAGCTTGTCGTGAGCAACGAGAAAAAATCCAACGCCACCGCCAGTCATTCAGACCTGGCCTTCACCCGCACCGACGCCTACGGCACCCAGGCCGAGCCGACTTATGCCGGCGCGCTCAGCTTCATGCGCCGGCGTTACAGCAAGGACCTGGCGGGCGTGGACGTCGCCGTTATCGGCGTGCCCTTCGACCTGGCCACCACCAATCGCCCGGGCACGCGCCTGGGGCCGCGCGGCATTCGCGCCGCCTCGGCGTCACTGGCCTGGTGCCGCCCCTACGCCTGGGACTTCGACCCCTTCGAGCGCCTGAACGTGGTGGACTGGGGCGACGTGTTCTTCGACATGGGCGAGCCGCACAAGGCGCCCGATGTTGTTCGTGCGCAATACGAGCAATTCGTAGCCGCGGGTGTTACACCGCTGTCGCTCGGCGGCGACCACTTCATCAGTTATCCGATCATCGAGGCGCTGCAGGCCAAGCACGGCCCGCTGTCGCTGATCCACTTCGACGCGCATTGCGACACCTGGCGCGATGCCGAAGGCCGGGTGGATCACGGCACCATGTTCTTCCATGCCGCCCGTCGTGGCTATGTGGATCCGTCGCGATCAATCCAAGTCGGCATGCGCACGCACAATGACGAGGATCATGGCTACAAGGTGCTGGATGCGCGTTGGCTGCATCAGCATGGCGTGGAAGCCTGCATCGCCGCCATTCGCGAGCGCGTCGGCGCGAATCCCTGCTACGTCAGCTTCGATATCGACTTTCTCGACCCGGCCTATGCGCCCGGCACGGGTACGCCGGTGGTGGGCGGATTCAGTACGCATGTGGCGTTGCAGCTGATCCGCGGCTTGGCCGGCTTGAATATCCTCGGCATGGATGTGGTGGAGGTATCGCCGCCGTTCGACAGCGCGGAGATCACCGCGCTGGCTGGCGCCTCGATAGCACAGGAGCTGTTGGCGGCGCACGCGAGCCGTTTCCCCGACCGCTGACGATTAGTCCTTGAGCTTTTCGCCGAAATAGCTCTCCAGCTTTTCCACCTTCGGCTGCGACACGAAGCGGATATACGACTGCCCCGGATTCAGCTCGGCGTAGTTGTGGTGGTAGCTTTCGGCGACGAAGAAGGCTTCCAGCGGTTCGATGGTGGTAGCGATGGGGCCAGCGAACACTCCGGCTTGCTGAAGCTGCGCGATGTAAGCCTGCGCGACGCGGCGCTGCGCCTCGTCCAGCGCGAAGATCGCCGAGCGGTATTGCGTGCCGACATCATTACCCTGGCGATTCATTTGCGTCGGGTCGTGGGCGACGGCGAAGAACACCTTCAGCAAGTCGCCGAAGCTGGTCTTGGCCGGGTCGTAGGTGATGCGGATGACTTCGGCATGGCCGGTGCTGCCACTGCAGACGGCTTTGTAGTTGGCGGCATCGGCGGCGCCGCCGGCGTAGCCGGGCTGAACTTCGCGCACGCCGGCCAGGCGGCGGAATACCGCTTCGGTGCACCAGAAGCAGCCGCCGCCCAAGATCGCTTCGCCACGGTCCTCGGATGCGGCCAGGTCGAGCGTGGGGCCAGGCACTTGGTCCGGCGAGATCTGGAGACCTTGGCCGGGAATCGGACAGAAAGTCATGACGTTCTCCTTTTCCCTCTAAGAGGCACGCAAAGGGCGAAAGGATGCGCGACTTATTCGGGCATCAGCGCTTCGGCGTCACCGGAATAGATGGTGTCGTCCCAGTTGCCCATCAAGGCCAGGTAGAGCAGCTTTTCGAACTCGGGTTGGAAGCGGCGGATCACCGCGTCCGGGTCGGGCAATAGCTTGGCGTCGCCGATCAGGCCGAAGTGCACCTTGCCTTCGTAGCTCAGGATGGAAATACCCAGGCCGATGGAACCGGTCTGCGGCACCCAGAACATCATGTCCTTCACCTTGCAGCCGGCGAGGTACAGCGGCATCTGCGGACCGGGCACATTGGTCGCCACCGCCGTGGCCTTGCGGCTGAACAATTCCAGGAACGTGCGCTGAAGCGGCGTCGGCGCCATGCCCAGGGCCGCCAGCAGGCCGTAGGACACGATGGCCTGGCGCGAGCCTTTGAGCTGGTGCATGCAATCGGCCACGCGTTCCAGGCGACGCACCGGGTTGTCTTCGCCCACGGGCAGCTCAAGGAACACCAGGCCAAAGTGATTGCCAAGCTTCTTGGCGTGTTCCAGCGGACGCAGGTTCACCGGCACGGTGGCGCGCACGGTCAGGCCGTCCACGTCTTCGCCGCGGTCGATCATGTAGCTGCGCAGCGCGCCTGCCACCGAGGCCATCAGCACATCGTTCACGGTGCAGTCGAAGGCGCGGCCGATGGCCTTCACTTCTTCCAGGTCCAGCGGTTCGGCCCAGGCCACGCGCTTGCTTACGCCCAGGCGGCCGCGCAGCACGGTGTCGGGGTCGTCGGACAGCGACAGCGCCAGCGCGAGTTCACGCGCGATCTCGCCGCCCTCCTTCGCCACCACCGTCGCAAGGCCCGGGTCGCGGTAGAAATCCAGGCCCTTCTCCAGCACCTGGCCGCCGATCTTCATGTAGCGGTCAATCGCGCCGACGCGATGCGCCACTTGCTTGCCGTCGCCGCCCAGCCAGGCCTTGGACAGTTCGCTGCCCTTCTTCGCCTCGCGCTGGGTGTCGGTGATGGACAGCATCACCTGCACCAGGGCCATGCCGTCGGCATAGCAATGGTGGATGCGCGTGACCAGCGCAGAACCGCCGCCGTATTTTTCGACGAGGTGGAATTGCCAAAGCGGCTTGGTCTTGTCCAGCGGCGTGGAGGCCTGCTGGCTGACGAAACGTTCGAGTTCGCGCTTGCCACCGCGGCCCGGCAGGGCCGACAGGCGCACATGCCAGTCCAGGTCGAAGTCGGCGTCGTCTTCCCACCAGGCGCCGGCGGCGGTGTCCACGGCCTTCTGGCGGAAGCGCGGATAGGCCAGGAAGCGCTGCTTCACCACGCGCTTGAGACGTTCGAGATCCATGGGCTCGTCGAACATCATCACGCTGGTGATCATCATCAGGTTGGTGGCGCGCTCCATGCGCAGCCAGGCCGTGTCCACCCGGGACATCGGCTCGCGCCGGCTCTTGCCCTGTTTTTGCTCAGCCATGGAATCCTCTCCGCCCGGCTTTGATGGTGCATGGCCGGGCGCGAGAGGGCAAGCGGCCTAGATGCCCCCGTGCCACTGGTAGCCGCGGTCTTCCCAGTAACCGCCCTTGCCGTCGCCGATCTGGTCCATGCGCTCGACCAGTTCGATGCCGACGATGTACTTGGCCTGCTTGTAGCCCAGCTTGCGCTCCAGGCGCACGCGCAGGGGCGCGCCGTGGGGAATGTCGAGCACGGCATCGTTCATGTCGTAGGCCAGGATGCTCTGCGGGTGGTAGGCCTCGGATACATAGATGCTTTCGTAGTAGCGGCTGTGGTCGCCGGCCAGGTCGTCGGCGCAACGGAAGACCAAGTACTTCGCGCCGGCCGCAGGACCGGCCAGGTCCAGCACCTTGCCCAGGGGCACGCCCTTCCACTTGCCGATGCAGCTCCAGCCTTCCACGCAGTCGTGGCGGGTGATCTGGGTGCGCGAAGGCATGGCGCGCAGTTCGGCCAGGCTCAGGGACAGCGGCTTGCTGACCATGCCGCCCACCTGCAGGCGGTAGTCGGCGAAGTTGCTCGCCACCATCTGCAGGTATTCGGGCGTCTGCGGGTTGGTCGAGCCATTGGCCTTGAACATCGGCGACAGGTCGGCCTCGGTGAACTCCTGGGCCAGCGCGTCTTCCGCTGTCAGCGCGTGCAGGGCCTTGTCGGTGGGCTTGTCGGCAGCAGCAAGCACGCTGCGAAAACTGTCGTTGCCGGCCAGCTTGTCGCAGCCGGCCAGCACGCCGCCGGTGCCGGCGATGGCCAGCATGCGCAGGAAACGACGGCGCTCATTCTCCGACATGGGGCTCTCCTTGCTTGGGCGCTTGTGGCGGGGGTGGCGCCTGCGGCACGCGGTAACGGCCGGTGATCATCGAACGCACCTGGTTGAAGGGGCCGCTGACCAGCACCATCAGAAGGTGCACGATCACGAAGCCCAGCAAACTGAAGGCCAGGATGAAATGCCAGGTGCGCGCCGATTGCCGGCCGCCTACCAAGTCCACCATCCAGCCCAGGATCGAATCCATGTGCGGCGACATGCCCAGGCCCATCAGCACGATGCCCGGAGCCATCACGAAAATCACCAGCAGGTAAGCGAGCTTCTGCAGCACGTTGTAGCGCAGCGCCTCCTCGCCGACCGGATGCTTGAAGCGCAGATGTTCGCGGATGGATTGGCCGATGCCGCGCATTTCCGGCGCCGTCGGCGCGAGGTCACGCGCGAGGTGCTTCGAACGCCAGGAATACAGCCAGTACGCCAGCCCGTTCAACACGAACACCCAGGCGAAGAAGAAATGCCAGCGCCGGCCTTGCGCCAGATTGCGCGGCCCGGGAATGGTCGCCCAACTTGGGAAGCCGCGTGCGCTGGGCTTGCCTTCCATGTTCTTGGACACGCCCAGCACGCCGGTGGTGGTCCAGGACATGCCGGCGATCTGCGTGGTGCCGATCAACTGCCCACCCGGCCCCGGCGTGGCCTTCAGCGCCAAAGCCGGCTTGTCGAAGGTGGAGATGTTTCCCCAGTACAGCGCGGGGTGCGCGTTGAACACCGTCAACCCGCTCAGCAGCAGGCAGAACAGCGATATGACATTGGTCCAATGCATGATCCGCACCGGCAGCCGGTGCCGGTAGGTCAAGGGTCCTTCGCTTCCAGACATGCCGCACTCCCTGCCCGGTGGTCCGGGCCTTAGCCTACTCCTTGCCTACAGAGTGCGCATGTAGGCGAAACGGACCGCATGGCATGATGCAGGCCTGCACCGGAGGCCCGCCATGACCGAATTCCACCGCCCGCGCCTGCACGACCTTGGCGGTTTCACCGTCGGCCGGGTCCTGCCCAATGCCCAGCGCCGCAGCCTGGGGC
>CBHTVR010000039.1:0-20635 GCA_966096795.1 uncultured Gammaproteobacteria bacterium
ATGATATTGGTGATGGCCCGGGCCTCGGACATGAAGCGGTCGATGCCCAGGATCAAGGCCACGCCTTCCACCGGCACCTTGCCGTTCAAGGCCGCCAGGGTTGCGGCCAGGGTGATGAAACCCGAGCCGGTCACGCCCGCCGCGCCTTTCGAGGTCAACAACAGGATGCCCAGCAGCATCAGCTCGTCGTACAGGGTGAGCGGCACGCCATAGGCCTGGGCGATGAACACCGAAGCCATGGTCAGGTAGATGCAGGTGCCGTCGAGATTGAAGGAGTATCCGGTCGGCACCACCAGCCCCACCACGCTGCGCTTGCAGCCCAGCTCCTCCAGCCGCTGCATCAGCCGCGGCAAAGCCGACTCCGACGACGAGGTGCCCAGTACCAGCAGGAGTTCAGAGCGGATGTACCTGAGGAATTTCCACAGCGAGAAACCCGACCAGCGCGCCACCAGCCCCAGCACCACGGCCACGAACAGGAAACAGGTCAAGTACACCGCCGCCAGCAAGGCACCGAGCGAAGCCAGCGTGCCGATCCCGTACTTGCCGATGGTGAAGGCCATGGCGCCAAAGGCACCGATCGGTGCCGCGCGCATGATGATGGCGACGATGCCGAAGAAGACATGGGCGATCTCATCCAGCCCGTGCAATACCTTGTGCCCCGCTTCGCCCGTGCGCGTGAGCGCGATGCCGAACAGCAGTGCCACCAGCAATACCTGCAGCAGATTGCCTTCGGTAAAAGCGGAGACAAATCCCTTGGGAATGATGTCGAGCACGAAGCCGACCACGCCACTGGCTTCGGCCTTGTGCTGGTAGTCGGCAACGGCGGCCGTGTCCATGTGCGCGGGGTCGATCTGCATGCCGATGCCGGGCTTGCTCAGGTTGACCACCAACAGGCCGATCACCAGCGCGGCAGTGGTGAGTACTTCGAAATACAGCAGCGCCTTCAGCCCGATGCGCCCGACCTGGCGCAACTCGCCCATATGCGCAATGCCCACCACCACGGTCAGGAAAATCACCGGGCCAATGACCATCTTCACCAAGGCGATGAAAGCATCGCCGAGCGGTTTCATCTTGGTGCCCAGCTCGGGTTCGAAATAGCCCAGCAGCACGCCGATGAAGATGGCGAACAGGACCTGCAGGTACAGCGATTTCCACCAGCCCTTCGGCATGTCGCGACCCTCCCCGGCCAGGCCCGAGATTAGCGCAAGACGCGCAAAGAAAAACCCCGGACGTTTCCGTCCGGGGTTTTCTTCAAACGCTTGGTGCGAGTGGCTTAGGCGACCTGAACCGCATCAGCCTGGAGACCCTTCTGGCCCTTCACGACGGTGAAGGTGACCTTCTGGCCTTCCTGCAGCGACTTGAAGCCGCTGCCCTGGATGGAACGGAAATGGACGAAAAGGTCCTCACCGCTTTCCGGGGTGATGAAGCCAAAACCCTTGGCATCGTTGAACCACTTCACAGTACCGCTCTGACGATCCGACATAACTAACTCCTTGGAACTTTGATTTTTCGGGACCCGGAACATCCGGGACCAGACTGAGGTTGCAGGGAGCAAGCTTTGGAACGATGTAGCGGATCGGTTGGATCTACCGCACCGGGCCACAATTCATAGTGACCCTGGCAAACACAGTGCCGCGACCATACACCTTTCCGGGCGTGAACACCAGCCTTAATGAACCCCCGTTCAGGCTGGATCTGGTCTCAGACCTGCGACGAATCAAGCGCTTGCGGCGGCCTCGGCCTGGCCTACCGCCCGCAGCGCCGGGCGGTAACGCCGGCTGCAGGGAATGCGGCTGCCGTCGGACATCAGCAGGCGGGCCTCCCCCGCTTCCAGGGGCTGGATCTCCAGCACCCGGTCCAGGTTGACCATGAAACTGCGGTGCACCCGGATGAAGCGGTTCGGGTCCAGGCGCGGCTCGAGCGCCGCCATGGTGGTGCGCAGCGGGTAATCGTGGCCGCGTACGCGCAGGTTCACGTAATTTCCGGAGGCCTGAAGCCAGTCAATGTCGCTGGCGGCGACCAGGAACTCCTTGCCCAGCTTGCGCACCAGGAAGCGCTCCGGGCGCTCGACCGACTCCACCGGCGGGCCTTCGTCGGGCATGTCGAGCAGGCGCGCCTCGCCCTGGGCGCGCAGCAGGAACCAGCGGTAGAACAGCACCGTAGTGACGATGCCGGTATAGGTGCGCACATCCTTGAGGTATTCGTAGGCCAGCTCGCGCGGCCAGTAGCCGAAGTCGTAATTCCCGCCAACGCTGGCGTAGACGGCCTTGCGGATGGCGACCATGGCCGACACGTGCACCACGCAGAAGCCGATCGAGCCCAGCAGGTGCCAGCCGAGGCTACGCGGTAGCGTGGAGAACAACAGCGGAAAGCGCCGCTCGAAGGCGATGACGGCCGGCACCAGGGCGAGCATCACCAGGATGCTCGACCATTCCCAGAGCACGGGCTGCCAGGTCGCGAAGGCCAGGTGTGCCCGCTGCATGTCCATCAGCACGATGATGCTGTTGGTGACCGCCGAAAACAGGAAGCCGACCACCCAATAGGCCACTTCGAAGGGGCGGCGCCAACGCAGGTAGCGGTGCAGCAGGTCGGGAGGCGTTTCGGGCATGGCGCATTCTAGCCATGCGGGACGAACAACCGGCCCCGGTTCGTCCCCGCTCTCCACCATTGGTCACTGCGCGACGGCATTCGGGCACTTCGCGCTGGCCGTCCGCGCCTGCCGCCGGCAGTTTGTGCCGACCCCGCCAACGGACCCGCCCATGCAAGACCGCCGCCACGACATCGACGCCCTGCGCGCCATCGCCTTCGCCCTGCTCATCCTCTACCACCTGTGCATGCTCTACGTGGCCGATTGGGAATGGCATATCAAGAGCCCGCACCTGGCCGATTGGCTGCAGTGGCCGATGCTGTTCATGAACCGCTGGCGCATGGACCTGATCTTCCTGGTGTCGGGCATTGCTTCGGCCTTCCTGCTCAAGTCCGGGCAGGCCTGGCGCTTCCTGTTCCAGCGCCACAACCGGCTGGTGATTCCGCTGGTGTTCGGCTGCCTGTTCATCGTGCCGATCCAGCCCTATGTGCAAGCGGTGACGAATGGCGCCGCCGAACCAGGATTGTTCGCCTTCCTCGCGAAGTACTTCTCCGGTGGGCCCTGGTCGAAGGACGCCTTCGACGGCTGGGAGCACAGCTTCACCTGGAACCATCTGTGGTACCTGGCCTACCTGTGGATCTACACGATCGCGCTGTTCCTGATTTGGCCATTGCTGGACTCGCAACCCGGCCGCCGGCTGCGCGCGCGCCTGACCGGACTGCGCGGCGCGGCGCTCCTGCTGCTGCCGATGCTGCCGACGCTGGCCTGGACCCTGCTACTGCAGATGCGCTTCCCCGACAACGGCGACTTCATCCATGACTGGTACCGCAACGCCATGTACTTCACCTTCTTCCTGTACGGCTTCCTGCTGGCGAAGGACGCGGCGCTGTGGGACGAAATCCAGCGCCTGCGCAAGATCAGCCTGGGCATCGCGCTGGCCTTTGGCGGCAGCTATATCGTGCTGGTCGCGAACCTGCCGGACGATGTCGGCTACGGCACGCAGGTGCTGATCTGGGTGCTGCGCAATGTCTATGTGTGGACGATGCTGCTGGCGCTGTTGGGCTGGTCGAAGCAGCTGCTCAATCGCCCGTTCCGGTGGCTGCCCTGGGCGCGCGAAGCCGTGTATCCCTGGTACCTGCTGCACCAGAGCCTGATCGTGTTGCTGGCCTACTGGCTCATTCCGCTGCACTTCTCCGGGCCGGTGGAAGCGCTGCTGGTGCTGGCGGGCACGGTGGCCGGCTGCTGGGGCATCTTCGCCATCGTGCGCCGGGTGAACTGGCTGCGGCCGCTGTTCGGGCTCAAGCGCCTAGCGGCTGTACGTCCAACTGAGCATGCGGCCGTCGCGATAGGGCATCAGGCCGTGGAAGGGGCGCGGGTCGCCGTCGATCACCAGGGGCAGGAAATGCCGGTCGCCTTCCCACAGAGGTAGGGATTGAATCGCGTCAACGTCGATCCATTCCAGGCTGCCCTCGGCATTGCTTGCCGGGGGCTCGCCGCTCCAGCTCTCGATCAGGAACAGGAAGCCGAACCAATCCTCGCCGTTTTTTCCGAAGCCCGGCCAGCTGATGGTGCCGCGCAGTTGCAGCGACTCGCAGGTGATTCCTGCCTCTTCCATGATTTCGCGGCGCATGCCGGCGACCACGTCCTCGTCGGCTTCGAGCTTGCCGCCCAAGCCGTTGTATTTGCCCAGATGGTGATCACCCGGGCGCGCGTTGCGGTGGACCATCAGCACGCGCTTGCCGTCAGGCGACAGCAGGTAGCCAAGGGTGGCAAGGATGGGCTGGTAGGGCATGGGCTCGCTCGCGCCGGGGCCGCTAGCCTAACCGAGGCGTCGCGTCGCGGCCAATGACCACAGGCACAGGCGACAAGCCGCAAGCGCTGGCATAAGATTTCCGGGCAGCAATCCCTTCCACGCAACCGGAGAGTCGCCATGTCGAAAGGCCTGGACAAGAAGAAAGAAGCCAAGAAAGAGCCCAAGAAAAGCCTGAAGGAAAAGCGCGCCGACAAGGCCGCCAAGAAGGCCAAGTAAATCGAGCTCGATGGCCTTGCGGTGATCGGCGGCGGACCGGCCGGCCTGATGGCCGCCGAAGCCGCCCTCGCCGCCGGCGTTGCGGTCGACCTGTTTGAATCGCGCGGTTCGGTCGGCCGCAAATTCCTGATCGCCGGGCGCGGCGGACTCAACCTGACGCATTCCGACCCGCCCGCGCGTTTCGCATCGCGCTATGGCGAACGCGCGGCGCAGGTGGCCGACTGGCTGCGCGATTTCGACAACGAGGCGCACCGGCGCTGGGCCGAGGGCCTGGGCATTGCCACTTTCGTCGGCAGTTCTGGCCGCGTCTTTCCTGAAGACATGAAGGCCGCGCCGCTTTTGCGCGCCTGGTTGCGGCGCCTGCGTGAAGCGGGGCTGCGCATCCATGTGCGCCACACCTGCCGCGGCTGGGATGAAAACGGCCGGCTGCGCTTCGACACCGAGTCGGGCGAAGTCGCCGTCAGCGCCAAGGCCACGGTGCTTGCCCTCGGTGGCGCCAGCTGGCCGCAGCTCGGTTCGGACGGCGCCTGGGTCGAGTGGCTCTCGGCCCGCGGCGCGCAGATCGCACCCTTGCGCCCTGCCAATTGCGGTTTCGACCTCGCGTGGAGCGAGGTTTTCCGACAGCGTTTCGCCGGCCAGCCGGTGAAGCCGGCGTGGTTGCGCCTGGTCGTGGATGGCGTGGCGGGCATGGCACGGCAGGGCGAGTTCGTCATCAGCGAAAGCGGCATCGAAGGCAGCCTGGTCTATGCTTTGTCGGCACAGATTCGCGATGCCCTTGAAGCCGGCAAGCAGCCAATGCTCGAACTCGATCTGCTGCCGAAGCTGGCGGTTGATGAGTTGCAGAAGAAGTTGTCGGCGCCCGCCGATGGCCGCAGCCTGAGCGAAATCCTGCGCCGGCGATTGGGCCTGGATGGCGTGCGCGCAGGGCTGGTCCACGAACTGGTGCCGCGGGAGGAACTGCGCGACCCGGCACGCCTGGCCGCGAGGATCAAGGCGCTGCCGCTACGGCCCCTGCGCGCGCGCCCGATCGCCGAAGTCATCAGCTCGGCCGGTGGCGTACGCCTGGAAGCGTTGGACGCGCGTTTGATGGTGAAGGACTTGCCCGGCGTGTTCTGCGCCGGCGAGATGCTGGACTGGGAAGCACCGACCGGCGGCTACCTGCTGGCTGCCAGCTTTGCCAGCGGCAAACGGGCCGGCGACGGCGCCGCGCAGTGGCTGCGCGGCGCTGGTTCAGCTTGAGGCGACCGCCCGGGCTTCCGAATCGCGTTGAGATGTGATGCAATTCACAGGCTTCAGCCGGGCCTGGTCCCGGTGTGGCGGGACCCCCGGCCCGGCAGGCGCTTCAATCAACACTACGCCCGAGGATCCAAGCATGCCGAACGCCGAAATCGAGCGCCGCAAGACCATGCGGGAATTGTCCAGCGTGCTCAAGCGCGAGCTCAATGATGCCCAGTTGTCCACGCTGCAAGGCCTGGAACAATTCGGCTGGGAGCTGAAGTTCGTACGCCGCAAGCCCTTCCAGCCGGCCGTGGCCGTGGTGTTTGACGGCGACCGCAAGAACTTTGCCGTGCTCGAGCTCGACGGCAGCCTGAACGAAAACCCGGGCTTCGAAATCCGTACGACCTGAGCAAAGTCGCGCATGAGCGAGCCGCAAGATTTCCCCACGCTGGATTCTGTCGAGGCCCGCATCCTGGGTTGCCTGGTCGAGAAGGAAGCGACCACGCCCGAGTCCTACCCGCTCACTGCCAACGCCCTGCAACTGGCCTGCAACCAGAAGAACAACCGCGAGCCGGTGATGGAACTGGAAGCCGGCGAAGTCGGCCACGCCCTCCGCGCGCTGGAACAGCGCGGCCTGCTGCGTTCGGTGCACGGCGCCCGCGCGCAGCGCTACGAGCACCGCTTCAGCCAGGCCTACTCGATCACGCTCAAGCAGCAGGCGCTGTTGTCGGTGATGCTGCTGCGCGGGCCGCAAACGATTGCCGAATTGCTCTCGCGCTGCGAGCGCCTGCAAGCCTTTGCCGATGCCGATGAAGCGCGCCAGACGCTGGAGCGCCTGATGCAGCGGCAATTGGTGATCAAGCTGGGCCGGCAGTCGGGACAGCGCGAAGACCGCTACATGCACCTGCTCTGCGGCCCGGTGGACGAAAGCCTGCTGGCCTCCCTGCCCGCTTCGGCACCGCGCGCGCAAGCTGCTGGCCACGATGAACTGGAAGCGCGCGTGCAGGCGCTGGAGACGCGCCTGTCGGAACTGGAAGCGGAACTGCAGCGCCTGCGCGGCTGAGCGACGTTACATCCGCACGCGGAAATTGCGACCCTTGATCTTGCCCGCGCGCAGCCGCTCGAGCGCCTTCGGCGCCAGCTCGCGCTTGATGGCGACATAACTGCGGGTGGCGAAGGTATCAATCTTGCCAATCGCGGCGACCGGCAAACCGGCATCTCCGGTCAGCGCGCCAACGATGTCGCCCGGACGCAATTTGTCCTGGCGACCGGCATCAATCACCAAGGTGGTCATCGGCGGCGGCAAGGGCTGCGAGCGCTGGCCGCCGGCAAGATTCAGGCGGCCCCATTGCGCGGGCGTGCCTTGCGCGGCTTCCACTGCCGGCACGCGGCCCACTTCATTGGACGCGCACAGATGGATGGCGAGGCCCTTGCTGCCGGCGCGCGCGGTGCGGCCGATGCGGTGCACCTGCACCGCAGGATCCGGGCTGAGCTCGTAGCTCACCACCAGCGGCAGTTCCTTGATGTCCAAGCCGCGCGCCGCAACATCGGTAGCCACCAGCACCGAGCAGCTGCGGTTGCCGAAGCGCACCAGCACTTCGTCGCGGTCGCGCTGTTCGAGGTCGCCGCTCAGGGCCAGCACGGAAAATCCGCGCTTGCCCAGGTCTTCGGCAAGGTCCTGCACGTCGCGGCGGGTGTTGCAGAACACCAGGGCTGATTCCGGGCGATGCTGCCCCAAAAGGAAGGCCAGTGCTTCGGGTTTGCGATTGCGCTCGACTTCATAGAACCACTGTTCGACTTCGTCGCTGCCCAGGCGCGAGTCCACCGTCACGTCGGTCGGATCGCGCAGCAGCTTCGCGGCAATCGCGCGTACTTGCTCGGGATAGGTCGCCGAGAACATCAGGGTCTGGCGCGCGGCGGGCGTTTGCGCCACGACATCGGCGATGGCCTCGCCGAAGCCCATGTCGAGCATACGGTCGGCTTCGTCCAGCACCAGCACGCGCAGGGCGTCGAGGCTGAGGTGTTGCTTGTCGAGCAACTCCTGGATGCGCCCCGGCGTGCCCACCACCACATGCGGCTCGTGCACCAGCGAGGCAATCTGCGGGCGCAGCGGAATGCCGCCGCACAGGGTCAGCAGTTTGATATTGGGGATGAAGCGCGCCAGCCGGCGGATTTCCTTGCTGACCTGGTCGGCCAGTTCACGCGTCGGGCAGAGCACCAGGGCCTGCACGCGATTGCTCGCCGGGTCCAGGCGCGACAGCAGGCCCAGGCCGAAGGCCACGGTCTTGCCACTGCCGGTCTTGGCCTGGGCGATGACATCGCGGCCTGCCAGCAACAGCGGCAGCGCACCGGCCTGCACCGGGGTCATGGTGTCGAATTCCAGGGCCTGCACGGCCTGTTGCAGGGCCGCAGGAAGGGATAGTTCGGTAAAGGCGCTCATGCGTCATTGTCGCATGCCCGCCTGGGGCGCCCGCTCTAGTGGAAGCTGGGGCTGGCCAGTTGCGAGAGGAAGAAGCCCAGCACCCGCGGTTCCATCACCAGGGTGAAGGCCACGCCGTAGGCGGCGCCGGCGAGGTGCGCGCTGTGGTTGATGCGACCCGTGCCCTGGCGTTCCGACCAGACGCTGTACACCACATACAGCACGGCATAGATGATCGCCGGGATGGGAATCACGAACACGTAGATCGTGGCCCAGGGCTGGAACAGGATGAAGGCAAACAGCACGGCCGTAACCGCGCCCGAAGCGCCGAGGCTGAAGTAACTGTTGTCGTCACGATGCTTGCGGTAGCTGGGCAGGATCGAAACCAGCAGGCCGCCGACATAGAAGAGCGCAAAACCGAAATCGCCCAGGAACTGGTTGTACACCGCTTCAAGAATCCGCCCGAAGAAATACAGCGTGACCATGTTGAACAGCAGGTGCATGAAGTCGGCATGGATCAGCCCGTAGCTGATCAGGCGGTAATACTCCTTGCGCCGGCTAACCGCAGGCGGCCAGAGGATCAGCGCATCGATCATCTTGGGATTGTTCATCGCCGTCAGCGACACGGCGCAGGTGATGGCGATCAGGATCAGGGTCGTGGACATGGGCGCAGTCTAGCCGGTGGACGAGGTGGACGGCAGGGCGCGCGCGCCCGACAACAGGGCATCGAGGTCCTGGTCCTTCTCGACCCACAGGCTGTTGATCCAGCGCTGTACGCGGACCCGGGCCATGGGGTCGTTCTCGACGTCGGCGCCACGCAGTTCATCGGGAATGGGGCGTTCGCGCAGGCAGATCGCCACTTCGGGAATGCGCCCGCTGATCAGGTCCATCATGGTCGGCACGCCGCCGGGATAGGCGATGCTGGCGTCAATCACCGAATGCAGGGCGCTGCCCATGGCATCGAGCACGAAGCCCACGCCGCCGGCCTTGGGCTTGAGCAGGCGCCGATACGGCGAGGCCTGGCGCGCATGCTTTTCCGGCGTGAAGCGCGTGCCCTCGACGAAGTTCATGATCGACACTGGCATGCCCTTGAACTTTTCGCAGGCGCGGCGCGTGGACTCGATGTCCTTGCCGGCAAGCTCGGGCTTGCGCGCCAGTTCGCGCCGCGTGTAGCGCTTCATGAAAGGGAAATCCAAAGCCCACCAGGCCAGCCCGAGGAAGGGCACCCAGATCAGCTGGCTCTTTAGGAAGAAGCGCATGAAGGGCGCACGCCGGTTCAACACGGTTTGCAGCAGGATGATGTCCACCCAGCTCTGGTGGTTGGCGAGCACCAGGTAGTGGCCATCCCGGCGCAAGCCCTCGCCGCCTTCCACGCGCAAGCGCGTAGGTGTTGCGCGCCGAACCAGGAAGGCGTTCACGGCGATCCAGCTCTCGGCCAGGCGCACGAGGATCGAGGCGAGCCCTCGCCGCAGCGGCGGCACGGGCAGCAGCCAGCGCAGCAAGGCCACCACGAACAAGGTCAGGGTGTGGGCCAGCGTGCTGAGGCCGATGACCAGCATCACCAGGGGTACGCGAATCGGGCCGGGAAGGAGCATGGCGCGCATTCTCGCAAATTTACTTGCGTCGGCGCTGGCCTCATCATCGACGCTTTCCGCCCCGGGACTGACCATGACACGCGCCCTGCCCGCTTCCTGCCTGTCCCTGCTGCTGGCCGCCGGCCTGGCCGCCGCCGCACCTATGGCCGCGCCACTGTCCACCGTGGCCGAACGATCGGGCTTTCGCGAGACCGGCCGCTACCAGGAAGTGATCGAGCTTTGCGCGGCCTTCGAAAAGGCCTACCCGGGCGTCGTGCGCTGCTTCAAGTTCGGGCAGACGCCCGAAGGCCGGCCGATGATGGCGCTGGCGGTGTCACGCACCGGCGCCCTAGATGCCACCAGCGCCCATGCCCGCGGCTTGCCGGTGATGCTGGTGCAGGGCGGCATCCACGCCGGCGAGATCGACGGCAAGGACGCCGGCTTCCTGGCCCTGCGCCAGGTGCTCGAAGGCAAGGCCGCCAAGGGCGCGCTCGACAAGCAGGTGCTGCTGTTCGTGCCGGTGTTCAACATCGACGGCCACGAACGCTTCGGGCGCTGGAACCGCCCCAACCAGCGCGGCCCCGAGCAGATGGGCTGGCGCACCACCGGCCAGAACTACAACCTCAACCGCGACTACATGAAGGCCGACGCGCCCGAGATGCAGCAGATGCTGGCCCTGGTGAACGAGTGGGACCCGCTCGCCTACATCGACCTGCACGTGACCGATGGCGCCAAGTTTCAGCACGACGTGTCCATCCAGGTCGAACCGATCCACGCCGGCGATGCCGAGCTGCGCGCTGCCGGCACGGCGTTGCGCGACGCCGTACTGGCCAGCCTGAAGAAACAGGGCTCGCTGCCCCTGCCCTTCTACCCGAGCTTCGTGACCAGCGACGATCCCACGTCGGGCTTCGCCGATGGCGTGTCGCCGCCGCGCTTTTCCACTGGCTATTTCCAGCAGCGCAACCGCTTCGGCATGCTGGTGGAAACGCATTCGTGGAAGGACTATCCGACCCGCGTGCGCATCACCCGCAACACCATCGTGTCCTTGCTTGAGCAGGTCGCGGCGCATGGCAAGGACTGGCTCGCCATCGAACATGGCGCCGATGCCCGCAGCGCGGCGTTCGCCGGCAAGCCGGTAGTGCTCGATTACACCAACAGCCCGGCCGTGCGCACGATCGACTTCCGCGGCTATGCCTACACGCGCACGCCTTCGGAGGTATCCGGCGCGCTGATGACCCGCTACGACGAGAGCAAACCGCAGGTCTGGCACCTGCCGCTGCGCGATGAAGTCATTCCGGCCCTGACCGTCAGCGCTCCCGGTGCGGGCTACATCGTTCCGGCAGCGCATGCCGCGTGGGTGGCGGAAAAACTGCGCCAGCATGGCCTGCAGTTCCGCGTGCTGTCGGCGCCTTTGGCGAAGCAGTCGTTCGAGGTCTTCCGCGCGACCAAGGCCAGCCCCACGGCTGCGTCCTTCGAAGGCCACCAGCGCATGGCGCTGGAAGGAAGCTGGACGCGCGAGCAACGCGAACTTGGTGCCGGCGCCTTGTTTGTGCCGATCGCGCAGCCCGGTTCGCGCCTGGTGATGGGTTTGCTGGAACCGCAGGCGCCGGATGCGCTGGCGGCCTGGGGCGAGTTCAACAATGCCTTCGAACAGAAGGAATACATGGAAGACTATGTGGCCGAAGATGTGGCGCGCGCGCAACTGGCGGCCGATCCGGCCCTGGCCGCGGCCTTCGCCGCGAAACTGCACGACGACCCGGCCTTCGCCGCCAATCCGGCAGCTCGGCTGCAATTCTTCGCCATGCGCCATTCGTCCTGGGACGAGCGCTACAACCTGTATCCGGTGCTGCGTACCGACGTCGTGCCCTGAGGGCCTGGCGCTTCAGATAGCGTCAACGACCGTGCGATTGCGGCCGTCTTTCTTGGCCTGGTAAAGCGCGGCATCGGCGCGCGCCAGCCAGGCTTGCCAGTCCTCGCCGCTGCGCAAGGCGGCGGCACCGATGGACACCGTCACCGGCGCGCCGTGGCAGGCCAGTTCTTCGGCCACGCGCCGGCGCAGGCTGGCATCAATCGAATACAGGAAGTCGGTGCTGTGCACCGGCATCAGCATGACGAACTCTTCGCCGCCGAAGCGGAAGCAGCGGTCGGCCTTGCGCGTGCTGTGGCGCAGGAGTTCGGCAAAGGCCACCAGCACTTCGTCGCCGGCCTCGTGGCCGTGTTCGTCGTTGATGCGTTTGAAGTGGTCCAGGTCCAGCATGGCCAGGCCATAGCGACCCTTGCCCTGGCGTTGTTCGTCCACGGCGCGCTGCAACTCGCTTTCCATGGCGCGGCGGTTCTGCACACCGGTCAGGGCGTCGAGCTTGGCGAGGGTTTCCAGCTCCTGGCGCTGGCTTTCCGTGCGCGAGGAAAACACGAAGGCCACCAGTCCCGATACGGACGCCGACACCAGGAACATGGCCAGCTGCGCGTTCGAATCGTAGGCCTTGCCCTGCACGGTGAGGAAGGTGAAGGCAATCGCGGTGACGCCAACCGCAGGCCAACGTGGCAGCAAGAGGAAGTTGCCGAGCAGGGCCGGATACATCCAGAACAAGCCCGGCGGGCCAAGCACGGTGGCGCTTGCCAGGCAGCCGATGGTGTTGATCACCGCCAGCACCATGGACGCGCGCCGACGATCGCCGCCGCGCCAGACGTAGGCAACGGGCAAGCAGATGAAAAGAACGATCAGCAGGTCCAGCGTGCCGGCCACAAGATTGCCGGTGGCGAAGCGGTAGATCGCGAAGGGCACGATGCCGAATACCGCGCAGGCCGCATAGGAGGTGATGATCGCCAGGTCGTTGTCGGTGCGCAGACGCGACCACGCCGCCTGCCGCCAACCCAGGCTCATGACCGCCCCTGCCCGCAAGCCCCACCTGCCCCCATCACCGATGCGCCCTCCGCTCGACGGGCCGAGCATGCCACAGATTCAAATGTGAAGAAGCCGACGGGATCACTCCCGCCGGCTTCGGTGTTACCCAGCCGATTTGAAACCGCTTGCGCCAATCAGGGAATGTCGGCCTTGCCGGCGCAGGCCTGGATCTTGGCCTTTTCCTTGTTGTTCAGCACGCCTAGGGCCTTCAGGCCATTGGTGTACTGGGTGGTGCAGGCGGTGAAGCCGTCGTGGGTGATCGCCGCATCGGCGCAGTCGTCGATCTTGTCGACGATGCTGCAACCGTTGGCGAAGAAGGTGTTGCTCACGCCCGAGTCGCAGCTGTCGATGACCACGTTGCCGCCGAGGGTCGAACCCAGGCAGGCATCGGTTTCATCGTTCACGCCGTCAAGATCCGCGTCCGGGAACCAGCCGATATCACGCAGCTGCGAACGGGTCAGGTCTTCGGGCACGTTCACGCTGTGGGTCAGGTCGCCGTTGATCGCCGGCTCCATCAGCTGGTTGCGGAAGGTCAGCGGATCCCAGTGCGAAACCGAGGAGCCACTGACCACCGGATCCGGCGTATTCAGCAGCGCGCGACCATTGGCATCGGCACCGGCATAGACCGTGGTGTCCACGCCCAGGAAAGCCTGCACGCCGGAACCCAGGTTGGCCTTGAGGGTGTTACCGGCCGACAGCGTGATGCGCACCGCCGGGATGGTCACCGTCGGATCGGAACCCGACATGCCGGCCGGCGGGCTGCCGGCGGCGTTGTCGGCCACCACCATGGCGATGGCGCCCGCCGCCTGCACATTGGCCGCCTTCACGGCGAAACCGCAGGTGCCGCGATCCACCAAAGCGATCTTGCCGGCGACATCGGCCGGATTGGTGATCGCGGTGCAGGCGTCGGTCGTCGAGGTGCCACTGATGTTGGAGGCATCCAGCGCCTGCACCACCTGGCCACTCACACCCGTGGAATTGAGCACAGCACCGAAGCTGGCCGTGCCGACCGGATAGATGCCGGCAATATTGGCCGGCGCCGTCACGCGCATCAGCGGCGTGCCCAGGCTGAGCACATTCGGCACATTGCCGGTAACGGTGACACCGGTCCAGGCCACGTTGCGACCATTCTTCATGGACGCGGCGCGCTCGCCGTCGGTCATGTCGAACCAGTCCTTGTTAGTCGTGTTGTCGTGGATGAACAGGTCATACACGCCGGGCTGGCCGACAAGGTAATTGCCGTTCGGGCGACCGACCAGGCTCGAGAAGCCCAGGCCATGGCCGAATTCATGCAGCAGCACCGTCACCAGGTCGATGTTGCTGGCGCCGTGGTTGGTGTCCAGGCCGTAGTACCAGTCGCTGCCGGTCAAGCAGCCGCTGACGGTGCCGATGCTGCTGTTGAACTGCGCGTTGATGTCAGCGCCGTTGGCGGCATCGGCCGGGTCGCCGGGCGGATTGAGGTCCTGGCGCGAGAGCTTGTTGGCGAGGGCCTCGTGGTAGAACACTTCCTGCAGCGGCGCATTCGGATAGTTCTTCCAGACATAAATCGGGCCGGCGCTACCCAGCGTCGCCGCAGTGCTGGTGCAGGCCAGGGGATTGAAGGCGGCGCGGATGCGGATCGGCACCGAGCTGTCCAGGGTTGCGCCCCAAAGATCAGCGGCGTACTGGAACGCGATCAGGCGCTGCTGGCCGATGGTGGTGCCGGCGTTTCCGCCGATGGGCGCGCGCGGCGTCGGGTCGTTGAAGCCTTCGTTGGGGCCGTCAACGTTGACGATGATGATCTGCGCGTTGGCGCTGGCATTGATCGGGAATGCCGCAGCGGCACCGATGGCGGCCATGGCGAACAGGATGTGGGAGAGGGCGTTGGTGCGCATCACTTCTCCTCCGCCTTGACGCCGACAGGAGTCTTGGCCGGATCCACCTGGCCAGCGTCCCCCGTGGCATAGCCGAAGCTCAGGCTGCCATCGGCATTGCGAACCACCACCGCCGATTCCATGAAGCGGCCTTCCAGGTCTTCCGCGCGAACGGCGCCATCGGCGCGCTTGACAAAACGAACGCCCCTGCCCTTGCCCTGCTTGGCAGCGGCGGCCGCATCCTGGCGGGCTTCCTCGGCGCGCTCGGCAGGCGTGGCCTGACGCAGCTTGCCGGTGGCCGGGTCAACGTAGGCGCGCACGCCGCTGTCGAGTGCTGAAGGGGTTTGCGGCGCGGAAACGGGCGCGGGCGTATCGGTCGCAGTGGCGGTGCCTGTGGCCATCGCGGCAAGCGCGGCCGAGGCCAGCAGCCAGCGGGTGCTGGCGGACTTCGTCTTCATGATCTGGACTTCCCCATGGACGGCGCGGCCGGGCCGGCGCCGGTAGTTGCGACCTTCCGGGTCGCCCGGGTTGCCAAGCCGGACAGGGAGCAAACCGTGACCGGGGCAACATCCGATTATTGCCAGCAGCGGCCGCGTTTAACAAGCAAACGGGATGGCCATCACGTCAAGGCCAGGTGAAACCGGCAGATCGCGGCCACTCGTGCGGCGCCGCAGCAGGCGCTTCAGCTGCCCAGTTGGCTGAATTCGTAATCCAGGCGTGGCCCGCCAGCAGCCAGGGCATCGCCCTGCACATAGTCCACCTGCAAATCGAACAGGCGCGTCACCGTTGGGGTGCCTTCGACCTGCTCGGCAATCAGGCCGCGACCACTGGCACGCCAGGGTGCCAGCAGGTCCAGGAAACGATTCGGCGGCAAGCTGTCGATCGCGGCGAGCGGCAAGCGCAACAAGCCCGCGGGCAGGCGCTGCAGCTGCGCGATCCGGCCCAGGTTGCCGGAAGCATCGGACATGGCGATAACCACGCCATGATCTTCCAGCCACTGCACCACGCGCGCCAGTTCCGGGCGACCGAGCGCCACATCCGCATCAAACTCGATGACCAGGCCATCGGGGCCGGCTTTGCGCCGGCGCAGTTCGGCGTCCAGCCAGACCAGTTGCGCGTCGTTGACGGTGGCCAGGTCCATCGGCACCAGCACGCGGGTGGCACGGCCGCGCTCGCGCTCCTGTTCGATGGCTTCGAAGGCGCTGAACAGGCTCATGCGATCGATCATCGGCAGGGCGCCGGCGTTGCGCGCAAGGCTCAGGTATTCGCGTCGGCGCACGCCAGCCAGGGGCGCGCGGTAGTCGCGAAGGCGCGCGTCCAGGCAGTACAGGCCGGCCAGTTCCGCGCGCAGGGGCAGCACCGGCTGGAACTCGATCAGCACGTTGTCGCCGGCCACGGCTTCCTTCACCCATTCGCGGATGATCAGCACGCGCTCGGGCGGCAGGGAGCCGTGCTCCCGGCTGAGCACGCCATCGAAGCGGTTGCCGCCCACGCGGTGGGCGATTGCCTGGGCCGCATGCGCGGAGGCAAACCAGCGATCGGCATCGCCGGCATCGGCGCCAGCCGGGGCCAGGGCCACACCGACCGATACGGTCAGCGGCTGCAGCTTGCCGCGAACCTCGAAGGGCGCGCTGGAAACGCGCGCGCAGATATCGCGGGCCAGGGCTTCGATCTCCTCGCGCGACTCGCGCCGCGCCAGCACACCGAAGCCGAACTCCATCCACAGGGTATGGGCATCGGCGTCCTGCAAGGCCGAAGCAAAGCGCGTGGCGATGGCTTGTTCCAGTTCGAAAGCCGCCGCCTGGCCCATTCCTTCGAGCAAGGCCTTGGCCTGGTCCACGCGCACGGCGATCAATACCTGCCAGGGCGCGGGCTCGCCGCGCAGGCTGGCGGCGAGTTGCGCGAGGAATTCGCCGCGGCGCAATTGGCCGGAACGGTGCGCCGTTTCGACCGCCTCGCTGGCGCGCGGCCCCAGCAGGCGGGCACGACGAATACGCGCGCGCAAGGCCGCCACCAACACATCGGCGGCCACCGGCAGCTGAAGCACCTCATCGGCGCCCTGGCCCACCGACCAATAGCGCGAGAGTTCATCGTCCTGTTCGCTGAGCAGGAGCACCGGCAAGGCCGCCAGCGCGGATTGCCGGCGCAGGCGCGACAACAGGCCGGGGCCGGCTACCGGGCCCGCCAGCACCGCATCCGGCAGGGATTGGGCCAGCAACTCGAGCGCGTCCGACTCGCTGTCGCAGTCGCGCACGCGCAGGCCGTCCTGCTCGAGCACATTGCGCAGCTGTCCGCGCCTTGGCTCCTGGTCCTCGACCAGCAGCACGTCATAGGGCTCGCGCCCGGCGTCGGTATCGGCAGGCGTCACGCTGCAGGTTTCGCCAGTGATGGAAACGCGGGACGCATGGGGGGGGGCTTCGTCGGGGGGTGCAGCGCGAGTCTAGCGGCGCGGGCCGGGCGAATCCAAGCGCCGGTTCGCATTTCAGGCGGGCCTGGCAGCGCCCGCCTTTCCTCCGGCCTAGCGGATCAGTTCGGGGGCGACAATGCGCGGGTCGGGCATCGGCAACCTGGGGTCGATCTCCTGCACGTTCCGGCGCTCGCGATTCTTGCGCATCTGCTCTTCCTCGAGCTCCTTGCGGCGCTGCTCCTGGCGCTCGAGTTCCTTGCGGCGCATCTCGCGCAGCTCTTCGGCACTGGGCTGTTCTTCCATGCTCAGCTCCGGACCGGTCTTGCCGGCTGGCTCGCCGCGCTTGCTCTTGAGCTTGATGTTCAGGCGCAGCTCGTTGGCGGAGTCAGCATTGCGGATGGCCTCTTCATAGCTGATGAAGCCTTCGTTGTAGAGCTCGAACAGGGCCCAGTCGAAGGTGCGCATGCCCACCTCGCGCGACTTGTTCATCACCGCCTTGAGTTCGTTGAACTCGCCCTTGAAGATGCGTTCGGCGATGGTCGGGGTGTTGATCAGCACTTCGATCGCGGCCACCCGGCCCTTGCCGTCCTCAGTGCGCACCAGGCGCTGCGAGACGATGGCGCGCAGGTTCGCCGACAGGTCCATCAGCAACTGCGTGCGCCGCTCTTCGGGGAAGAAGTTGATGATGCGCTCGATGGTCTGGCTGGCGCTGTTGGCGTGCAGGGTGCTCAGGCACAGGTGCCCGGTTTCGGCAAAGGCGATGGCGTGTTCCATGGTTTCGGCGTCGCGGATTTCGCCGATCAGGATGACGTCCGGGGCCTGGCGCAGGGTGTTCTTGAGGGCGTGGTGCCAGCTATGCGTGTCCACCCCGACCTCGCGGTGGGTGATCAGGCAGTTCTTGGACACGTGCGCGTACTCGACCGGGTCCTCGATGGTGATGATGTGCCCGGCCGAGGTGGCATTGCGGTGGTCGAGCATGGCCGCCAGCGAGGTCGACTTGCCCGAGCCGGTGCCGCCCACCACCAGCACCAGGCCGCGCTTGTTCATCACCACTTCGCGCAGGATTTCCGGCAGGCGCAGCTTGTCGAAGTTGGGGATCTCGGCGGCGATGGTACGCAGCACCATGCCGACATGGCCCTGCTGCATGAACACATTGACGCGAAAGCGCTGCAAGCCGGGCACGGCGATGGCGAAGTTGCACTCGAACTCGCGCGCGAATTCCTCGCGCTGCGAGGAGTTCATCATCGCGTTGGCCAGCTCGCGGGTCAGGTCGCCATTGAGCTTCTGGGCGATGAGCGGCTTCATGCCGCCGTTGAGCTTGATGCTGGGCGGGAAGTCGTGGGCGATGAACAAGTCCGAGCCGCCAGCCTGGGCCATGGCGGCCAACAACTTGTGCATGTAGGCGCGGGCTTGCTCTTCGTTGAGGCTGGCCATGGGGGGTTCCTCTTGCTCGGACCGATTCTGGCAGACACCGGGGCCAGCCCCATCGGTAGTTCTACCCTCTGGCCGCTACTGGGTCACAGTCGGCGCAGGCGGCGCCGGCCTGGCGTATTCCTTCAGGACGGGCAACAGGGTGTCGGCGCAGCCCGGCAGGGCTTCGGCGCAGAAGCTGATGGCGGTGTAGCTGCTGCCCGGGTAGAGCTTGGGATCGGGATTGGCTCCGGCCTGCAAGAGCACCGCCAGGATGTCGCGCTTGATATTGAAGAAGCCAGGACCCTGGCGGACCACAAAGGCCAGCGCGGTGGATCCGGAACACTCGCTGTCGACATCGGCGCCGGCTTCGATCGCGCGGCGGATCTTGGACTCGTCGAGCAATTGCGCGCCGCGGCAAATCAGGGTCAGGCCATCGGGGCCGCGCTCATTGGCATCCTTCACGTCGGCAACGAAGGGCAGCAGGGCGGACAGGTCATGCAGGCTGCGAATGCGCCCGGCCAGGGGCACCATGTCGTCCTTGGCCGCGGCTTTCGCCTTGGCCAGCAGGTCGGCGTTGCGTTCGCTGGGCATGGGATCAATGCGCGCGGCATCAAGCAACCAGGTCTCGGCCATCAACACCTGGGCGCTGTGTTGCGACTCGGGACTGGCCTGCTTGTCGTCCTGCACCTGTTGGAGCAACTTGCGCGCAGCCTCGGTCTTGCCCTCTTCTTCGGCCAACAGCCGCGCCAGGGTGTTGAGCTTGTCGGCGCGCGAGGTCTGGGATTCGAAGCTCAGGCCTGCGCGCACCGCATCCTGCTTCCTGCCGACGTCCAGCGCGGTCAGGTACAGCAGGGTCTGCATGGCGACATCGCGCACATCCGGCGGCAGCGAGTCGTCCTTGAGCACCTTGAACAACTGTTTGGCGCCGTCTCCCTTGGGCGCGTCGAGCGCGTCCACGCGCAGGCGCTGGAAGGCCGAACGCAGGTCATCGGGTTGGCTGGCATCGGCCTGCGCGAGCAAGGCGCGCGCTTGGATGCGCTGTTCGCGATCGAGCAGCAAGGAGGCCTTGAGCACCATCAGGGGGGCGAAGCCCGGCGCGCGATCGAGCGCCGCATCCACCTTGCGCTCGGCGACATTGCGCTTGCCGGCCAGGGCATCGGCGCGGGCTTCCAGGTAGTAGGCACCGGGGCTTTCGTCTCCGCCAATCAGCAACGCGTCCACGGCGTTTGACGCCAGGTCGCGGCACTCGCCGCGCGATAGCTGGGCGTTGAGCTTGCGTTGCCCCGCCACGGTCAGAGCCGGCGTATCGCGAACTTCGCGATCAAGCAGGCGCAGCCTGCGATCGGGGTCTACCGATGTGCAACTGGCGGGCGGCGCAGGTTCGTCCGAGGTACCGGCGCCGGCGCCACTGTCCTGGGCAAATACCGGCAGGGAGAACGCCGTGAAAAACAGTGCGCCCGCAAGGGCGCGCGAGAAGACGGAAAGCTGGAACACATCCGCGTGGCGGCGAAACATGACGCGACTCCTTGCGATGCCCGGCCGCGCGACTATAACAAAGGTCGCCAGGCTCCTACCCAGCTGAACAAACGCCGGTTGAACAAGGAACAGGCCAAGGCCAGCACCAGCACCGCAAGGAAATGGCCGATCAAACCCATCACTGCGGTTTCGCCAACATGGAACAGGCCAACACCCGCCGAAGACAATGCCGCGGCTGCCAATCCACCGAGAAGCGCGGTCGGACGCGGACGCGACAGCGCCGCGTGGCGCACCATCACCAGCATGATGATGCCGATGGGAATGCTGACCAGCGCCACTTCGCGCGCGCAATGCAGGGACTTGGGCTGGTAGGCAAACCAGGCATTGCCCATCTGCAACCACTCGCCCAGGCAACCCAGGCCCACGCCCCAGGTCCACAACAACAGGGCCGGCACTGGCAACCACGCCCAGCGCAGTGAACGACCGGGCACGCTCACCTGAAACACCGCGAACGCCGCCAGCACGCCCGTCAGCAAGCTGCCCACCCACTCCATCGCCGCGGCCGGCTGCAGGAACAACTCGAACAACTCCGGACGCAAGCCAAATACCGAGGTGCACAGGGCGATGACGCCAGCGGAGACCAGCAACCACGCACAGGTGCGTTGCCAGGCCGGGGCCAGCGGTCGCACCGGTTTGGCCCGGGCGGCCAGTTGCTCGATGAACTTCTCGGTCGAGGTCATGGCGAATCTCCGGA